>OMVU01000011.1 GCA_900314565.1 uncultured Eubacteriales bacterium
AAGCTTCCTTTTTTGCGTATAAAGGGGAATCTTCTAATGGTAGGAAAGCGGTCTCCAAAACCGTCAATGCGGGTTCGACTCCTGCTTCCCCTGTGTGAAAGGAAGGCTTAGCGCCTTCCTTTTATTTTTTACAGAGGTTCATCAGGCAATTGCGAAAGTCTGTGCTTCATGGAAATTGTATGAACATTCGTTCAAACAATTCCATTTCGCACAGAGTTTCGCAAGTGCCTATTTACAGAGGTTCATTATGGAAAGGGAATTTAAGAATTATATCTTCGATTTGTATGCGACACTGATCAGGATCCACACGAACCAGGAAATGCCGAAGCTCTGGCAGCGGACTGCCGATCTTATGGCATTTTATGGTCCTGTTTATAAGCCTATGGAAATGAAAAAGAAATATCGGGAACTCATCCGAAGACAGGAGGAATCGATTACTTTATCTGCAGGGACAAAATGGCCTGAAGCGGATGTGGGCGAGGTTTTCAGGGAGATGCTTCTCGATCCGCCCCGCATGTATCCTTATGCAGGGGCCGGGGATCCGAAAAGCTGGGATGAAGAGCGCATGAAAGAGTGGATGCGTGTCTTTTCCTATACGTTCAGGGTCAATTCAAGAATTGTTTTTTCTCTTTATTCTGATACGATCGATACTTTGAAAGCTCTGAGGAGCAGGGGAAAGAGAGTGTTCCTTCTGTCAAACGCGCAGGAGTTTTTTACGGTTCCGGAGATGCAGGTCCTGGGACTCTATGATCTTTTTGATGATATCTTTATCTCCTCCATACACAGAATAAGAAAACCGGAACTTCTGTTCATGGATCGTCTTCTGCAAAAGCATGATCTGCTCCGCGAGGAGTCCGTGATGATCGGAAATGATATGGAGTCGGATATCATGATGGCAGCAAAGTGCGGGGTTTCCGGAATCCATGTGAATACCGATCATTATTCGGAGAAAGACCTGCGCTCAGGACTGAGTAAAGCACGTGAGCATGCGGCCGGGACCGGAGCTGTATTCTCATCGGTGGAGCATCTGCATGAGATCCTTTAATTTCTGACGCAGAATGCAGGTGATTTCAATCATGAGATGAATGTACAAAGTAAACTTTCACTGGTACAGAATTCTCGTGCACAGTCTGCGTGTGATAACTTTTTTCAGCTGCCTTCAAGAATAAGGACGCGGCCAAAGCCGGGAACGGAGTCGAACTGCACAGGAACATCTGCGACCAGAAGGTCTGAGACCACTAATGCAGAGGCCCTGCCGCTCTTCATTTTCTTCCCTTTCACCTTGATCACGGTCTTACCGTCCTCCGTGTTGTAGGACTCTGTGAGTACTTTTCCGACGGGCGCTGCGGACAGCATTTTTCTGAAGTCGTTAAGGATCGCGGGGAGCAGGACAGAGGATGCACGTGCTGCTTCTGCAGGTGCATAATACTTAGTGAGAAGAAGTGTGAACTGCTTTTGCCAGCTGAGAATCATAATTGTCTCCTGAATGCTATGAGTCAATCACTGCACAGGATGAACAGTGAACGTAAATTTGGATTCGCATCTATTATAAATCTTCCCGAATTGACAGGAAAGCAGGACTTCAAAATTACCGGAGACACGTTTAGGGACTGAAAAGGATACAGAATTCATTTCTGAGATATTTATGGATTTTTCGATGTTTTCATTGATGGATATATCATGCTAAGATAACAATAGATGTGTCAGTATATCTTTATAGCTCATGGGGAGGGCATTATGGATATAACAAAGAAAGAAGGGGAATTCGAAGTAATTCTGTCTGAGGAGGGATTTTTTGATCCCGTGACAGATGAATCAGACGGAGCAGAAGAGAACTCTGAAGCCGCAGATGGAAACTCAGCAGAGAACTCAGAAGCGGCAGCAGAGAACTCAGAAGCGGCAGCAGAGAACGCAGAAGCGGCAGCAGAGAACGCAGAAGCTGCAGATGAGAACGCAGAAGTGGAAGCAGAGATTGCAGAAGCTGCAGATGAGAACTCAGAGGCGGCAGACGGGAACTCGGAAGCGGCAGATGGAAACTCAGAAGCGGCAGATGAGAATTCAGAAGTGACAGATGGGATTGCCGCAGAAGAAAACTCTGAGTCACCCGGAATTTCCTTTACGGAAAGTGAAGAAGCATCTGGCGAAGAGATGAGAGGAAGCACCGGGCAGGCCGAAAGCGACCGGACTGGGGATGCGCTGACAAATACGGGTGCCGTTGAGTCGGATGCACAGGAGCAGCCAGGGAAAAAGAAAAGCAGAAAAGGGCTGATCGCTGCGCTGGTCTTCCTGGGGATTCTGGCCGGAGGCATTGCTGCCTACCTGGGCTACGGGTATTATCACTATGAGAACCGCTTTATCGAAGGAACGATCATCAATGGGATCGACGCCGGAGAAATGACACCCGAAGAAGTAGAAGCCATTCTAAAGGATAAGGTCGAGGATTATGAGATCAAAATCTCTTTCAGAGACGGATCCTCTCAGACTGTGAAGGCTGATCAGATTGACTTTCTCTATGTATCAGATCAGACGACGAAGAAGATCATCGAGGACCAGGAATGGGTCAGATGGGGTGCCGGCAGGCTGCTGGGTGAGACCTGGGAATACACAGCCGGCGAGGCGTTCAAGGTGGATGAGGAGAAAATAAAGAATACAGTCCTGGCTTTTCCTGAATTCAGGGAGGAAAGTCAGACTGCACCGACCAATGCGTATCTGCAGCTGGCGGAAGATAATACGATCCGGATCGTGCCGGAGACCCAGGGGAATCTGCTCATCGCCGATCCTGTGACGGAGGCAGTCAAGGCTGCTGTCCTCAGGGAGGAGGACAGTGTGAATATCGCTGACGTGGCGGGTGCCTACGCTGTGCCGCAGGTCTACTCCACGGATCAGGGACTCCTGGACCAGCAGAGCATGCTGAACAGTTTCCTCGGGACGACGGTGACTTACAATATGCCGGACGGCACGCAGAAGGTCCTGGACCGGGGAATGCTTAAGGATTGGATCACGATCGAGGAGAATGGATTTATTACGCTTGATGAGGAGCGCGTCAAAGAGAACTGTGACAATTACGCAGCGCAGACCGCGTCCGAGACGGATATGCTCAGATCGACTCGTATTTTTAATTCGACGAACAGAGGTCAGCTCGAATTATCCTGTGATACCTGGGGACGCAGGCTGGATCAGGAAGCGGAGTCGGCGCAGCTCCTCTCGGATCTTCTGACCGGTACGTCGGAGACCCGTGAGCCGATCTATTCCATGAACATTACTGTCGACGATACATTCGGCGGAAGCTATATCGAGGTGGATCTTGCCAATCAGCATGTATACTGTTATATGGACGGATCACTCTTTTTTGATGCGCCGTGTGTATCCGGAACAAACTCCGTTCCGTCAAGAAGGACTGTGACAGGAGTCTTCGAGATCTACATGAAGGAGCGCAACAGGATTCTCCGGGGCGCAAATCAGGAATACGCGTCGTTCGTCGATTTCTGGATGCCTTTCTACGAGGGGTATGGTCTGCACAACGCTCCGTGGAGAGGTGAGTTCGGCGGGGATATCTATGAGTACAGCGGATCTCACGGCTGCGTGAACCTTAGCTACGGGGCAGCGGAGACAATCTGGGATAATTATGCGGTCGGTACTCCGGTCATTGTGTTTTGAGACGGATTGGGAATCAGCCTGCATGCAGACGGATACGTATAAAAATGTGACAGCATGCATATTCCCGGCCGCCACCTTGCAAATGCATGTGGGAAGTTTGAGTTGATAAAAAGAAAGCATGCTCTTGCCGCAGACCTGATACAGTGTCAGGATCACTGGTGAAAGCATGCTTTTATGTGTACAGAAGAATTTTGCGAAAGAAATCAGAGGGTTCCCTTGTCGCAGAGTGCGATCATGTCTGTAATATCCGAGATATACGCGGCTGCCGGGTGCCCTGTAATATCGCCGAAGCCATATTCACAGAAAATGAAAGGCACGCCCGCCGCTTCCGATGCCCGAAGGTCTCCCAGGGTATCTCCGACGTAGACGGGGGATTTCAGATGATTTTTTTCGACGATCGCACGGATGTTGCTGTCCTTTTCATTTCCGGTATCCCCGAAGGAGAGGATATCAGTGACATAGTCCCCGAGACCGGTTATTTTGAGAAAAGCCTCTATGTAGCCCGCCTGACTGTTGCTCACGATGAACAGAGGGAGCTTCTTGGAGATGGTTTTGAATGTTTCGGCGACACCGGGATATGCTTCCGGGCTGTCCATGAGAAGATAGTCTATTTCGTAGGTACAGCTCTCGTTTGAAATGTCCAGAGCGATTTCTTCCGGAAGATCCGGGAAAAGCGAGCGGGAAATGGCGACCATTGTCTTCCCGAATTCCTGCTTTAAGCGCGCAGCGGTAATGTGATCCGAGGGAACGTTGTGGCGTTCCACGACTTTCTGCCAGGCGATGGCGACTTTTTCTGTTGAGTCCCAAAGGGTTCCGTCTACATCAAAAATGATTGAATCCATAAAGACCTCCATATCATGAGAACCGCTTTGCGGTCTTCGCAATCGAATTACGGCCGGTCGACCGGCCGGGGTACCGTCAGTTCCTTCAGTACTTTTCGATACGTTATTATTATTCTGTTTTTCGTTTCTTTTCGTTACTTTCGTTACTTTTGGAGTATAACAATGCCTTCTGCTTTTGTAAAGCCGCTTATTCTGTGGTATAATAGCGAATGCCGTCTACTGCCGTGGCGGGAGACAAAGGATCCGTACAGGATATGGGTCTCTGAGATCATGCTGCAGCAGACGCGTATAGAGGCAGTCTGCGGATATTACGAGCGCTTTCTTGCCGCGCTCCCCGATATCGAAAGTCTTGCGGCCTGTCCGGAGGATCAGCTTCTCAAGCTTTGGGAAGGGCTTGGCTACTACAGCCGTGCCCGCAATCTTCAGAAAGCTGCACGTCTGATCATGGAGAAGTACGGCGGAAAGCTTCCCGAGGATGCCGGAGAGCTCAGAAAACTTCCGGGAATCGGAGAGTATACGGCCGGAGCGATCGCTTCGATCGCGTTCGGAAAGGCGGAGCCTGCCGTCGACGGCAATGTGATCCGCGTCACTTCCCGGCTGCGCGCCTGTACGGGGGATGTCAGGACTTCAGGCTTTAAAAAGGAGCTTGTAACGTGGCTCAGGCAGGCGCATGACGGAGCAGACGGCACATGGGGGATCCTGAATCAGGCATTTATGGATCTGGGATCCATGGTCTGTACGGCAAATAAGAGTCCTCTGTGTATGGAGTGTCCGGTCAGTTCATTTTGCGAAGCCAAAAAGGCAGGGATACAGGATTCGATTCCGGCCAGAGCGGAGAAGAAAGGGCGAAGGATCGAGGAACGTACCGTGGTCCTGTACACCGACGGGGAGCGGTTCGCGATTCGCAGAAGGCCTGATAAGGGGCTGCTGTCCGGCCTGTATGAGTTTCCGAATTATGAGGGAAAGCTTGCGAGGGAGGAGATCCTTCTGGCTGCCCGGGAGGACGGCATGTATGCAGTCCGCATTCGGGAACTGCCGGAGGCTAAGCATATTTTTACACACGTTGAATGGCACATGACCGGGTATGAGATCATGATCTCCCGGAATGACAGTAAAGAAGGCAGTTTTATATTCGCCGAGAAAGACATAATTAATGAGCAATATCCGATCCCTTCTGCGTTCGCGGCTTACGCAGATGCAGCCGGAATAAAGGTCGGAAAAAAATGAGAGGTGGACTTATGAAAATCCTTACAGTGGTGATTCCGTGTTATAATTCCGAAGCCTATATGTGCAAGGCAATCGACCATGCACTGATCGGCGGACCGGATGTCGAGGTGCTTATCGTTGATGACGGATCAAAGGATAACACGCTGAAGATCGCCCTGGATTATGAGAAGAGGTATCCGGATATCGTCCGCGCGATCCATCAGGAAAACAAGGGGCACGGAGGCGCGCTCAATACGGGTCTTGCGAATGCGACCGGACTTTATTTTAAAGTCTGTGACAGCGATGATTATCTTGATTATGATGCATATATCCGGGTGCTCAATGTTCTCAGAAGAGCAGCAAAAAGCCCGAAGACGATCGATGTCATGATCAACAATTATATGTATGACAAGCAGGGAGCCCGCCATAAGAAGGTCATGCGCTATAAGGGCTTTTTCCCGGAACACAAGGTCTTTACCTGGAAGGATATCAGGCACAGGCTGCCGAACAGCAAGTATGTGCTCATGCACAGCCTGATCTACCGGACAGCACTTCTGCGCGAGAGCGGGATCTGTCTTCCGGAGCATACGTTCTACGTCGACAATCTGATGGCATTTCAGCCGATGATCTACGCGAAGAACCTGTATTATCTCGATGTCACGCTTTACCGCTACTTCATCGGGAGAAATGACCAGAGCGTCAATGAGGAGGTCATGCTGACCCGCCTCGATCAGCAGCTTCGGGTCAACAGAATGATGATCGACGAGTACAGACCGCATCTCGTGGAGGAGAGGCAGCACTTAACGTATCTTGTCCACTATATGTCCATCATGATGTCGATCTCATCGATCCTGCTGATGCGGAAGGGGGATAAAGAGTCGCTTGCCGCCAAGAAGGAGCTCTGGGATTATCTGAAGGCGAAGGATAAGCTGCTCTATGCAAGACTGCGGGCAGGCTTCCTCGGGATGGCACTCAATATGCCCACTGCGGCCGGCAGAAGGATCGCGATCGATGTCTATCATCTGGTCCAGAAGATATATGGATTTAACTGATAAAAAAGGTGAAGTCTTTCGCAGAGAAGGACTTCACCTTTTTCATTCTTATCCCACGATGACCCTCAGCTGGTCACTGAGGACTGTCGCGCTGAGCGTCTTATGCATCCCGCCCGATTCGCCGTCCAGATGGACGGCACGCTTTCTGTCGCAGGTGATCTTAACACTCTGCGCGCGCAGGAAATGAACACCTTTAAGACGCTGATGCTTTCCCGCAAATCCGAGCGGAAGAACAGCGGCGATCTTGGCATTCGGTATGTCTGAGACGACAAAGATATCGAGGATACCGTCGCCGGGACGGGCTTCGGGGCACATCTTAACGCCGCCGCCCTCGTACTTCTGGTTCATGACTGCCGCGAAGAACGCTTTTTTGAAGAACATTTTCCGCCCGCCGTCCATTTCGATCGTCATCGGGCCCGGATCATAGAGCAGGATCTGTTTCAGAGCGATCACACCGTATGTGAGCTGTCCGAGGTGCATTTTATTCAGGGTGTCCTTGATCGGGGAAGAGAGTGCTTCGTGGCATACAGCCGCGTCGAACCCGATGCCGCAGCTCACCCCGAAGCGCTGATCTTTCTTGTCTGTGATCGTTCCGATGTCGATCTTCATATGCTGCTGAGGATCGAGGATCTGGGCGATCGCCCTGTCTGTATCTGAAGTGATGTGCATTCCGCGGGCGAAATCATTGCCTGATCCGCTCGGGATGAGGCCGAACGTAATGGTCGAGATGTTGGTGAGTCCGCAGAAAATATCATGGACGGTACCGTCGCCGCCGATCGCCACGATCGTAGCGTACGGGTCGGCAGTGGAGATCTTTCTTGCAAGATCTGTCCCGTGTCCGGGATAAGTCGTCGCATAGACTTTGTAGGAAATATTCTTTTCCTTCAGGATCGTCGCCAGCCTGTTCCAGATGCTCCTGCTTCCGGATGATTGTGAGCTTGGGTTAAGAATAAAATAATACATGAATGATATCCTCCGATAACATTTGCTGAGACGGTTTTACTGCCAACATGGGAATTCGGCTGAATTTTGTAAGAATGCCCCGGTTCATTGATCGTCACCCGACGCGATATATACATGGACTCTTAAGATGCGGTGCTGACGGATCGCCTCCACGATGAGCTTGGATCCGTCTTCCGTCGTCACATAGTCTCCGATCGCGGGAAGTGCATCCCCCGAACGCTCGATAATATATCCGCCGACTGAATCATACTCCTCTGAATGGATCGACAGCCCTGTTTCCTCGTTGAAGTCATCGATATCCATAGATCCTCTGCAGGTGTATTCTCTTCCGGGAATGATCTCTGTGATCTCCTCGAGATCGCGGCTCCTGTAATCATCCCGGATATCTCCGACGATCTCTTCAAGGACGTCCTCCATTGTGAGCATGCCGGAAGCAGAACCGTATTCGTCAAGAACGATCGCGACGGAGGATGCCTTCTCCCTCATTTCGTCCAGAAGGTCGGAAATATTCTTCTTCTCGTAGGTATAGTACGGCTCTTTGATATGATCGGTCAGTTTGAAATTCTCCTGATCCACAAGGAGCATGGATTTGACGTCGATGATCCCTATGATATTGTCATTTCTGTCTTTGTAGACCGGGAGACGCGTATAGCGGTGTTCCCGGAAATAATCGATGAGACCGTCGTATGAAATGTCATACGGAACTTCGTGCATATCAATGCGCGGAATCATGATCTCCTCAGCCCGCGTGCCTACGAGATCGACCACATTGCTGATCATGTGGCTCTCGTCACTCTCGATGACTCCGTCCTCCTCGGAAACGTTGACCAGTGTTCGGAGCTCGGTCTCAGTCATAACGGGACGGGCATCAGGGTCGACTCCGCGGAGCAGGAGCAGCATGCGGGAAATGTTATCCACGACGAAAATTACAGGGGTCAGGACCGTCATGAGCACAAGGATCACGCCGGCATCCCGGAGAGCGATCCTCTCCGCGTTTGCGGAGGCCATGTTCTTCGGGGTGATCTCTCCGAAAATGAGGACCAGAAGCGTCAGCACACCGGAGACGATTCCGACCGAAGAGCTCCCGAACAGGCTGATTGCCAGAACTGTCGTCAGGGAGGTCGCCGCGATATTGACAATGTTATTCCCGATCAGGATCGTGGACAGCATTTTTGCGCGGCGGTCTGTGATGTAGAGGATCGTCTTCGCTCTGCGGTTCCCTTCGTCCGCAAGTCCTCTGATGCGGATCAGATTGACGGTCGTGAGCGCAGTCTCAGCGCCGGAAAAGAATCCTGAGAGATAGAGGAGGATCATAAGAGAGGCAAGCTGCAGAAGCTGCGGGGTCGTCATAGTTTAATCCTTTGAAATAATTCTGTGATCTGATTGACGGGCTGACCATTATTGAGTGTACATGATACAGGGGGGTTTTTCAAGAAGAAGAGGGTTTTCATTTTCGAACATGTATGCTATCATTAAGCAGAGTATATTTAAGCAAAGGGGCTTTTGCCACAGGTGAATTATATGAGAAAAAGAAATCTCTGGAAAGCGGCCGGTATCATGGCAGCAGGAGTGCTGACTGTCAGTATGGCCGGTGGGGAGACCGCCAGGGTGTATGCGAGCGAGACAAAGATCGCCGCGTCTGCGGACAGAGAAACAGGGAAGGAAAAGGATGAGAAGTCAAAAACAGTCACTCCGGTTCTTCTTCTGGATAAGGATGGGAAGCCGGTCATCGGACCGGACGGGAAACCCGTCTATGTGACACCGACACCCGCAAAAGAGGCGGACGCAAAGCCTGTTCCGGATGCATCCGGAGCAGAGTCCAAAGAGGATGTTTCCGGGGTTTTGGCTGATGAAGGGCAGCCGGGATCCGGACAGGAAGCTTCCGGTATGAGCGAAGGTACTGCAGCTCTTCCGGTCGGGGAGGTCGTTGCCGTGCCGGTCCCGGTCCCGGAAGAGACGGAGAGCGCGGGCGCTCTTGCGGAAATGGAAGCCGGGGCTTCTTCAGAAGAGGTTCCTTCCTTACAGGAAGAGTCATCTCCTGAAGATTCGGAAGATTCCGTCATGGAAGAAACCGATAATAACGGTGCAGCGGCAGAGAACAATATGGAAGAACATGCAGATTCTTCCCCGGCAGAGAGCGCTCCGGAAGAGAATACGGAGACTCAGGCTGACGCGGGTTCGGCAGATCGTAAGTCTTCCGACGTGGCAGAGATCCCCGGAGCTCCTGCGGTTTTGAATGCAGAGAATCCGTCCGGACACGCTCTTCAGGAAACGATTTCTCCGGAAGATGCAAAAAATACAGGCGACAGCCTGAAAGAGGATCCTTCTGAGGCCCTTTCCGGCGAAGTTGATACAGATATTCCGAAATCAGCTGATAAAGCAGAAGGGACAGATGCCGGTGTGCCGGCAGCGGCAGCCTCGAATACAGAGACTGCTCCGGATGTTTCCGACGGAAAACTGCCGGCAGAAACCGGTTCGACAGAGAACACAGGGACTGTGACGGTCACCTCCGTCCGGGACCTTTTCACGACTGCTGTGATTCCCGCAGCGACTGCCTGTACCGTGGAGGAAGAGGAGGAGTCTCCCTCATTTTTCGCTGCTCTGATCGGCATGTCCGAAGACGGGGCTGCTCAGGATGCGGAAAAGGAATCCGCCGGTGAAAAAGAAAAGGGCGCTGAGAGTGCTCCCACGGCTTCAGGAGATAAGAATTCCTCAGAGAGTGCCTCTGCTGCTTCGGGGGATACAGGTGCTGCAGGGAAAGATTCTTCCGGGAACAAAGAAGAGGCGGTCGTCTATGAGATCGATGCGGTGACGGAGGAGCTTGCCGGACCGGGAACGAACCAGCTGGTCGGCAATACGGATTCCGTGGGGACAAAGACGGTCACGGCAAATTCGACATCCGCATCAACGGGCGGATATTCGGGATCGTCTTCTTATTCATCGTCTTCATCGGGCTCGGGAAGCTCGGGAAGTGCTTCGGGCACATCGTATCAGAATTCTTCACCGGGCGCGTCGGCCATAAGGACGGCAAATCCGAAGACAGGGGATACAAGTAAGGCTCGCGTTTACTTCGGAACTGCCTTTGCATCGCTTGCCGCGATCTTCAAAGTGATGCTTGAAACGGAGCGTGCGAAGAAAAAAATTAGAAGATAACCCATCTTGTGTGATGGAAACCGCTGTGTTATACTGTTCACAAATCAGGAAGGAGGACCTTGTGATGAAACATGTTAAGAGCCTGAATACAAAGAATCTTCAGAAGACTTTGAAGAAAGGCGGCTGCGGAGAGTGCCAGACATCCTGCCAGTCTGCATGCAAGACAAGCTGCACGGTCGGCAATCAGAGCTGCGAGCATAAGTGATTCGGCAGGTCCGAATACATTTTTACAGTGATTTTTCAGGGGTCTGTGAAAAGCAGACCCCTTTAGCATGTCAGAAATAAAGGTTATGACTCAGGAGTAAAATATGCAGGTTCACCAGTATAAAAGTAACGGTCTCAATATTGTTCTCGATGTGCCGTCGAGCTCGGTACACATTGCCGACGACCTTTTCTACGATGCCGTAGAGCTCATGGGGCAAGGAAAGAGCGGCGATGAGATCCGGGAGATCCTTAAAGAACGGTTCAGGGGGAGAGCGGAATATTCTCCCGGTGACATCGACGAAGTCCTTGCAGAAGCGGAGGAACTTAAAAGCCAGGGTACGCTTTTCTCGCCGGAGCCCTACAGACCGGCCATAGAGGAGTTTGCGAAGCGGCCGACGGTCGTCAAAGCGCTCTGTCTGCATATCGCCCACGACTGTAATCTCGCCTGCCGATACTGCTTTGCGGAGGAAGGAGAATACCACGGGCGAAGGGCGCTCATGTCTCTGGAGACGGGGAAGAAGGCGCTTGATTTCCTTGTGAAGAATTCCGGTCTGAGACGGAACCTTGAGGTCGACTTTTTCGGCGGGGAGCCGCTCATGAACTGGGAAGTCGTGAAGGAGCTGGTCGCTTACGGGCATTCCCTCGAGGAGAAGACGAAGGAGACCGCCGCACCGAAACATTTTCGCTTCACGCTGACGACGAACGGCGTGCTCCTCAATGACGAGATCATGGAATTCTGCAACCGGGAAATGCACAATGTCGTGCTCTCGATCGACGGAAGAAAAGAAGTCCATGACCGCATGAGGCCTTTCAGGAAAGGGGCGGGAAGCTATGACCTGATCCTTCCGAAGATCCTCAGGTTTGCAAAAATGCGCGAAGAGCTCGGACTTTCCTATTATGTGAGAGGGACCTACACGCACTGGAATCTCGATTTTTCAAAGGATGTGCTGCACCTTGCGGATCTCGGCTTTACGCAGATCTCCGTCGAGCCGGTCGTTGCGCCTCCCGAGGAGGATTACGCGATCCGGCCGGAGGACGTCCCTTATCTCTGCGAACAGTATGATATTCTCGCCCGCGAGATGATTCGTCGTAAAAAGGAAGGTAGGGGTTTTAATTTTTTCCATTTTATGATAGATTTAACGGGTGGCCCATGCGTCTATAAGCGTCTGTCCGGCTGCGGGTCGGGCACAGAGTACCTCGCGGTGACGCCATGGGGCGATTTTTATCCGTGTCACCAGTTTGTCGGGAACGAAGCTTTTCTGATCGGGGATACGGAACGCGGCATTACGAGAAATGATATCGTCACGGAATTCAAAAAGGTAAATGTCTATTCGAAGGAAGAATGTAAGGACTGCTTTGCCCGGTTCTACTGCAGCGGCGGCTGTGCGGCGAATTCCTTTAATTTTACCGGCGGGATCAACGATGTCTATGAGATCGGATGCCGTCTGCAGCGTAAGCGCGTTGAGTGCAGTATTATGCTGAAAGCTGCGGAAGCAGAAATGGAACAATGAGGAGAGAGGCTTTGTCATGAAGAAAAGAACAGGTACTATTGTAATTATCCTGTCAATTATCCTGACCGTCCTGCTTGGCTATACGGCCATCGTCGGATGGGGGGAGACAGGGACCGGGTCAATGAGGAATATTAAGACCGGACTTGACCTTTCAGGCGGTGTATCGATCACATATGAGGCGGATGAGGCAAATCCATCCTCCGAGGATATGGGAGATACGATCTATAAGCTCCAGAAGCGTGTCGATGAGTATTCGACGGAAGCAAATGTATACCAGGAAGGCGATAACCGGATCAACGTCGAGATTCCGGGTGTTACCAATGCAGATGAGATCCTTGCAGAGCTCGGAACTCCGGGATCGCTCTATTTTATCGCCCAGACAGATGCCGACGGGAATCAGAATTACACGCTTGATCAGGCGGCCGGGAAGTATACTCTGACCAAGACGATCGAAGACCTGGAGAAAGAAGGATCCGTCGTATGCAGCGGCTCTGACGTCGTGTCCGCAGAGGGCGGCGTCCGCACGAGCGATACGAATACCAGCGAGTACGTGGTCTCTCTTACCTTCAGTGACGAGGGCGCTGCCAAGTTCAAGGAAGCCACCGAGAAGGCTTTTGCGAACGGAGAGAGCATCGGTATCTACTATGACGGGGAATTTGTATCTGTTCCGCGTGTCAATGCAGTGATCTCGGACGGCAAAGCCGAGATTACCGGTATGGAGTCTGTGGAGAAGGCCAAAGAGCTCGCTTCCTATATCCGTATCGGCGGACTGAAGCTCACTCTGAATGAGATCAGATCCAACGTCGTTGGCGCTCAGCTCGGTCAGACTGCGATCCGCACATCCATCATGGGCGGTGCGATCGGTCTCGCCATCGTCTGCGTCATTATGATCGTCATCTACCTTGTGCCGGGTGCCATCGCTGCGTTCGTACTTGTTCTGTATGCAGCGCTCATGCTGGTGCTGTTGAACGCATTCGATCTCACGCTCACCCTTCCGGGTATCGCCGGTATTATCCTTTCGATCGGTATGGCGGTCGATGCGAATGTCATTATCTATGCACGTATCCGCGAGGAGATCAATGCCGGGACATCCGTCCTCGGAGCGATCAAGTCGGGATTCCATAAGGCCATGTCCGCAATTCTGGACGGCAATATTACAACGCTTATCGCAGCTGCAGTCCTGGGCTATCTCGGAAGCGGTACGATCAAGGGCTTTGCTATGACCCTTGCACTCGGTGTTGCGCTTTCCATGCTCACAGCCTGTGTCATTTCCAGATTTATCGTGTATGCTGTCTATGCGGTCGGCGCAAGGGATCCGAAGCTCTGGGCGAGAAAGAAGAAGGAGTCGAATATCGACTTTATCGCTAAGCAGAAGCTGTTCGCAGGGATCGCAGCTCTCGTGATCCTGATCGGGATCGGAGCTATGGGAGTCAATGCCGCAAGAGGGAACAGGGCGCTGAATTTCTCCCTTGAATTCCTCGGCGGTACTTCTACTACGGTCGAATTCAAGGAAGATTACTCTCTTGAGCAGCTCGACGCGGAAGTAAAGCCTGTCGTAATGAATATTACAGGGGATGCCAACGTATCCCTTCAGAAGGTCGTGGGCAACAATCAGGTCATCATCAAGACCCGCACACTGAACGTTGACGAGAGACTTGCACTTACGGAAGCCATGGGTGAGAACTTCAACGTGGACTCTGCCTCCATCACGACGGACAATATCTCGGCGACGGTCGGAAGCGAGATGAGAAAAGCGGCCATTATCGCAGTTCTCGTAGCGGTCGTTCTCATGCTTCTGTACATATTTATCCGCTTTAAGGATATTCGTTTTGCGTCTGCTGCGGTCATTGCGCTCTTTCATGACGTTCTGATCACGCTGACGGCATATGCGATCATCCGTGTATCGGTAGGCAATTCCTTTATCGCGGTCATGCTTACGATCCTCGGCTACTCCATCAACTCTACGATCGTCATTTTCGACCGTATCCGTGAGAAGATGGGTGCAATGCAGTCCGAGACGGAGCTCCGGGATATCGTGAACACATCGATCAACCAGACGCTCACCAGAAGTATCTATACGAACCTGACAACGCTCGCCTCGATCCTTGTGCTCTATATCGTCGGCGTCGCGTCCATCAAGGAGTTCACGCTTCCGATGATGGTCGGTATCGTTGCAGGTGCGTACTCGTCTGTCTTTATCACAGGCGCGCTCTGGTTCACTATGCGCACAAAGCTCGGCAAGACGGGAGCTGCGTACAGTGAAGCAATGGCGAAAGCTCAGAAAAAGACTGAGAAAAAATCTGCGGATATTAAAGTTCCCGAGACCGGATCCGGAAAGGGTTCTGCTTCCAACCCGGATGTTATCCGCAAAAAGAAAAAGAGAAAGAGAAGGCAGTAATTTCTGCTGAAATCAGAAGACAGCCGCAGTATGTGCCCGGTCTTATGCCGGTATATATCGCGGCTGTCTTTGCTTACAGGGGACGGCTGCGGCCCGGGAACTGAGAGGGTTATGGAAAAATGGTATATGTCGGCCAAGCGTGCTGACTTTCAGGCAATCAGTAAGAAATTCGGCATCGATCCGGTCATCGCCAGGGTCATGCGGAATCGGGGAATTGTGGGTGATGAAGCAATTCGCATGTATCTTTACGGGGATCTCTCGGACCTGAATGATCCGTTCCTTTTCAAAGATATGGACAAAGCGGTGAAGATCATCAGGGAAAAGATCAGGGAGAGGCAGTATATCCGCGTTATAGGAGATTATGACATTGACGGGATCATGTCCTCCTATATTCTGCGCCGCGGTCTTACTGAACTTGGCGGGTACGTGGATATCAAGATCCCCGACCGTGTGACGGACGGATACGGCATCAACGAAAAGCTGATCCGCGAAGCGAAGGCGGACGGTGTGGATACGATCATCACCTGTGATAACGGGATTTCAGCCGGGCGCCAGATTGCTTTAGGGAAAGAGCTCGGCATGACGATGATCGTGACAGACCATCATGAAGTCCTTGAGCTTCCGGAGGCTTGTGACTGTGTCATCGACGCAAAACAGAAGGACTGCCCGTATCCCTACAAGGAGCTGTGCGGTGCAGGGGTCGCATGGAAGCTGATCCTCGCATTGGGCGGTGATCCCGAATATAAGATGCTGCCCTATGCAGCCTTTGCGACCGTGGGTGATATCGTGGATCTCACCGGAGAGAACCGGATCCTTGTAAAGGAAGGACTTGCCCGCATGAAGGACGCGGACAGTCTGGGATTCAGGAAGCTGGCGGCAGAATGCGGTGTGGATCTTCGCACGATGGATGCCTATCACATCGGATTTGTCATGGGCCCGTGCCTTAACGCAAGCGGAAGGCTCGATACCGCGATGAGGGCCGCAAGGCTCCTTGAGACGTCTGATGTCCTCGAGGCGGAGCGGCTGGCACATGAGCTGAAGGAACTCAACGACAGCAGGAAAAGTCTTACCGAGATCGGCGTGGAGCAGGCGGTCGCTTTCGTGGAAGAGAGCGGGATGGCGAAAGATAAGATTTTTGTCATTTACCAGCCGGAGCTCCATGAGTCCCTCGCAGGGATCGTCGCCGGCAGGATCCGTGAGCGGTATGCACATCCTGTCTTTGTCCTCACCAGAGGAGAGGAGGGGATCAAGGGATCCGGAAGGTCTGTGGAAGCGTATCACATGTTCGAAGGACTCTGCGGCGTGAAGGATCTGCTCACGAAGTTCGGCGGGCATCCCATGGCCGCCGGGCTTACCCTCCCGGAGGAAAATATCGAGGCTTTCCGAAATAGGCTGAATGAACAGTGTACACTCTCTGACGAAGAATTCTGCGAGAAGATCGTGGTCGATGTGCCGATGCCCGTGGGGTATGTGACGGAGGAGCTCGTTTCAGAGCTTTCTCTGCTGGCCCCCTTCGGCAAGGCGAACGAGAAGCCTGTCTTTGCCGAGAAAAATGCAGTCATTACGTCCCCGAGGATCGTTGGTAGGAACCGTAATGTGCTGAAAGCCCGGGTGACGTCGTCCCCGGAATCGGGATACGGCGTGCAGGGCCCGGTCGAGATGGTCTCATTTCACGATACGGAGGCACTTATGGAGAGGATCAGCCGGGATCCCCGCATGACGATCGCATATTATCCCCGGATCAATGAATATCTGGGCAGGAAGACACTTCAGATTGTCGTATCTCATTGGAACTGACCGGATATTTTTGGTTTCAAAAACTGGATTTTGTGCTATAATGACCTTTATTATAGGATACTGTTTCCATGGAGGAAGAGGCTCATGATCAGAGAAAAAGTTGAAGATTACGTAAGGACTATCCCGGATTTTCCGAAGGAAGGCATCATGTTCCGTGATATTACAACAGTTCTTTCAGACGCGGATGGACTGAAGCTTGCCATCGATAAGATGGAGGAGCTTCTGGCAGACTGCGATTTTGACATCATTGCGGGAGCAGAATCACGCGGCTTTATTTTCGGCGCGGCGCTTGCCTATAACATGCATAAGCCGTTCGTGCTGATCCGCAAGAAAGGAAAGCTGCCGGGTAAAACAGTTGAGAAGACCTATGATCTTGAGTACGGCACGGCTACCATCGAGATCCACGAGGATGCGATCGAGCCCGGTCAGAAGGTCGTGATCGTTGACGACCTGATCGCTACGGGCGGGACCGTGGAGGCAGCTGCGGAACTGATCGAGGATCTCGGCGGGATCGTTTCAAAAATGGTATTTCTTATGGAGCTTCGGGGACTGAACGGTCGCGAGAGGCTTTCAAAGTATGACGTCGCAAGCGTTATTTCCTACGAGGGAAAGTAATTAATCTGTACTGTATTTAACTGAAATTCAGCCGTCCGGTCCTGTGATGGCTGAATTGTTTGTTACTGAAGAATAACCCGCTGACCCAAAGCCTCCCCAGGGTTTTTATCGGAGGAACACTTATGTCGGAAGAGAACATTACGAAAGAGATTCAGACTGGGACAATTCCATATCGGCCGATCAAAGTAGAATCCGGAATCCCGAATCCCGGAGATTTTACCCCTGCGGATGTCCTCTATGACACTCTGGTAAAGGACGTCCTTCGGTATCATCCTTCTGACGATCTGAGCATGATCGAGAAGGCTTATAAAGTTGCGTCCGAAGCACACAGGAACCAGCACAGAAAATCAGGCGAACCCTATATCATCCATCCGCTCTGTGTCGCCATTATCCTTGCGGATCTGGAACTGGACAAGGAGACGATCGCTGCAGGCCTTCTGCATGATGTCGTCGAGGACACCGAGCTGACCAACGAGGATATCCGCCGGGAATTCGGCGAGGAGGTGGAGCTCCTTGTGGACGGCGTGACGAAACTGGGACAGATCGGCTACAACGTCGATAAGGTCGAGGTGCAGGCGGAAAATCTGCGCAAGATGTTCCTCGCGATGGCCAAGGATATCCGCGTTATTCTGATCAAGCTGGCTGACCGCCTCCACAATCTGCGGACACTGCAGTTCATGCGGCCGGAGAAACAGAGGGAGAAGGCACGTGAGACGATGGATATCTACTCGCCGATCGCGGGCAGGCTCGGTATTTCCAAAATAAAGACCGAGATGGACGACCTCTCCCTTCGATATCTGGAACCGACGATCTACTTTACTCTGGTCCAGCAGGTGGATGCCAGAAAGACCCAAAGGCAGGATTTCGTCGACGGGATCGTGCAGGACGTCAAAGAGCACATGGCGGACGCGAAGATCCACTGTGAGGTGAGAGGCCGGGTCAAGCACTTTTTCTCGATCTATAAGAAGATGGTCAATCAGGATAAGACCATCGACCAGATTTATGACCTCTTTGCTGTCCGCATCATCGTCGATACGGTCCCGGAATGTTATGCGGCTTTGGGAATCATTCATGAGATGTACAAGCCCGTTCCGGGACGCTTCAAAGATTATATCGCCATGCCGAAGCAGAACATGTACCAGTCACTGCATTCGACCCTGATCGGTCCGGGAGGGACCCCGTTCGAGATCCAGATCAGGACATTCGAAATGCACAAGACCGCTGAATTCGGTATCGCGGCCCACTGGAAGTACAAGGAAGTTTCCGGAGGGCATCCCGTCAGCGGGAATCAGGAGGAAGAGAAGCTCGCCTGGCTCCGCCAGATCCTCGAGTGGCAGCAGGATATGTCGGATAACCGCGAATTCATGTCCCTTCTGAAATCCGATCTCGATCTTTTTGCGGAAAATGTTTACTGTTTCTCTCCGGCAGGCGATGTCAAGCAGCTGCCGGCCGGGTCCTGCACAGTCGACTTTGCGTACAGCGTGCACTCCGCAGTGGGAAACCGCATGGTCGGCGCGCGTGTCAACGGAAAACTTGTCCCGATCGAACATGTTCTGAACAACGGAGACCGGGTCGAGATCATTACATCCCAGAACGCGAAAGGTCCGAGCCGCGACTGGCTGAAGATCGTCAAGAGTACGCAGGCGAAGAACAAGATCAACCAGTGGTTCCGCCATGAGCTCAAATCCGAGAATATTGACCGCGGGAAGGACCTGATCGCCCAGAGCGCGAAGCAGAAGGGCTATGCCCTTTCGGATCTCATGAAAAATGAATACATGGACGGCGTCATGCGAAAGTACGGATTCCGTGACTGGGATTCGGTCCTTGCAGCAGTCGGCCATGGCGGTCTGAAAGAAGGGCAGGTCGTCAACAAGATGATCGACCTCTTCGAGAATGACAACAAGAAGAAGGTCACTGACGAGGAAGTCATGCAGGCTGCATCCCAGAATATGCAGAAGCTGCCGCTGGTCCGCCGCGAAAAGGGCGGGATCATCGTGAAGGGCCTTCAAGATCTGGCAGTTCATTTTGCCAAATGCTGCAGTCCGATCCCGGGAGATGAGATCGTAGGATTTGTCACGCGCGGGCGCGGCGTTACGATCCACCGGACAGACTGCGTCAATATCATGAATATGTCGGATGAGGACAGGAGCCGGCTGATCGAGGCTGAATGGATGATCACCGAGAATGGCGGTGAAGGCGAGACTTACGCGGCGGAAATCTCGGTCTACGCTCAGAACAGGGCGGGACTTCTGGTCGACATTTCGAGGACATTCAATGACCGAAAGATCGATATTGAACAGATGAATGTGCGTACGAGCAAACAGGGAATCGCCACGCTGGATATGAGTTTTTCTGTGCACTCCAAGGATGAACTCAGTGCCGTGATCCGTGAGATCAGGAAGATTTCCGGCATCATGGACGTGGTCAGAAAGACAAGCTGATCAGGAAGCGGGATTCAGTATAACGCTGCGGACCACCATGGATTTCAGTGCCGGGACCGGCGAATTCAGTAAGAGAATCTGCGTACATAAAGGGGAAAAGTATGGGGAAATTAACGGGATCCTGCATTATGGTCGGAGAGATCGAGACGAACTGCTACCTGCTGCATGCAGAAGGGGCAAAGGAGGCGCTCATCGTGGATCCGGGAGATGAGGCCCGCCGGATCAGAACAAAGATCGAGACAGAGAGGCTTGTGCCCGTTGCGATCCTTCTGACTCACGGGCATTTTGACCACACGCTGGCGGTCGGAACGCTGCGGAAAATGTATCCGGGGATTCCGGTCTATGCATGTCTGGATGAGAAGGCTGTCCTTACCGATCCTTATATGAATGCTTCTTTCATGGGGAAATTTGAACCTGTCGATGCGGATATCTGGGTAAAGGAAGGCGATGAGCTCGATCTGGCAGGGCTTCACTGCAAAGTGCTGCACACGCCCGGACATACGATCGGCAGCATCTGTTACTATTTTGAGGAGGATAAGGTCCTTGTTGCCGGGGACACGCTCTTTTTCACGGGATTCGGCAGGACGGACCTTCCCACCGGATCAGCCGCACAGCTTAAAAAAAGTCTCGAGCGTCTTCTGCTGACACTCCCCGAGGACGTGATCGTCCTGCCGGGGCATGGCCGGACGACGACGATCGGTTTTGAGAAGTCGGTGGAGGGATTTGCATGATCCGCTCTCCCGGCATCATGATTCTGCAGGGATAAGCACATGAATATAGGGATTTGTCTTGATAAAAGTGATTTTTTATATGATATCCACTCTCTGGTGAAAAGTTTTTTTCCGGATGATGATGTGAACATTTACACGGACGGTGACGCCGAAAAGTGCAGCACCGCCCGCGATCTTTTGTTGCGCGTAAATATTCCGGAGTATACTGACCGGAAGAACGCGAAGGATGCACTGAAGCGAGAACTTTACGAGAGTCTGTCCGATCTGACCGGACGGACGCTTCCCTGGGGGACGCTCTCGGGGATCCGCCCCACGAAGATCCCGATGAAGATGCTCGAGGAGGGGATGTCCCGTGAAGAGATCCGCAGAAATATCCGTGAGACATATCTGACTTCGGACGCCAAGATCGATCTTGCAGTCGATGTCGCGTCAAATGAAAGGCGGATCCTCTCCGGGGTTCCGACGGGTCAGGATACGTACAGCCTGTATCTGCATGTCCCGTTCTGTCCGTCGATCTGTCTCTACTGTACGTTCAGCGCATCTCCGGTCTCGGCCTGGCAGAGATCCATGGACGATTACGTGGATGCGGTCATTCTGGAGATGGAGCGGAATGAGATGCTCGGCCTCCCGCTCGAACCGGGGAAGGAACCTGTCCGCTGCAGCGCCGGGGGAAGAAAGCCGGTGACCTTTTATATGGGAGGGGGGACTCCGACGTCCCTTTCTCCGGAGCAGCTCGACCGGCTCCTTACAGCAGCGGAGACGTATTATGATCTTGACGGATGTCTCGAGCGCACTGTCGAGGCAGGGAGACCCGATTCCATTACCTTGGAGAAGCTCGAAGTCCTGAAAAAGCATCGGATCACCAGAATATCCGTGAATCCGCAGACGATGAATCAAAAGACGCTCGACCTGATCGGGAGAAGGCATACCGTGGAGGATACGGTCCGTGCGTTCGAGATGGCAAGAAAAGCCGGCTTCGACAATATCAATATGGATATTATCCTGGGCCTGCCCGGCGAGGAGCTTGGCGATGTGGAAAATACGCTGAAGCAGATCGTTTCCCTCGGTCCGGACTCCCTCACAGTCCATTCACTTGCCGTGAAGCGTGCCTCAAGGCTCACCAAAACGCTGCGGGAAGAGCATATGGCCGGGAAAATCGAGGATTACAGCAGGTACGAGGGACTTTCATTTTACAATTCGGAAGCAATTATTGGCGCTGCTTATGACGCCGCATATCGGATGGGGATGCAGCCGTACTATCTTTATCGTCAGAAAAATATGAAGGGCGGACTCGAGAACACCGGATTTGCGAGAAAAGGGTGCGAGTGCCTCTACAATATCCTGATCATGGAGGAGCTGCAGGAAATCCACGCATTCGGGGCGGGTGCCTCCACAAAGGTACTCTCTGCCGGAGGACGGATCGACCGGCTGGTCAATCCCAAGGATGTGAAGACCTATCTGGAGAGGGTCGCGGTAAGGATGTGAAGATCTGTCTGAAGCGGATCGCATCTCGCGCGGCGTGACAGGAACGCCGAGGCATTCCTGATGTTCGCCTTCAAAGAGAAGACAGCTGCAGGGCATTGAAATAGAGCGCATCTTTTGATAAGATATTCGATTGAGGCGCATAAGGAGCATAAGTATTCATGGGAAGAATTGTCGACTACAACCTGACTGAGGAGCTGGCACACGGAACGTACGTGAGCTGTCTTGCCCGGGACGTCGCGAAAGAGCTTGACCTCGAAGGCGATGCAGTGCAGAACATCGCACTCGCGGGACTGCTTCACGATATCGGGAAGCTGACGCTTGCGAATTATCTCTACGGCGAGGAGAAGCTTGAGAGTCCTCTGGTGATCGAGGAGATGAAATACGTCCGGATGCATTCGATGAAATCCTATGAGATCCTGCAGAGACTTGGTTACAGCGATTCGATCTGTGATACTGTCCGCTATCATCATGAGAACTACGACGGCAGCGGGTATCCTGATAATCTGGCCGGGGAGGCGATCCCGCTTTCCTCAAGGATCATCCGTGTATGCGATGTCTTTGCCGCGCTGACATCAGACCGCCCGTATCGGAAGAAGTTTTCCGAGGAGGAGGCGATCGCGCTGATGATCGAGGAGATCAATCATTTTGACATGAGGGTCTTCCTTGCGTTTCTTCGTGTTGTCCACAATGTGGGCACGAGCTATCGGGTCTCCTTTCCCGATGTCGATCAGGTGCTCCTTAACGAAGCGGGGATAGAGGATGATGCGTATTCTGAAGAGGAGCCGGAAATGACAGAGGAAATTCCCTGAGGACGATCCTTTCTGCATCGTTCAGGTGCGTTACAGGTACAAAAAATATTACCAGGAGAGAGGCAAAAAATGGCAATGATCAAAAAGCCGGTCAACGGCATGAAGGATATTCTGCCCGCCGAGATGGCTGTCAGAATGTATGTTACAGAGCTGATTCGGAAAACGTACGCCGAGTTCGGATTCTCATCGATCGAGACGCCGGCCGTCGAGCATATAGAGAACCTGCTCTCAAAGCAGGGCGGTGAAAATGAAAAACTGATCTTCAAGATCCTGAAGAGAGGTCAGAAGCTGGATCTCACGCATCCGACCACGGAGGAGGCCGTCACCGACAGCGGCCTGCGCTATGACCTCACCGTGCCGCTTTCCCGGTATTATGCGAACCACGCCAATGAGCTGCCGTCACCCTTCAAAGCCCTGCAGATCGGGAGCGTGTGGAGAGCGGACCGCCCGCAGAGAGGACGCTACCGCCAGTTCACGCAGTGCGACATCGACATTCTCGGAGATGCGAGCTATATCGCGGAGATCGAGCTGATCCTTGCAACGACGACGGTTCTCGGAAGACTGGATTTCCACAATTTCACGATCAGGATCAACGACAGAAAGATCCTGAAGGATATGGCAAAGAAGGCCGGTTTTGCCGAGTCGGATTATGAGAAGGTCTTCATCATCCTCGACAAGATGGACAAGATCGGTCTCGACGGTGTGCGGGAGGAGCTCCTTGCTTCTTACCCGGCGGAGACGGTCGACGCATATCTTGCCCAGTTCGACGACACGCAGGATCCTGCCGCTCTCATGGAGGGTTCCCCGCTGCCTGAGATCATCCGGACAGTCGAGGCAGTCAAAACTGCGGATTTCCGTATTCAGTTCGATCCGACGCTTGTCCGCGGCATGAGCTATTACACAGGTCCGATCTTCGAGATCGCGATGGACGAGTACGGCGGATCCGTCGGAGGAGGCGGGCGCTACGATGAGATGATCGGAAAGTTCACGGGTCAGCAGACTCCGGCGGTCGGATTTTCCATCGGCTTTGAGCGCATCATCATGCTGCTCCTCGAGCGCGGGTTCACTGTCCCGGACGCGGAGCGGAAGGTCGCGTTCCTGATCGAGAAGAAAATGCCCGCAGAAAAGCTTGTCGAAGTCTTTTCGGAGGCGCGGAAAGAAAGAGAGAACGGGAGCGCTGTCGCGATCTCGGTCATGAAGAAAAATAAGAAATTCCAGAAGGATCAGCTGGCTGCGGAAGGCTACACGGAAATCAGGGAGTTCTTTGCGCGCTGAAGGTGAGGAGGAGAAATGGCAGAATCAATTAAGGGTTTAAAGAGATCCATGAGATGCGCTGAGGTCACGGAGGAGATGATCGGATCGCAGGTCACTCTCATGGGCTGGGTCGCAAAGTGCCGCAATAAGGGCGGGATCGTGTTCGTGGATATGAGAGACCGGACAGGGATCATGCAGGTCATTTTCGAGGGCGGAGAACTCGGTGAACTTGCAGGGACGCTCCGGAGCGAATTCTGTATCGCCGTGACAGGGACCGTCCAGAAGAGAGCGGGTGCTGTCAATGAGAATCTTAAGACAGGGACCATGGAGGTATACGCCTCCGATCTCAGGATCCTGAGCAAGTCCGAGACACCCCCCTTCCATGTTCTTGACGGGATCGAGACACGCGAGGAGCTGAGGCTCCGCTACAGATATCTGGACCTCAGAAGACCGGAGCTTCAGAAAAAGATCATGTTCAGGAGCCGTCTTGTCTCTCTTGTCAGGGAGTTCATGGATGCGGAAGGGTTCCTCGATATCGAGACGCCGGACCTCATCGGCTCGACGCCGGAAGGCGCAAGAGACTATCTGGTCCCGAGCCGTGTTCACCCGGGCTCTTTCTATGCGCTTCCGCAGAGCCCGCAGCTCTTTAAGCAGCTGCTCATGTGCTCCGGTTTTGACCGCTATTATCAGATCGCACGCTGCTTCCGCGATGAGGACCTGCGCGCTGACAGGCAGCCGGAATTTACACAGATCGACATGGAACTCTCCTTCGTGGAGCAGGATGATGTCATGGACGTCAACACGAGACTGCTCGGATTTCTTCTGAAGAGACTGCCGGATGTGTATAAAAAGCTCGGGTTTGCACCGGAGCTTGCAGAAGCTGCAGAGCGCGCCACCGAAAAGATCGAGGCGGAAGGCATCGAGAAAATGACCTGGAAGACCGCAATGGACCTCTACGGGTCGGATAAACCGGATCTTCGTTTTGATATGAAAATCACTGACGTCACGGATGTCGTCCGGGGATGCGGATTTGCTGTATTTACCGGCGCGATCGAAAACGGTGGCATGGTCCGCGGACTCAATGTGAAGGGGCAGGGCGGAATGCCGAGAAAGAAGATCGACAAGCTGGTCGAGACGGCAAAGACGTACGGTGCGAAGGGCCTCGCGTATATTCAGCTCAAAGAGGACGGGAGCATGAAGTCTTCCTTCCAGAAGTTCATGACCGAGGAGGAAATGAAAGCCCTGATCGCCGCCATGAACGGCGAGCCGGGAGACCTGCTGCTCTTTGCGGCAGACAGGTTCAAAGTCGTCTGCGCGTCCCTCGGCGCGATCCGTCTTGAGATGGGAGAACAGCTCGGACTCTACGATAAAAATGAACTCTGCTTTGTCTGGATCACAGAATTCCCGCTCCTTGAGTGGTCGGATGAGGAGAACCGCTTCATGGCGATGCATCATCCGTTCACGATGCCGGTCCTTTCGGATTTCGAGCATGTGGATGAGGATCCGGGAAGCGTCCGCGCCGAAGCCTATGATATCGTGCTGAACGGCACGGAGCTCGGCGGAGGTTCCGTGAGGATCCACATGGACGATGTACAGGAGAAGATGCTCTCCGTGCTGGGCTTCTCGAAAGAGAGGGCGGAGGAGCAGTTCGGCTTCCTTCTGAGAGCATTCCGCTATGGTGTTCCGCCTCACGCCGGACTTGCATACGGTCTGGACCGCATGGCGATGATCTTTACGGGATCTGATTCGATCCGCGACGTTATCGCCTTCCCGAAGGTGAAGGACGCTTCCGATCTCATGATCGATGCGCCGGCTCCGGTCGATGAGAAGCAGCTCCGCGAGCTCTCGATCAGTGTGGATGCAGAGGAAGAAGAAAAAGAATAAAAAAACTTGTATAATTTGAAAAACAGGTTTATAATAGCTTCAATCTTGATACAGCCTTAAACCGATGAAGCGGAGAAAAAGCAGATGGCGGCCGAAGAGAGAGTCCGGACGGTGGGAGCGGACGGGTGCGCGCTGTGTAATATGGCCCGCTGAGGGCGCTTTAATAGAGCGACGAAGGAAGAGCGTTAATCTTCAGGAACATGACAGTGTTCCGTAAGTGTGCGGCAAAGTCCGCAAATCAGGGTGGCACCGCGGTTAATTTTCGTCCCTGGCAGAACTGTAGTTTTCTGCCGGGGACGTTTTTTATTCTTCATCGCGCAATACTCGTGAGTACAAACTCGCGATGAAGAACAGATCTTATCGGAAGTTCCGCAAGGAACTGACGATAAAAGGGCGATGAAATCGTCATCCGGCAGTGGGAGGCTGAAAATCAGGGATACTGAAGGAGGTTATTATGATCAGAGAGGCAATCATCAAACTGGCGAACAAGGAGGATATCGGATTTGAGATGGCGGAGGCTGTCATGAATGAGATCATGTCAGGCGAGGCTTCGGAGGTGCAGAAGTCTGCCTATCTCACTGCTCTCTCCATGAAGGGAGAGACGATCGACGAGATCACGGCGTCGGCAAAGGAAATGCGCAGGCACTGTGTCCGCTTCCTGAATGATCAGGACGTTCTTGAGATCGTCGGAACAGGCGGAGACCGTTCGAATTCATTTAACATCTCCACGACATCTTCCATCATTATTGCCGCGGCCGGAATTCCCGTCGCAAAACACGGAAACCGTGCCGCGTCAAGCAGATCCGGAGCTGCCGACTGTTTTGAGGCACTCGGCGTGAACATTCAGGTCGATCCGGAAAAGGGCGCAGAGATCCTCCGGAAGATCGGGATCATCTTCCTTTTTGCACAGAATTACCACATTTCCATGAAGTATGTGGGGCCGGTCAGAAAGGAGCTCGGTATCCGCACGGTCTTTAATATCCTGGGACCGCTCGCAAATCCGGCCGGCGCGAACATGGAGCTCATGGGCGTCTATGATGAATCCCTGTGCGTGCCGCTTGCACAGGTGCTCTTCAATCTCGGCGTAAATAAGGCTCTCGTAGTCTACGGCCAGGACGGCCTCGATGAGATTTCCATGAGCTCGCCGACCACGATCTGCGAGGTCAGGAACGGATGGGTAAGAAATTATGAGATCAAACCGGAGGATTTCGGCTTTACGCGATGCTCAAAGGAAGAGCTCGTCGGCGGATCCGCTGAGGAGAACGCAAAGATCACAATGGACATCCTGACCGGGAAAGAGCAGGGACCGAAGAGAAATGTCGTTCTCATGAATGCGGGAGCAGCCATTTATCTGGCCGGCAAGGCGGAGTCGATCGCGGACGGTGTGAAGGTGGCTGCGGAGATCCTGGATTCCGGTAAAGCGCTCGAAAAGTTGCAGGAATACATTGAGCTCAGCAATGCGTGAGAATCTGAAGAACAGCGCAGAGCGCGGGAATGAATGAGAGACTGCAGGAATACATTAAGATCGGCAAAGCATGATAAACTGCAGAAATATACAGGGCTCAGTAAAGCATGATAAGCTGCACGCAAAGACGGAGGAAAAAAATGTCTGTATTGGATATCATCGCGGAAAAGACCCGGGAGAGAGTCATTGCTGCAAAGGCAGCAGATCCCGACCTCCCGGATCGGGTCTTAAGGAGCGTCCCTCATGGGGCGGAGGAGGATGAGATCCTTCCCTTTGAGGCTGCGCTCAGGAAAAGCACGCTCTCCTGCATCTGTGAGGTGAAGCGGGCAAGCCCTTCCAAAGGCCTCATCGCGCCGGTCTTTCCCTATACGGAGATTGCCGTGGAATATGAGAGAGCAGGGGCAGACGCGATCTCATGCCTTACGGAGCCGTATTGGTTCAGGGGAAGCCTTGGCATTCTTCGGGAGATCAGGCAGGCGGTGAGCCTGCCGATCCTGCGGAAGGATTTCACGGTCGATCCGTATATGATCTATGTGGCGAAGGAGGCCGGCGCGGACGCGGTCCTGCTCATCTGCTCGATCCTTACGGAGAAGGAGATCCGGGAATGGCTTGCCCTCTGCAGAAGACTCAGGCTTTCGGCGGTCGTCGAAGCGCATGACGAGGAGGAGATCCGCATGGCGGTCCGCTGCGGGGCGCGCATCATCGGGGTCAACAACAGGAATCTCGGTGACTTCACAGTGGATATGGGAAATGCCGGAAGGCTCAGGGCCTGTGTTCCGGAGGACAGGGTGTTCATTTCCGAGAGCGGAGTGAAGAGCAGGCGGGATATGGAGATGGCAGAGCGTATGGACGCGGATGCGGTCCTCATCGGGGAGACCATGATGAGGGCGGGAGACAAATGTCAGAAGCTCCGGGAGCTCAGGGGACTGCCGTTCCGCGAAATACCCATCGTCAAGATCTGCGGTCTGCGCACGGAGGAGGAGATCGATTTTGCGAACCGTCTTCGACCGGATCTTGTCGGTTTTGTGTTCGCGAAGTCAAGACGGCAGGTGGATCCGGAAAAGGCAAAAATGCTGAGAGCCTGCCTCAATCCGGGAATTTCTGCGGTCGGCGTGTTCGTCGACGAGGATCCGGAAAAGATCATCAGCCTGCTCCTTGACGGGACGATCGACATCGCACAGCTTCACGGGCATGAGACGGATGAGATGATCACGGAGATCCGGGAGAGGACAATGAGGCCGGTCATACGGGCACTCATTCCGACCGGAGAGGACGATGATTCGTGGAAAAAGTATCCCCATGCCGATCTGCTTCTTCTCGATGCGGGGAGCGGTAGCGGGCAGAAGCTCGACTGGACGATCTTAAAAAATGTGGATGCACCGTTCATCCTCGCCGGCGGTCTCACGCCGGACAACGTGCAGGAGGCGGTCAGGACCGTCAGACCGTTCGGGGTCGACGTCTCTTCCGGTGTCGAGTATCCGGAGGGCGGAAAGAGCTTTGAGAAAATGAAGAGCTTCGTGGAATCCGCACGGAATGCGGAATAAAAGCCGGTTTGCGATGCGTGTTTACATTTTTTGCCGCTGCAAAAATACTGCAGCAGCCTTACTGTACGAGGAAAACATCGATGAATAAAAAAGGAAGATTTGGAATTTACGGAGGACAGTATATCACGGAGACGCTCATGAATACTCTCGGTGAGCTCGAGACCGCCTACGGGGAGGCAATGAGGGATCCGGAGTTCACCGGTGAGCTCGAACGCCTTTTTGCGGAGTACGCGAACCGTCCTTCCCTTCTCTATTTTGCCGAAAAGATGACAAGAGATCTGGGCGGTGCAAAAGTCTACCTCAAGAGAGAAGATCTTAACCATACGGGAGCCCACAAGATCAACAATGTGCTCGGACAGGCGCTCCTTGCTAAGCGTATGGGCAAGACAAGGCTGATCGCCGAGACGGGGGCAGGCCAGCACGGGGTGGCCACCGCAACAGCAGCCGCACTGCTGGGACTTGAATGTGATGTTTATATGGGAAGGCTCGATACCGAGCGGCAGGCGCTCAATGTCTACCGGATGGAGCTTTTGGGAGCCCGCGTTCATCCGGTGGACAGCGGCACGGGAACTTTGAAGGATGCTGTCAATGAGGCGATGCGTGAGTGGTCTAATCGCTGCAGTGATACGCACTACTGCTTAGGCAGTGTCATGGGGCCGCATCCGTTCCCGACGATCGTCCGGGATTTTCAGGCGGTCATCTCGAAGGAGGCGAGAGAGCAGATCCTTCGTGCGGAAGGAAAACTTCCGAAGAAAGTGCTTGCCTGTGTCGGGGGCGGATCCAACGCGATCGGAATGTTCTATCATTTTATTCCGGATGAGGAGGTGGAGCTCATCGGCTGCGAGGCTGCGGGATATGGTGTGGATACTGAACGCACGGCGGCGACGATGGCAACGGGGAGCCTGGGAATTTTCCACGGGATGAAATCCATTTTCTGCCAGAATGAGGAGGGACAGATCGCACCGGTCTATTCGATTTCAGCAGGGCTCGACTATCCGGGGATCGGGCCGGAGCATGCTTATCTCGCTTCAACGGGGCGCGCGAGCTATGTGCCGGTGACAGATGAGGAAGCCGTATCAGCTTTTGAGTATCTGGCGAGGACTGAGGGAATAATCTGCGCGATCGAGAGTGCGCACGCTCTTGCCCACGCGCTCTCGATCGTTCCGGGAATGAACAGAGACGACAGTGTGATCATCTGCCTGTCAGGGCGGGGTGATAAGGATGTCGCGGCGATTGCGAGGTACCGCGGCAGAGATATTCACGAGTGAGAGGAGCAGGTCATGTCCAAAGTGAAAAATGCTTTTGAAAATAAAAAGGCTTTTATCCCGTTTATTACCGCAGGCGATCCGGACGCTGAGAGCACGGTACGCTTTGTCCTGGCGGCAGCCAGGGCGGGAGCGGACCTCATTGAGATCGGCATTCCGTTTTCGGATCCTACCGCAGAAGGACCCGTCATACAGGAGGCGGATTCCAGGGCGCTCGCTGCGGGAATGACTTTGCGCGGAGCTTTTGATGTCGTCCGGAAAGTACGTGCGGAGGACCCGGAGATACCGCTCGCCTTTATGACATACCTGAATCCTGTCTTCAAGTACAGGGGCGATACGGACGGGAGTGTTCCGTATGAACCGTTCCTTGCGGAGTGCAGTGAGCTCGGCATCGATGCGCTCATCATTCCGGACCTTCCGTTCGAGGAGCAGGAGGAGATCCTGCCCTATACGGAAAAATACGGCGTCGACCTCATATCCATGATCTCTCCGACTTCGGACGAAAGGATCAGAAGCATCGCGGAGAGTGCGAAGGGGTTCATCTATGTTGTCTCATCGATGGGTGTCACCGGAGTCCGGAGCAGTTTTCAGTATGACGCGATCTCGCGCATGACGTCCATTATTCGGGAGACGAATCCTGAGATTCCCTGTGCGGTCGGGTTTGGCATCAGTACCCCGGAGCAGGCGGAGAGGATGGCTGCCATTTCGGACGGGGCGATCGTCGGTTCTGCCATCATCCGGCTGATCCACGGGCATGGGGATGACGCAGAGCAGGCAATTTTTGAGTATGTGTCAGAGATGAAGGCTGCGGTCATGAGAGCCGGAAGTTCCTGCGAGTGAATGCAGGGGTGCACAAAGTTGCATTAGAAAAGATTTGTGTTATAATCTCTGTATTATGGGTTTCTCACTGCGGAAACTGTAATCATGGTCCGGCCTGCCCTGCAGGTAATGCTTATTGAAAGCCGCTGTGAGACTGCCGATAAGATCCGTTTTCTTTCCCGTCCGGCTTAAAGCCGGGACGGACAGCAGCTAAAAGAGGAAATGAATGCGAACTGATTCGGAACGGGTCCCGGTCGGTGCCAGCGACGGAGATGTCTATTTTGACTATCACGACGCTCTTGTACAGATCCACATGCTGTTCGAGAGCACGATACTGACCTACGGATTCAAGGAATATACAATTGAAAATTTTGTCGACAAACGCTATTTCTCCGACTGGAAAGGCAACGAGAACTGCCGCGACACCGACGAGATGCGTCATGGGATCAACATCGACGGCATTCTCGGAAATGCGGATCCCACGAAAAATGAGGTCCTCATTTTTCTGCAGTATACCGTAAACATCGCGGAACTCTTTCGGAGAAGATACAATGAGGAGAAAACGCCGGGCTTCCAGTTCAATCTCCGGACTTACACACTTCTCATGTCTAAGGTCCGCGATCTGCTGATCAGGCTCGGATATGAACTGAAATATATTCCCTCGAAGGAAGTCCTGTATCTCATCCGGACGGACGCGGCGACCGACGCTGCCATAGAATCGTCCGAAGAGCAGGTCCGGGATATGATCATCGAGTACAGCTCTTATGCGGTCTCCTGCGATCTCTCCAGAAAGAAGATCATTCTCGATTCCCTCGGAAAGATCGTGGAGGAATACGACGATAATCAGCAGGGCGACAATATAGAGCTCTTCGGGAGCATCGAGTTCATGCTCAGGAACTTCAGTATCCGGAGGGATAATACGGAGGGCGCGAACCGGAACGATTTTGTCGCGGGTCTTACGGAGACGGAACTTCTGGACTGGTATGACGAGATTTACCAGCTCCTGCTCCTCCGGATTCTGAAGCATAACAATATAGCCAGGATGGAAAAAATTGACGCGGTCAGAGGCCTGATCGCCACGCAGAATGCCGCGGCGGAACTTCTGCAGTCAGAGGAAGCTGCCGAAGCAGCCGGTAAAAACGAAGAGCCGCGAACGGCCGGGACCGGACAGGCGGAACCGGAAGGAGAGAATTCCGACAGTACGGACCCCGCATCTGTTCCGGAGGTGGAAGTAAAGACCCGGCAGCCGGATACTTTCGTGGAAATGGGTGAGATCAATGAGATCAGGAGCGCGGATCCGGATGAAAGAGACCGGGAAGCGGTTTCGGAGGAGAGAAGAAAACTGGGCAGGCGGATCCTGATCGGACTCATTATCGCGGCCAGTCTGGCGGCGGCCTTTTTCGGAGCTCTCTCCGGACTGACGGATTCCGGGAACAGGGAGACTGACAGGGCGCGTACTGAGGTCACCTCCGAAGCGGAGACAAAATCAGATGACTCGGAAAAGGCTTCGCTGAACAAGAGCGGAACGGCCGTGTCCGCGGACACCCGCGCGGAGGGAAAGACCGGATCCTGAGAGAACGGGAATACTGTGTCAGAGAGGAAAGTCGGATCCTGACAGAACGGGAATACTGTATCAGAGATGAAAAACGGGTCTGTGTGACGGTTCTGCCAGTGAAATGTCAGATAGTCAGGAAGCAGGAAAGAGACAGAAATGAAGGACAGACATAAAAAACCGAATATCAATCTATATCTGACTGCTTTTCTGATCAACCTTGCGGCGGGAGTCATGTCCTTCACCTGGACGATCATCCAGCAGGGCGGTCTCTTTTCCCTTGCGGGTGATTTCAATTCACAGATCGTCCCGTTTTCCATGATGGTCAATGACGCCATCAGGGCGGGGAACACGGGCTGGGCCTGGTCGATCGACCTGGGGTCGAGTTTTCTGGGGGGCATGCACTATTACAATCTCGGCAGTCCGAGCTTCTGGATATCCATGCTGTTCCCGTCAGGCGCTTTCATGTATGTCGTCGGATGGCTGTATGTTCTCAAGTATGCGGTCGCGGGGCTCACTTCTTTCGCATATATCCGAAGGTATGTAAAAGACCCGTATGCGTCGCTCACGGGCTCCGTCCTGTATGCCTTTTCCGGATTCATGGCGACGAATCTGCTCTTCTACATTTTCCACGATGTGGTCGCGCTTTTCCCGCTCATGCTGTTCACGCTGGACGGACTAGTGCTCGAGAAGAGAAGAGGGCCTTTCATTTTCGCAGTCTTTATTAACGCGCTGCTGAACTACTTTTTCATAATCGGCGAGATCATGTTCCTCGCGGCGTATTATGTGCTTCGGTTTCTCGTGCCGTATTTTAAGAAGAGGATCGGCATGCTTCCCAATGTTCTGCTTGAAGGCGCGCTCGGCTGTCTGCTGGGCTGCTTTCTGCTGTTTCCGTCCTTCCTCTTTACGATCGCCAATCCGCGTGTGAGCTTTGACTATACGGGCTCCAATTCCCTGGTCTTTTCGGGAGAGCGGTATCTTTATATTTTGAAAGGCCTGATTTTCCCGGGAGAAGTCATGTCACATCAGAGTGCGGTCATCGAGAATAATTTCTCCTCCTGCAACGCCTATCTTCCGATGGTGGGACTGATCCTCGTCATCGCTTTTGTTTCGATTCGAAAACGGTTCTGGCTCACCAGGATGCTGAAGTTCTGTCTCGTCTGTGCGGTCGTTCCGTTCTTCAATGCCGCGTATTCCCTCTTCGCAGGGCTCTACTGCCGCTGGTATTATATGGGGATCCTTATGATGGCTCTGGCGTCGGCCATGGTCATAGAGAGGTGGAATCTTGAAAATGAAGTTCTGAAGGAGGACCACCGCCGCATCCGCCGTCGGGAGGCGGTATATCGGGTCGCTCTGAAAAATTATCAGGAGGATGAGACCGGGTCCCTTCCCGATCCGACGCTCAGCCAGGCGGAGAAGGAACGGATCAGACTGGAGGATCTGCGGACGAAGAGGAGCCATACAAAGACGCACAGGGCGATCGGGAGATCCGTTATCATATGGGGAACGATCCAGATTCTCTTTATCCTCTTTCTGATTTTCGTGAAGTGGAGCGATTCGGACCCGAGCAAGATTTACCGGAAGGAGCTTTTCTTCGTCTGGGCGGCCTTTACAGTTCTGGGGACGGTTCTCACCTGGCTCTGTTTCTGCCGGATGGAGAAGGGAGCGGAGAAAGTCGTACTTGTTTCTGTTCTCGTTTTTTCCGTTGCGACAACGGCCACGGCGATCTTCCTCTATCAGCTGGCCCATGGGGAGGACGCGCGCCATCTGAGAGACCGGATCGAGAGTTCGGAGGAGATCATCTGTCATGCGCCGGAGTTCCGGTTCACGAACAAGGAAAATATTGAGATGATCACACATGCCTATCCGGCGACATCCAATTTTTCCACGACGGTTTCCGGTTCGATCTTCAGAGTCTACGAAGCCCTTGACCAGGAGCGGGACGTGAAGAGCCCCGAACCGCTCGAAGGTTTTTACGATCTGGTCTCGGCCCGTTATACCGTAGAGTTCGAGGCGCGTGAGGACGAAGAGCCTGTTCAGATCGTCGAGGGAAAGTACTACACATACTATGTATACGATAATCAGGGGGTCCCGCCGATCGGTTTTACCTATGATACATACATGACGCGATCCGAGTTCGACGAGACCGTATCGTCTTTCAAGGCGATCCTGATGCTGAAAACGCTGGTGATCCCGGATGAGGAGGAGGCGATCGTCTCAGACACGCTTCGCCATTATGATGAGGTGAGGGACGGGATCGCGACAACGGAACACAGACACGCGATCAGTGCAGCCCACCTCAATGAATGTTCGCAGGACACGGTACAGACGACGGACAGCTATGCTTCGACGATCTATGCGGATGCTGATAAATACGCTTTCTACTCGATCCCGAATGATGACGGGTGGAAGGCTTCTGTCAACGGTGAGCCTGTGGAGATCACAGACATCAACGGATTTATGGCGGTTCCGATCAAAGAAGGGGAGAACAGGATAGAGTTTTCTTATCATACGCCCGGACTCAGAGAGGGCTGCATCATGTCCGCGGGAGCTCTGTTCGTGATCTGTGTATATCTTATCTGGGCAAAAAAGAAGAAAGCGAACGGATCTCTTACGCAGAAGCAATGTGACGTCAGTATGGAATGATTTCTCAAAGGAGAAGCTGTAAAAACAGAATACCTGCCGCAGAAGACCGTGAGGTCTTTTACGGCAGGTATGGAACATCACGCATTAATCGGTATCGGAAAGAGAAAAACTTCCGCTGTCGAGGATCCGCTCTGCGTCATTGTTTTCATCGACAGCGTTTCCGTACTGCTTTTCCTGGAGATTGAGGTCGGTATACGTATCGAACCCGGAAAGCTCTACGGCAGCCTCCAGATCCTCTGCAGCCGGGATCACTTCCACAGGGAGATCAAGGGACGATGAATTTTCTGATTTGCCGTGGGAGCTGTCGGTGTCTGTGTCATCGAAGAGCGGCCTTCCAAAGGAACTCCGTTCAAACGGATCGGCATCATCAAATCTGTGTAAGAATTCGGAATATTCCCGGGTCATACGGGAGGGCAGCGGATCGGACGGTTCAATTCCGGAACGAATGTTTTCTGCACCGATCGGATCGGCTTCAACATCCGGCAGCGGTATAAATTCCTTTTTTACTTCTTCCATAGTCACTCCTCTCGTGGTGAGTCTTTTTAAAATTTTATTTAAGATCAAGGCATTCTTGATCTCGTTCATGCGGCATAGACCTTCATGAACGTTTTCTATAATTTTAGCTGATTTTTATCTGTGCCGCAATAGTTTACCTGAAGGCTGGAACAGGGATCGGCATCCGACATTTTTCAGGAGGGAAATTCATGAAAGCACTTGTACTTAACGATATAGCGGATATAAAACTTTGCGAAGTTCCGATTCCGGAGCCGGGGAGGGGAGAAGTGCTCCTGAAGGTCGAAGCGTGCGGAATCTGCAGCAGCGATTACAACAGGATCTATGTAGACGGTGCGCATCAGATGCCGCTGATCCCCGGACATGAATTTGTCGGGACTGTGACAGAGCTGGGACCGGGCGTGCGTGAAGAACTTCTGGGCAAGCGCGCGGCAGTCTATCCGCTGCTCCCGTGCCGCCAGTGCGATTCATGCATGCGCGAGGAATATGAACTTTGCGGGCACTATGATTACTTCGGAACAAGACGGGACGGGGGCTTTGCGGAGTATGTTACCGTTCCGGTCTTTAACCTCGTGCTCATTCCCGAGGAAATGAACAGCCTCGATGCCGTCATCTGTGAGCCGGCAGCGGTCTGCAGTCATGCCGTGCGGCTTTCCGGCCTTCAGCACGGTGATATTGCTGTCGTGATCGGAACGGGGACGATGGCGTATCTGACGGCTCTGATTGCCAAGATCCGGGGCGCGGGCAAAGTGATCGTGATCGGACACAGTACGGAGAAGGTGAAGAGGATCTCAAAAGCGTGCGATCATGTCGTCAACGCGAAAATATGGGATCCGGAGGAGGCTGTCCATACTCTTACGGTCGGACATATGGCAGACGTCGTCTATGAGTGTGTCGGCAGTTCCGAATCTCTTGCCTATGCGATTGCGGTGGCCGGCGAGCAGACGAAAATTGTCGGGGTCGGGGAGCCGGACGGTGATATTACGATCGGGCAGAATCTGTACTGGAAGCTTCTGAGAAAAGAGATCCAGTTCCGGGGCCTGTGGAATTCAGGGTATAACTCCGGGAAGAATGACTGGACGAGGATCATCTCCTATATCAAAGAGGGTCTGATCGATCCGGGCGAAATTGTCTCGAATACATTTCCGCTGGAAAAGTATGAGGAGGCCATCGGCATGCTGCGGGGCGAGCAGGATCATATGAAGATCGTTTTTGTACCTACAGGAAATGAGGAGCCGGAAGCCCCTGAAAAATGATCGTGTTCGAAAAAGAAAAGACAGCAGGAATCAGTTCCTGCTGTCCGCGATTGTTGACAGAAGTGCGAGTATGAGCATAAATACAAGGATTGCAATGCCAAGGATGGCATCCGTGGACTGCTGCTTTTTTTTGAACATGTGTATGCGCTCCTTTGTGTAAAATACGGCGAAGAAACTGCTGTAACAGCGTATCGCGCTGTCCCCGCACGAATGCACGCGGGGGCTTTGGTGACTGAATTTATTATACTCAAAATCAGAGGAGGCGACAAGTAAAGGAGTTTAATATTGAGGATAATTCGTAAATATTTCTGGTATCTTCCGGCGGTGGTCTGGATGTTCGTGATCTTTTCGTTTTCCGGACAGACAGCTTCGGTTTCCTCTGGGATATCGCTCAAGGTTACGTGGAAGATCGTTGACATCATCAGGATCCTCCGCGGCGGAGAAGGGATCGATACAGACTATCTTGTGGAAATCATGCATCCGTATGTGAGGAAATGCGCGCATATGGGAGAGTTCGGGGTCCTCTTCGTTCTTTTATTTCTTTCATTTCTTGCTTCCACTGTGGCGACCCGGGCGATGGCAGCTGCAATCTTTGTGTCTTTTATCTATGCGTGCCTCGATGAATTCCACCAGACGAAGGTGGGGGGCCGGGCAGGCATGTTCACGGATGTCTGCGTAGATATGACCGGAGTCCTTGCCGCTGTCATGTTCGTGCTCATCGTCTATTCGTTCTGGCAGGTCAGTCATGAGCGGAAGATGGAGAGGAGGATCGCGGCGGAGCGAAGAAGGAACCGGATCGATCAGGGGCCGGCCGGGCGGAGACGGGCGTGAGAGAAAACCATGAACGTTTTCTTTGACAGGCAGGCAGCTTTATTATAAGATGACACAGGAGTGAAGGATTTTGCAGGATCCGGCTCATCGCTGAAGGGATAAGCAGGATCTGCAGAGCTTTTGTCAGATTGCAGGGAAATACAGGAGAGAGCAATGATTGCTGCTAACAATGTAACATATCGTGTTGGAAAGAAGGCGCTTTTCGAGGATGTCAATATCAAGTTCACGGAAGGCAACTGCTACGGTCTCATCGGTGCGAACGGCGCCGGAAAATCGACATTTCTGAAAATTCTTGACGGACAGCTCGAGACGACGAACGGGACCATTACGGTGACCCCGGGCGACCGGATCTCATTTCTCGAGCAGGACCATTTTAAATATGACGAGTATGATGTCCTCGATACGGTCATCATGGGCAACAGACGTCTTTATGATATCATGAAAGAAAAAGATGCCCTCTACATGAAGGAGGACTTCTCCGACGAGGACGGCATCCATGCGTCTGAGCTCGAGGCGGAGTTTGCGGATATGAACGGCTGGGAAGCGGAATCCGACGCGGAGAGCCTTCTGAACGGACTCGGGATCGAGACAGAGATGCATCATGAGATCATGGGGACCCTCGACGGTCCGGTCAAGGTCAAGGTCCTCCTTGCGCAGGCACTTTTCGGGAACCCGGATATCCTGCTCCTCGACGAGCCGACTAACCACCTGGACATGAGCGCCATCGAGTGGCTCGAGGAATTCCTGATCAACTTCAGCAATACGGTCATCGTGGTCTCGCATGACCGCTATTTCCTGAACAAGGTCTGCACGCACACAGCGGATATCGATTTCGGAAAGATCCGTCTCTACGCCGGAAATTATGATTTCTGGTTCGAGTCGTCCCAGCTGCTCATCAAGCAGATGAAGGAAGAGAACCGCAAGAAAGAGGAGAAGATCAAGGAGCTCCAGGAATTTATCTCCAGATTCTCCGCGAACGCCTCGAAGTCCAAACAGGCGACGTCCAGGAAGAGAGCACTTGAAAAAATCCAACTCGACGCCATGGTCCCGTCCAGCAGAAAGTATCCGTATATTGATTTCCGTCCGAACCGTGAGATCGGAAATGACGTGCTCTTCGTCGAGCATCTCTCAAAGACGATCGACGGGGAAGTCATTTTCAAGGATCTGAACTTCATCATCAACCGCACCGATAAGGTGGCTTTTGTCGGCGGAAATGAGAAGGCGAAGACGACGCTCTTTGAAATCCTTATGGGAAACATGGAGCCTGACGAGGGATACTATAAGTGGGGGATCACGACGAGCAGGGCTTATTTCCCGCATGACTATAACGCTGAATTTGACAGCGACCTGACGATTGCCGACTGGCTGACCCAGTATTCGGAAAACAAAGACACGACCTATGTCCGGGGCTTCCTCGGCCGCATGCTGTTCGCCGGAGAGGACGGGATCAAGCGGGTCAGGGTACTGTCCGGTGGCGAGAAGGTCAGATGCCTGCTCTCGAAGATGATGATCTCCGGGGCGAATGTTCTTATTTTTGACGAGCCTACGAACCATCTTGACATGGAGGCCATCACAGCCCTCAACAACGGGATGATCAAGTTCCCGGGCGTTCTTCTCTTCACATCCCACGATCATCAGATCGTGGAGACGACTGCGAACCGCATCATGGAGTTCCTGCCTGACGGAACTCTGATCGATAAGGTCGGAACCTATGACGAATATCTCGCTTCGGATGTCATGGCGAAGAAGCGTCAGATCTATATTGCAAGTGAAGATCAGGAGGCTGATGACTGATCGGTCTTACGTGATCTGCAGCGTGGAAAGAAATGTGGGAAATTCCCGGATCCGCCGCCTGCAGAAGCGTGGGTCTTTCCACATTGATGTAAAATATACGGACCCGTTCCTGCGTGAGAATTCCTTATTCTCCCGCGGGGACGGGTCCTTTTTGGCAGGTATGAAGGCTCTTTTTCCGGAAGTACATTTAAAGAAAAGGCTCAGATAGAAAAGGAAATTGAGTTAGCTATTGCGAATTCGTATTCATTTTTATACAAGATTTTGTGCATTATTGACAGAACATACATAGACATTCAATTTTGCGGGTGATATAATTTTGTCAGGCTTTTAAAAGAAAGCATGCGGTTTTTTGAGAGTAATGGGAGCCGTAATGCTTAATTTTGCATTACTCAAGGAGGTAATATATGGATAACAGAAAATGGCTGACCATGGATGGTAACGAGGCCGCTGCGCATGCGTCCTATGCGTTCACCGAAGTCGCTACCATCTTTCCGATCACACCGTCATCTGTCATGCCCGAGCATGTCGATGAGTGGGCTACGGCAGGAAGAAAGAACATCTTCGGGACAGAAGTACAGGTCACCGAGATGCAGTCCGAGGCAGGCGCTGCAGGTGCTTTCCACGGCTCTCTTGCTGCAGGCGCTATGACAACTACCTACACTGCTTCCCAGGGACTTCTTCTTATGATCCCGGATATCTACAAGGTAGCCGGCGAGCAGCTCCCGGGCGTCCTTCATGTTTCTGCACGTGCGCTCGCATCCCACGCACTCTCGATCTTCGGTGATCACTCTGACGTCTATGCATGTCGTCAGACAGGTGCCTGCATGCTCTGCGAATCTTCCGTACAGGAAGTTATGGACCTTGCACCGGTAGCACATATGGCAGCTGTAGAAGGCAGCCTTCCTTTCATTAACTTCTTCGATGGTTTCCGTACATCACACGAGATCCAGAAGATCCGTACATGGGATTATGCTGATCTGAACGAGATGGTCGATCATGAAGCGATCCAGAAATTCCGCGATCATGCTCTGAATCCGAATCATCCGTGCCAGAGAGGCTCCGCTCAGAACCCGGATATCTTCTTCCAGGCTCGTGAAGCATGCAACTCTGCATATGATAAGATGCCGGCAATCGTTGAGAAGTACATGAACAAGATCAACGAGAAGATCGGTACGAACTACAGCCTCTTCAACTATTATGGCGATCCGGAAGCGGAATCCGTCATCATCGCTATGGGCTCCGTCTGCGAGACGATCGATGAGACCATCGATTATATGCGCGAGAAGGAAGGGGCCAAGGTCGGTGTCATCAAAGTCAGACTGTATCGTCCGTTCTGCAACGATGCACTTCTTGCAGCGATCCCGAAGACCGCAAAGGTCATCAACGTCCTCGACAGGACAAAGGAACCGGGCGCTGCCGGCGAGCCGCTTTACCTCGACGTTGTCTCCGCACTCTTTGATTCCGAGTTCAAGAACGTCAAAGTCAATTCCGGACGCTATGGTCTCGGCTCCAAGGATACGGATCCGGCACAGATCAAGGCTGTCTTTGAAAATGTTGACAAGAAGCGCTTCACGCTCGGTATCGAAGATGATGTCACGAACCTGTCCCTGAAGACCGGTCCGAAGTTCGTCGCGACACCGGAAGGCACAGTGAACTGCAAGTTCTGGGGACTTGGTGCTGACGGTACTGTCGGTGCGAACAAGAACTCCATCAAGATCATCGGCGACAACACTGACATGTACGCGCAGGCTTACTTTGATTATGACTCCAAGAAGTCCGGCGGTGTCACGATGTCCCACCTCCGCTTCGGCAAGAAGCCGATCAAGTCCACATATCTCATCCGCAAGGCTGACTTCGTGGCATGCCACAATCCGGCATACGTCCGCAAGTTCAACATGGCGCAGGAGATCGTAGACGGCGGAACATTCCTTCTCAATTGCGCATGGTCAGATGAGGAGATCGGCCAGCATCTTCCGGGCCAGATGAAGAAATTCATGGCTGAGCACGATATCAAGTTCTATGTCATCGACGGTGTCAAGATCGGTATCGCTGTAGGCATGGGCCCGACACGTATCAACACGATCCTTCAGTCCGCATTCTTCAAACTGGCGAACATCATTCCGGAAGAGGACGCTATCCGTCTTATGAAGGAAGCTGCACAGAAGACCTACGGCCGCAAGGGACAGGATATTGTCGAGAAGAACTGGGCTGCGATCGAAGAAGGCGCTAAGCAGGTCCGCAAGTTCGAAGTACCGGCTGAGTGGGCAAACTGCGAAGATGAAGGCCTTGATTACAAGGAAGTCACAGAAGGCAGAGAAGACGTCGTCAAGTTCGTCAACACAGTACAGAACGCTGTCTCCGCACAGGAAGGCAACAACCTGCCGGTTTCCGCATTCCTTGATTATGTAGACGGCTCCACACCGTCCGGCTCCTCCGCATACGAGAAGCGCGGTATCGCTGTCAATATCCCGAAGTGGGATCCGAACAACTGCATCCAGTGCGGCAGATGCTCCTATGTCTGCCCGCATGCTGTAATCCGTACATTTGCTCTTACCGATGAGGAAGTTGCGAACGCTCCGGAAGGCCTTCAGACACTTCCGCTCATGGGTATCAAAGAGCCTGCATACAAGTTTACGATCGGTATCTCCGGACTTGACTGCACGGGCTGCGGCTCCTGCGCAAATGTCTGCCCGGGCAAGAAGGGCGCAAAGGCTCTCGAGATGGTCAACATGGAAGCGAACGTCGACGCTGTACAGCCGTACTTCGATTACCTTGTAAAGACTCCGGTCAAGAACGATGTCGTTGCGAAGTTCAAAGAAGCTACAGTCAAGGGCAGCCAGTTCAAGCAGCCGCTGCTTGAGTTCTCCGGCGCATGCGCAGGCTGCGGCGAGACTCCGTACGCTAAGCTGATCACACAGCTCTTCGGCGACAGAATGTACATCGCGAACGCGACAGGCTGCTCCTCCATCTGGGGCAACAGCTCACCGTCCACACCGTACACTGTTACACCGGAAGGCAAGGGCCCGGCATGGGATAACTCCCTGTTCGAGGACAACGCTGAGTTCGGTTACGGTATGTTCCTTGCTCAGAAGGCAGTCCGTGAAGGCCTCAAGGCTCACGTTGAGAACATTGTCGCAGAAGGCGGCAAGGGCGCAGCGGAAGGCCAGGCTTGGCTCGATACATACAAGAAGGGTGCTGAGAACGGAACAGCAACAGATGCACTGGTTGCAGCTCTTGCTGACGTCGATTCCGCGGATGCAAAGGAAATCATCGCAAAGAAGGACTTCCTGGCTAAGAAGAGCCAGTGGATCTTCGGTGGTGACGGCTGGGCATATGATATCGGATACGGCGGTGTAGACCATGTTCTCGCTTCCGGCCGTGATGTCAACATCATGGTATTCGATACAGAAGTTTACTCCAACACAGGCGGACAGGCTTCCAAGGCTACGAGAACAGGTGCTGTCGCTCAGTTCGCAGCAGCCGGCAAGGAGACCAAGAAGAAAGACCTCGCAGGCATGGCCATCACATACGGATACGTATATGTTGCTCATATCTCGATCGGTGCTGACTTCAACCAGGCTGTCAAGGCAATCGCTGAGGCAGAAGCTTATGACGGACCGTCCCTGATCATCGCTTACGCTCCGTGTATCAACCACGGTATCCGCAAGGGTATGGGCAAGTCCATCACAGAGGAAGAGCTCGCTGTGAAGGCCGGCTACTGGTTCAACTTCCGCTTCAACCCGGATCTCGCAAAGGAAGGAAAGGCTGCATTCAGTCTTGATTCCAAGGCTCCGACAGAGTCCTATCAGGACTTCCTGGCAGGCGAAGTTCGTTACACATCTCTTATGCGCGCAAATCCGGAACGCGCGAAGGAACTCTTCGCAAGATCCGAGCAGGAGTGCAAGGAGCGTTTCGAATACCTGCAGAAGCTGGTCGAGGTCTACAAGGCTCAGTAAGCAGCAAAAGAGCTGCAGACTGGTTGACAGGACCTGTTACATATAGGTTCTGTCAGGGTAACTGAAAGGTTCCAAAAGGGATTTCCCTGTGGCGTAAGCCGGGGAAATCCCTTTTTCTCATGCTTGAAGTACCATCCGATATGAGGGATAATAGAAGTATGGTTATGAGATAAAGCAGACAGAGTGTCACTGGATGAACCGCTCAGTATGCGGTGGAAGGCAGCAGGGATTTCTATCCGGCTGCTGAATGGAGTTTAATGGATAGAGAAAAGCAGGTGCCGGAGTCGATCCGACAGGCGGAATTGGATTTTCATTTTGTACCGGAGATGACGAAAGAGGAGGCGCTCATGTATGCGCCGCTCACTCTGGCCTTTCTGGGAGATGCCGTGTATGAGCTCGCAATCAGGACGGACCTTGTACAGGAAGCAGACCGCAGTCCGAATATGCTGAACAGGCTGTCAAGCGCTCTTGCAAAAGCCGGTGCACAGTCAATAGCGATGGAGGCGATCGAGCCGATCCTTAATGAGGATGAGTTATCGGTGTACCGGCGGGGGAGAAATGCGAAATCCCACACAATGGCCAAAAATGCAACGGTCATCGACTACAGGCGGGCGACGGGGTTTGAAGCCCTGATCGGCTACCTGTATCTGACGGGACAGAAAGAACGATATTTAGAGCTTATCAGGATCGGAGTGGAAAAGAATGAGCAGGGATAATAACAGAAAAACAGCGGGAGACCGCAGAAAAGACGGAACGTTTGGTCATTCCGAGAGAAAGACAGCACAGTCTGCGGATAAATATACGCGGAAGTCCGAGGTGCTTTCCGAGGAGGAGCTTTCCGGCAGGATCGAAGGGCGGAATGCGGTGATCGAAGCCTACCGGTCAGGCCGAACGATCGATAAGCTTTTTGTTTTGGAAGATAATCACGACGGGCCGGTCAGCACTATTCTCCGGGAGGCGAAAAAGGCCGGGACCTATGTGAATTTTGTCTCGAAGGAGAGGCTCAATGAGATGTCTCTTACAGGACATCATCAGGGAGTCATTGCCCAGGCAGCGGCATTTGCCTATGCGGAGACGGAAGACATCTTAAAGAAGGCGGAGGAGCTTCAGGAGCCTCCCTTCATTGTGCTTCTTGACGGAATTGAGGATCCTCATAATCTCGGCGCGATCATTCGTACCGCCTGTCAGGCAGGTGCCCACGGTGTGATCATCCCGAAACACAGGGCTTCGGGTCTCACGCCTGTCGCTGTGAGAGCGTCTGCGGGAGCCGTCAATCACATCCCTGTAGCGAGGGTCGCTAATATCGGAAGGGAAATCGAAAAGCTGAAGGAGAAAGGTCTCTGGTTCGTCTGTGCGGATATGGACGGAAAGCGGATGTATGACCTTCCGCTCACCGGTCCGATCGGTCTTGTCGTCGGGAACGAGGGGAGCGGGATATCCCGTCTTGTGAAGGAAAAGTGTGATTATGTCGCGGCAATTCCGATGACGGGGAAGATCGACTCTCTGAATGCCTCTGTTGCGGCGGGGGTTCTCATGTATGAGATCGTCCGGCAGAGGGGCTGAACGTAGAATAACTGTCAGAGGTGGCATTTGGAAAAATCACTTAAGCTTAGCGATTACAGCGATGAATATCTGATCGCGCAGAGCCGTAGAGGAGATCTGTCCGTGACAGATTTTCTTCTGGAGAAATACAAACCGCTCGTAAGGAGCCGTGCAGCGTCCCGATATCTGCGGGGCGGTGATCTGGATGATCTGATCCAGGAGGGAATGATCGGGCTCTATAAAGCCATCAGGGACTATGATCCGGAAAATGAAAACCGTGCGTCCTTCTACACCTTCGCATCCATCTGCATAGACCGGCAGCTGCTGAAGGCGATTGAAGCTTCGGGCCGGCAGAAGAGAAAGACACTGGACGAGGCGGTCAGTCTTACGGACGATGAGTGGGAGTCCTATCCGGACAGTGAGACGATTCCCGAGAACATTGTTCTTGAGAAGGAATTCGCCGACGAGCTTCTCCAGAAGATCTATAAGTCTCTGAGCAGGATGGAGAAGGTCGTTCTGGATCTCCGGATAAGAGGCTATGATTACCGTGAGATCGCGTCGATCCTGAATCGCTCGCCGAAGCAGATAGACAATGCAATTCAGCGAATTCGAAAGAAAATCGGCAGGCTGATGGAAGACGCGCCTCGTGAGGAGTCCGGTACAAAAAGTTGATTTCTGACGCAGAATGCTTATGATTTATCGTCAGATGAATGTGAAAAATACAGTATGACCGTGCGCTCTGAACTGATCATTGGGAGAGGGGATCAAAATCCCTGTCGCAAGACTGTCCGTGTTCGGAGAGGAGCCGCCTGGGCGATAAAAAATATTTATGAGGAGGATTCTCACATGGCAGAGTACACATTGAAGAACGAAGAGCTTACTGTCACATTCCGGACGCAGAGCGCTGAGATCCGATCGATCCGCGATAACAAGACGGGTCAGGAATATATGTGGCAGGCGGATCCGGCTTTCTGGGGATGGACTTCTCCGATACTCTTTCCTCTTGTCGGACCGGTCGCGAAGAACGAGTTCAGATATGGGGGAAAGACATATAAGATGAAGCAGCACGGCTTCGCGAGACAGAGTGAATTTGATCTCTGCGAGATGGACGGCGCGGATATCGGGTTTGTTCTGACGGACAATGAGGAGAGGTTAGCCCTCTATCCGTTCCGCTTCAGACTGGAGGTCGGATACAGGCTTTCCGGCAGGACGCTGACTGTCCTCTGGAAGGTCACGAATCCGTCTGAGGATGAGGTGCTTCATTTCCAGATCGGAGCACATCCGGCTTTCAATACACCTCCTGCTGAGGGCATGAAGAAAAACGAATGTTATATCGGCTTCGATACGGAAGGCCCGCTCACAGTGTCCCTTCTCAATCTGGGCGGCGATCCGGGACTTACCGATGAGACCATGAAACAGGAGCTTCAGTCGGACGGGACCCTGAAGATCACGGATGAGCTTTTCGATATCGATACACTGATCGTGGAGCACGACCAGGCACATAAGCTCACTCTGCTCACACCGGATAAGAAGCCCTATGTCACTGTCGTATTTGACGCGCCGCTCTTTGGCGTATGGTCTCCGAAAAAGGATGCTCCGTTTGTCTGCCTGGAGCCCTGGTATGGAAGAGCAGACCGGATCAGCTTTGAAGGGGAGATCGGTGAGCGCGAATGGGGCAATACACTTGAACCGAAGGGCGTGTTCGAGGCCTCATACGATATTATTCTCGGCTGAAAGAGCAGACAGGCTGTTGAATTTTGATAAATCGTTGAATTGTCATAAATAATCCAAAAATAATTAAAATAATCTGAAAAAATCCGTTTACAAATTAGATTAAATAGGATAGACTGGAAAATGCGGCGAGGAGCCGCATTTTCTTTTTTTCAGGGATCCCGCCGGGAAGATGAATCAGGTAATTGCGGAATACTGTCCTTTATACAACTTCCATGAAGCACGGTCTTCCGCAATTGCCCGAAAGGAAAAAGGCGCTTGCGAAACCCTGTGCGGAATGAAATTGTGTGAACAATTCAAACAATCTGCACAAGCCTTAGAACTTCTTCATGAACGAAAGATGTGGAATGAGCAAAAACCGTTCTGTCTGAGCGAAGCGAGCACAGATTTTCGTAATCGCCTGGACAGGAAAAATCGAAAGGAGCGGGATTCATGATGCACAGAAGAAAAGTGGTCCAGTACACCAGAGACATGCAGGAGATCAGAAGGTACGACAGTATCAAGGAAGCCCAGGCTGAGTATAATATCACGCATATTTCGGGTGTATGCAGAAGACATCGGAAAACAGACGGAGGATATGTCTGGAGATATGAGGACGATCTCTATCCGATGAATGATGAGATCGTCTACAGCAAGCGCAGCAATGCAAGACGAAGGCCGTATTCTGAAAAAGCCGGACGCCTGTGACAGGCGGCCGTCGCATATGTTGACCATTGAAGAGCCATACTCTTTTTGCTAAAATACAGATAGCTGTTTGACCGGGAGGAGGATCTTTCTGCTGTGCAGATCATGTTCCGCAAAGTGCCTGAGGCACCGGATTACGGAGCATCCCGGATCGGACAGCAGTGAATTTTCATGAAAAGTCGGCAGTATGCCGGAGAGGAGACGAGTATGGCAAGCTGGAATATTGAAACGAAGTGTGTACAGGGAGGATATAGACCGGGAAACGGAGAGCCTCGTGAGGTCCCGATCATACAGAGCACGACCTTCAAGTATGACACGAGCAGCGACATGGCAAAGCTTTTTGATCTGGAGGCGAGCGGCTATTTTTATACGCGGCTTCAGAATCCCACCAATGATTATGTTGCTGCAAAGATCGCGGAGATGGAAGGCGGAACGGCAGGTATGCTCACATCTTCCGGCCAGGCTGCGAACTTTTATTCCGTTTTCAATATTGCGAATGCGGGAGATCATGTGATTTCGAGCGCGTCCATTTACGGCGGAACATTTAATCTTTTTAACGTGACCATGCGCAAGATGGGAATTGACTTTACTTTTGTCTCTCCGGACTGCACGGAAGGGGAGCTTGATGCCGCTTTCCGTCCGAATACGAAGGCGGTCTTCGGCGAATCGATCGCAAATCCTGCGCTTACGGTCCTGGATTTTGAGAAGTTCGCGAAAGCGGCGCATGCCCATGGTGTTCCCCTTATCGTGGACAATACGTTCCCGACACCGGTCAACTGCAGACCGATCGAGTTCGGGGCGGATATTGTCACCCACTCCACGACGAAATATATGGACGGCCACGGCGCGGCAGTCGGAGGAGCAATCGTAGACGCCGGTAAATTCGACTGGATGGCGCATGCTGATAAGTTCCCGGGACTTACAACTCCGGACGACAGCTATCACGGCATAACGTATGCAGAGAAGTTCGGCCTTGGGGGCGCTTTTATCACGAAAGCGACTTCCCAGCTTATGCGTGACTTCGGTTCGATCCAGTCACCGCAGAATGCATTTCTGCTGAATTTGGGGCTGGAGAGCCTTCATGTTCGCATGAAGCAGCACTGTGAGAACGGGCTTGCACTCGCAAAATTACTCTCAGGCCATCCGATGGTGGAGAAAGTCAGCTATCCCGGACTTCCCGGAGACGCGTATTATGAGATCGCACAGAAATACATGCCGAACGGTACCTGCGGAGTTGTCTCCTTTGAGGTGAAGGGAGGACGTGCCGCGGCAGAAAAGTTCATGCAGAACCTCAAAATCTTTGCGATCGAGACACATGTCGCCGATGCGCGCAGCTGCTGCCTGCATCCGGCGAGCTCCACACACCGTCAGATGACGGATGAAGAGCTTCTTGCAGCCGGAGTTCCCGCAAGTCTCGTGAGAATGTCCTGCGGACTTGAGAATACGAAGGATCTGATCGACGATGTGGCAAGCGCGCTTGAAGCGGTCATGAAGTGAGCCATCTGATTTTTTTGACATCAAGACATCTGACTGCGGATGTCTGTATGACCTGATATATGCGGCTGGAAGGCAAAAGAATAATGGGTGACACCGGAACGGTGTCGCCCAAATTCATTCCCTGATGAGGAATCCTCTTGATTTCGAATAGGCGATCATGCGCAAAGAGGAGATAATGACCCGCGTTTTCTATAGGAGGTACTTATGCCGGGACCCGGAGGCGGAGGCCCGAGAGGGCAGCATTACATGACGGAGGAGGAGAAGGCACAGCGGCCAAAAGTGACGAAAGCGCTTCTGATAAGGATTTTTTCGTATCTTAAGCCTTACTGGAAACAGTTCCTTCTTGTTCTCGTCTGTATTTTTGTCTCTTCCGTATTCAGCCTGTATCCTTCAATTCTGACAGGCCGGATCATCGATGAGGGACTGATCGGAAGAGATCTGAATAAGCTTATCATGCTGATCGGACTGTCTCTCGCCGTCACGCTGGGAGCCAACCTGATCGGCGTTCTGGAGAGCTATCTGAATACATGGATCGCTCAGCATATCATTTATGATATGCGGAATGCGATGTATCTGCATCTGCAGAAGATGTCGCAGAGCTTTTTTACATCCAATAATCAGGGTGATATTATTACACGTATGACAAGTGACATTGACGGCGTGCGGTCGATCATCGCCAACACGCTGACAAGTATCCTGTCTAATTCTGTGACGCTCATCGTAGCCATGGTCGCGATGTTCCAGAAGAACTGGATCCTCGCGCTGCTCGGAATCGTGATCGTGCCGCTTTTTACGATTCCGACCAGAAATGCCGGAAAGACCCGCTGGTCTCTGACCAGGGAAGCCCAGGAGTGCAGCGATGAGATCAACGGGATCCTGAACGAGACACTTTCTGTGAGCGGGCAGTTACTTGTCAAACTGTTCGGACGGGAAGACGCAGAGTATGAGCGCTATGAGACGGTCAACAGGAAGATGATTGGGCTCAATATCAGAGAGAGCATGGCAGGCCGGTGGTTCCGCGTTGTAATTTCGACGGTTTCCAGCATCGGGCCGATGCTCCTCTACCTTGTCGGCGGAATCCTGATGATGAAGTATGACTCGGATCTTACGGTCGGTGATATCACGGTTCTCGTAGCCCTTCTCGGAAGAATGTATATGCCGGTCAATCAGCTCCTCAACATTCAGGTGGACTGGATCCGCTCCATGGCGAACTTTACGAGAATTTTTGAATATTATGACATGCCGGTGGAGATCAGCGATCGGGAGAATGCCCTGGTCCCTGTGCGCGCAGACGGCGATATTGAATTCAAGCATGTCGATTTCTGGTATGAGGAAGGAAAACAGATCCTCAAAAATATAAATTTCAGACTGGAAAGCGGACACAGTATTGCGATCGTCGGCCCGTCAGGGTCGGGTAAGAGTACGATCGTCAACCTGATCCCGCGTCTGTATGACGTGCGGGAGGGATCTGTAACATTTGACGGAAATGACGTGCGGGATCTGAAGCTCAGCTTCCTGAGAAGTCACGTCGGTGTCGTGAGCCAGGAAACGTATCTCTTCAACGGAACGATCCGTGACAACCTTCTCTACGCGAAGCCGGATGCAACGGAGGCGGAGCTTCTCAGTGCATGCGCCAGGGCAAATATTCTGGAATTCATAGAAAAGCAGGAGAAGGGGTTTGATACACTGGTCGGGAACCGCGGGCTTAAACTTTCCGGAGGAGAGAAGCAGAGGATCTCGATCGCCCGTGTTCTGCTGAAGGATCCGACGGTCCTCATATTTGATGAAGCGACGAGCGCGCTGGACTCCATTTCTGAGAAGAAGATCCAGGAGGCGATCGATCCGCTGGTCGAGGAGCGCACGAGTATCCTGATCGCGCATCGTCTTTCCACGATCCTCGCGGCGGACGAGATCCTGGTCGTGAAGGACGGAGAGATCGTGGAGAGAGGAACGCACGAGGAACTTGTAGGTGCGGGAGGCGTGTATACGGAACTCTATGAAACACAGTTCAAGAAGGGACTGTCAAAGAACGCCGAAAAGTGAGAAAGATGAAGATTCAAGAACGCCTCAGCGTTCTTGCCGCGCCGCGCAGGGTGTGAAGCACCTTCTTCTTTCCGCGATGAAGAATAAAAATTTGTAAAATGCTCAAAAATCAGTGACGATTATGAGAAAGTACTGTATAATAATGCTATATTAATTGCCGATTCAAGGCAACACAATTTAGGAGGACAAAATCAATGAAATCATTTAAGTATGTCGTTACTGATCCGGTTGGTATCCATGCTCGTCCGGCTGGAAACCTTGTAAAAGAGATCAAGAAGTATGATTCTGACGTCAAAGTCCTTGCAAACGGCAAACAGGCTGACGGCAAGAAGCTTATGTCTCTTATGCAGCTCGGCGTAAAGCAGGGCAATGAGATCGAAGTTCAGGTCAGTGGCGGCGACGAGGCTGCTAATGCGGATGCTCTTCTTGCATTCCTTCAGGCGAACCTTTGATATCTGCGAGCGGTGCGAACAGCACCGTGAAGTAAAATGAGATTTTTACTCCAAAAAAGCTGTAAAGCGTGCGTCAAATCACGCTTCACAGCTTTTTTTCATGTGCTTCTCCATACAGCTGCTCGCGAAAAAACAGCTGTTCTCAGGATATTGCCTTCGCCAGGATCCCTGTAAAGCGCACTGCCGAATCCTCGAAAAGATGTCCGTCGTTGTCACAGAAATCCTGCAGATCCCGCGGCATTTCGGCCAGCTCAGAATGGAGACAGTCTAAAAAGAGAACATCCTGTGATTTGAGGTAGGCCGTGAAGAAATCCTGTGCAGACGCATACGAGTCCGTATATGTCTCATAGGAAATATCGGGAACCGGCATCATGACCGTGATGAGCTCGATACTGTTTTCCCTGCAGAAGGAGACAAGCTCCTCGAAATATTTCTGCTCGTCGGGATTATAGGTCTTTTCATTCCAGAGGGACGGCTCGGTCTCGTAGTCGGTTCCGGATTCCGTCCGATGTCTTGCGATAAAACCGTCTTCCCGGTAGGTCTGGATCTCGTCTGAGAAAGGAGCGAGACTGAAGTTCTTATACTCCTCTGAGGACTTTTCCGCGATCCTGTCCTTTATGTGGAAGACTTCCTTTCTGTACAGATACCACTCGAAGAGGCTTGTCCGAAGGTCGGCCACAAGCATTTTATCGAGAGCGTAAGGAACTTTCCGGACAGACTGAGGATATTCATGATAGAGCGCTACGTATTCCTGAGACTGGTTCGGTTTATCGACCCAGTAGGCAGGATCGATCTCATAAATTACGGTCTTAAGATCTGTGCGGGAAGCAGCCTCCTTCACAAGATAGAGGATATCAAGAGAGTGTTCTCCTCCCTGTGCCGAGTTCAGATATTTTTTCCCGGTCATTGTATAGAGCACCTCGGGATCGATGCCGCATTTTGCATGGGATCCTCCTACGATCAGGCCTTCATAGGCACCCTCCTTCATCACATGGAAGTTCGCTCTTGTGTAGGTGTACGGGTAGAGCAGCCAGCTGAGCCCGATATTGCATGCAAAAAAGAGCAGCAGGATCACGGCAGCGAGGAGACGTTTAAAATTGCGCATAGATGAATCCTCCTGTCTGGACCGGGGGCTGACCGAGTGCGGGCAGCATGATGAACAGTAAGAGATAGACGAAGATCCTTACGATGAACGGTTTCTGCAGAAGATAAGCGGGTATGTTCACGCCCTTTTCGATCAAGAAGCTTACGATAAAGAGCAGAATGCATCCGAAGGCCAGGATGATCAGAGCATATTTTGTAAGCCCGGTGCCTCCTCCGGGCCCTACCGGCACCGAAAGAAGGAGAGACGGGGTAAAATGCGTCACTGCATTTCTCATCATAGCAAAGGCCTGGGGAACGGTTGCCGCGTTATCAAAGAACCAGCTGATATTGACCAGGAGGAAGGTGCGCAGGATCATAAAGACCTTCCACCCCTGAGACTTATCGTTAATGTGCAGCTTTGTCTTTGCGTTTTTATAATGCACGGCCAGCAGCTCTGAGATGCCGATGATCAGTCCGTTGTACAGACCGTAGACGATGTATTTCCACGCAGCCCCGTGCCAGATACCGACGACGAGGAATACGAGAATATTCGCGACCGCGACCGGAAGTGCGCGGGCGGTCTGTTTTGGAAGGTGCTTCCTGCACCACTTGCGGAATCTTCCCATCCATCCGGAGAGGGAGATGGGATAGAAGACGTAGTCCTTCATCCAGGTCCCGAGTGTAATATGCCATCTGTGCCAGAAATCCGCGATGGAGGTCGCGAAGAAAGGCTGGCGGAAGTTCGGATCGAGCTCCACGCCGAAGAGAAGGGCGATCCCTGTCACGACATCGATGCCTCCCGAAAAATCCCCGTAGAGCTGGATGGAGTAGAAGAGCACGGCGAAAACAGCGAGCCCCGGATAGCGCTCGTAGTCGTTGAAAGCGGCATTCACAAAGTAGAGGGCGTTGTCCGCAAGGACCATTTTCTTGAAAAATCCCCACAGAATTTTAAGGATCGCGGTCTCCGTGCGTTCGCGGTCAAAGGAATGCGGAGCAAAGAGTGTCTTTCTGAGCTTCCCGTATCTGCCGATCGGACCCTGCATGATCTGCGGAAAGAAGGAGACGAAGAGGGCAAATCTGAAGAAAGATTTTTCCGCTTCTATACGTTTCCAGCATACATCCAGAAGATATCCCATGGACTGGAATGTGTAAAATGAAATGCCGAGCGGCAGCATCCACTCGAAGGTCCGGAGCTTTCCGGGAAGGAAGGCTTCGAGATTCAGGATGATAAAGTTCGTGTATTTGAGCACGAAGAGAATCCCGAAATTGAAGATGAGCGTGAGCGCGATGATGACACGGCGCTTTTTGTCTTCATTTTCCCTGCTCAGGGCGAGACCGGCCAGGTAGGTGGTGACAGCTGTCGTCAGAATAAAGAAGAAAGCACCAAAGCCGTTCGAAATATAATAGATGATACTTAAGATCAGCAGCAGGAAGGGCTGAAACCGTTTCGGGATCAGGTAATAAATGATCACCGACACGGTCACGAATAGCAGCATGATAAGCGAATTAAGGTTCATAAGGGTTCGCGGATATCCTTTTTTCATATTTTTCATCGCGCAGTACCCGTGACTTCAGGTCGTGAGACTGCGCGCATTTCGGCAGGAACTCCGGGACGCTCCTGAATCTGAGCGCCGGGATAAGAGCTGCCTCTACCAGTATACAATGAATCAATCAGCTTAAACAGAGTCAATTTGTCGTGCTTTACTTGGAAAGAATTTTATAACATGATAGAATACATTTTATCGGGTCTGCATAAGGGATGCTGTCTGGGAGGCGATCCATCCGACGGAACTGCTTCTCATTATGCTGCATGCATATTCCCGAAGGAAGTCTGATCGTACAAAAACGGTTTTAGGACGGGAGAAACTTATGAACAATTCAGTTTTCAGAAAGAAAAGTCTGGAGAGGATCTCATCCCCCGAACAGATCAACGATTATATCAGAGTGATCACGCCCGGCATGTGGATTCTTCTCATCGTAATTATCCTGCTTGTCATTGCCGGGATCACATGGGGGCTCTGTGTGACTTTGACAGTCACGGATGTCAATTCAGCGGGTGAGGTCGTAAAGAGCACTGTCTCTCCGATCTCTTATGTGATCGGCAGGTGAGATCGGATATGGGTAATAGTAAAGTGAAGCAACCGGTCAGGAACGGTCATGCCAAAGTGCCGGTCGTCATGCAGATGGAGGCGCTCGAATGCGGTGCGGCCTCGCTGTGCATGATCCTGGCTTATTATAATAAGTGGATCCCCCTCGAGCAGGTCCGCTATGACTGCGGAGTGTCCAGAGACGGATCAAATGCCCGGAACATGCTTCAGGCAGCCAGAAATTACGGCCTCGAGGCGAAGGGCTTTCGTTTTGAACCCCAGTTCCTGAAGGAGAACGGTTTTTTTCCGTGCATAATACACTGGGATTTCAATCACTTTGTCGTACTGTGCGGCTTCAAAAAGAACAAAGCGGTCATCAATGATCCCGCCAGAGGTACCGTCGAAGTCTCAATGGAGGAGTTCGACCGCTCGTTCACGGGCGTCACGCTGCTTTTGGAACCGGGAGAGAGTTTTGAGCCCGGAGGGAAGAGGAAAAGCATACGGGAATTTACGAAAAGGAAGCTTCTGGGGACGAAGTCGGCTTTCATTTTCACAATTCTCATCTTTGCCGCGACGAACCTTATGTCCATGGTCAGTCCGGCCTTCCAGCGCGTGCTCTATGACCGCCTGCTCACAGGGAAAAGTCCGGAATGGGTGAGACCGTTCCTCATCATTCTCGCAATGGTGACAGGTCTTCAGATCGTAATTCAGGCGCTCAAGATCATCTTCTCGCTGAGACTGGAGGGAAAGCTGGCGATCGTCGCGAACTCCGAATATATGTGGCATATCCTGCGTCTGCCGATGGAGTTCTTCTCGCAGCGAATGGCAGGCGATATTGCCCAGCGGAAGCGGACAAATGAAAAAATCGCCTCAACGCTCATCGGGACACTTGCCCCGCTCGCGGTCGATGTATTTATGATGCTCTTTTACCTCGTTTTCCTTATCAAAACGAGTGCGGTCCTCGCGATGATCGGCGTGCTGGGTGTTCTGATCAATACGGTCGTCCGCAGATACATTTCCGAAAAGAGGATCAATATAGCCCGTGTCATGATGCGTGACAGCGGAAAACTCGAGTCAACGACACTGTCGGGAATTTCCATGATCGAGACGATCAAGGCCAGCGGAGCGGAGAACGGTTTTTTCAGGAAGTGGTCTGGATTTCAGGCGTCTGTTAACCGGCAGCAGGTGGAGACGGAGCGCATCAATTATTATCTGGGAATCATCCCCTCGCTGATCTCCGATATTGTCACGATGATCATCCTCTGGATGGGAGTCATGCTCATCGTGAACGGCGATTTCACGATCGGTATCCTCACGCAGTTCACGGCATGGCTGGGCTCTTTTGTGGCGCCCGCCGATCAGCTGCTCGATATGCAGAACACGATCCGTGAGATGCGGACAAATATGGAACGCATCGAGGACGTTATGGATTATCCCGTGGATGTGACAGAGGAGAAAATGGAGTTCAATGAGAGTCTCAGCTACAAGAAGCTGGGCGGCAAAATTGAGATGAAGAACGTCACATTCGGTTATTCGCGCCTCGCCAGCCCGCTGATCGAGAATTTCAACATGACCGTGCTTCCGGGGCAGAAAATTGCTTTCTGCGGGCCTTCCGGCTGCGGCAAGTCTACGATCGCAAAGCTTTTGACGGGGCTTTACAAACCCTGGAGCGGGGAGATCCTGTACGACGGAATTCCGATTGATGAGATCGACCGGAATCAGTTCACAGGCTCGGTCGCGATGGTCGATCAGGACATCACACTCTTTGAGGATACGATCTCGGACAACATCAGGATGTGGGATACGACGATCGAAGATTTCGAAGTGATCTTGGCAGCTCGGGATACGATGATGCATGAGACGATCATTCAGCGTGACGGAGGATACCAGTATAAAATGCTCGAAGGCGGCGCCGACTTTTCCGGCGGTGAGCGGCAGAGACTGGAGATCGCGAGAGTTCTTGCGCAGGATCCTTCGATCATTATTATGGACGAAGCCACAAGTGCTCTGGACGCGCGTACAGAGGCGCAGGTCGTGAATTCCGTGAGAGATCGCGGAATCAGCTGTGTTGTCGTTGCGCACAGACTTTCCACGATCCGTGACAGTGACGAGATCATCGTGATGAATCAGGGGCAGATCGTTGAACGCGGGAAGCATGAGGATCTGCTTAATGAGCACGGATTTTATGAACAGCTGATTATGTGCGAGTAGGAGGAAGCAGATGGGATGGTTTGAGGAACAGATCCGGGACAGGGTCCAGAATGATGATGACCTTTTCGCGGATTCCTTTGCCCGGATGGCGAATATGCTGGGAGGACAGGAGTTTCTGTCCGTACAGTTCCATTCGGACAGAGAGATTGCCGAGGAGGCGATCTCGGACATTCTGAAGTTCTACCACGTGCATGCCCAGGATGTTCCGCGAAATATTCAGGATTTGAATGAAGTGCTGGACTTTCTGCTCCGGCCTTCAGGAATTATGTACAGACCTGTCAAACTGGAGGGTGAATGGTATAAGCATGCATCGGGAGCCATGCTCGGTACGCTGAAAGGCGATAAATCCGTTGCACTTATTCCGGGAAAGTTTTCAGGGTATAATTACAAGGATCCCGACTCCGGAAAACTTATCCATATTACGAAGAAGAACGCCAAAGAAATCGATGAGGGAGCGATCTGCTTCTATACGCAGTTTCCGCTCCGGTCGATCGGGAGGCAGGATCTTATGTCTTATATGTTCGCGCTGCTTACCGGCAGGGATTACGCGAAGATGGTCGGTGCGGCGCTTGCCGTCACTCTGGTCGGAATGGTCACACCGCTCGTCTATAATTATATCTATACGTCGAAATACCTCACGGAAGCAAATTTGAGCGGACTTGTCTTTGCGCTGGTCACACTGACTTCGGCGTCTATTGCGCACACACTGCTCACAAGTGTCCGCAGTGTCGTGGATACCGGAGTGGAGCTTCGTCTCGATGTCGCCGTAGAGAGTGCAACAATGATGCGTCTTCTCTCACTTCCGCCGGCCTTCTTTAAGAAGTTCAGCGCCGGTGAGCTGGCAAGCCGTGTGAACGGTGTTCAGAGTCTCTGTAAGATGATGTTCGACATGGTCTTCACGGCGCTCACGTCTGCGCTGTTCCTTCTGCTGTATGTCGCGCAGATCTACAGTTATGCGCCAAGCCTTTGTACGCCGGCTGTTCTGATCACGCTTTCGACGATCGTGGTCTCAGTCGTTGCGGCAATCGTCCAGACACGGATCTCGAAGTTTGAGATGGAAGAGCTCAGCAAAGAGAACGGACTTGTCTTTGCCCTGATCAACGGCATTGCAAAAATAAAAAACACCGGTTCGGAGAAAAGAGCTTTTGCAAAATGGGCAAAGCAGTACACAAAAGCGGCTTCCTACCACTATAATCCCCCGGTGTTCCTGAAAATGAATTCTGTGATCACTTCCGCGATCTCTCTTGCAGGTACCATTATCCTCTATACGATCGCGATCGATGAAAAGATTCCGGCAAATGACTTTATGTCCTTCTCGACGGCCTTCGGGTTCGTGAGCGGCGCGATCTCGGCATTTGCGTCGCTTGCCGTGGCAAATGCTCAGATCAAGCCGATCCTCGATATGGTGGAACCGGTGCTGAAAGAAGTCCCGGAGATGGACGAGAATAAGAAAATCGTTACGGCGTTAAGCGGTGGGATAGAGCTCAGCCATATCTCGTTCCGCTATAAGGAATCGCTGCCGCTCGTCCTCGATGATATTTCCATGAAGATCCGTCCGGGACAGTACGTGGCGATCGTAGGGAAGACCGGATGCGGAAAATCGACGCTGATGAGGATCCTTCTTGGATTTGAGAAGCCGGAAAAGGGCGCGGTCTATTATGACGGAAGGAACCTTGACGCACTGGATGTGAAATCTCTGAGGCACAAGATCGGCGTTGTCATGCAGAACGGAAAACTGTTCCAGGGCGATATCTACTCAAATATTACGATCTCTGCCCCGCAGCTCACGCTCAAGGAGGCCTGGGAGGCAGCGGAGATGGCCGGAATGAAGGAAGATATCGAGAACATGCCGATGGGGATGCACACGGTGATCTCCGAGGGCAGCGGCGGCATCTCCGGAGGGCAGCGGCAGAGACTCATGATCGCGCGGGCGATCGCGCCGAAGCCGAAGGTCCTTATGTTCGATGAGGCGACCAGTGCGCTGGATAATATTACGCAGAAGATCGTGTCCGACTCTCTGGAAAAACTGAAATGCACGAGAATCGTCATCGCGCACAGGCTTTCGACGATCCGGAACTGTGACAGGATCATTGTTCTGGACGGCGGGAAGATCATAGAGGACGGCACGTATGATGAGCTGATCGAGAAGAACGGCTTTTTTGCGGAGCTGGTCGAACGGCAGAGACTGTAAAGAAAAGGCAGCGCCTGCAGTAAAGTCAGAAGAATTGTGCGATGAAGCCAGATTTCGCTTTGCGCGCGTATCTCATGATATAAAATCACGAGTATTACGCGATGAAGAATAGAAAAGAGGAATCCATGGGGAAGTACCCTGGATTCCTCTTTTTGCGAATAGGTGTATGGCTGATCTGCATCCTGCCTTTATCCGAGGTCGTTTCCGTCCTCGACGATTTCATTGGATTCGGATGACTGTCCTTCAGAAGCAGCATCTTCTGTGGCGGAGCTGCCCTCATTGACGGTGTTTCCGCCCTGTTCAACGACTGTTCCGCCCTGCTCAACGACCGTTCCGCCGCCCTGCTCAACGACTTTGCCGCCGCCTGTTACGGCGTTCGCTCCCGGAGCATTGTTGCTTCCGCCCTCAACGATAAAACGGTCCGCGACGATGTTTGCGATGGCGTTCTCGGCAGTTGACTGATCATAGCCGACATCGATCGCATAGGCGATCCAGCTGCCGTATTCCGGGGAGACCGGTTGTCTGAGAGACTCAAGGTATTCACCGTACCGAAGTTCGAGGTGCCAGCTCCGCTCCATGGTCTTAGAGGGAACGAAGAGGAAATAGGTGAAAGGACCGGAACCGTCATCTGCAGATTTGTATTCGTAAAATCCCATGTCATCGGTCCCGATGAATTCGTACTTATGGGAAAAGAGTGTATTGCCTTCTGCGTCCGTGCCGCTTATGGTATGATCTTCGATCGTGAGTTTGTCAAGACCGCAGATAAAGTATCCGTTCGTCTCGATCGGGCCGCCGTTATTGACGGTGGATGTCTCCGCTTCGCCGGCAGGCCGGGATGTAAGGATCGTCTGGAGCTGATCCGCGAGGGAAGGGGCATCCGTTTCACCGACGAAAGTGGCGATCTGTCCTACCCATACGTCATAGTATTCGGGCGTGCAGACAATGTCAAAAAGACCTGTATAGGTGCCCGGAACAGACTCTATATAAAGATCTCCGGCCGGCCGTTCCTGTTTGACGGATTCTGTCTGGGGGACAGAGGAGACGGAGCCTTGGGGCTCAGTTTTTTTATTATTACCGCAGGCTGCAAGAGAGAGCGCAGCTAAAGCCGCAGTAAAGAGGATTAAGGGCAGACTTCGTTTCATGGAAACCTCCTCTTGTAGAAAAATGTATGAACGGACACATTATTTGTTATTATTATACACGCAAACTGTCACAATTTAAACAGATAGAAAACCCTTTTATTACAGGAACTGATCAGGATCCTACAGATTTTCGCAATTGCCTTCACGAACATATCCCGCAGAATATGCAGAATTGCAAACAGCTGTTTTCTCCATTATAATAGACGGGAGATGCGCGCTCCGCAAAAGAAGCGGCAGGCTTCACTTTATACATGCATCATTGATCTGAACATCTGAACGGGCGCCCGGAAGCAGATGTTGATTATGATAGGCGGGCTGCCTGTTATACACAGGCTGCAGTCTGACGGAGATTTGAAATACGATCCTATGAAAAAGAAGAAATCGGCGGAAGAGGATAAAAAGCGGAACGGCCGGCATAAGTCCGCTTCATCATCTGCTCTGAGAGGTGCAGCGAAAAACGTTAAAGCGTATGCCGTGTCGTTCGTGCCTCAGCGCGTCAGCGGACGGACGGCGCTCGGTTTTATGGAATTCCTTCGGGCAGTTCAGCCGAGACGTGCCGCATTGGCTGAGGGAAACCTGTATGGAAATTTATATGCCTACGCGAAGCACCGGGAAAGAGTTACCCGGCAGGACGGCTATATTGAGGATCAGGAAAACTATAGCGATCTCCGTTATGGGAGCGTCACCGTTTCGTATGCCGGCTGCGAAGTCATTGCCGTGGCGAATGTTCTGAACGCTCTCCGGCGGGCCGGGCTCATCGGGGATGAGATGGATCGGGAACTGCCGCATCTTCTCTATTCTTTTGAAATGAACGGAAAACTCCTGGAAGGCAGATTCGGCACTTCTCCCGGAGCGCTTCGGGACTATATGAAATACTGCGGATTTGAGACCTGGCTGTGTACGGACCCGAAGATTTTCCCGATTGTTGCGGGAATGTCAGATGTTCTTATCCTTACCTGTTATAATGACGAGAAGAATCTCCTGAAGGAGGTCCATACATTCTGTATTTCAAAGGAAGACGGATACCGGACGCACAATGCCTATAACCGGGGAAAGGCGGGGTACCGTTATGAGAGATTTGAGGATCTTCTGCGCAGTCTGAACGGCGGACTTGCAAAGCCGATCTGCCTTGTCGGTGTGCGGGCAGCCGGAAAAAGCGCTGCAGCACCTGAGTCGGATGCAGGTTCCCTGAATAGGAAAGAAAAGGATATGTGATGTATCTGCTGAGACTTCCCAGGCATCCGGATGTGTTTTTTTATTCGGTAAGGAACGCCGGATCGAGTGCGAACTTTTTATGTATACTGGACGAGACGGCATCGATCTATGACCGATATATGGGAGAGATGAGAGGCCGTCCTCTGACGGTCAGACTGGTCCGTCCAAATGAGATTCCGGAATGTATCCGTGAACTCTCCGAGATCCGTCTTGCCGCATCCTACCGCTATCCGTCTCAGGCGGTCTATCAGTTCGCCCACGAACTCTGCCATTTCAGGATAGAAAATCCGGTCTGCGAGAGTCTGAGATGGCTGGAAGAATCCTTCTGTGAGGCAGGTTCGCATTTTGTATTGAGACGGCTCACACCCTCCGTGTTCCTGCAGGGTGGTCATGAAGCGCTTGCGGAGTACGCCCCGAAGTTCTCTAAGTATTCCGAAGAGATCCTTTCGACAGCGAAGGAAGTGGATCTTGCTGATCCGGACCAGATCAGAAGATTTACGATGAACTGCTATCTCAGAGAAGAAAATCTCTGTGCGGCAGAGCAGCTTCTGCATGTTTTATCCCGGAGAGCGGATCTCTGGAAGGCGGTCTGTTATCTGGGACACGTGCCGGAAGGGTTTTCATTTTACGATTCCCTGACGATCTGGAGGCAGCACTGCCCGGCGGAGCTGCAATCCGCAGTCGACATGGTGTGCGGGATATTCAGACAAAGGCATTAAGCCCCGTCGGAAAAAAGACCGTGTGTGCGATACGGTGTCTGCGATGGTCAGGCAGGTTTTTCAGATATAGACAGCTGCGAAGCTCATTGAAAGCGCACAGTTTCGCAGGCGTCTTGTATTCGTTCAGGAAAGGAGCATCCATGATACAGGATATTTTCCCCAAAAAGCTGTATAATCACTACGATCCGAAGGCGGAGCCGAACGAGGAGAGCCTGATCATCGTCGAACGTCCGGACGGGATCCTCGCAAAAATAAAAAGTGATGGGGATACCTGTGAGATCGTATTTCCGCACCTTTCGGAGATCGGGGACACGGGAAAGCTCACATATCTTTTCTCGATCGACGACGAGCAGTATTTCTTTGCGGAGAACGTGGATCCGTCTGTTCCTGCGGACTTCGAATTTCTGAAAATGAATACGATCCGCGACAGACGGCCGACTCCCATGTATCGGGTCTATGCTGCTTTTACGGCACATCATCTGATCACCTGGTACCGGCAGAATCGATTCTGCGGCTGCTGCGGAAAGCCTACGGAACAGGATAATACTGAGCGTGCGCTCCGCTGCACATCCTGCGGGAATATGATTTTCCCGAAGATCATGCCGGCCGTTATCGTCGGCGTTCGCAACGGAGACCGGATGCTCTGCACCAAGTATCGGACAGGCTTTGCGCCTTATGCCCTCATAGCCGGCTTTACGGAGATCGGCGAGACGCTCGAGGAGACCTGCGAGCGGGAAGTCATGGAGGAGGCAGGGCTCAGGATCAGGAATATTACCTACTTCGGATCTCAGCCGTGGGGCACGGCGCAGGATATCCTGGCAGGTTTTTACTGTGATGTGGACGGAAGTCCGGAGATCCACATTGACAGGCAGGAGCTTAAGCTTGCGGAGTGGAAGAGCCGTGACGAGATCGAGCTGCAGCCCTATGAATACTCGCTGACGAATGAGATCATGAAGCAGTTCAAGCTTGGAAATATTTGATCTCCGCTGCAGAAACTTTGATATGATAAGTTTTGCAAAAATACATGAATTCAGAGGTAAACGAAAATATGAATATCAACAAGATCATCGAAAGAGGACAGTATGAACTCATTCTTCATCAGGACCTGGAGGATATCCACGCGGAAGGATGGCTCCTCCGCCATAAGAAGAGCGGAGCCCGGGTCATGCTGATCCCGGCAGAAGACGACAACAAAGTGTTCAACATTGCATTCAGGACACCGCCCTATGATTCGACGGGCGTCGCCCACATCGTGGAGCACACGGTCCTGTGCGGATCCCGTGAGTTCCCCGTGAAGGATCCCTTCGTTGAGCTCGTCAAGGGTTCCTTCAATACATTCCTGAACGCGATGACCTATCCGGACAAGACAATGTACCCGGTAGCAAGCACGAACGATGCGGATTTCAGGAACCTCATGCATGTCTATCTGGATGCGGTGTTCTATCCGAACATCTATCGGGAGGAGAAGATCTTCCGTCAGGAGGGCTGGCACTATGAGCTTGAGGGGAAGGATGAGCCGCTTCACTATAACGGTGTCGTTTACAATGAAATGAAGGGCGCGTTCAGCTCGGCGGATGATTATCTCGAGCGCATGACCTTCAATGCCCTTTTCCCGGACACGGAGTACGGCGTCGAGTCGGGAGGAGACCCGAGGAATATACCGGATCTCACCTACGAGCAGTATCTTGATTTTCATTCGAAATATTATCATCCGTCCAACAGCTATATTTACCTGTACGGTGATATGGATATGGACGAGACGCTTATGTGGATCGATGACCATTATCTGAATAACTTTGAGCAGATCCGGGTGTCGTCAAAGATCCATTTCCAGGAACCTTTTGCGGAAATGAAGGTCGTTCACGACCATTACCCCATCTCGGATGAGGAGCCGGAGGATCAGAATACATATCTCTCCTGGAACCTTGTCATGGGAGATCCGCAGAATGTCCGGGAGATCATCGCTCTGAGCGTCCTTGACACCGTTCTTTTCTCGACGGCAGGAACGCCGGTAAGGCAGGCCCTCCTCGATGCCGGCATCGGCAGAGATATAAGCGGGGGCTTGAGCGACGGGATCCTTCAGCCCTTTTACTCGGTCATCGCGAAGAATGCGGAGGAGAAGGATGCGGACAGGATGATCGAGGTGATTAGGAACACGCTCCTTGCCGAAGTGGAGAAGGGAATCGATAAAAAGTCGCTCCTTGCCGCGCTCAATTTTATGGAGTTCCAGTTCCGGGAGGCGGATTACGGCGGATATCCGAAAGGCCTCATGTACGGGCTGGTGGTCTTTGACACATGGCTCTACGACGACGGTAATCCGTTCTCGTCGCTCAGGCAGCTTGACGCGTTCAAGTGGCTCAGGGAGCAGATCGGGACAGGCTATTTTGAAAATCTTGTCCGTGAAAAATTCCTGGACAATCCGCACAGCGCCATGGTCATCCTGACGCCGGCGAAGGGACTTGCCAGGGAGCGCGAGCTCAAGACGGAGAAAAAACTCGCAGCGTATAAGGCGTCCCTGTCCGAGGAGGAGATCGAAAGACTCATTGAGGAGACGAAGGAGCTGAAAGAGTATCAGAAGAGTAAGGATACTCCGGAGGATCTCGAATGCCTGCCCATGCTCTCAAGGAGCGATATCCGGAAAGAGGCAAGAAGATTCAGCAATATCGAGCGCAGACTTTATGAGGACAGCGCGCCGGGGCCGAAGAATCCGAAGATCATCTTCCACAGAACGGAGACGAACGGGATCGGTTATGCCGAACTTCGATGGTCGATCCGGAAGGTGCCGCTTGAGAAGCTCAGCCTCGTGGCTCTCCTGCGGAACTGCCTCGGCATGGTCGATACGGCGGAGCACGGCTATCTCGACCTCATCAACGAGATCCGTATAAAGACCGGCGGAATTTCCTTCGATATCGACTTTGTTGACAGTCTGGAAGAAAAGGGAAGCTTCGATATCGCACTTGTCGCCAGGACAAAGGCAGTCTACGAAGAGCTGCCCTTTGCATTCGACAGAATTCGCGAGATCATCACGTCCTCTGATTTTTCGGACGAAAAGCGGATCCGCGAGATCATTGACTCCAGAAAGCTGACCTTACAGATGATCATGCAGCAGGCGGGAAATGCCGTGGCGTCCTTCAGGGCATCCATGTCCTACAGTAAGACTGCGGTCTGCTATGACGCCTGCTCCGGAATCAATTTTTATCGATATATAAAAGACCTCTCTGACAATTATGACGAGAAGTCCGCAGAGCTCTGCAGGGATCTTGCGGAGATGGCAGGGCTTTTGTTCGATCCGAATAATCTTATCGTGAGCTATACGTCTGCGGACGAGGGCTGGGATGCTCTCAAAAAGAGTCTCCCGGCCGTGCTTGACAGCCTCGACACAGTGTGCCCATGGACTGAAGACGCAGACGTGAAGCCGGTCGGTCCTTTCAGGGAAGCCTTTACGACGGCAGGTCAGGTCCAGTTCGTCGCGCAGGCTGGAGAGTTCACGGGCATCGGTTTCACGTACAACGGTGCGGCCGCGATTCTTCGTCAGATCCTGAGCTTCGGGTATCTGTGGGACAATATCCGTGTGATCGGAGGCGCTTACGGGTGCGCTGGAATCCTTCGAAGGACGGGTGATGCAGCATTTACCTCCTACAGGGATCCGAACCTTAAGAGGACACTTGACATTTATGCTTCTGTCCCGGAGTATCTCGCCAATTTCGATGCGAACGAGAAGGAGATGACGAAGTACATTATCGGAACGATCAGTGCGATCGACATGCCGCTCACACCATCTCTTTTCGGAAGCATGAGCATGCGGAATTATCTGTCAGGGCTCACGTACGAAGAGTCTCAGAAGGTGAGGGACGAGATCCTTGGCGCGACTTCTGAGGATATCCGAAAGACTGCCGATGCTGTGCAGGAGGCGCTCAGATCCGGTGCGGTCTGCGTCATCGGAAGCGAGACAGCCGTTCTTTCGGAGAAGGATCTTTTTGACAGAGTGGAGCCGCTCATCTGACGGAGGTATAGTATGTTTAAATCCGGATATGTCGTCATCGTAGGACGTCCGAATGTCGGCAAATCGACCCTGATGAATCATCTGATCGGTCAGAAGATCGCGATCACGAGCAGAAGGGCGCAGACGACGAGGAACAGGATCGAGACAGTGCTCACGAACGACGAGGGACAGATCATTTTTCTGGACACCCCCGGGATGCTTCGGAAAGCCGGGAACAAACTCGGAGAATATCTCATGGATGTCTCCGTGGGTACGCTCAAAGATGCGGATGTGATCCTGTGGCTCGTGGAGCCCTCGGATTTTATCGGAGCGGGTGACCGCCAGATCGCAGAGCGGCTCGTTTCCACCGGAAAGCCGGTCATCCTGGTCATCAATAAGACAGATACCGTGGATAAGACGAAGATCGGCGGAATCATCGACGCGTGGAAAAAAGTCATGGATTTTTCGGATATCGTGTGCGTCTCGGCACTTCGGTCGGTGAATCTGGATGAACTTACCCGTGAGATCCTTGCGCTGCTGCCGGAGGGACCGAAGTACTTTGACGAAGAGGTCGTCACGGATCAGACCATGCGCCAGATCGCATCGGAGATCATTCGTGAGAAAGCGCTGCGCGCGCTTAACGAGGAGGTCCCGCACGGGATCGCGGTCGTCATTGACACCTTTAACGAGCGCTCGGAGAATCTGACCGCGATCGAGGCCTCCATTATCTGTGAGCGGTCAAGCCATAAGGCGATCGTCATCGGAAAGGGCGGGTCGATGCTCAAGAAGATCGGAACGGAAGCCCGCAGGGATATTGAGGAGATGATCGGTACGAAAGTCTTTCTGAAGCTCTTTGTGAAGGTCAGAAAGAACTGGAGGGACAGCGAGAGCGATCTCAGGAATTTCGGGTATGACAGAAAGAAGCTTTGATGGAACTGATAGAACTTAAGGGCGCAGTACTTTTTGCGCAGCCGGTCGGAGAATATGATAAGCGGCTGGTCCTTCTGACAGGTGAAAGAGGGAAGGTCACTGCGTTCGCGCACGGGGCAAGGAGGCCGAACAACAGCCTTATGGCAGCCTCGAACCCGTTCGTGTTCGGGACTTTTACGCTGGCTGAGGGGAGGACGGCCTATACGCTCAAGTCGGCGGACGTGGTCAATTTCTTTTCTGATCTTCCCATGAGGCAGCCCGAGGTCTATTACGGCTTTTATTTCCTTGAACTTGCTTCCTACTGGGCACAGGAGGGGATGGAGTGTACGGAGATGGTCGACCTTCTCTACATCACGCTCCGCGCCCTTCTGAAGGGGCATCAGTCTCCGGACCTCATAAGAAGTATTTATGAGTGCCGGATCATGACGGTAAACGGTGTGTTCGCTCCGCCGGAGACTCCGGAGGGGATGGACGAAAGCGCGTGGTATGCGCTGTCCTTCGTCGCTTCCACGAGCCTTGCGAAGCTCTATTCCTTCGGACTTTCGGAGAAGGCGGAGCGGGATTTTACCCGGGCTGTGAGGAGACGGCTTTCGGGATGTGTAGATAAAAAGCTTAAGTCGCTTGCGATGCTTACGCTTTCTTCCACACAGAACTTTACAGAATAACGGTCTATCGAGTATAATAGTCGCGTCCTCGCTATGGGGACAGGGCTAATTAAAGATGAAGGAGAATCTGCAATGGAAAAGACAATGGACAAGATCGTAGCGCTGGCGAAATCCAGGGGATTCATTTTCCCGGGTTCTGAAATCTACGGCGGTCTCGCAAATACATGGGATTACGGTAATCTCGGTGTTGAACTCAAGAATAACGTAAAGAAGGCATGGTGGCAGAAATTTATCCAGGAGAATCCGTACAATGTCGGTCTCGACAGCGCGATTCTCATGAATCCGCAGACATGGATCGCATCCGGCCATCTCGGCTCGTTCTCCGATCCGCTGATGGACTGCAAGGAGTGCCACGAGAGATTCCGCGCGGACAAGCTGATCGAAGACTACTGCCATGACAATAAGATCCCGATCACGGAGGCGGATAAGGAAGCCTACGGTTCTGATGAGGAGCCGCTCGGCTCTGTCGACGGATGGGAAAATGAAGAGATGGAGCGCTTCATTTTTGAGCACAAGATCCCCTGCCCGTCCTGCGGCAAGCATAATTTCACAAATATCCGCCAGTTCAACCTGATGTTCAAGACGTTCCAGGGTGTCACGGAAGATGCCAAGAATACGGTTTATCTCCGCCCTGAGACCGCGCAGGGTATTTTTGTGAATTTCAAGAATGTACAGCGTACATCCAGAAAGAAACTGCCGTTCGGCATCGGCCAGATCGGCAAGTCCTTCAGAAATGAGATCACGCCGGGCAATTTCACCTTCCGCACACGCGAGTTCGAGCAGATGGAGCTGGAATTCTTCTGCAAGCCGGGAACCGACCTTGAGTGGTTCGAGTACTGGAAAGCCTTTGCGAAGAAGTGGCTGTTCTCACTCGGCCTCAAAGAAGATGAACTGCGCTTCCGCGACCATGACCAGGCGGAGCTTTCCTTCTACAGCAAGGGCACGACGGACGTTGAGTTCCTCTTCCCGTTCGGCTGGGGCGAGCTCTGGGGCATCGCTGACCGTACGGATTATGACCTCGGCCGTCATCAGGAAGTATCCGGAGAAGATCTCACTTACTTCGACGATGAGACCAGGGAGAGATATATTCCGTATGTCATCGAGCCGTCCCTCGGTGTTGACCGCATGACGCTCGCATTCCTGTGCGCTGCTTACGACGAGGAAGTTCTGGATGCTGAGAAAAATGACGTCCGGACGGTCCTTCATTTCCATCCTGCGCTTGCACCGGTCAAGGTCGCGGTCCTTCCGCTCTCGAAAAAGCTTGCAGAGCCGGCGGAGAAGATCTACATGGATCTCTGCAGACTGTATAACTGTGAGTATGACGACCGCGGAAATATCGGGAAGCGCTACAGAAGACAGGATGAGATCGGCACGCCGTTCTGCGTGACGTATGACTTTGATTCTGCGGAAGATGCGTCCGTGACGGTCCGTGACCGTGATTCGATGGAGCAGGTCCGTGTAAAGATCGCAGACCTTCCGGCTTATCTTGCGGAGAGGATCACATTCTAAATAATGCCATAATATGAATACCCTGTATATTTTCTCTGTAATATACAGGGTATTTTTGTTATAATGAATGCAGACAGGAATATTCGGGACAAAAATCTGAATATTCATATATTTGAAAGTAAGGCGCCTGCGAAACTCTGTGCGAAATGAAATTGTTTGAATGTTCATATAATTTTCGTGAAGCACAGACTTTCGCATTTGCCTGTGACAAGAGAGATAGGCGCTTGCGAAACTCTGTGCGAAATGAAATTGTTTGAACAATTCAAACAATCTGCACAAGCCTTAGAACTTCTTCATGAACGAAAGATGTGGAATGAGCAAAGAAGTTCTTGGCGCGGAAGCCGTTTGAATGTTCATACAATTTCCATGAAGCATAGACTTTCGCAATTGCCTAACAAGAGAGATATTGAAAGGAGGGTTGGATGGCAAAATATAACTGCAAGACCTGCGGCGCCGAGCTGTACTTCAATCCGAAGACCGGAAAGATGGAGTGCGAATACTGTGGCTCCTCGTTCGATCCGTCCGAGTATGCGTACCAGACGGAGCAGGACAGTGCGGATGTAAAGCCTGCCGCATATGTCGACGAGAGTGAGCCTGTCACGGAGCCCGCGACAGATGACTCGACGGGGGATCTCCGGATCTACAAGTGCCCGCACTGCGGTGCCGAGGTCATCACATCTAAGGAGACAGCCGCCACGACATGTGTTTACTGCAACCGCGCGATTACACTGTCGGGGAATCTTACCGGTGCTTTCAGACCGGATTATGTACTTCCGTTTACCACGGAACGGAAGGATGTGGAGGATGCCTATCTGAAGCTCTGCAAAAAGTCGATCCTCACTCCCCGCCTCTTTACGAAGAAATCTACGATCGAGAAGATCAAGGGCATGTACATTCCTTTCTGGCTCTACACGTTTGACGGAGATGCGCAGATACGGGTGCTTGCCAAGGAGACGAAGGTCTGGATCGCGGGGGATACCGAATATACGGAAATTTCCAGCTACCGGGTCGAGGAGGGGGCGCACGGAGAATTCGAAAATATTCCCGCAGATGCCCTCAAGGAGATGGACAATACACTGATGGATTCCATCGAGCCGTTCGATTTCTCAAAACTCGTTGCCTTCAATCCTGCTTACCTCGCCGGTTTTTATACACAGCGATGGAATGAGGATGCTACGAAAAATGAGAACCGTGCCAAAGTGCGTGCCAAGGAGTCTCTGTCCAAGGCGGCTCTTGCGCATGTGGGCACCTACAGCGGCGGTATGACCATCGAGCATGAACAGTATATGTGGACGAATCAGAGGGTCCACTACGCGATGCTTCCTGTCTGGATGATGTACACGGAATATAAAGGGCAGAAGTATCTCTTTGGAATGAACGGCCAGACCGGGAAGATCGTCGGAGATATTCCGAAGGATCCCATGAAGCTGTTCGAGATCGGCGGCGGAATCTTCCTTATTTCACAGATCATCATGATGATCCTGCGGGTATTGGGGGTGATGCTCTGATGAAGATGAAAAGAATAAGAACATTTTGTCTTTCCGCTGCACTGGCCTCGGCGATGCTGATCGGAAGCGCTCTTCCGGTCTTTGCGAGCAGAGATCTGAATCTCCTTGAAGAGTCGGGGGAGAGTACGGAATCGGCTGCGGAAAGCACGCAGGGAGAGGACAGTTCAGGGACGGAGGGAGCCCTTCACGAGATAGGATCGCAGAGTGCTGATGATCTCTACACGCAGGGTTCCGATTACGCCTCGGACCAGGGGACACAGGATTACAAGGAGCTCTCCCACATGACCGGGAGCGGACCCTATACATCCAATAACGGAACGACTTTCTATATGCCGGTCGTTACGGATTTTAACCAGAGGGTCTTTGACTATGCAGATCTCTTTTCCGATTCCGATGAGAAGACACTGCTTGAGAAACTCGCAAAGATCGAGAAGGAAAAGAACTGCGAGGTCATGATCATCACTTCGCTCGATGTTCCGGAGGACGCTTATTACGGGACGGAGACGACGCAGAAGTACACGGAACAGTTCTATATGGACAATGCTGATCAGATGGACGGTTTTATCTTCATGATCGATATGAAGAACAACGTGCTCTGGACAGCCGGTCATGGGAAATACAAGGATAAGAAATATGTGGATTTCGCCTCCGATGTCTATGACGAAGCCATGCCGTATCTCCGTGACCGTGATTTTTACGGCGGTGCGAATGCGTTCCTTACAGAGCTTCACAAGCTTGAGAATCTGGCGGTCGCTCTGATCCCGACGTTCGGTTCTGTGATCGTAAGCAGTCTGCTCGCATTAGCCGGCATCGTTATCCTGCTTTCGAAGCACAAATCATCTCAGCCGGTCAACAACGCAAAGATTGCTGTAAAGACGCTGAATTACAGACAGGCCGGCCACCGCGCAATTTTCCTCGGGACGAGAAAGACTTCGAGGGCGATACCGAAGAGCAGCGGTTCGGGAGGCGGAGGCGGCTTCTCGGGCGGCACTTCAAGCGGCGGAGGTTTCTCGGGAGGCGGAAGCGGTTTCTCAGGCGGAGGCGGACACTTCTGAGCGTTCGCTTTTGCGCTCATCTGAAAATTTTATGATGCATTCTTCTCACGCGTTCAATCGTGAGAAGAATGCGCAAAATGAAACCGGAATATGACACTGAAGTCAGGAAACATCTGTTAAAAGGAATCATTACCCACCGGGCTGTACCGGCGGGATGAGATACGGACAAAAAGATCCGTGAAAGGAGAGAGTATGGGACTTATTAAATTGGTAGCCGGCGCAATCGGGGCAGCATCCGGAGCATTCAACACAACAACACAGAATGCATGGGTCGATTATTTTGAGAGCGGCGATATGTCGAACGGCATCATCATGAAGCGCGGCAATAAGATCGTCGGCAAGAACTCCATGAACAAAGGCGGAGACGACAACATTATCACATCCGGTTCGGGAATCGATGTACAGGAGAATCAGTGCATGATCCTCGTCGAGAACGGCGCGATCGTCGATTTCTGCGCGGAGCCCGGCAGGTACAGATTTGACTCCTCCACGGCCCCGTCCCTGATGAGCGGAAATAATAAAGGCCTTAAGGCACTTGCAGCGTCCTTCGGTTCACAGTTCCTCGCAGGAGGCCAGCGCACGAGCACACAGCGCGTCTACTACATCAATCTCGGCGAGATCCAGGGCTTCAAGTGGGGATCCGGCAATATCAACTTTGATCACTGGGAGACAGACTGGAATACAGGAAAGCCCTGCTGGCATATCGCGACCACGCTGATGGGCAACGGCGTCTATTCAATCCAGGTAACAGATCCCGCGAAATTCTATTCCGTGCTCGGTGCTGCCAAAGCGGGTGCTGACGGGGACGGGCTTGTCACGAGGCAGGATATCGAGCCTCAGATCAAGACAGAGGCAATTGCAGCCATCCGCCAGGGTGTCGGCAGACTTTCAGGCCGCCGTATCGGTTACCAGGAGATCGCGGCCCACGAATACGACCTTGCTCAGGAAGTGGACAGGATCCTTGATCAGTCCTGGGAAGAAAGAGGAATCTCGATCTTCAAGATCGCCATCGGCATGATGGATGCGGATGATAAGAGCAAAGAGCAGATCACAAGATATCAGGAGACAAAGGGATATGCTACCGATCCGTCAATGCTCGGCGCTTATATGGGCATCGGCAATACACAGGCGATGCAGGCAGCAGCTGCGAATACGAACGGCGCTGTCAACGCATTTGCGGCGATGGGAATGGGCGGATCCGTCGGAATGGGAACGCAGATCAATCAGCTCATGCAGAGCGGAGCACAGCAGCAGGCCATGACGGCGCAGGCTCAGCAGATCAAGGAAGCGCAGGCCGGCGGATGGACATGTACATGCGGCCAGTACAATACCGGAAACTTCTGCCAGAACTGCGGCACCAAGAGGCCGGAAGCGGTACCGGCTGCATTCTGCCCGAACTGCGGGAACAAATTTGAGGATCCCGCGAATCTGCCGAAGTTCTGCCCGAACTGCGGAACGAAGCTTTGATCTGCGGGTCACTGTGAACAGGTTCGTTCGGTAAATCAGGATCGCTCCGGCGTTCCTGCCGCGGGATGAATGTATTTGGAAATTCCCTGCAGGGGGCTGTCGTATGAAAGCTTGTCCGTACCTGGATACAGCAGTCATTATTTGTAAATGAATGCTGTATCCAGTGCAGGCATTGCTTCATACGGCTGCTCCTTGTTTTTTATAGCATGCATGACCCTGTACTTTTAACAGGGTCTTGAATAAATCAGTTATTTACGCTAGAATGTCACTGTTAAAATATATCATGCATTTTTCATGCAATCTCAGGAGGAATATATGATTAAAGAGAAGAGAAATGTCATCGTCGGTCAGTCCGGCGGCCCGACAGCAGCTATCAACTCTTCACTCGCAGGTGTCTATCGCTCAGCCAAGGAGCGCGGATACAAGAAGGTCTACGGCATGGTACACGGTGTGGAAGGCCTTATGAAGGGACATTACATCGACCTCTCCGAACATATCCAGAACGGACTCGATGAGGAGCTTCTCAAGAGAACACCGGCTGCTTACCTCGGATCCTGCCGTTTCCAGCTCCCGGAAATTCACGAGGACAGAGAGACATTTGACAAGATCTTCGGTATCCTTGACGATCTTGAAATCGACTGCTTCATCTATATCGGCGGAAATGACTCCATGGATACGATCAAGAAGCTTTCCGATTACGGAATGCTGACAGGCTCCAAAGTCCGTTTCGTCGGCTGCCCGAAGACTATTGACAATGACCTCGCTCTGACGGACCATACACCGGGTTACGGCTCTGCAGCGAAGTACATCGGTACTTCCGTGAAGGAAATCATCCGCGACGGTATGTCAATCCTCACAGCACACGGCACGGTCACGATCGTTGAGATCATGGGCCGCAATGCAGGATGGCTCACAGGCGCTGCCTGCCTTGCAGAGGGTGAAGACTGCACAGGTCCGGATGCCATTTATCTTCCGGAGATCGCATTTGATGTCGATAAATTTGTAGAAAAGTGCGAGAAGCTTCTGAAGGATAAGAACTCCGTCGTTGTCTGTGTCTCTGAAGGTATCAAGACTGCTGACGGAAAGTTCGTCATGGAGCTTGGCGACGGCGTTGATTACGTAGACGCATTCGGACATAAGCAGCTTTCCGGTACGGCGAGAGTTCTCGCGAACATTCTTTCCGCACGCCTTGGCTGCAAGACACGCGCGATCGAGCTCTCCACTCTTCAGAGAGCAGCTTCCCACTGTGCGTCCCGTATCGATATCCTTGAGGCTTCAGAGGTCGGCGGTGCCGCTCTTGCTGCTGCGGACGAAGGTGATACAGGAAAGATGGTCGTTTTCGTACGTACAGGCGATGATCCGTATCAGGCGAACACCGAAGTCAAGGATGTCCATAAGATCGCCAATGAGGAGCGCCTTGTCCCGAGAGAGTGGGTCAATGAGGAAGGTACATATGTAAAGGATGAATTCATCCGCTATGTCCGTCCGCTGATCCGCGGCGATGTCCCGCCTGTCATGGTCGACGGTATTCCGCGCCACCTTTACAGGAAGGGATATGAGGATATCATTTCCGGTAAGGCTTTCGAAAAATAAAAAGAACAGACGGGTCGTCCAGAACGACCGTTCATAATTAACAAAAACTTCCCACATGCAGGATCTTAAGGCAACGGGGATATTATTTCCACGTCGGGACCGTGTTCGGACGCCCGCCTTTGGAAATGATCTGTTCCCGGCCGTAGCCGGATTTATGCGTGTGGGAAGTTTTTGCATTTGATCGCTGACACAGAAGAGGGAAGTGCTTCGCACCCTGACCGGTACGGCAGGAACGCCGAGGTGCTCCTGATGTCAGCCGGGGGTGCGGTCTCTTTACAAGATATAGGAGGTGTTCCCCGGAATTCATGCCTTTATCTTGTGGAAGGATCGCAGAATAAGCTGTCATTTTTTTAAGTAAATCAAGGTACTTTTTCTTGAAAGATATTTCGAATATGTTACAATAAATCTAACTAGGATATTCTATCCTTAATCGAATTTGCAGGAGGAAATGTTAATGACAAAATATGTGTATTTGTTCAGCGAAGGCAATGCGTCTATGCGCAATCTCCTTGGCGGCAAAGGTGCGAACCTTGCTGAGATGACCAATCTCGGACTTCCGGTTCCGCAGGGATTTACCATCACAACTGAAGCGTGTACGGCATATTATGATGACGGAAAGCGCATCAACAGCGATATTTCCGCACAGATCACAGAAGCAATCGGCAAGCTTGAGGAAATCACCGGAAAGAAATTCGGTGACAAGGAGAACCCGCTTCTGGTCTCCGTCCGTTCAGGTGCAAGAGCATCCATGCCCGGTATGATGGACACGATCCTGAACCTGGGTCTTAACGAGGATGTTGTCAATACAATGGCTGAGCAGTCCGGAAATCCGCGCTGGGCATGGGACTGCTACAGAAGATTCATTCAGATGTTCTCTGACGTCGTTATGGAAGTCGGAAAGAAGTATTTCGAAGTCCTGATCGACAGAATGAAAGAGGAGAAGGGCGTCAAGATGGACGTCGAGCTCACAGCAGACGATCTGAAGGAACTTGCAAAACAGTTCAAGGAAGAGTACAGGGCAAAGATCGGCGAAGACTTCCCGACAGACCCGAAGGTACAGCTGCTCGAGGCGGTCAAGGCTGTCTTCCGTTCATGGGACAACCCGCGGGCGAACGTCTATCGCCGTGACAACGATATCCCCTATAGCTGGGGCACAGCGGTCAATGTCCAGATGATGGCATTCGGCAACATGGGCGATGATTCCGGATCTGGCGTTGCCTTCACACGTAACCCGGCTACGGGCGAGAACAAGTTCTTCGCGGAAGTTCTTATGAACGCACAGGGCGAGGACGTTGTCGCCGGTGTCCGTACACCTATGGAGATTGATGAGATCAAGAAGACTCTTCCGGAAATCTATGATCAGCTGATCGGCATCGCCAATAAGCTGGAGGATCACTATCGTGACATGCAGGATATGGAGTTCACGATCGAGCACGGCAAGCTCTACATGCTGCAGACACGTAACGGCAAGAGAACAGCACGCGCTGCTCTTAAGATCGCCAATGACCTCGTAAAAGAGGGAAAGATCGACAAGAAGACCGCTATTCTTGCGATCGATCCGCGTAACCTTGACACACTTCTTCACGGCTCCTTCGACAAGGACGCTGTCAAGAAGGCAGAGCAGATCGGCAAGGGCCTTCCGGCTGCACCGGGTGCCGCTTCTGGCAAGATCGTCTTCACAGCTGACGAGGCGAAGGAATGGGCAGAGAGAGGCGAGAAGGTCGTCCTTGTCCGCCTTGAGACATCCCCGGAGGATATCGAAGGCATGAAGGCTGCTCAGGGCATCCTTACAGCACGCGGCGGTATGACCTCTCATGCAGCGGTCGTTGCACGCGGAATGGGCAGCTGCTGCGTATCCGGCTGCCAGGAGCTCATCGTTGACGAAGAGAACAAAGTTATCAAGCTCGGCGGTCACACATACAACGAAGGCGATATCATTTCCTTCGACGGCTCCACAGGCAATATCTACGATGGTGAGCTTCCGGTCATCGCCGGCTCCATCGATGATGACGATTTCAAGAACATTATGGACTGGGCAGATGAGATCCGTACGCTCCAGGTCCGCACGAACGCTGATACTCCGGCTGACGCTAAGAAGGCTGTTGAGCTCGGCGCGGAGGGCATCGGCCTTTGCCGTACAGAGCATATGTTCTTCGAAGGCGACAGAATTGACGCTTTCCGCGACATGATCTGCTCCGACACAGTGGAAGAGAGAGAAGAAGCTCTCGCAAAGATCCTTCCGCTTCAGCAGGGCGATTTCGAGCAGCTCTATGAGGCTCTCGAAGGAAAGCCTGTCACGATCCGTTTCCTGGATCCGCCTCTGCATGAGTTCGTTCCGACAGAGGAAGAGGATATCGAAGCTCTCGCAGCTCGCAAGGGCAAGAGCGTACAGGAGATCAAGGACATCATTGCCGGCCTTCATGAGTTCAACCCGATGATGGGTCTCCGCGGATGCCGTCTGGCAGTCCTCTATCCGGAAATCGCAGTTATGCAGACCAAGGCTGTCATCCGTGCAGCGATCAAGGTCCGCTCCGAGCATCCGGATTGGAAGCTCATTCCTGAGATCATGATCCCGCTCATCGGCGCAAAGCGTGAGCTCCGCTATGTCCGCAAGATCGTCAAGGAGACAGCGGATGAGGAGATCAGACGTGCAAACATCAAGCTTCAGTACACGATCGGTACAATGATCGAGATCCCGAGAGCAGCTCTCATGGCTGACAACATTGCGAAGGAAGCTGACTTCTTCTGCTTCGGTACGAACGACCTGACACAGATGATGTTCGGTTATTCCCGCGATGACTCCGGTAAGTTCCTGAATGCTTACATGGATGCAAAGATCCTCGACAACGATCCGTTCGCAAAGCTTGATCAGGCCGGCGTAGGCAAGATCATGAAGATCGCCGTTGAAGGCGGACGCAAGACCAACCCGTATCTGCACTGCGGTATCTGCGGTGAGCACGGCGGCGACCCGGCTTCCATCGAGTTCTGCAACAGCATCGGTCTTGACTATGTATCCTGCTCACCGTTCCGCGTACCGATCGCGAGACTGGCTGCGGCACAGGCTGCAATCAAGCAGGCAAAATAATTAAAGACTGAGCGTTTATGAGGTGTAATTCACCGAAGTAAACAATGATATCTGAGATAAAGAAAAGGCTATCACTTGTGGTAGCCTTTTTTTGAGTCTGCGCCTTGGGCGCGCTCTGACTATCCCAGCAGCAGGGGTGGAGCGAAGGGGCGAACAATCTGTCTGCTTTGATGAGGAACCGGGAAATTATGGTATTTTTAGCGAGGTCTCTCAGCAGATACTTTCTCGTATTGAAAAAGATTTGTCATCGAAAAAGAAGGTTTTATCATCATCCTGTTTGCAGGCGGGATAGTGAACCATACTCTCGAGGAGGAAAAGGAGCGGTCGGACTGTACTGGCATGACCTAAACGAAGCGGGAGAAAGAACCGCTGCCTCCATGCGGTGCCAGGAAGCGTCCTGTGGAGATAGCTGATCAATTTGAAAAACAACCGGCGCATTCTCGTGTTTTCAAACATGAGGGCTGGTTGGCAGACTCACGTACGGACGCGGGGTCCAAGTTAGCCGTAGCCAGACCGATTGCCACATCATTCTAACCGCTTAAGCAACAAGATGGGTAACATCCTATCTGGAAGATAGGAATATCAACCACTAAATACATAGTAGTAGTTAGCCGGCGGAAATCATTTTTACCGGCAGATTTATGGGGTTGCGAAGCGGTTCCTGTAATATATATTATCGGAAGTTCCATCAGGAACTCCCGATAAAAGGCTTGTGCAGCAAGCCGTAGTTCGATTATAGGAAC
>OMVU01000087.1 GCA_900314565.1 uncultured Eubacteriales bacterium
CCCGTGACAAAAGCACAATATTCTGTTGAAAAACTGCGGTTTTCCGCAGATGTTGTTATGGATAGATCGATGTAGTTCTACTTTTATGTTGATCTAAGGATTAATGAATCGGAACCGTGCGCCGTTTCTTGATCCGGAAGCACCGAAGATCAGCGCTCGGGATAAGGAGGCTGCGCTCGGAAGGCGTATCTCAGGGGAGAAACTGCCGGCTCCATGTGATGCGTCTGCTCTGATGTCGGGCATTATTCTGAAAGCCTGCAGCGCTGATCCGACGGATCGTTTTCGGACTCCGGGGCAGATGAAAGTCCTGCTGGAAAACCAGAGCGACTCGGATATCAATACTCTTGGAGATTTGAAAAATAAAACTGTGGGCGTACTGGGGGGTTCCAAACAGTATGATTTAGGGTCTGATTCCGATATAATAGAGTATACTGACATTACGCCGATGGTCAATGAATTGAAAGCGGGAGTGATAGATGCGGCTGTGGTCGACAATACTATAGGCCAGTTTATTATTAAGAACTACTAAATAATAAAGTTTGTTAAATATAAGTCAGGGGAGGTACGTATTTTTACGTAGTCTCCCCTGATTCCTTAACTACCTTCATATCTGCGATGCGCCTGTCCGGATCGTCGCTCACCCGCATCTAATGGCTTTTTGGTTTGTACGTCTGGCGCACGGTGATGGGCTTTCGGTTGATGGTGAACGGAATAGTTGGGGTCGTGTAAGACAGATACAGTGCTTTAGTTCCTTACAGTCGTCCGGCCGACCCCACCGATCAGATAGCGCTCATCATACGCGCGGCTTGCATAAAGCAACTCCTCACCGGGGCTGTATTCATCTGTATGGGTGATTGCTAGAGCAAGTTTCCAGGTATTATTTTGTCCATGACCTCCAAAGTCTTTTCGAATTCGCGTGTCGAGAGCCTCTGTATCCATTTTCCCGTAACGGAAATGTCCCTGGAACGGATTCGTGACATTGGTAGTCTCGCGGATCCTCTGATCGAGCTCTTCTCTGTGACATTCGAAGCCGAGAGGCCCGTCACCATGTCTTGTCAGATATGTTCGTGTTACGTAGCAGGCCTGAACGGTCTGCCCGGTGAAATTCCTTTCGATCAGCCTGTCTGCTTCGAAAATGCCCGTTCTGCTGGGCGTGGTATAAACTGCCTCCTCTTCGTCGTCCGACCAGTCGAGAAGAAGACCCTGCCCGTTCTCGAAAACGAGATGCGGGTACATGTGCAGAATTTCTTCCCCGATCAGTATGCCTTTCATTCTGCACATATCCTCTATATCTGCCATAAAGCGGCAGAGGAGTGTGCGGCTTTTGGCGGCAGTGAGCCATTTTGTGGCGACCGGACCGGACATCTCCTCCTTCATGCGGAGGAGCGCCCTATCCCGGATCCCGACCAGATACCGAACCTTTTCCGTCTCGGTCAACGCCAGATAGTCTCCGATCGGGAGGGCGTTCGTATCGGCATATCGCTGATACGTCTCCCAGATTCCCATCCCGCAGGTGTGATGCGTGCCCTCTATCTGCCGGCTTCCCTGGTTCAGCATCATGTCCCAGGGAGTGGTGAAACGGCAGCGGGGATCGATGCAGACCCGGGGCTTTGCTCCAAGCCTGAGAAGTTCCTCATATTCCCTGATGAACTGCATGGGGTTGACCATGTAGGAGGGAGCGAGCCAGGTAGCCGCTCCGCTGAAAGTGCCCGCACAGAAGTGACCGAATACATGGCGGACTTTGCCGTTCCAGGCGGTGTGTCCGCGCTGCGGTCCGCCATTGGTCAGAATACCAAGCACCGGTTCTTCCTTCATGCAGAAGAGGTTAGTGACATTGCCTTTTCCCTCGTCGCCTGCGTTGGCTCCTATGACAATGCTGATTGATTTCGGCGTGTTCTTCATGACGGACCTCTCTTTCTATGGGAAAAATACGGATTACCAGCTGATCAGATCCCTGAGGACTCTCATGACCGGCTTGGGTTCCTGCTGAACAGTACCTTCATTGATTTCGGCTGCATTTGCCGTATCGGTAATGATTTTTGTAACTGCGCTGCTGATCTCGTTGACCTTGCAGAATCTGAGATGATTTTTGTCGAGAATCTTCCTCCACTCATGATTCGCGCGGTCACCGTAGAAGTCGCTTCCATGTATTACATGAATATGATAGACCTCGTACATATTCCGGACTTCATGGAAAAGAGCTTTGGTCTCGACATCTCCCTGAAGAGTATCTCCGGTCACCTCTGCGAGACTTCCTTTTGGAAGATAAGGGTTCAGCGGCTCATCACCGAGCGTAATGATGAGGCCCCGTCTGCCCCGCTTTAAGCAGTCGAGCTTCGTATGGCGGGCTCCCATATACCAGGCAGCCGTGTAGGATTCAAAGCTGTTGCCGCCCCCGCCTCCTTCAAAATAGATCTTGTCCAGCTGTTCTGCGATTCTTATGTCAGATTCGAACTGGCTGATCTGGATCGGCGCTCTGTCGTAGGCGAGATCTCCGATGCCCATGACCATGAATTCGATGTCCATGTCTGTCCCGAGCAGCTTTATGATGACTTCATTGAGTTTCGCAGCCACCTCCATGGCAGCCCTTCCCATGGATCCCGTCACATCGAGGGCAAGAATGACAGGCAGTGTGTTCGGGTGCTCTTCATTTTCACAGCATTCGCGGATCACGTTATTAGGATCCAGCGCGGGATCGATCGTGCGGCCCCTGTACATGCTCTGGACGGTCTCGCCAGCTGTGTCGATCGTGCCGTCCTTTCTTACTTTGCGGCCGTTCCGGCCTGCGTATGTTCTGAAATCTTCATCTCTCCATCTTCCGTATCCCATACTGTACCTCCTATGTGAGCGCGGGTCTGCCGCGGTACGTGTTTCATAAGTTCCTTTTATCTGGAAATGCCTGCATGCAGTAAGCCCTGCCGACAGAGCTCTCAGCGATTGGCTGTTCACTGTCGCTTGCATTCGCATTTCGATTCATACATATGCCGTGCTGTACATGTGCCGAAGTGTCAGATGCCGTCGCTGTCATCGCCAATGCCCGGGAGACCGCCCTCATCATCTTCCTCATCGAAGATCCCGTCGAATAAGTTTCCCATATCCGAATTCCCCATGAGGAGCAGCGGGAGCATAGAGTCCATTGAACCGTACCCGTTGTTGTTCTTCCCGCCGCCTCCGAACAGTTTCATCATCAGCATGTAGCGGAAGATCTGATTCGGGCCCTTTTTCCCTTTGAACATCCTGCCTCCGAGAAGGCTTACGATCTTTCCGTACAGGTAGGTGCTCCCCATGAAAATGTGTCTCTCCGGGATAATGACTTCCTGTGTCGATGTCCGGTAGTTCACTGCGGTAATGTGATTTGTATCGACTGTCACTACACATCTGGGAGACGGTCTTCCATCGGCGTCATTGACCAGGATGATATCTCCGGGCTTTACCTTTGAGGTCGGGATCACAAAGAAGAATTCTTTTCCGATATCAAAGACGAAGTTCATGCAGTTGGTGAGCCGGCCGGTCTTTACATCATAAGTACGGTAGGCGTTCTCTGTCTTGACTGCGATCCTTCCGTCCATGGTGAGTCTGCACATTCCCGGTGCGAGAGAACCGAACATATTTCCGAACATTTCTCCAAACATTGTATCTGCCATGTCTGCCTCCTTTTCTCCTTCACTGCGGTTCCGCAGCAGATCTCAGGTTAATTTTTTAATAAGCTGAACTGTGTGCTGATTATTTTGTTTACTTATGTTCTTTGTGACTATAAGTATACTCCGATTCTCATTAGTGTCCATATGACTATAAGTGAAAAATAAAAAAGAAAAATCCCACAGAATCCGGTACCTGCCGGTCCCTGTGGGATCTTGTGTTCATGGTCAGAATATTGATTACTTTACAGGCTGCTGCCTGTTCACCCCGGTATATCTGTACGTTGCAGCCGGCCGTCCGAACCCTTTCCGATCCTCGCGGTTGTTGATGATTTTCCCGGTGATGATATAGCGGTTCTTGATAAAGCGTCGGAAGTTCCCGATGTCGTGTTCGACTCCCTTTACGGCGTTGTAGATGAGGCGCAGTTCAGTGAGAGTGAACGCCTCTTTGTCGTCCAGAAAATGAAACCCGATGTCCGTATAGTCGATCTTTCCGGCCATACGGTCCAGCGCAGTCTGGATGATCTCCGCATGATCAAAGGCGATTTCATTCTTTCTGACTCGGATACCGTGGTCAGGAATTCCTTGAAGAGAAGGCTCTTTCAAATCAGACAGCAGCTCAAATCCATCCTCCGTTCGCACCACTTCAAAGAGCACAGCCTCCCCGTCACGGATGCCTTTTTGGAAGCGCATCGCCCGGTTCGGGACCATGGCAATATAGGAAACGGAGATGATCCGCATTCTCGGATCCCGGTCGATTTTTGAGAAGGTGTAGAGCTGTTCCATCGCGATTCCGGTCATTCCGGTCTCCTTCAGAAGAGTGCGGGAAGCAGCCTCCTCCGCGGTCTCGTCTGTGCCGATAAAACTTCCGGGAAGACACCATTTCCCCTTGAACGGATAATCATTCCGCTTGATCAGAAGGAGCTTCAGAACAGGACCTTCTGTCGAAAAGACGAGCACGTCGGATGCGATTGAAGGTCGTTCATATTCATTTGGATCATACTGTGACAGGAATTCCTGTTCTTTTCTTTCTGCATCAGTTATTTCCGGTATCATGGTGATAGAACCTCTTCCTGTAAAAATGCTGGTCTTAATTATGCGTGCAGCTCACTGATTTCCTGCAGTTTCGTGATAATATCGATCTTCTGCGGACATACCAGCTCACATTGTCCGCACGCGATACAGTCCGCTGCAGAAGGCCCTTTTTCGCAGAGCGCCTGGTATGCCCTGTTCCCGTCGTCGACTCTTCCGTGTACGAGCTGCAGATTTCTGGAGGAGAAGATCTCCGGGATCGGAATCTGCTGAGGACATCCTTCTGTACAGTAATGACAGGATGTGCATGGAATGGCTGTTATGGAGCCGAGGGCTCTTCTGGCTTTGAGGATAGTCCTCATCTCGTCGCGGGAGAGAGGCTTAAAATCCTTCATATAGGAAAGATTATCCTCCATCTGCGCGATATTCGACATGCCGGAGAGAACGGCAAGAATGCCGTCAAGCGAAGCCGCGAAACGGATCGCCCAGGAGGCGTAGGAAGCATCCGGATTCGCCTCTTTCAGAATATTCTTGACCTTCTGCGGCGGATCTGCAAGACCCCCGCCTTTCACCGGCTCCATGATGACGATCGGCTTGTTATGCTTGCGGGCCACCTCATAGATGGCTCTGGATTGGACTTTCGGATCCTCCCAGTCCTGATAGTTGATCTGCAGCTGGACGAACTCTGCGTCGGGATGATTCGTCAGGACCTCGTCGAGAAGTTCGGGCCCGTCGTGAAATGAAAACCCGTAGTGGCGGATCTTCCCGTTCTCTTTCTGCTCACGGACGAAGTCCCAGATCCCGAATTTTTCATACTTTTTATGGTTGTCCCTGTTGATGAAATGCAGGAGGTAATAGTCAAAATAGCCGGCTCCCGTGCGGGAGAGGGATGTGGAAAATTCCTTCTTTGCAAGGGAAGCGGTCGGAACGCCGGTAACGAGGAGCTTGGTCGCAAGCGTAAAACTTTCCCGCGGATAGCGGTCGATGAGGGCTTTTTTAATGGCAGCTTCTGAGCCGGGATAGATGAAAGCAGTATCAAAATAAGTGAGGCCGGCTTCCATAAAGAGATCGACCATGCGGCTCGTCTGCTCGACGTCGATACTAAGGCCTTTTCTGGGAAGGCGCATAAGGCCGAAGCCTAATTTTCCGGGGTTGAATTCTGAAGGTTCGATCATGAGTATTCCTCCTTGATGAAATACAGAAAGTTTTTAAGAAGCTGTATGACGGGCGAAGACGGACATCGAATCATGCGAATCCATAGAATCTGTGCCACGGAATTCCCGGGATGTAATGTAAGCCTGAAATGAATGCGCAGAGCGGTACGAAAAACTGTCGTGCCCATCAAAAATAAGCTGGCGGAATAATCATGCAGGAAATAAGTCTCAGTCTGATCCATAAAACAGCTTTTACAATTTGAGGATACCTTGAAATGGGTGTTTAGACAAGATATATTTCCGGATAATCGGGTGGTATCATTTTCATGAACCTTTTCTTTGCATCTGTCATGAGACGTGGGCTGTTGTGGTATACTTTTCGTAGAGATTCATCGGTATCGTTATGCAGCAGGCGCCTGCGACACTCTGTGCGAAATGGAACTATATGAATATTTATACAATTTCTATGAAGCACAGTTTTCGCAATTGCCTTATTATGCAGTCCGGAAAGGAAATAATCATCCATGATCAGCAGAGACCTCGCGGAAAAATTTATCGAGCAGGTAACAAAACATACTGACTACAATGTAAATATTATGGACGAAGACGGAGTCATCGTAGCGAGCCGGGATCCGGAGCGCATCGGCCAGTATCACGAGATCGCCTACAGGATCGTCCATGGAAAAGACGATATCGTCGACACGACGGAATTTTCCGGAATAGCCAATGTTCGTCCCGGGATCAACATGGTCATCGATATAGACGGCCGACGGGAAGGAGTCATCGGCATCACGGGTGATCCCGTTGAGATCCGTCCCGTCGCGCTCATCGTCAAGATGGCGATCGAGACGATGCTCCGTTACGAGAGACAGCAGGAGATGATCCGGCTTCGTGAGAACCGAAAGGCGGCTTTCATTCACCTTCTCACTGAGGTTCAGATGACGAATCCGGAGGATCTGCGTGAGATGGCAAAAGAGCTCGGGTATCCGGAGGAGATGATCAGGATACCAATCCTCATTCGCTGTGAAAATGTCGACAGCAGTGAGATGCTTCAGATGTTCCGGGAAAGCAAATATCATACGCACAAGGATTTCAGTATTGCGCCGGATCAGGAGCATGTTCTCATTTTCAAATGTATGCCGGAAGGAGTGCGCGGGCTGTTCACTGATTATAAATATATCATTGGTGAGTACCTGAGTCCGGTCCTTCAATGGCTTCGCAGAAATGACCGGAAAGCCCGCTTCTATATCGGAAGCTTTCAGGAAGCCTATTCGACTTATTATTATGCGTACCAGCACGCAAAGTGGGTCGAGAAGACAGTTAAAAGCAGAGAGACCGCGATTTTCTTCTACGATCATATCCGGGAATATCTGTATGAAGCCGCTCCCCTCGGCGAGCTGACACATATCTTATCCATCTATGAGAGCAGGTTCCCGGAGGATCAGAAAGATATTTTTATAGAGACGTTCGGTCAGCTGATCCGGACGAATTACAATTTTAAGGCGGCAGCAGATGCGCTTTATATCCACAAGAACACCCTTTTCTACCGCTACAATAAATTTAAGCAGCTCATGGATATCGATCCGATCAATCGGTCGGAGGACCGGTCATTTGTTGAAGCTTTTTATTTCTATCTGCAAAGAAGGAGAAGATCCGGACGGAAGGAGCAGTAGCAATATCGGGGGCGGTATAAGAAAGTATGGTTAACAGATATGCAAATTGTGATAGGAACACAAATTTGCAGGGTATTTTGAGGTACATGTATATTGTTACAATACAAATCCGATGTTAAAATTGACCTATCAAAAGACAGCATCGTTGATGCTTAAAAGAAGGAGGTCAATATTATGACTGGTTTACCACTGATTCTGGCTTTTATCGTTGCCATCGTACTTATGATCGTGATGATCTCAAAGTTCAAGATCCATCCGTTCATCTCGATCATGCTCATCTCCGTCGTACTTGGAATCATCGCAGGTATCCCCATCGTCGATCAGACTCTGGAGGACGGAACGAAGGTTTCCGGTCTTGCATCTGTCATCGGAGCCGGCTTCTCCGGGACATTTTCAAGTATCGGTATCGTCATCATCCTTGGCGCTCTGATTGGAAGTATTCTCGAGCAGACAGGCGCGGCACTGAAGCTCGCTGACATGGTCATCAAGCTTGTCGGCAAGAACCACCCGGTCCTCGCCATGGAGCTCATGGGCTGGGTCGTCTCTATCCCGGTCTTCTGTGATTCCGGTTTCGTTATCCTGAACCCGATCCGTAAAGCTCTTGTACAGAGAACGGGCGCTTCATCGGTCGCCATGTCGATCGGCCTCGGTTCCGGACTGTACATCGCGCATGTTTTCATTCCGCCTACACCGGGCCCGATCGCTGCTGCGAATACATTGGGAATCGGCGATAACCTGCTTCTCGTCATGGGACTCGGCGTTGTCTGCTCCATCTTCCCGCTGGCAGCAGGATATTTCTTCTCAAACTTCATCGGAAAGAAAGTCAAGGCAGCAGACGAAGCTGACAGGGCAGAAGTCACGAAGACATACGAGGAGCTCGTCGCTGAATACGGAAAACTCCCGAGCGGGATCTCTGCTCTGGCTCCGATCATCGTCCCGATCATCCTCATGGGTATCTCTTCCGCAGTCTCCATGGCAGGCGGAAAAGGATTTGCCGTAGATCTCATCAAGTTCCTCGGAACGCCGATCATCGCTCTTGCAGTCGGTACAGTTTTTGCGGCAGCGCAGCTCGCAGGTGCCGGCAAGATGAGTGAATTCTATAACATTACAAATGACACACTGAAGACCGTAGGTCCGATCCTGTTCGTGACGGCAGCGGGCGGTGTGCTCGGCAAGGTCATTTCCTCTTCCGACATGGTCAATTACATTTCACAGCACGCAACGGTGCTGTCCACGATGGGCATCTTCTTCCCGTTCCTGCTGTCTGCGATCCTGAAATCCGCACAGGGTTCCTCTACGGTCGCCCTTACGACAACGGCCGGTATCGTTGCTCCGCTGCTTCCGATCCTCGGCTTTACGACCCCGGCACAGATCACACTGGTCTGCATGGCAATCGGTGCCGGCGCGATGACGGTATCCCACGCGAACGATTCTTACTTCTGGGTCGTCACGAACTTTGGCGCGATGACACCGGATCAGGGATATAAGACACAGACGATGAACACCCTTGTTATGGGTATTGCAGCGATCATTGAAATCGCGCTCCTGAGCATGTTCATTCATTAAAGAGTGAAGTTGCTGAGAAGGGCGCTTTGTACCCTGTGCGTCGCAATTGCCATTCCCGGAACAAATGAAATAATCCCTCTCCCTGTCAGGAACGCCGAGGCGCTCTTGCGTGAAGAATATGAACTGATAATGCTTTGCATTTTGATCATGCCGGGCAGAGAATACAGGAAGCCGGTCGCCGCCGGCTTCCGGAAAGAAAAAAGTGAGGTAAGAACATGAATCAGAAAATGAGAAACGATGCCGACGCAATCACAAAAAGCTCACTAAAGGCCGTCCTTCCGGACGAAGCAGTCGCGAGAGCGCTTAAGACTTATGAATCCAAGGGCGGAAGAACGATTCTCGTCGCAGCCGGAAAAGCAGCCTGGCAGATGGCGAAAGCCGCTGTTGATGTGCTGGGCTCCGTGGACGCCGGAATCGTGATCACGAAGTACGATCATGTGATTGCCCCGATCCCCGGCATTGAATGCTGCGAAGCCGGACATCCGGTCCCGGATGAGAACAGTTTCGCGGCGACAGAAAAGGCAGTTTCGCTTGTCAGCGGGCTGACCGACAAAGATACGGTTCTGTTTCTCCTTTCCGGCGGTGGAAGCGCACTCTTTGAAATGCCGCTGATCCCCGGGGAAGAGCTTCAGGATATCACAAAGCAGCTGCTTGCTTCAGGCGCAGACATCGTAGAAATGAACACCATCAGGAAACGCCTGTCCGGAGTCAAGGGCGGAAGATTTGCCAAACGCTGCATGCCTGCACATGTATTCTCCATAGTGCTGAGCGACATCCTCGGAGACCCGCTTGATATGATTGCCTCAGGTCCTGCTTATCCGGATACATCTACATGTGAGGCAGCAGCTGCGATCGTTGAAAAGTACAGTCTGAAGCTCAGTGAGAAAGCACAGGAGCTTCTGAAGGAAGAGACGCCCAAGGAACTGACGAACGTCACGACCCAGATCACAGGGAGTGTGCGGGAACTCTGTGCGGCAGCGGCTGTAAAGTGCGGAGAGCTCGGCTACAAACCGATCATCCTCACAGACCAGCTCTGCTCCATCGCGAGGGAAGCGGGAAGTTTCCTTGCCAGCATCCTGAAGACACATGCGGGAGATGCACCGAGAGAGAAGCTCGCTTACATCGCCGGCGGTGAGACCGTCGTACAGCTGACCGGAAAAGGCCTCGGCGGCCGCAACCAGGAGCTTGCGCTCGCGGCCTGCACAGGCATTGCAGGCATCCCGAATGCCGCAGTATTCTCCTTCGGCAGTGACGGAACAGACGGACCGACCGATGCAGCAGGCGGATATGTGGATGAGGATACGCTCGGTGAACTCACCGCAGCGGGGCTCGATGTTTTCGCGGTCCTGAAAGACAACGACGCTTACCATGCACTGAAGGCTGTGGACGGACTGATCATGACGGGACCGACAGGGACCAACGTCAATGACGTGGCGGTGGCGCTGCTGGGGTGAGCAGATGAGACACAACCGGAAGAAAGAGTCTGACCTTCCGGCAGTATAGAAGTAGTATAGAGATTTAAGAGCCGCTCTGTTTGGAGAACGCACAAAGAATCTGAGTTCTCCATGCAGGGCGGTTTTTTTGATGTCTAACGCGTTTGCAAAATGATGATAAAGGAGGCAATTTTAGTCAAGTCTTATATTTGGTGTAAATTGCCTCAGGCATAATGCAATGCGTTCTTCTTTGAAAAGGGAGCGGGAACAAAGTCAAGGGTCTGCCCGCGA
>OMVU01000055.1 GCA_900314565.1 uncultured Eubacteriales bacterium
AAAATGCTTATCTTTTGGTCTTTGGTTCGGAATAGTGTAGTGCTGGCGGTCTATCTATTGTTTTCGGTTGCTTGCTTCTTTACCGTACATGAGCATTCAATCCGGGGATGAAAGAGAACACTTTGTTCCCCCGTTCATTCTTTTTGTTGAATTAGTGTGCAAATAGTGGTATAATAAACATATGAGAAAGCTAAATAAATCTAGGCATTCCAGGTATCTTTTAAACTTGCACATAGTTTGGATACCGAAGTATCGTCGAAGCATTCTTGACGGCCACCAGGATGAGTTGAAGGGCATCCTGAATTCCATTGCGGAAAAGAAGCAATGGGAAATCCTTGCTGTTGAAGTAATGCCCGACCATGTGCATTTGTTCGTCTCAGTTCCACCGACTATTGCTCCATCTGAAGTGGTTAAAACGTTTAAAGGTCAATCTGGGCGTCATTTTCTGATGGCGCACCCTGAGTTTACGGACAGCCGGTACGACAACTCTCTATGGGCTCCCTCCTACTTTGTTGCTTCAGCCGGAGATGTTTCTTCAGAGACTATTAAGGCCTACATTGAAGGCCAGTACGATTAGAGGTGAATCTCATGCTCGTTGAGATGCATAAAAACTATTCATACAAGCTCTATGTCACTGATCGTACCAGGCATCTCGACGACATGATAGAAATCGCACGTCAGATCTGGAATCATTTCCTTGCACTGCAGAAGAGATACTATCGAATCTATGGGAAATACATTTCCGCTAATCGTATGAAGACGCATCTGACGAAGCTGAAACGGCTCTCGAGATACCAAAACTGGAATCAGCTTGGATCTCAGGCCGCGCAGGATGTCGTTGAACGTCTCGACAGGAGCTACCAGGCCTTCTTTGACTGGTGCAAAAACCGAAGCGGACCCAAGAAATCCCCTCCCAAATTCCGAAAGCGCTTGAAATACAGGTCTTTTACCCTGAAACAGGCTGGTTGGACTATCCAGGATAACGTCATCACAATCGCAAGGAAATATCGTTTCAAGTTTTGGAAGCACCGTGATTTCAAAGGCGAGATCAAGACGATTACTATTAAGCGCCTGCCCTCCGGTGACTATTACATCTTCCTGTCTGTAATAGAGCAGGTTTTCGTTCCCGATGCGCATGCAGGTAATGCTGTTGGCATTGATTTTGGGCTGAAGACCTTTCTGACGCTGAGTGACGGGACTGAGGTTACATCACCGGAGTGGCTGAAGAACAGCCTGAGCGATATTCGGAAGGCAAGCTGGAACCTCTCACGTAAAGAGCTTGGATCCAATAACAGAAAGCGGGCCAGACTTCAATACGAGAAGATTCATGAAAATGTCGCAAATCGTCGCAGAGACTGGTTCTACAAGCTGGCACGTGATCTTACGATCAAGTATTCTGTGATTTGCATTGAAGACCTCAATCTGGATGGCATGAAACGCATCTGGGGACGGAAGGTTTCCGATCTGGCATACTCTGAATTCGTCAAAATCCTTGAATACGAGGCTTTGATCAATGGCTGTGAAATAATTAAGGTTGACCGCTGGTATCCCTCCAGCAAGACATGCTCAAGTTGCGGTTTTCTGAATGATGACATTTCTCTCAAGATTCGTGACTGGGTTTGTCCATCCTGTGGCATTCAGCATCGAAGAGATTTCAATGCATCGGTCAACATTTTGAACCAGGGTCTTTTAACTCGGTATGGTACGTCCATAGCGTAAGATTTGTAAACACGTGGGCGGGGCATCGTCCACTGCAGGAGGCAATGTAAGACGTCAGCTTGATGCAGTTGCTGTTGATAGCACAATCTCCGGTATCCGGCGCTTCCTAAGAAGCCTCGGAATTCATTCCGGGGAGTATGTCACTCCACTATGCCTTGTACTGGCAGGTGCCTTCTTGTGGGCTGAAAACCAGGAAAAGTATATTCCAGCAGTTGTCCTGAAAGGACTGGCCTCCCTTTGTTTCGTCATCCTTGGCCTGCTGACAAGCCCGGGAACGCCTATGGCGAAGATGATCGTAACAGGCCTGATTCTCGGTTGCATTGCAGATGTGATGCTCAACCTGCGCTGGGTCTTTAAAGAAAAGGGGCAGATGATCTTCCTGGTTGGAATCCTCATTTTCCTCAGCGGACACATTTTCTACCTTGCTGCGGTCCTTCCAATGTGCAAATCTAAGCTGCTCTGCATTCTGATTGGGGTTGTTCTGACGGCTTTGCTAATGGTCTGGATTTTCAGGCAAATTACAGCAAAAAAAGCGTTCAAGATCTTTGGCATATTCTATATTGGGGCGATCATGATTCTAAACTGCGTTGCCATCGGCAATCTGATCTCCGATCCTTCCGCATTCACGGGCATCTTCGCTGCAGGCGCGGTCCTGTTTCTCATCAGCGATATTGTTCTGATCCTGAACACTTTCGGGCCGGAAACGAAAACGAGCCTGAGAATTACGAATATCGTACTGTACTACATTGGTCAGCTGCTGATCGCGCTGAGCTTGAAGTTTATCTGAAAAAACTGCTTCCCTTGTATGGTCAGACCTCTGTCCTAACCAGCAAAACCCCTAGCTCGTTCGCCATATCGATGGCAGCTTTTGTAAAGTCGCTGGTCGTATACAGATAGGCATCGTCACAGCCGTAGTAATCCTTAGCGCTGTAGATCTCCTGGACCGCCTTCACGCCGACGGGGTGACCCGGGTCATAGCGCTTGCACTGCACGCAGACGCGTCGGTCACCGTCTCTTGCAAGCACGTCAGCCCCGAAGTCTCCGCTTTTTGGTGTTGTGTCTACTTCAGTATAGCCTTCCTGCCGCAGTTCCTCTGCGACATATTCTTCATATTCATAAGGGCTCAGGTTCAGAACATAGCTGTTCCTGAGCCTTTCTTTTTCGCGTCTTTCCGCCCGACGCTCCCTCCTCCGCTGCCTCCGGGCCCGGATCCGCTTTCTGTCCAGGATGAGAAAAAGCCCGATGGCTGTGAGTCCCAGAGGGATTTCATAGCTGTACTCCGTTGGGGCACCGACATAACTCAGTGCAGCCCGGACAGGAATTTCGAGGGCAAAGGGGATCAGAAGCAGTCCGAGAGCCAGAAGAATGATTGTACGAAAGAGTTTCTTCATACCGAAACCTCTGAAAAGCCGCCGTCATCCAAAACGACGGCGGCATACTGCAGGAATTTCGTGATTCCGGCCTTGCCTTTCTGCGGACCGGCCGCCGTGAACATGGCTTTTCCGGAACGGCAGGCTTTGAGAACAAGGCCGGAAGCTCGATGAATCACCGCGAGCATCTCATCATCTCCGAAAAAGTGAAGCGGATGTTTTCCCCGGGCCTTGCCGCTTTTCTGCTTTTGCTCTGGCTCTGTCCACTGCGACTTTCCAGTAGATCTGACCGCAGACAGGGCAGAGGAGAGAGCCGTCTCTCTGCATGTTCTTCTTTTCCAGTTCCGTTCCGCAAAGTTTGCAAGTGATCATTGTCTACCTCTTTCAGTCTTCATCATCAAACAAATCATACTCGATCATATCGTCATAGCTGATATCATACCACGGGCGGCTTGATTTGCCTTTCTTTGCACCCTTATCGCTGCCTTTCGGCAGGAGAAGAAGCACGATGATCAGAACGATTAGGATTTTCATATAATTTCCTCCTTAATCTGCGCGCTTTTTCGTCTGGCATCCGTTATTTTTGGATTCATTCCGTCATAGTCTCGGCCACATGGTATTTTTCTTCCAGCTCCTTCGGGTTGCCGCTCTGGCCGAGCTTTTTGATCTTCGCTCCGCCGGCCTTTCCTTTGCCGGAATACGAAACGGCGTATAGAGTAAAAGCTCCGGTCTGCGCCGTAATCGTGGAGGAAGTCCCGGCAGGGGATGTCAGGAAGAACAGGAGTTCCTCGTTCTTGTTATAATACGTCAGCCAAATCTTCTCGTCCTTCGGGCAGATTTCTGCAATATCAGTCATTGTTTACCTCAAACTCCATCATTGTTTTGCCCTCGGCAGAATTGCTCAGGGAATCCCCAAACTGCCCGCCGAAAGCAGCTCAGAATTCCCTTAGTCGATCCTGAAGGCCTGGGTATCCCCAAGTCTCTTTTTCGGCAGGGGATAATAGACGTCTCTCACGTGCTGAAGTGCAGCGATGAGGGAATCGATACTGTCTCTGCTGGAAAAGCCCATGAGAATACGCTCGTTTTCATTATCTCGGTTGTAAAACGCGAATACGGGCACGGGCTTTTCAACAGAACCGCCCTGCACGATCGAGACACCGACGTCGCCGGTACCGAGATTGATGGTGTGTTTTGCAAGATTAATCATTTCTTATCCTCCATCCATGTTGCAAGTATACCTCAAATTGTGTCCAAAATATGTGCCTTGATCAGTCGGAATCCACGCTGTCTACGGTATCCCCGTGAATCTCAACGATGTCTCTGATAGGGATCGTCTCATTGATCCCATTGGCGTTTGCGGAGCAGAGAATGACTGCCTGTTCCAAAGCGTCAATGCGCTTGACACGCTCGGTTCTGGTAACGTAGGCCCCTCCGTCCTTTCTCGCGTCAGCTACAAAGAACGTAAATGAAACGGCCGGGTTCTCTCCGTCAGCAATCATGTCGTTGATCAGATTCAGCTTCTGGTTCAGGACATCCAGGCCAGGCTCCTCGAGATCAATCTTCCGATTCGTCTGTCTGGCTTCCTCGCCGATCATATCCTCATATCCGCTCAGCGCCTTGTAGGAAGCGAACTGCGCCGCTCTGTCGTAAAGACTCATATGGGGATGCTTTGAGGACTGGTGATGGGGGAGATCGATGATATCCGCATAGACGATGCGCGGATCCGGTTCTTTTCCCGTAATTCCTTTAGCCATAGCTATTCTCCGCTTCGATGGCCTCCAATTTGGAGGTTCCGTTCTCGTGTGGTTGCGCCTTCCAGGAAGTTTGTTCCTCTGAGGAGCGCATTTTTCCCGTATTTTCCCTGAATCTTCAATGTGGCGTCCTGCAGCCGGCGTTCACGCTGGTCAGCTTTCTTCTCAGCTTCCTTCTTCGCTTTCTCTTCTTCCGTATCCATCATGGAAAAGAGATCGAGCTGACCTTCTACGACGCCTTTTGTCTGTTCGGCCGGAATATCCTTCTCGGGAATGATTCCCGCGGCCACGATGGTAACGCGGCGAACGAGCAGATCCGGATCAACAACACGGTCGTACAGATCCATCATGACCTCCATGATACGCCTGGTGCTGCTGGTATAGAAGGGGAGATTGCCGGTTCCGTGGGCATGCTTCGGATGCGGCCGACCGTAATAGTCAAGTGTTACGATGCCTTTATACGGCTTTCCGGTTTTCTTTACCGCGTAAACGGTGTTCCCGATATGGTCGCCGGGGACAAGGACCGTCAGGCTTTCCCGGTCATAGCTTATGGTCAGTGTAACCTGCTTCGTGACCAGGCCTTTTCTGACCAGGTCCAGAACCAGGAGCTCTGTCATCTCACGGACAATGGTTCTGGCCATTTCATATTCATAAGGCTCTTTCAGAACCTGACCGGAGGACAGGCAGTTGTTTTCCGGCCGATAGGCCTTGATCGTCGGGATTTCCGTCGGCTCCCAGCCCCATGCGTGATCGATCAGAAGCTCTGCGTTAATGCCGAAGGCCTTGTAAAGCGCGTCCTCGTTTCTTACACTCATACGGGCGACATCGCCCATAGTAAAGCAGCCGAGCTTCTCCAGCCTTCGTGCGCTTCCGGGACCGACCCGCCAGAAATCCGTCAGCGGTTTGTGGCACCAGAGCTTCTCACGGTAGCTCTGCTCGTCCAGCTGGGCGATGCGGACGCCGTCCTTGTCAGCCGGCACATGCTTTGCAACGATGTCCATGGCGATCTTTGCGAGGAACATATTGGTTCCGATTCCCGCAGTCGCCGTGATCCCGGTCTGAAACAGCACCTCCCGGATCATGGCCATTGCCAGTTCATGAGGCGTCATGCTGTTGGTCTCAAGATATTTCGTCACGTCCATGAAGCACTCATCGATGGAATAGACGTGGATATCGTCTGTACTGATGTATTTGGAGTAGATGGAGAAGATCTTTGTGGAGATCTGCTCGTAAAGCAACATCTGCGGCGGGGCAACAATATAGGACAGCTCCAAAGCGGGATCCGCGGCAAGCGCTTCCGAATCGAAGGACGCAGAACTGAAATGATACTTCCCGTCCTCGCCCTTCGGAAGAACGCCCAGCTTGAGCGCTTTCTGGAAGCGTTCCGCATTGATCTCCTTCACCCGCTGTACGACCTCGAACAGCCGGGCACGGCCTGATATTCCGTAAGCCTTCAGTGTAGGGGAGACTGCCAGGCAGATCGTTTTCTCAGTCCGTGTCGGGTCGGCAACGACGAGATTGACCCGAAGCGGATCGTAATTGCGGTCCCGGGCTTCCACGCTCGCGTAGAAGGATTTGAGATCGATTGCAACATAACAGCGATCAGCCATTTACAGTCTCCTCCTTTCTTGCTTTCTAGGAAGCGGTCTCTACCCACCAACGGCCGCAGCAGCTGGCGTGCAGCGGTTCGGATCTATCGAAGTAGAGACGCTTTTCCTCTCCTTTAATTATAATAGTATAGCAGCTGCGCTCAGGATGGTCGGAAACGGGCCGGCAGTCTCTCACGGCATCAATCGGAAAGGACCTCCCGTCCAGCCAGGTGATGGACCTCGGCTGCATGTAGCCGGTTGTGTCAAAGTCGGAGTTAACCTTGACAAAGACCTTTCGAGTTGCAGTTCTTTCCGTCATAGGCCATCATGAATCCTTTTGAACTTCTCGACATCATCCTGAGAAGCAAGATCCTTGTACTGATCAACTGTCCCGATAACTCTCCCAATGATATATACCGTATCCTCGGTACCGGAGAAGTTCATGAACGGATATTTTGGATTCAGGGACCGGAGTCCATCCTCCTCATAGACTTTTACAAACTGCTCGTTGCCTTTGATAAAAGCCCCGATCTCGCCGTACTGAAGCTCGGGTCCGGAAGGAATCGCCTGGACCAGCACGAGGTCGTTGTCTTTGAATTCCGGTTCCATGCTGTCACCGCATACGGAAAAGACATAGTTTGCACGATTGATCAGGGGAGAGGAATACAGATAGATCGGCTCGCTGTTCTCCTCAAACTCGCTGGGATCCCCGGTCCCTGCCGCCAGGCCCTTCTCAACAAGGCGAAGAACAGTAATATCAGGGCAAGCGTCTCCAAGCTGCGCGTCCTTCAGATTGGAGGCCAGAATCCGAAGCGCCCGTTTATTGCCCTCGGAGAGCTCACGGTAACAGTCAATCAGCCCGGCCTCCGCATCAGAGTATTTCTGATCCGGAGCTTTAAGATCGAAAAGCTGGTAGGGCGAGATGGAAAGGGCATCGCAGATTCTGGGTATCAGATTGATGTCAGGCCTTGTCCGGCCTGTTTCCCAGTTGCTGACGGCATTCCCGGTCACCCCGATGGCAGCGGCGAAAGCCATACGCTCCATCCCAATCGATTCTCTGTAAAAGCGGATACGCTCACAGACAACGGGAATCGCTGATTTCTGCTTCACCTTTCCGTTTCCCAAACCAACAACAGAAAACCCTGTCTTCTTCGAAAGTTCAAAAGATCTTCTGGGCAATAGAAACAGCTCCTTTCACGACATGCTCTGAATTTTGAATACACTATAACACAGTAAACAACAAAAAGCAATCGCTGATATTGTCAAAATTACATTTTTCGTTTTTGGGAAGGGGAGGGAATAGAATTCTCCAATCCGAAGGTATGAAGTCCTTTCTGTAGAATGAATTCAATGCATATGGAGAGAAGATTGAGCTTATAAGAGACTCAAGATAACTCATTATTGACAAATCTGCCGCCGCAATCTCGTAACTGAAGCTATGAGAATGCGGCGGCAGATATGTGAAGAGAAGTATTAGGTGTGGACAGAAGACTGAGATTAATACTTACGCGATAACCGAAAAAGCAAACGCATCCAGATTTATCTTCTGCGCTCTGTGCGGTTTTCACCTTCTTTTGTCGCTGTAACATAGTTGCGGTCAAATTCTTTGCCGCGGAACTGGTCATTGCCTGCTTTTTTTGCTTCATACAGCATCTCGTCCGCCTGTGAAATCATGCTGCGCAGTTCAGGGATCTCTTTGGGCGCCCCATACACGTAACCGGCGGAGAAACTGATATCAGATTCTTCAAGTGTTTTCTTCACGGCTGTGCAGTCAGCGATAAAATCCTTACCCGGGGTGTTCTCACCGATAACGAGGAATTCGTCATTACCGTACCTGTAAACGTGGCAGCCTTTGAAGCATTCAGTCAGAGCATTTCCGGTTTTAACCAGGATGGAATCGCCGAACGCATGGCCTTTTGTCTCATTGATCGTTTTAAAATCGTCGAGATCCATAACCATTACGTGCAGCGGAATGCCCAGATACATCTCGAAGTCCTGCCTGAGCGCATAGCGGCTTCTCAGATTGGTCAGTTCGTCCTTCTGATCATCGATATGGTGTTTGTGCTTCCATTTATTCTCATACATCAGCTTGTCAGCGCGCCGGACGACATCGTTTACAGACCTGTCCTGCTTTGGATCATAGACCGCCATTCCGCGGGCAATATCAATCTGCGACCACAGATCTGCCCCTTCGTTGCGCGTATTTCTGCATCGATCGTCAAATTTCCTTAAGAGCGATTCTCTGTTTTCATAGTCGTTGTTCAGAAGTACAGCGGCAAATTCATCTCCGCCGATCCGAAATACCGGGCTGTGATTGAACACATCGCAGATGATGGCAGCGGATTTCTGGAGATATACGTCCCCCTTATCATGTCCTTTCTGGTCGTTGACTTTTTTCAGGTCATTGCAGTCGAAAATACAGACGGCGAACTCCGGGCCTTTGTCAGGCTCGTTCATTTCCGTTTCCATCTTCTGTATGCAAATGTCAAATGCGCCCTTATTATGCAGAGATGTCAGAGCATCTGCATAAGCCAGATCGTTCAGATCTGAAATGTACTCCTTCAGATGCGAGGTAACCTGGCTGAAAGTGCCCGTCAGGATTCCAATCTCATCATCTCCGTTGTAGTCCAGCTTCACATCATAGTTTCCTTCATCGATCTGCTTGGCCGCCTCGGTCAGCTTTCTCAGCGGTTCCGTAATCCGGTCGGAGAGGTGCATGGTCAGAATGAGGAAGATAATCAGCAGGAGAACGAAGAGAACAACAATCTCTTCCACCCAGTCTCGCCAAAGAGAATCGATCTCTGAAACGGGTACCGTAACATTCAGGCGCATGCCGTTTGAAAGCGGCAGCCAGACCGCCTTTTTCTCGACTCCGTCATAATTATAATGAATAAACTTGTCTTCGCTCAGCAGCCCCTCCGGAACTTTGGGATGGTTCTCTGACAGTTCCTCGATGCTCATTTTGGGGTGATATACAATTGTCCCTTCCTTGTCATTGATGAACGCATACCCGCTGTCGAAGAGTGTGATGCTGTCCACAACGTCAGCCATGGTGGAATAGTCGATTTCAATTCCCACCACACCGACAAAGGTCCCGTCGTAATAGATTGGCTCGTTGTAGGAAATGACCCGCACATCCAGATTGTCCGTGATATAGGGTGGAAGCCAGACGGGCCTGCCTGTAGCCTTTGGAACAGTGAACCAGACAAGAGCGGAAGTGTTTTCGGTATCATACTGCGTGATGTCGGTAACCTCGTGCTCCTCGAAGCCTTTTCCGTCCAGATTGACATACCAGAATCCTTTTTCACTCTCAGAAACGGACGGGTCAATCCGATAATAATATGTTACGATGCCGTTGGTCTCATGAGAGAGCTTCTTGAAAATGTCCCTTGCCCGAGTAAGGTGTCTCCCCAAACGGTCCGCATCCAATCCGTCCAGATCCGCTTCCACATAAGCGGTAACCATTTTGACTGACTGCTCCACGCTTTTGAAATAGGCATCAAGATTCTTCTCCCCGGTTTCACACAACAGAAGAAGAATTCTGTCGGTCGCTTTGTTTCCAATGTCCTTTATTACAACAACGCCGAGAACAGCGGCGGCTACCATTGCAATGCTGATTGCGCTGATCGTCATCAGGGTAATCTTTGTCCTGAGAGACTTCAAAAAAGAGCACCTTCCTTACCTTGCAAACTGCAGATTTGCTGTCGAACCTTCCACAAGCCGTACCCCGGCAAGAAGCTTTTCCCTGTTCCGTCCGTCAGGGTCAGTCCGCCGTCTCATTCGGGCTCGTTACAGAAAGCACGGCAACCGCCACGGCAGCCGTTCCCGTTACAGGGTTTACGGCGATTCTTCTGGTAAATGAATGAACAACTGTTCCGTCCGGCATTTTTTCGTCAAAGAACACACGGTCTCCGTTTTCACTGCATGAGCGCAAAAGATTCAGAAAAGATGCACCTGCGCCTGATGGCGTCTCAGTGAATACGGAGTTCTCTTCTGTCAGCTCAAATCCGAAAAAGCGCTTCATGAAATTTCGGTATGAACTGTTGCTGCGGGCAAAGTGAATCCTTGCGCCATTAATCTCCAGAATACCCATGGGAATGGAATCAAAGAAGTTCGGGGTTGATTTCTCCTCTTCGCTCGATATGATATCCAGATCATAGAGGTTCACACGGCTGATCGTTTCATAGTAATCGGATTCCTCAGCCTTTTCAGATCCGAGAACCTGGCCTGTCCTGTGCTGTTCCATTATATTTTCCAGTGAAACCGGCTTGCTGAAATAGTATCCTTGTAGTTTGGAACAGCCAATTTCCTGGAGAAAGCGTACCTGTTTCTCTGTCTCCACACCCTCGCAGATGGTGTCTACACCGAGGGACCCGGCCATCTTCATCAGATCTGTCAGAATGATTTTTCCGTTGTCTCCTGCGTCCAACTTCTTCATGAAGCCCATGTCGAATTTCAGAAGATCGAATCGGATACTCTGCAGTACATCCAGAGAAGAATAGCCGTTACCGAAATCATCCATCCAAACCGGAAATCCAAGTTCCTGGAAGCGCTGAATCTGATGTTTCATGAAATCAAAATGCGTCCCGATGGTACTCTCTGTAATCTCTATGCTGATTCTGTCACGCTGTATGCCGGAGGCGTCTACCCGCTTGCGGATTTCCTCTACGATGTCACAGGATTCAAAATCAGATCTGGACAAATTGATCGAATGCGGAACAATATTGACGCCTGAATCGCGCTGCATCGTCATCTTTTCCAGTACACAGTCCAAAATATGCAGGTCAAGCTTGTAGATCTGTTTTGAATCCTCCAGGTACGGAATAAACTCCGCAGGGGACAGGAAACCCATTTCCGGGTCGTTCCATCTCGCCAGTGCTTCCACATTACAGACCTGACTGTTTACAGCTCTCACAATCGGCTGGTAGTATGCAGTGATCCAATTTTCACGGATCGCTCTGTCCAGATTCGCCAAAATATACTGCCTTTGTTCAGCATCGTCCTTCATGCCCTGATCGTAATAGTTGAAGGAGGAAACGTAGGTGTTTTTTAACCTGTCACAGGCCATCTTTGCTCTGTCGCAGGCTGAGCTGGCAGGAAGTCCTTCCAGATTCGAAAGATAAACTCCTACATGAACAGGAAGGGTATTTCCGCCTTCAGCTGTGCTCCACTTTTCAAAGAAATCGTAAAGAATATCTTCCAGACCGTCTGCCTTTGCTACTACGGCAAAATGGTCTGCTCCGATTCGGCAGCAGTTTTCGTTGTGAAATGTCTTACTCAACAGCTTTGCAAAAGAACGCAGGAGATTATCGCCATCTGCGAAGCTATGCCTTGTATTGAAGAATTTCATCCCGGCAAGATCCATGTACAGAAGCGCCGGTCTCTCCCCACGCTGTTCAAGCTCTTTTTCCGATTCCTCCACCAGTTCGAAGAACCGAGTCATACTCGGGAGACCGGTAAGATAGTCGTAGCGGCTCGCCTGCAGAATGCTTTCTTCGTGGAGCGCTTTGCTCATGGCACGGTTCAGGACAGAACCGTGCGACTCTTCATCATATATGCCCTCGTCAGCATACCAGACATGGGCAAGCTGTGTGCCGTCATCCAAAAACACGTGTTCACCAAAAGCATGAATAACCCTGTAATCAGAAGAATTCTTAACCCGCGTACGATAGATTTCGTTGTAATTACCGCCTTCTGTCGCAAAGCGTACGCCAGCATTCCCGAGTCTGGCAGCATCGTCGGGGTGAACATCCTTATACATGTCGTGATTCATGTCATGATAGGCGGCATTCTTATCATCATAGCCGAACAGAGAGCAGAAACCGTCTGAAAGGATCAAAGCTACCACACGTTTGTTGACATATTGATAAACAGCAAACGGCACCTTAATATGCTCTAAAATCAATTTCTCATGTTTTGAATGCTCATATTGTTTCAATGTTTTCACCCACTCAGATATCGGAATCATGGTTGTCAGCTTGGTTTGTTCTACGCCTGGTGGTTTGTCATTCCTCGTGATGTATGAAAAAATTTTAACACATAAAACGCAGGAAAACAATATAAAATTCACCATAATGTGGAAAGCGTTGCTTTATCTCTTATAATCTGTCTGATTTGCCCTGAAACAGTATTAAGAAACAATAACCTGATCCTCACACGCCTGTAGAGGCTGGGATTATTTGCCAGGCTAGTTAAAGACTTGCAATAACGTCCAGACAAGCTTTTTCAAGAGGAATAATTAAAAAGCACCCAAGCTATTGTATCATAGCTTGGGTACTAACGTGGAAAAGGTAGGCCATTTTGATAGAATTTCAAGTGTGGGGTGCACTTGTCAACAAAAACTGGACACAAAAATCATAAAATTGGACGTTGAAGAATATTTGGCGTACAGCTCTAATGAAAGCCTGTACAAGCGGTCCGCCACCCCTTGACAGAACCTGAAAGAAATGCTGGGCAGAGGTGCCGACGGTGAGAGACTCAAGAACATCAATGCCTGGCCACTCCGTCGGGAAGGCGATTGTAGCATTTCTTTCAGAACCCGCCAAGGGGCAAGCCGCTGCGCGGTGGCTGGGTTTATGCCTCTGGTTCCAGATCTAAGAACATCAATGGTTCGGAGCGAACTGCTCTCGGTACTGCTTCGGAGTAAGATAACCAAGAGTATAAGCAGGGCGCTCCTCGTTGAAGAAACGGACGTATTCATCGATCTGCTCCGGCACATTGTCATGGTCCGTGATGTGTAAGTCAGTGAACATTTCGGCCTTAACCCAACCGTTAATGGATTCCATGGCCGCATTATCTGTGGGAGTGCCGGCCCTGGACATGGAACGGGTAATATTGTACATAGGGAGAAGCTCGTTGTAGCTCTTGGATGCGTACACAGATCCCTGGTCGCTGTGAAGGATGAGTTTTTGATCGGGATGCTGCTTCTGGTACTCAATCACATCCTGCAGGCCATTAAGATATGTCATACGATCCCCGCGTTTGGAGGACAGTGAGTGTGCGATTAGTTCGTCATTCCACAGATCCATGTACAAAGTGAGCTCATAATAGGTTCCTTTTACATAGAAGGCTGTCATATCGCTGACCACACACTCCATTGGCCCGTTGATGTTGACACCGGCAAGCAACAGATTCGGAAATGTCTTAAACGGATCTCCTGGTTTCTTATATTTGTAGTGCTTGGAAACACTCTTGACCCCGGCAATCTTGCAGCACTTGTGTGCATAGGGGTCGGAAAGTACGATCCCCAGATCCAGCTTAATCTTGGCATTCAGCCAACGGTAGCCGTGGGATGGAAACCTGTTGTGATACTCCCGGAAAAGAGCAACATTCCGGATCAGGCGTTTCTTCTGCTCTGAAGGGTCGTCGACGCCTTCCTTCCAGTTGTAGAAACTGCTCCTTGGAATACCGATCTTCTCGCAGAGCAACTTGACCGGATACTCTCCGGAAAGCTCCATAATCACCTGGTATTCTTCTTGACGAACCGTATGTACTTCTTCTCCGCACCAACTCCTTCCACCATATAGCCTTTTTTTATCCGAGCTTCATTGATCCTTGCCATGATCAGAGCATCAATTAGTTCTTCTCTCGTCATGGACTCAAGATCTTCCATGCCTGCAGGAGTTGGTTTCGACTTCGCCCTGGCAATCCCAAGGCGGCTTTGAGGAGCCCTTTTGGGTGGAAGCTTATTGACATCACGATACAGCCGCATATAGTCGCGGGCTGTCTGGTCATTGATCCCATATTCTTCTGCAGCTTCAAATTTGGTGATCTCACCATCATAGATGCGGCGACCAATGTCCAACCGTTGTTCTTTTGTGTACTTCACGTGGTAACCTCCTGTCTACAGTCTGAGGTGAATTGTCGACCGCCTTATATTCCGTGCACAGAATACTATATGCAGTGTCCAATTTCTACCCCCTCTGTGTCCAGCTTTAGTTTACCACTTCATGGGGTGCATCGCCATAAAAGTGGGGTGCATATTTTGTTTAGCGGGGTGCATTAGGCAAATGGGGTGCAGATTATGTAAATCAATCGCCTGGGCAAATAAATTCCAAATACATCCAGTTGGAGGTAGACGAAAGAACAATAGTCTATTGAGAAGTTGACTAGCATATTAGGCAACTTCTCAATAGAATCGAAAACGGTAGGGCCTACTGTTTTGGCTTGCTTCGGAGATCGGCAAGCGTGTTGGAGATCATACTGGAAGCAAACTTATGTACTTCTTTATTCCGACTGAGAGAGCTGACGATCTCCAGAGCGCCGAGGAGCTTAACCTCCGTCAGGTCTGTCAACGTAAATGCCCCGGTAGACGTCATGATCTGAAAGAAATCGTTGATAAAGGCTTCCCGTGCTTCCAGGCTCATATCCAAAAGCGTCTCGTTCATCACTTTGCTGAACATGATGCTGCTTGGGTTCAGCGCTTCCGCGCGCGTAAAGCCCTTGCCGAGCACTTCCCAGGTGAACCCGTCATGAGCCCTGACGCCAAAGCAGTTGCATGCGACAATTTCCGGGTCTTTTCCCGAGGAAAGCAGCAAGCCGATCATGGAGTTCTGCGGAACCAAAATGCGGAGCTTTGGCAAGATCCTGCGATATCCTTCTTCCCTGAGGAAAGCGTCCCGAAAACCAGGCCCGTCAAAATTATAAACCGCGAGAATCCGGTCCTGCAACTCCAGGCGAAGCATCGAAGCGGCGTAGATGGCAAGGTTTCCGCCTTTGGAATGCCCACACAGAATAAAGTCTCCCTCGTAGGCGTTCATAGCCCAGCGGAGATAGCACAGCGCATCTTCCTGGGCCGGGACTGAATCCATAACCGCCATTTGAAAGTCCTCTTTCCAGGCAAGGATGGTGTCGTCGGTGCCGCGAAAGGTAATGATACGTGGGCAGTCCGGAATCCGCAGGGTCAGCGCGGAGAACTGTTCCGTCCGATCAGGCTTTTCCTTTCTCCTAAAGCCGGAAAGCATCAGTGGCTGAAAGCGGGGAACGGACGGAAGCCGGTAAAAGCTCTCCATGACCTGCGGGGACTGCGAGACGCCGAGGGTGACATCCTGATTCCCGGTCTGAGCCCGAAAGGAAGCGACAACCTCCGGCAGAGGGACTTCCTGTGCGTCAGAGGGGACGAGACCGGTCAGATCCGGGCATCCGATTTTGGATATCAGGTAGTAATCCGCTTCATTGACGGGGTCAACCTGAAAACTCAGATCCCCGCGCCAATCTAGATAGTCAAGAAGGACTGACATATTGACCAAGCCTCACTCTCATCAGAAATTCAGGCGCAAAAGAACAGTTGCCGTTAGAATACCGCGACCCACTAGCGGCAATTCGGACAGTGAAGCCTCACACGACTAAAGTCGCGTGCTTCCTAATGCCGTCGAAAGACGGTTACCCTTTAGAGGTATCGGACTACCTATCCACAGATACAATCTTAGCTCAGAAAAATCACGCCGCAGCATGAAGTTCCGCACAAAGATTAATTAACGTGGAGTAGGTTGAGGTGCTTCTCTTACGGCATTGAGGATCATTTGCCTCAATGCGCAACCTTGACGTTGCCGGCAAGGATTTTAGTATCTCGCGAATAAAATATCTTGCACCAATGTTGTAACTTGCGTTCAGATCGCAGTTATAAGTTTTCCCGTTCCGGAACTTGCACATCGCATTTGTCTTAAAACCTGCTTCTTTTCCACGAATAACTTCTCCGCTACCATCAAAAGCCAGGCGGGATGTATTCCAAGCGTTGACTCTGGAAATGCGGATTCCAAGGCGATGCGCTTTATCGGCTACAACGCTTTGAACGTATTGTGCCCGCCAGTGCTGTATTCTCTGTCTTTTGCTCTTTGAACCTTTCTTCTTGCCTTTCGTATCGAGATGCTCGAACACGATGGTAAACGCACTGTAGAGAATCGCTGTGTCTACAATGAACTGTGCTGTTCTGACGGATATCTGGTCGTTAATACCTTTTGCCTTAGCCCACAGGCGTGGCGCCCTCATTGCACCATGTTGTTGTGCCTTCTTGATCTTGTTCAGGGCATGCGTCAGAGAGTCTTCTTCTTTTGGAAGATTCAGGAACTTTCTTCCAAGAATAGTGCCATCTGAGCGCATAGCCGAACAAGCGCAGGCGCTGTTAATTCCAAGGTCAACGGAAAGGATTATCTGTTCCTCAAGCGGGATATCTGTCAGCTTCACCTTTTCCTCAAATGAAAAAGAAAGAACCCAGTAGTTGTGTCTCTTCCTCAATGTTGGAACACATTCTTTTCTGCCTAAACAATGCTTACGAATATAGAAAACATCTGTTTTTCTCAGAGGAACGGTAATCCAGTCCCAGGTATTGCGAACCCAAACTTTAACCTGGGCATGATACTCATCCATTCGGATATAGGTATTATCCCTGTATAATGCCGGATAAACATAACCAGCAACTGGCTTGCCCGGCTTTTTGCCATGTCGGTTTTTGGCCCACAATGATAAATTGCTCTCATAAGAGGCTACTTTTCCCAACGCCTCGGCAATAGCGGCTCTTCGAAGATAGCTTGGGAATTTGTAGAAATTGAGTCCAAAATCATATTTCGGGTCCGGGTTGCTCTTTGTGCGGTTAGTGAGCAGTTCCATCTTTCTGAGCTGCTCGTGCTGGTTTTTTAATTCCGTAAACAGAGCGTTATCCTGCAAGCGAACTGAGATAAAGAAAGCTACCGCTTCACGATACTTCTTTGTTGTGTCAGTCAATGTCTTATTGAATTCATGCGTTGGTATTCTAACGTCATAAGAAGAATATATTGTCACGCTGGCAGCCTCCTTTCTCAAATGCTATTTGGCTTTCTGAGTTTCGATATAACGCTTTACCTGCTCGTGGCTTCGATCACTTACGGTAACGACACAGTAGCTTGGATTCCATAGATGTCCGCCCCATAATTGCTGTTTGATTTCCGGATGAGCAAGGAACAGCCAGCGAGCTGAGTTTCCTTTCAGGATTTTAACAGCGTCTGAAAGACGAAGCTGTGGTTTTGCGTTAAATAGAATATGGATATGATCAGGCATTACTTCCATCGCATCAATGGTAATACCCAACTCCTCCGCAGTCGTATGCAAGCTCTCTTTGATCTCCTCAGCAATGATTCCGGTGAGGACACCCTTTCGATACTTGGTACACCACACAAGATGGTATTGGAGCGAATAAACATATCCACGACCATATGTAAGGCCTGAAGAGTAACTATTTAAGTCGTAATTATCCATAAATCTATTATACCATATGTTTAACTTATCTGCAAGCAAATAGGCCGCCTAACTCACGACTAAAGTCACGAGAATGCGGCGGCCATATCTTCAAATACGCTCTTACGCGTTTGCAAAATCTCTCGCCAACTCTGCTTCATTTTCAAATTGGAAAATGCTTACATGTTTTTTCCCTAAGAAACAGAAAAATTCTTCTACAGTCATGACAGCCATGTTTTGTTAATTATAACAGAACAGTTATTATTCTTGTGATATTTTTTCCAGTAGATCTGAATTATACTGATGAACAATACCGATTGCTGCTTCCGCATTCCCGTCTCTTAATTCTATGGCCGTTCTGTCCAGATAGTCAGCA
>OMVU01000005.1 GCA_900314565.1 uncultured Eubacteriales bacterium
TGTGTGAACAATTCAAACAATCTGCACAAGCCTTAGAACTTCTTCATGAACGAAAGATGTGGAATGAGCAAAAACCGTGCTGTCTGAGCGCAGCGAGTTCACGTTTTTTGCGAATGCTTTTCCACATCTTGAGTGAATGTTAGAAGTTCTTGGCGCGGAAGCCGTTTGAATGTTCACACAATTTCCATGAAGAACAGAGTTTTGCAATTGCCTGGGATGTTATGTCTGTTGTAAGGAGACCCGGTTCACTACAGGAAATTGATCTTCTCCGGGCGCAGACTTGCCTTAAAGAGATTGTTGTCAAGATCCAGAAGGCACACATAATAAATCGCGCCGAAGTGCGGATCCTCGACCAGATGGCCGAAGTTGTCCACCGTCTTTACGACTCCGTCCCTGCATAGGATCCGATAGCGGACATAGTGGTAGCACTCCTTATTGTCGGGCATCTGGTACTGCTGTACCATGATTTCATTTTCCGCAGCCATCAGATCATCCGGATGGACGATCCCGCGGAAACTGTTTCCCGTGTATCTGCGCAGATCCTCTACGCTCGAGCAGTGGAACATTTTTGCGACCGACTCGCTGACATAAAGAAGCTTCTCGTCACCGTAGGCCTCATAGACGAAGAACCCTCCCGGCATTCCTCTCGAAAATTCGTCGACAGTGAACATGAACTGGTCGGTATTCGTCGGCTTCATATTCTTGTCCGCAAAGCGGTACCGCGCCTTGCCCTGAGACTTGGCCTGAATCAGCGCCCTGTCCGCCTGGATGAAGAGATCTCTCGGGTTCGTCCCCATTTCCGGGTACATCGCAATGCCGATCGAGAACGTGATCGGGAAGTTAAAACCGCTGATCGAATTCGCCCTCCTGACAGAGGAAATGAAAACATCGAGCAGGATCCGCACCTGCGTCTCATCTGTATCCCGGTAAAAGACTGCGAATTCGTCCCCGTCCATGCGGAAAATAATCCCCTTTCCACCGAACCTGCGCTCGATCTCCCCCGCGCAGATCGCAAGGACCCGCTCTCTCTGATCTCTTCCCCAGCTGTCAGAGATCCGTCTGAAGTTATCGCCCTCAAAAATGATCAGCGCACAGGTCGTAGTTTTATAGGACTCCATATACGTCCTTATCTGATTCATCCCTGCCTGTCTGGTGAGAAGGCCAGTGACCAAATCCCGCTCCGAATCATCGGATTTGCCTGCGGTATACATCCCCTTTGCAAATTCATCCATGACGATACCTCCTGCTCACGAAAGGGATCCTGCCAGACCCCGTGGACAACATGCATCTATCAGTCTGCGTCCAGCATCGCAGCGATCTTACTGCTGAACAGATCGTAGGCAATATCATTCTTGCCGCTGTTAATGACAATATCAGCCATCGCACGAGTAGGTTCGACATAGAGGTAATGCATAGGCTTGACAGTTGTAAGGTACTGGTCAATGATGCCGCGCAGGTCGCGGCCGCGCTCCTCGACATCCCGGAGCACACGGCGGAGAATACGCTCATCCGCGTCTGCCTCAACATAGATCTTGATATCAAGAAGTTTTCTGACTCTCGGATCCTGCAGTACAAGAATCCCTTCCACGATAATAACGCGGCTCGGCTTGATGACTTCGATCTTATCCGAACGGTTGTGGACCGTGTAATCGTAGACCGGGCTGCAGACGGACTCCCCTCTCTTGAGCGCTCTCAGATGCTCGACCAGAAGATCTGTCTCAAGCGCCTGGGGATGATCATAATTCGTCTTCTTCCTCTCCTCAAAAGGAATCGAATCCTGCCGTTTATAATAATTGTCGTGATAGACGACGGAGATCTGGTCTCCGAACGCGTCCTTCAGACGGTTTGTAAATGTCGATTTTCCCGAGCCGGTTCCACCGGCGACTCCGATGATCGTCGTTTCCAAAAGTTTTCCCTCCAAGCACTGCGGTTTTGATGGCACAGGCAGTCTGCATTACTTATTCACGAGTATTGCACGATGAAGAATACACTCTCAGCTGCGCATAAAATCCAATACGAGCTTTGCTATCTTCTCGCTGTAGACGACATAACTTCCATGTCCCTCGCCTTTAAGGATCCTGAACTTCGCACCGGGAATCCTTGTCGCAATAAATTTCGTATCCGACTCCTTCACAAGATCCCTGCTCCCCGCAAGGACCAGAGTCCGGGCCCGGATCCTTCCGAGCTCTTCTGCAGAGATGTCCGGCTCTGTCAGCATGAGGTCAAAAAGCGGATCTTTCTTTATCCTGTTCACAAGGGAGATCGTCAGCCTGAACCCGTTCTTCACGCCCTGCGGGGATGTATTCGCACCGCAGGTAATGAGGTTCGATATGCGGTCCGTCTGAGAAGCTGCGAGAAGTCCGATGATCCCGCCGTCGCTGAAGCCCAGAAAAGTGACATCCGAAAGGTCAAGTGCCTCCATAAATGCGAGATAATCGGCTGCCATATCCCGATAATGAAAAGCTCCTCTGTAAACACTCCTTCCGTGGCCGCGGCTGTCCACTGCATAGCAGGTGAACCGACAGCTCAGCATCTCGACTGCCTCGTCAAAGATGGTGTGATCCTCCCCGTTCCCGTGAACGAGAATGAGAGGGCTCCCTGATCCGTACTGCTCATAAAAAAGTCTTACCCCGTTGACCTCTGCAATCATTTTCCGATATCCTCCAGAAAGCTGTTGACATACTTAGTGTAAAGCGCCGGTTCTGTCAGAACTGAATTGGCATGGGATGCACCCGGAATCAGATGGATCTTTCGGTATCCTTCCGTCATTTCATACATGCGGACGCTGTTGTCCGGCGGAATGACCGTATCTTTCTCCCCGTGGATCAGAAGGAGCGGCACCTTGTTCTCCTGCAGAGCATCGATCGGATTCATCTCCGAAAACCCGATCCCGTATCGCTTCTTCGCACACAGGGAGGAAATGCGGAGCAGTGCCCTGCCGAACACCTTATTGCGGAATCCTCCCATGAGAACATTCCGGAGATCCGTAAAGCCGCAGTCGCAGACTGCGAAGTCGACGTCCTGTGTATGACCAAGGGCTGAGACCGTAGTTGCGCTCCCGAGAGATTCTCCGTGCAGGCCGAGGACCCTGACATCGTCATACCGCTCTCTTGTATCCTTAATGAGGCAGACAAGATCCCTTCCTTCCCGAACGCCGTAGCTTGTCCAGGTCTTTTCATTTTCTCCGTGGCCGCGCAGATCATATATGATGCAGTTATAGCCGCGGTCCAGATAGATCTTCATGTACTTGAGACTGCCAAAGCGGTTGTCGCTGTATCCGTGTGTCAGGATAACATACTTCCCGCTCTTCATGGGATTTTTACAGAGGACAGTGTGCAGGGCATAGCCCTCAAAGCCTTCGACGATGTATTCTTCTTTCTGAAGGCTGTCATACCAGCTTATATCATAGTGATCTTCCTGCCACTTACGCGCTTCGGCAAGCGTCTGCCGTTTACCGCCCGACATCACAAAATCAGCAAACCCAAAGCCGGCTAATCCGGACAGTGCCGTAAGAATCCCGGCGGCAGCAAAAAGTGTCTTAGCGATTCCTCTCCCCATGACTCGTGCTCCTTTGTTGGGAAATACCGTATCTTTAAGCAATTATACAGCAAACAGAGCAGAATAAACAATCTTTTCTGTAAATAATATGCAGCACCCCATGGCCGCCCGGTTCCGTGTTATAATGAATCAAAGCTCCCTTCAGTACCCGCCTGCCGGGCGGGCGGGTACGTCCCGGCGCCGCGCATGTCACGACAGGAACGCCGGGGCCTTACTGAATCAGGGCGTCAAACAGTTCTTAAATGAAGGATGTCTTTATTACCGATATGTAAAGGAGGCCCACTTGGAGAACACTTTTCTGCCGGTCAGCCGCAAAGATATGGAAGAGCGCGGCCAGACGCAGCTCGATTTCATCTTTATCTCAGGAGACGCCTATGTAGACCATCCCTCCTTCGGTCCTGCCATCCTCTGCCGACTGCTCGAAGCCCACGGCTACAGCACCGGGATCATCGCACAGCCGGACTACAGGGATCCCGAAAGTGTCTGTATCTTCGGCGAGCCCCGTCTCGCCTTCCTCGTCTCCTCCGGAAATATGGATTCCATGGTCAATCACTATACGGTCGCAAAAAAAAGACGTCACTCGGACGCCTTTTCACCGGGCGGTGAAATGGGAAAACGCCCCGACCGCGCTGTCATCGTCTACGGAAATCTGATCCGGCGCACATACAAAAAAACGCCAATTATCCTCGGCGGCCTGGAAGCCTCCCTCCGAAGATTTGCCCACTATGACTACTGGTCGGACAAGGTCCACCGCTCGATCCTCCTGGATTCCGGGGCGGACCTGATCGGCTACGGGATGGGCGAACACACGCTGATCGAGATTGCTGACGCGCTCTCGTCCGGTCTTGCCGTCTCGGACATCACCTTTATCCGGGGTACCGTCTATAAGACAAGGAACCCTGAAAATGTCTTTGACGCGATCACTCTCCCCTCCTTTGAAGAGGTGAGCACTGACAGACGGGCCTATGCGGAGAGCTTCCGGATCCAATACGAGAATACGGACCCGTTCCAGGCGAAGACCCTGATCGAGCCCTGTGCCGGAAAGCTGTGCATCGTACAGAATCCGCCCGCCCTGCCCCTCACACAGACCGAGCTCGACGATATCTACGCTCTCCCCTATACACGGGCCTGGCATCCCATATACGACAAAGCCGGCGGGATCCCGGCCATCAAAGAGATAAAATTCAGCATCACCATGAACCGCGGATGCTTCGGCGGATGTAATTTCTGCGCTCTGACCTTCCATCAGGGCAGGATCATACAGTCCCGCAGCAAGGCCTCCATTGTGGAGGAAGCGCAGGAGATGACGAAAGATCCGGATTTCAAGGGCTATATTCACGATATCGGAGGCCCGACCGCAAATTTCCGCAATCCGGCCTGCCGAAAGCAGTTAAGAATAGGTGCCTGCAGGAACCGTCAGTGCCTCACGCCAAAGCCCTGTAAGAACCTGATCGCGGATCACCGGGAATACCTGGAGATCCTGCGGACTGTAAGAAATCTTCCCAAGGTGAAGAAAGTCTTTATCCGGTCGGGTATTCGCTTCGACTATATCTTAGAGGATCCTGACCGCACATTTCTGCGGGAACTCTGTGAGCACCACATAAGCGGCCAGCTTCGTGTCGCTCCGGAGCACATTTCCGACAGGGTCCTGGCCATGATGGGCAAGCCCGAAAACAATGTATACGAATCTTTCGTGCGGGAATTCGAGAAGATCAACAAAAGGACCGGACGAGACCAGTATCTGGTCCCGTACCTTATGTCCTCCCACCCCGGGAGCACCCTCGACGATGCCATCCGGCTCGCGGAATATCTGCACGAAAAAAAGATCCGGCCGGATCAGGTACAGGACTTTTATCCGACGCCGGGGACCGTCTCGACCTGCATGTACTACACAGGCCTTAACCCGCTGACGATGGAGAAAGTCTTCGTCACGAAAAATCCGCACGAAAAAGCGCTTCAGAGGGCGCTTACGCAGTACTGGATGCCGGAAAATTATGACCTCGTGAAGGAAGCACTCAAAAGAGCGCATCGGGAAGACCTGATCGGATTCGATAAGAAGTGCCTGATCGCACCGAGAAAGATCGGAAAAAAGAAAGCAGGACAAAAAAAAGGAACCACCGAAAGGTGATTCCTCAGAGCGCGAGACGGGGATCGAACCCGCGACCCCCACCTTGGCAAGGTGGTGCTCCACCGCTGAGCCACTCGCGCATTGTCTGCCGCTCTTCGCGACAAGTGATATAATACACGATTCGCCCACCGGTGTCAACACCTTTAATAAACTTTTTTCTTTTTTGCTCTGAAATACAGAACAATTCCTGCAATGATCGCGAGCACGATCAGGATCCACACCCAGACAGGAACGTCCATCAGGTTGAAGCAGCGGACGTTGATCCACATCTGGTTGATCTTCTCGTTGGTCTCGTTGTCGAAGCAGACCATGATCGAGGATCTCGCCATATCCTCCTTCGTCGGATACTGGGCACGCAGCTGCCGGTTCATGCAGTCTGACGGTGCGGTCAGGATATAGTCCTCGTCGTCCTCCTTCCCGGTGAAGAACCAGCCGAGCGGGTATTCGATCGTATCCTCCTCGTCCTCCTCCGCGCTGAAGTTCCAGTCCGCATATTCGTAGATGAGCGGATCGTCGCCACCCGCGATCACGGATGTGTAGCCGACATAGTACATGTTGCGGATGACATTGTCCGGTCTCGACACAAAGTTGATGAAGGCTTCCGCCGCATGCTGTCTGTCAGCGTCGCCGTCGATCCCGCTCTTCAGCATGACCCAGCCGTCAAAATAGACATTGGTCGCCTCGACAGGCACCGTATAATTCAGAAGGAAATCGACGTCATCCGCCTGGTCGAGGGTGTAGACACCGTCCCCGGACCACTGCAGATTGGCAACGACCTTACCCGTGATCATGTCAGCCTTTCCGGATTCCGTCTCGAACGAGTAGGCATTGTTCTTTACGTCCTGCAGGTAATCCTGAACAGACTGGATCGTATCCGGAGAGACGTCATTCATTTCATCTTCCAGTTTTTTCAGATATTCGGGATCAGATGTAAAGGCCGGATCCGTCAGAAGATCATGCTTCAGCGCGCCGACCGCCGCAAAGTAGGAATCGCGGACGTTGTCCTTGATCGTGATCCTTCTCTTAAATTTCGGATCTCCGAGGATCTTCCAGGTGGACGCTTCCTCCTCCGTCACGAATTCCGGATTGTAGACGATCCCTGTGACACCCCACATATATCCGGCCGCGTACTTGCTCCAGCTCTCCCCGCCGATCTCACTTCTGTCGAAGATGTTTTTGAGATAGGGAGAGATTCCCCGCGCATAGTAATTGTTCTCGTCCGAAGTATCGTAAAAATGCTCGGACAGCGGAACCAGCTTTCCCTCGTCCATGAGCTTCATGAACATGTACTCGGAGGGGCAGACAAGGTCGTATTCGTCCCCCAACGTCAGCATGTTGTAGAGGTCCTCATTCGTGCCGAACGAGGAGTACTCCACCTTTACGCGCTTTCCATAGGTCTCGTAATACCAGTCCTCATAATCCTTCCACATCGCGTTGACGCCGATGATGTCAGCGCTCGGAAGATCGATCGTCTCCTCCTCGTCCCAGTCGCCGAAGTCGATATACTCCTCCCAGTTGCAGACGCGAAGCCTGATGACATCGTCCTTCTTCTTTGCGGAAAATGCAGTAACCGGGAACGCGCCGACCGCAATGATCCCCGCGAGGATTCCGGCGAGCGCGCGTTTTCCGAACACACTTTTTCTCATACGGCCTCCTTTCTCCTGCCCGGGCGAATATTGGCGGTCACAACGATCAGGACAACGATCAGGAAAATCACAGCGGAAAGAGCCCAGAGCGCGGTCTTGATCTCCGTCTGCGCGCCCTTCGTCGCATTTACAACGTAGGTACTGATCGTGTCAAAGGTCGCAGGCTTTGTGTACGTCGCGATAAAGTAATCGTCCAGAGACAGCGTGACAGCCAGTGAAAAGCCGGAGAACACGCCGGAGGCGATCTGCGGAAATACGATCTTCCAGAGGGCTGTTCTCGGAGTAGCTCCGAGATCCAGTGCCGCCTCATAAATGCTCGGATCCATCTGCTTGAGCTTCGGAATGACCGAGAGATAGACAAAAGGCGCAAGCAGCGTCACCTGACCGGCGACAAGCGGAACAAACGTATCCTTGTCTATGCCCAGAACAACGACGAGCAGTATGCAGATCGAGAAACCGGTAACGACATCCGCGTTGATGACCGGGATCTGATTCACCGTGCTGATGAGAATGTTCGTCCGCTTTTTGGAATAGAAGGCTCCGATCGCACCGAGCGTTCCCAGGACCGTGGCAATCGCCGAGGCACCCAGTGCCAGGATGACCGTCCCGATGATCATGTCGCGAAGTTCCGGCGTTGTAAAAAGAGTCACATAGTTGTGCATCGAAAAGCCCTGGATCGCGCCGATGTTCGTCGCGCTCGTAAAGCTGTATGCCGTGAGGATCAGGATCGGGCCATACAGGAAGATAAGGACCAGGGCGATGAAGACGCCTTTCATTTTACTTATCATAACAGGGCACCTCCTCCCGCTCTCTGATCTTCATCCTCAAGATTTCTCGTGAGGTAGGTAAATACGCAGATGAGAAGCAGCAGGATCAGCGCGATCAGTGATCCGCCGTTCCAGTTGTATGCGGCGAAATAGCTGCCGATCAGGCTTCCCATAATATACGTGCTGTTGTAGAGCATATCCAGGACGACATAGTTCGTCATCGCCGGAAGAAATACCATCGCCACACCGCTCACGATGCCCGGGACGGACAGCGGAAGCGTGATCTTGAAAAAGGCGTCAACGTCATTTGCCCCGAGATCCTTGGCCGCCTCGATGAGTGAAGGATCAAGACGGGAGATCGTCGTATAGATCGGCAGGATCATGAAGGGCAGAAAGTCATATGTCATACCGATGACCGCGTTGAGGAACGGATAATAGGCAATGTTTTCCTCGAGCACGGTAAGGATCTCCTTGAGCGCCGTGATACGGAGCGAGAAATTGATCCACATCGGCAAAATGAAGACCAGAAGCATCGCCGACTTCCTCTTCACCCTGCTCTTCGCAAGGATGTAGGCTGTCGGATAGGCGATCGCAAGGCAGACAAGAGTCGTCGTGAGTGCGATCACAATACTGTAAAAAAGTGTTCCGAGTGTATTCGGATCCGTAAAGAATCCGATAAAATTGCGGAGCGATACATGGCCGTCCCTGTCCGTGAACGCATAATATACGAGCACGAAAAGCGGAATGACCACAAAGACCGCAAGAAAGATCACATACGGAATACTCAGATTCTTTCTGGAAAAACGAAACGTGCGCATTGCCGCATCCCCCTTATCGATTCAGTTTGAAGGACATTTTTTCCACCGGCATGATAAGCCCTACGTGGTCGTCCATATTCCACAGGTATTCGTCGTCCACGACCAGATCCTGCTCAAGGTCCGTGTGGATGACATAGCTGTAGTGGTCGCCCTTGTAGATCAGATTGCTGATATATCCCTCGATCAGACCTTCCTCCACCTTGTCGGTCATCGAAATATCCTGCGGCTCGATCGAGGCCGTGATCTTCGTTCTCGCCGGATCGATCGTCTCGCCGTGTCCGTCGACCAGTGTTCCGTCCGGCTGCCGCCTGCTTCCAGGAATGATCTTCGTGACGCTCGTATCGAGCATCTTTCCGTTGAACTCCAGTCTGTATTCGCTGTTGATATCGACCGTAAAGTAATTCGTATGGTCCTCGGCGATCATAATGTGGATATTGTCCGGATCCACGTACATGCCGACGACATCTCCCACCGTCGCCGTGTGCACCGAGCGGGCGACGATCTCGTTCCGCCCCGACTCGATCGTGATCTCATAGTGCATGCCCTTGAAGATGACCGAAATGACATGGCCACGGATGATTCCCTTCTCCGGGGACGTGATCTCGACGTCCTCCGGCCGGACGACCGCGGTGATGTGCGTTCCCTCCTCCACGTCGTCGACGCAGGTAAATTCGCCTCCGCAGAAGCGGGCTTTCATTTTTCCGATCATGATCCCGTTGAAAATGTTGCTCTCCCCGATGAAGTCGGCAACGAAGGCGTTCTTCGGCTCGTTGTAAATATCCTCGGGCGTACCGATCTGCTGCGTCTTGCCCTCGGACATGACTACGATGCGGTCGGACATCGTCAGCGCCTCCTCCTGATCATGGGTGACGTAAATGAACGTAATGCCGAGCGAGTCATGCATCTGCTTGAGCTCGATCTGCATTTCCTTGCGCATCTTGAGATCCAGCGCGCCGAGCGGCTCGTCGAGGAGCAGGATCGCCGGCTCATTGACAAGGGCTCTCGCGATCGCAATTCTCTGCTGCTGACCGCCGGAGAGCGTCGTGACAGCGCGGCCCTCGAAGCCTTCCAGATCGACCAGGTCGAGGACCTTCTCGACCTTTCTCTTTATCTCGGCCTCCTTCATCTTCTTCTGACGAAGACCGAAGGCGATATTCTCATAAATATTCATATGCGGAAAGAGCGCGTACCGCTGGAATACTGTGTTGATCGGCCGCTCATAAGGCGGAAGGGATGTGATATCCCGCCCCTCAAGAAGGATCTGGCCGTCCGTCGGAAGATCGAAGCCCGCAATCATGCGGAGCGTCGTCGTCTTGCCGCAGCCGGACGGGCCCAGGAACGTGACGAACTCTCCTCTCTTCACTTCGAGGTTAAAGTCCGAAACCGCCTCAAAACCATCCTCAAAACGGCGGGTGATATGTCTCAGCTCAATAATATTATCCTTTTTTTCCTGCATGGTGCTCTTTCCCCCGCAATGTATCTTTATTCCGCCTCAGAAAGTAGGCGGTGTGCTCACCCATATGAATTCCGCGTCCTTCCGGTACGGATTTTCGATATAGTGTTCGCAGTCAGATGAAAAATAAAAGCTCTCGCCCGGCCCCACGTTGTAGACTTTTTCTCCAAGATGGATCCGGATCCTCCCGGTCAGTATGTAGCCGAACTCTTCTCCCTCGTGAGGCTTGTGCTCAAAGATCTTCTGCAGACCCTTCAGGGAAACGAGGATCGGCTCCATCCGATTCTTCTGGGCAGTCGGAACGATCCACTGTACGCTCGTCCCGTTCTCATCGATCTTCTCGAAAAACCCGTCCTTTTGGAAGACTACCTGCTCCTCGGCTGCCTCCTCAAAAAAATCGGACGGTGTCGTTCCGAGACACTCGATCAGATCGAGCAAGGTTACGACCGAGGGTGCTACCAGACCGTTCTCAAGCTGGGAGATATATCCTTTCGTAAGCTCCGTGCGGTCTGCGAGCTCCTGCTGTGTCAGGGCGTTCAGGTTCCGAAGCTCCCTTATCTTCCGTCCGATACTCCTGTTGATCTGATCCGCTTCCATGTGCGCTCCATTTCTATTTGTTTTTTAATTTGAAACTTTTAATAAGATTTTACTAAACAAGGCACTTCACTGATTATAATACTATTGATCCAAAAGTCAACCTTTTTCATCTCCCGGGCAGAATTTTTCATCTCCCGGGCAGAATTCCCCGTAAGTCTTTTCACCGCTTACGCAGTATTTCCCTGTAAGCCTTTTCACCGCTTACGCAGTATTTCTGTGATGCAGATCTGCGGTAAATGCACAAAAAACCGCAGGCACTGCAGCCTGCGGTCATCAAAATCATTCTTTATTTCTTCAGCATAAGAAAAGACCCGAACCACCCCTGTAAGGCGATCCGGACCCCTCCCTCAGAGCGCGAGACGGGGATCGAACCCGCGACCCCCACCTTGGCAAGGTGGTGCTCCACCGCTGAGCCACTCGCGCATTGTGTGTCGTATTCACGACACAGGGAATAATACATGAAAAAAATATGTTTGTCAACAACAAATTTTTTCTCACTCCGCCTTAATGATCGCCGAGAGCACATACTGACTGCTCCGGAAATTCTTCTGGCTGATATTCTCAAGACGGATCAGGTCCAGATCGAGCCACAGTTCATCCGCAGTCACAAGAATATGCGCGAAGAGACAGCCGAAATCGAACTCGTCCCATCGCCCCATCCTGTCGATATCCCTCTTTTTCGAGAAGAAGTGGATCCTGTTCGCCATGACGACAAAACGCCACGGCTGCGCATTGAATGCGGACGGCGCGAGTCTGGCCACCTCGATGATGTCCTGCGTCCACCTGCGCGGGTCTTCCTTGAAGATGCACAGATCCTGCACAGACAGTCTTCTGGCATCGACTGCTCTTCTGGTGAGCGGCCCGTCCGGCTTCCCGAATGCAAGCACAATGATAAATTCCTTGTCCCCTCTCTGCTTTGCATCCCTGTAGCTGACATTTCCGAGAAAACAGCTGGCGATCCCGAGCGTCAGCATATACAGGCTGATCTGCTCCATGATACATCCCGCGTTCATCATATAGCGGTCTTTTTTCTCCGAATAAATGCTGAGGTAGTAGGGAGCCTTCACACCGAAAAATCCCCACGGAGCATGCTTTCCGTCCGTATTGTCGGTGATGCCGATCTCCGTACTGATTCCCGGTGAAAGGAACTGGGCATCCTCAAAGAACGCTCCGATCGCAGCGAGCTGCTCCGGATCGATCGCCTCCATCAGAAATTTCCTGTTTGATTTTCTTAAAGAAATAGCTTCATATAAATTCATGCCACAAGTTTAACGCATGATTCCGCCGATTTCAACGGGGATTTTTAAATTCCCCGTAACATTTTCGTAACAAAGTCATCGGAAAGGGCTTTATGCGTTTATTGACATTCATTTTCAAAGGGATATAATATTCTTTAATTGTTCAATATATTCATATTCCAATTCAGTGTCACGGTCCGCATGTCCGTCATGGGATGCTCTTTTTAAGTTTCGCAACTGCCGATCGAAGGCAGGGCCTGCTTTGGCAGATGCTCATGCAGGTACCCGGGGCAGCGTCTTTTCTGAAAGGGCACTTTCATTATGACCCGGCGAAAAGCTCCGTATATACAGCGGCAGAACACTGAAAAATTTTTCATGCAGGAGGCAGGATATGGAAAAGAAAAATATCGACTGGGGCAGTCTCGGCTTTGCTTATATGCCGACAGACAAAAGATATGTCTCTAACTTCAAGGACGGCGCATGGGATGAGGGCGCTCTCATCGATGATCCGACCGTAACGATCTCCGAGTCTGCAGGTGTTCTGCAGTATGCGCAGACTGTTTTCGAAGGTCTGAAGGCTTATACAACAGAAGACGGCCACATCGTCTGCTTCCGCCCGGACCTCAACGCATCGAGAATGGCTGACTCCGCGAGACGTCTTGAGATGCCGGTATTCCCGGAAGACCGTTTTGTCGAAGCTGTCAAGGCAGTCGTCAAGGCGAACGCCGCGTGGGTACCGCCCTACGGCTCCGGCGCGACCCTCTACATCCGCCCCTATATGTTCGGTTCCGACGCAGTCATCGGCGTCAAGCCGGCAACAGAGTACCAGTTCCGCATCTTCGTTACACCGGTCGGCCCGTACTTCAAGGGCGGCGCAAAGCCGATCACGCTCAAGATCGCGGACTTTGACCGCGCTGCTCCCCGCGGAACAGGCCACATCAAAGCAGGCCTCAACTATGCGATGAGCCTTCACGCAATTGTTCAGGCGCATAACCAGGGCTTCGCAGAGAATCTGTATCCGGATTCGGCGACCCGTACAAAGGTCGAGGAGACCGGCGGCGCAAATATCATCTTCATCAAGGGCAATAAGTTCGTCACTGTAGGTTCCCCGACGATCCTTCCGTCCATTACAAGACGTTCCCTTGAGTATGTCGCAGAGCATTACCTTGGCCTTGAGGTCGAGGAGAGGGATGTTCCGCTCACCGAGCTTCCGGAGTTCGACGAGGCCGGTCTCTGCGGAACAGCAGCTGTCATCTCTCCGGTCGGCAAGATCGTGAACGGGGATCAGGAGATCTGCTTCCCGAGCGGCATGGAGAAAATGGGTCCGACGATTCAGAAGCTTTATGACACCCTTACCGGAATCCAGATGGGCCGTATTGAGGCACCGGAAGGATGGATCTGCAGGATCGACTGAATCGAATCCGGCCTTTACCGTGCCTTCTCTTAAGGAGAAGGCACGTACACGTAAACAGAAACATGAAAAGAGCCATCCCCGGCAGATATTCCTTCGGGTATGGCTCTTTTTTTGACCTTTATTCTGTTTTCAGGATACCTCCCGTCCGATGACGGGATTCTTTCACCTTTTTATCAGCAGGTCTTCCATCAGAGATCCTGCTCGTTCATCATCCCTCTTCCGATCCCATCGATCTCACGGATCGCTTCCATATCGTCTTCAGAGACCCGCATATTATAATGATACGTCTTGCCGTTCGGATCCGTGACTTTCACATCCACGATCGTCCCGACATCGATGGCCGCCGGAAAGACCGTCCTCCCGAACGGCACCATCTTCGGATGATTCGAGGTTATGCGATCCCACAACCCCTTCAGTTTAAAAAGCATCATCGGATTGATCATGCAAAATCCTCCTTCAGGTCTGTATCTTCAGGTCATCTGTTCCTGAACAACCCGATCTTCTCCATCGCCTGTATCTTCACTGAGTGCACCGCATACGGAATGATATCCGATACCTTCACAAGACCGCTGTTGACAGCCTGAAGGATGCCCTGCCCGCAGGCGATATCAATATCCGTGAACACATTGATCTTATGGACACCACAGTCGATCGCCCTGCGGAACATCCTGTCAGAAAGACCGGATCCCCCATGAAGTACCAGCGGAAGCTTCGCTGCGTCGGAAATCTCGCGGATCCTGTCAAAATCGACGTTCGGCGTGGAAAGATAGGTGCCCTGGGCGTTGCCCGCCGCTATGGCCAGCGCATCGATCCCGGTCCTCTTCGCGAACTCGGCAGCCTGGTCAGGCTTCGTGTGATAATCCGTGCGCTCCCTCTCCTCGAGCTCTGCGGCTTCCGGAACACGTCCGAGTTCCGCCTCAACAGACGCCCCGAACGCATGGGCGACTTTGGTGAGCTCCAGGACCCTCTCGATATTTTCCTCAAAAGGAAGGGCCGAACAGTCATAGTTTACGGAAGTGAAGCCTGCCCGAAGAGCCTGCGTGCATTTCTCAAAAGTATATCCATGGTCAAAATGAACGCCGACCGGAACAGAAGCCATCCTCGCCATCGGAAGCACAAAGGACGCGAAATCATACATGCTGCAGATATCGAGCAGTTTTTCCTCGATCCCGAGGATAACAGGACAGTCTGCCGCCTCCGCCGCCTCGATCACGCCCCGCGCCATCTCAAGATTTACGACGTTAAAGTTCGCGACAGCGTACTTTTCTGCCACGGCAGTATCCAGTATTTCTTTCAGGTTTACGAGCATACCTCTCTCCTTTCGGTTTCGGACTTAACAGCCAATTGCGAAAGTCTATGCTTCATGGAAATTGTATAAACATTCACACAATTCCATTTCGCACAGAGTTTCGCATGCGCCTGTCAGGCTTAACTTGGGCACTTGTGAAAGCCTGTCGGGCTCAAAATCAATGGTGGAACAGACGGATCCCCGTGAAGGCCATCGCCATTCCGTACTTGTCGCAGCACTCGATGACCGCGTCGTCTCTCACAGATCCGCCCGGCTCCGCGATATACTTTACGCCGCTCTTCTTCGCGCGCTCAATATTATCCGAGAACGGGAAGAACGCATCCGATCCGAGGGCGATATCCTTCGCCTGATCGAGCCATGCCCTCTTCTCCTCCGCAGTGAAGACATCCGGCTTATAGCGGAAGATCTTCTCCCAGGCGCCGTCCCGAAGGACGTCCATATACTCTTCGCCGATATAGACGTCGATCGCGTTGTCGCGGTCCGCACGGCGGATCCCGTCCACGAACGGAAGCTCAAGGACCTTCGGGCACTGACGGAGCAGCCAGTTATCTGCCTTGTTGCCTGCAAGACGCACACAGTGTACGCGGGACTGCTGGCCGGCTCCGACGCCGATCGCCTGTCCGTCATATGCGTAGCAGACCGAGTTCGACTGTGTATACTTCAGTGTGATGAGGGAAATGACAAGATCGCGCTTAGCGGAATCCGGAATATCCTTGTTGGCTGTAACGATATTCTCGAGGATCTTGTTGTTGATCTCAAGTTCATTTCTTCCCTGTTCGAATGTGATACCGAAGACCTCTTTGTGCTCAAGCGGCTGCGGCACATAGCTCTCATCGATCTTGATAACGTTATAGTTTCCATTCTTCTTGCTCTTCAGGATCTCAAGCGCCTCCTCAGTATAGCCGGGGGCGATAACGCCGTCGGAGACTTCCCGCTTGATGATCTTTGCTGTGGACGCATCACAGACATCGGAGAGGGAAATGAAATCGCCGAAGGAGCTCATTCTGTCAGCTCCGCGGGCACGTGCGTAAGCACATGCGAGCGGGGAGAGCTCACCCATATCATCCACAAAATAGATCTTCTTCAGTACATCGCTGAGCGGAAGGCCGACTGCAGCGCCTGCCGGGGAAACATGCTTGAAGGATGTCGCTGACGGGAGACCTGTCGCGGCTTTCAGATCGCGCACGAGCTGCCATCCGTTCAGGGCGTCCATGAAGTTGATATATCCCGGGCGGCCGCTCAGGACTTCGATCGGGAGATCGCGTCCGTCGTTCACAAAGATCCTGGACGGTTTCTGGTTGGGGTTGCAGCCGTATTTGAGCGCAAGGTCTTTCATTATGATTATTCCTCCTCTGCCAATGAGTTTTTCTATCTCATTATTGTCAATATAATTAATTTAATTATTTTTATTTGTTCTTATTTACGATCCGGGTCTCATAGCTTCCGTCCTCAAGGTCTATATAGCGGACGAACAGGGAGACCTTATTCTCTTCATTCAGGCTGTTCCAGATCAACTCTGTCAGCTCATCAATTCCCGCATCCACCGCGACAGGGATCGGCTCACCCTCAAAGCTCGGGAGCGGATTTCCGTCATCGACATACGTGCTGATGAAATGGCCTGTTCCGGGAAGCGCCGGGGAGTAAGAATAAGTAAATCTGTGGTTGGAATCGGGATTTCCGTCCGCGCTCTTTAAAATCGAGATCGCGTAGTTGAAGTCCTCCCCGACCCTGTGGATAACTCCTGAAATTCTCGGCGTGTAATTCGGGCCGTCCGGCTCATACTGCCGTTCGCGGAGAGACTGCTCGAAAGTCATCTGGTGATCCAGCCCGTCGTAGATCGTATCCGTCTGATCTCCGTTCGTGACGATCGTCTTCGATCCGAGTACACGGACCGGTGCATAGATAATAAGGCTGGGATCTTTCATCTTTGACGGATCAAAAGCTTCTGTGCGGATACCCTCCCCGTCTTCCACAAAGATACGGTTCCTTGAATTCACACTCCTGCCCATGATGAAATATGCCGCCACTGCATACTTTCCGTCTGCTGTCCTGCCGATCATAATTCCTCTTCCAGGATATGACTTTGATTTCAAAAGCTCATCAAGTTTCTGCATTTTCATGAATCCTCTTTCCTCCTTTTGGGGATCTCAAGATACTCAACAGGTATTCCGTAGAGCTCGGACAATGCCAGAAGGTCATTGACCTTGATCTGCGTGAATCCCTTCTCCCAGTTGACGATAGTCTGCTTGTTCCTGTTCAGCTTACGAGCCACCTCTGTCTGTGTGAGGCCGGCATTGACACGCGCTGCATTCAGTTTAATCTTTGGCCCCCTCATAATCTACCCCCTGAATCGGCTTTTCCGATTGATATGACCATGTTAATCCATTTATAATGGATTTTCAAGACAATTTGTCTTCCCTCAGAGCCTTTCACTCTTAATGCCGGTATCGTTTTTTTGTACAATATAACAGGATTCATTCGGAAAAAGAACGATACGACGATTTACCAGAGGGATAAAATGGACCGGGAGCTCAAAAAAACGCTTTCTGAAAATTTGAAAAAGCAGCTGGAAGCCAACGGCCTCACGCAGAAGCAGCTGGCAGATGACCTTGAGATCTGTCCGCAGACTGTCAACAGCTGGGTCCTCGGAGTGTCTTATCCCAATGAAAAGAATCTGAACCGGCTGCTCACCTACCTGAAATGCAGTCTGCGGGAGCTGATCGACGACCCTGCTCTCATCCCTCATGACGGATACAGAAAGATCAGCGACCGGATCACGCTCATGGAATACGACAAAAATCCTGAGATCCACGCTCTTTTCGATTATATCGTGGCGCTTGTGCGTGAAAATGACACGGGGAAGCTTCGTGAATTCTTCCTGCTGATGGAGGGGCATCGTCCGTCTGACACAGCAGATTCTTAAAAAATGATGCAGCAACGCGGACACTCGCGATCCGCCGGAGACTTCAGACCGGGGCTGTCGCATTAAGCATTATAAGCATAAATAGTTCATTCAGGGACCGCTCAGAAAACAGAAATTTGCGCGTATCTACGAGCGGTGCCGAATGGAGCAATTGAGCAGCCGTGAGCTTGCTCACAAGGCCGCTCATATTGCGAACAGACGATAGCGCGACAGCGCGGCATGAGCATGAAGCGCAGCGGAATGCGAATAGCACCGCTCGATAAACAATAATTTAAAGTACCGGCGCTGTGGATGTCCCTTCATGAATATTTATGCTCTTTTTTATGCTTATTGCGACAGCCCCTTTACATGTGCTCTTTTATGTTCTTTACCTGAATCCCGATCGTCCCCTCACAAATACATGCAGGAGGTTTTTGTTTCTGATCATGTAACGGATCTGCCTGAAAATCAAAAGCAGGGATATCCGTTTTTTCTTGTATCCTTCATCAGAATTCTTTACTATAAGAGTGACCGTTCAGGAACCCCGTCGACCCGAAAAAAGAGGAGGACCACATGACCCGCGATCTCGTTCTGTCCATACTGAAGACCCGCAAAGGGTATGTCTCCGGTGAGCTGATCAGCAAGGAGCTCGGTCTGACACGCGCTGCGGTCAACCTTGCCGTCAAAGCTCTGAGAAAAGACGGCTATGTCATTCTCTCCTCCACCAAACTGGGCTATATGCTGAAAAGCGCCCCGGACCGTCTGACGTCCGGAGAGCTTCTCACTGTTCTGGGGCCGGAACGCATGCGCACGGTCTCTGTCTTCGATACTGTTCATTCTACGAACCGTGTCCTATCCGAGCTCGCCTACGACGACCCGACGGACGGACAGATCGTGATCGCGGACGCGCAGACAGGCGGGCGCGGACGCTTCGGCCGATCATTTTATTCACCCGACGGATGCGGAATCTATCTCTCCTGCCTCCTCCGTCCGGAAACACCTCCGGCGTCCTCCATTCCTGTCACTGCCTGGACTGCGGTCGCGCTGGCAAGGGCTGTAGAGACCGTCTGCGGTGTACAGCCGGGAATCAAATGGGTCAACGACCTCTTCCTCGGCGGAAAGAAGTTCGCCGGGATCCTCACGGAAATGTCGATCGAAGGCGAGAGCGGACGCATCCGCCAGATCATTATCGGCATCGGCATCAACGTAAATAACCCTCCCGATTCCTTCCCCGACGAGCTCAAAGACACTGCCACATCCCTCTTCGCAGAGACCGGGACCGCATATTCCCGCGCCGAACTCGCCTGTGCAGTCATCCGTGAACTGGACCTGCTTCGTCTGGCGTGGCCCGACGGACAGGATGAGTATCTGAGGGAATATCGCGCCCGAAGCATAACGACCGGCAGGACGGTCCTCCTTCTTGACGGCTCCGGCCGGACTGCGTCAGCGGAGAGCATCGGCGATGACTTCTCGCTCTGTATCCGTTATCCTGACGGATCGACTGATCATCTCACGAGCGGCGAGATCAGTATCAGGGCAGACCGGTATACCTGACCGCAGAGAGAGAAAGACCGCTGTACATGGCACATAGGATATCTGCCATATACAGCGGTCTTTCTCTCTCTGTTGAAAATCAGGAACGCCCCGGCGTTCCTGCCGCACCGCGCTTATGTGCGAAGCACCTTCCGCTTTGCGCATTCATCTTGTGATCTGTACCGTCCCCGTCATAATGAACTCTTCTTTCTGAGGAGACAGTTCCTTATTCGGTCACCGTAATAATGAATCCATCCATATTGTCCCCGGAAACTGTATAGGAACCGGACGGTTTCGTGATCGTCCTCTCCGTCGTATAGAAGACCTTGTAGGCGCCGGTGTTCCCCCTGATGACCAGAGGCGACGATTCGCTCGTATTGTTCTTCAGGTAATCCAGATATTCCTCAAGGCACAGATTATTTTCCGTCATATACGCTGCATGCGGAAATCCGACATATCGGAAATGCCACGCCTCATTGCTGATCCCCGTGATCTGTGTCTTATCCTCCGCATAACGGCGGATAAATCCGAACCGTCCGCAGTTCTCCCGCATCCAGACTGCATTCTGGCTCTCAGAAAAGCTTCCCTGCGAACCGTCCGCATAGAAGATCCCGATATCGCAGGCCTTCCCGGTATGATGCTCGGAGTAACCCGGCACCGCAACGTACTGCCTGGCATAGTCCTCACCGTAATTTGCGACTGTTTCATCCCACAGATTCTGCTGATATTCAATGGATCTGTGGGCGGATGTGATCCCGGTCTCGCTGCTCCCCATCGCCGCATCACAGGCAGCGATCATCGCGTCGAGCTGGGGCAGGATATCCGCAGAGATCTGATAGTCCGGCTTCTCGACCTGGTAAGGATAGCTCTGGCTTTCTCTTATATTGACCAGGTTCTCCCGGCCTGTATTGGCAGGAAAATCATACCCGTACGTACTGTTCACAAGGATAAGGTCCCCGGTATGCACATCTGCGTCCGTAAACGTGATCGTTTCCTGCACGGCTTCTGCATTTGCAGTGCTCTCTGCGTTCGGCATGCTGTTCACAGTCTCCTCCGCACTTTTTCCCTGTACGGCGGCACCTTCCGCCCCGGTTCCCTTCTTCCTGAGCTTTCCCACGAAAATAAAAATCAGGACCAAAGCGACACAGAGCAAAAAGACGGATACACAGACAGCGATCCTTCTCCTGCGCTCCCTCTCCCTTTTTCTTTTCCTCGCCCGGGCTCTTTTTCTTTTCTCCTGTTCTGTCATACCTTCACTCTTCTCCATCAGTCCCCGGTACCGACCGTCAATAATCAAAAAACTTTCTCGGGATGCGATTCTTTATCGCGTCTTTCAGTTCCTTATCCTCGAGCTGCAGATAAATCAGCCGTCTCTCCTTCGCCTGCACGCAGACATACGGTTTTCTTTCCGGGTCAAGCGCTGAATAATCCACCACCGCAAAATCATGCTGGAAGCGGTCCAGCTCATGAGATCCATAGACCGCGACGCACTCAAAAGTATCCACGTCGATAGATTCAAGATGTTTTCTCTTTTCCTTGGAGTAGATCACGTCAATGTCGATCTCTCCGTTCACGAAGCTGTACTCATATTCCACGTCGAACCTGGGAAGAATAAAGAACCACTCGACCATTCCGACGATCAGTCCGAGCGGAAGCAAAAGCGGTATAAATAAAATGCCTCCGGCAAAAAGGACCACCACAAATGCGATGAGAAGGGTCTTCATCAGCGTGTCGGTCGCCTTCCTGTTCCGTTTGACGAGAACCTCAATAAATACATCTCCCATATAATTGTTTCCTCCGAAGCAAGTCTTTGCCCCCTATTGTAGCACAAAGAATCCTGCGTTAAAAGCGTATCATGAAACAATAAAAGACGGCAGGGAGACCGTCTGATCCCTCTGCCGTCCTGATTGACACGGTATTTTTTCCTCTTCATGAGGCTTTTATTACATCATTCCGCCCATTCCGGCGCCGGCTCCTGCCGGCATCGGCGGCTGCGGCTCCTTGATCGTCGAAACTGCAGACTCTGTCGTGAGCAGTGTAGCCGCGACCGAATTAGCATTTTCAAGAGCGGATCTTGTGACCTTGACCGGATCCAGGATTCCTGTCTCGACCATATCGACATATTCGCCTGTCAGTGCGTTGTAGCCGACGCCCAGCTTGGACTCGCGCACTTTATTGACGATGACCGCGCCTTCCTCACCTGCATTGACAGCGATTCTGTAAAGCGGTGCGGAAAGGGCTCTCTGGATGATCTGCGCACCGGTCTTCTCATCGCCTTCCAGCTGTCCGATCAGATCATTCAGTTCATCTGCTGCGTGGATATACGCTGTTCCGCCGCCTGCGATGATGCCTTCCTCAACTGCTGCGCGCGTTGCGTTCAGAGCATCTTCCATACGGTACTTCTTGTCTTTCATTTCCGTCTCTGTCGGAGCGCCTACACGGATGACTGCAACGCCGCCTGCCATCTTTGCGAGTCTCTCCTGAAGTTTCTCGCGGTCGAAATCAGACTTTGTCTCAGCGATCTGTGCCTTGATCTGTGCGACACGGTCAGCGATGTCTTTCTTGTCGCCAAGACCGTCGACGATGATCGTGTTCTCCTTCTGGACCTTGACAGACTTTGCGCGTCCGAGCTGTCCCATCGTGACATCCTTCAGCTCAATGCCGAGCTCGTCAGAAACTACGATACCGCCTGTAAGGATCGCGATATCCTTCAGCATGTCTTTTCTTCTGTCGCCATAGCCCGGGCTCTTGACTGCGACAACATTGAATGTGCCGCGCAGCTTGTTGACGATCAGAGTCGTCAGAGCCTCGCCCTCGATATCCTCAGCAATGATGAGGAGCTGAGCGCCGCTCTTTACGATCTGCTCGAGCAGCGGAAGGATATCCTGAACGTTGCTGATCTTCTTGTCAACAATAAGGATGAACGGATCCTCAAGGTTCGCTTCCATCTTCTCCATATCGGAGCACATGTACGCGGAGATGTAGCCGCGGTCGAACTGCATGCCTTCGACGAGATCAAGCTCTGTCTTCATCGTCTTGGACTCTTCGATCGTGATGACGCCGTCCTTGGAAACGCGCTCCATAGCGTCCGCGATCATATCGCCTACTTCGTCATCGCCGGAGGAAACTGCCGCGACACGCGCGATCTGTCTCTGTCCGCTGACCGGCTCGCTCATTTTCACAAGCGCGTCCACAGCTGCCTGCGTCGCCTTCTGCATACCCTTCTTCATGATGATCGGGTTTGCGCCGGCTGCAAGATTTCTCATACCTTCCTGTACCATCGCCTGTGCGAGGACAGTCGCTGTTGTCGTGCCGTCACCGGCGACATCGTTCGTCTTGGAAGCGACTTCCTTGATGAGCTGAGCGCCCATGTTCTCAAAGCCGTCTTCAAGATCGATCTCTTTCGCGATCGTAACACCGTCGTTCGTGATCGTCGGTGCGCCGTAGGACTTCTCAAGGACAACGTTCCTGCCCTTCGGTCCAAGCGTTACGCGGACAACGTTCGCAAGTTTATCTACACCGGCCTGCAGAGCCTCTCTGGCTTCTACTCCGTACTTAATTTCCTTTGCCATGATTTAGTCCTCCTCTACGACTGCAAGAATATCACTCTGACGTACTACTGTATACTCCTCTTTGCCGAGCTTGACTTCCGTTCCGGCATACTTGGAATAAATGACGATCTGGCCAACTTTAACGGCCATCGCAACTTCTTTTCCATCGACCATTCCGCCCGGTCCTACAGCGATGACTTCCGCCTGCTGCGGCTTTTCCTTTGCCTGTCCGGAAAGAATGATTCCGGAAGCCGTCTTCTCTTCAGCTTCTTTCTGCTTCAGAACGACTCTGTCACCTAATGGTCTCAACTTCATAATATAAGCCTCCTTATATCTTTAATCATTCAAAAAGATAATCTGCTCTTTTTGGTTTATTAGCACTCAATATTACGGAGTGCTAACATCTGTAGTATAATTTACTCTCACGCTGCGGGGATGTCAACCTTTTTTTTCACGAACTCTGATTTAATCACGGACAGGTCACAGGGTACAGCGCCGGAAAGACGCAAATTGGCCGGAGGAACATCGATTCCTCCGGCCTGATCCCGCGCATGACTCTTCACTGCGCAGTATTTCTCTCATTTTTCTCACTTGCTTTCCCTGCGCATCTTGATGTCTTCCAGCTCCTCAAAAATGTAGTCGTTCAGCACCTTGATATACGTGCCTTTCATTCCCGACGAGCGGGACTCAATAATTCCAGCGCTCTCGAACTTCCTGAGCGCATTGACAATGACCGACCTTGTGATTCCTACGCGGTCCGCGATCTTGCTCGCGACCAGGATCCCTTCCTTGCCGTTCAGCTCGTCAAAGATATGAATGATCGCCTCGAGTTCCGAGAAGGACAATGTCGAGAAAGCGGATTTCACGACCTGCTTCTTGCGGGCCTCCTCCGCGTTCTCCTCATCCACCGATCTCATCATCTCAAGTCCGACGACCGTCGTCCCGTACTCACTGACGATGATATCCTCAATGTCGAACGGTCTTGAAGAACGGTAGCAGAACACTGTGCCGAGACGTTCTCCCGCTATATCGATCGGGTTGATGATCGCGACATATTTCTTCGTGGATTCATCCTCGAATCCGAGCGTCTCCAGATTGACGTTCTCCTTCGTCGACAGTACGCCAAGGAATCTTTCATTTAACAGCTTATCGATAAATTCACCGACGGAATTGGTAAGGAGCTCGGAGATCTCGTCTACATCCTCCGCTTTCCCGATCCCAAGCACCTTGCCTTTTCGGCTGAGGACCAGAATATTGGACTCAAGCGTCTCGATCATGACCTTGCAGATATCATTAAAGACTACCTTCGAACTGCTCGTATTGTGAAGAAGTTTATTGATCTTGCGGGTTTTGTCTAACAACTGTACACTCATTGCGAATCTCCTTCTAAAAAATCTTCGGCTGCCCGGATAATCCGACTTCTCCCCGTGCGATGACGGGTGAAAAGCTTTTCCGATCCTGTGAACTTTTCCAATCCCCTTGAATTTGATAGTAGCACAAAAATTAGAACAATACAACGCTTCCCGTTCTATTTTTCTGATTATTTCAGGAAATTCTGTTTTTTTCTGCACAAAGAAAAGATTGCCTCTGCGCAATGAAAAATACGGCTCTCACCTGAGAGAAAAAACAGGAACGCCGAAGCGTTCCTGACGGATCCTGTGTGTGACTGAGAAAACTTCCCGCACCTTATCTCTCTTCTTCTTTATAACTCTCCGAATATCCGCACGCCTGGTCGGAACAGACCAGCTTGTTTCCCTTCACAGTCATATACGCACCGCATTCCGGGCATCTCTTCCCGACCGGCTTTGTCCAGGACATGAAATCACACTCCGGACTGTTCTCACAGCCGAAATATCTGCGGCCTTTTTTCGTCCTTTTGAGAACGATCTCTCCTCCGCATTTCGGACACTTTACACCGATCGTCTCAAAGAAAGGCTTGGTATTGCGGCATTCCGGGAAGCCCGGACATGCAAGGAATTTCCCATGCGGGCCATACTTGATGACCATATGGCGGCCGCAGTTCTCACAGATGACGTCACTGACTTCATCTTCGATCTTGACCTTGTCCAGCTCCTCCTCCGCACGCGTAACGGCCTCCTGAAGATCCGGATAAAAATTCCGTATGATCGTCTTCCACTGTACTGCACCGTCTGCAACGCCATCCAGAAGCATCTCGAGGTTCGCGGTAAAGCTCAGATCCACGATCTGCGGGAACTCTTTGCACATAATGTCATTGACGACCTCGCCAAGCTCCGTGATGTAGAGATTTTTCTGCTCTTTCGTAATATATCTGCGTGCCAGGATCGTTGAGATCGTCGGCGCATAGGTGCTGGGCCGGCCGATTCCCTGTTCCTCAAGTGCATGCACGAGAGAAGCCTCCGTATAATGAGCCGGCGGCTGCGTAAAATGCTGCTCCGGTTCGAGACCGGCAAGGCCAAGCTCCGTATCCTTCGTGATATTCATGAGAAGAGCGCTGCCGCTTGATTTCTCATCATCCTCCGACATATAGACATCCATAAAGCCCGCATGAAGGAGCCTGGACGCAGAGACGGTAAAGAAATACTTTCCTGCCTTAATTCGGACGGAGAAGGTGCTGTATCGGGCATTCGACATCCTGCTCGCCGTGAATCTTCTCCAGATCAGCTGGTAAAGTCTGAACTGATCCCTGGAAAGTGACTCCTTGACTCTCGCAGGAATCCTCGAGATCTCTGTCGGACGGATCGCTTCGTGTGCGTCCTGGGCATTCTTATTCACGTTTTCGGCAGTCTTCTCCCCGCAGGAAGCTTCTCCGAATTCTTTCGCAATATAATCCCGGGCCGCGGCATCCGCCTCTGCGGATATTCTTGTGGAATCCGTTCTCAGATAGGTAATAAGACCGACCGTTCCCTCACCTTCGATATCCACGCCTTCATAGAGCTGCTGCGCGATCCGCATGGTCTTCGATGTAGAGAAATTCAGCGTCTTGGAAGCCTCCTGCTGAAGCGTACTGGTCGTGAACGGCAGCGGTGCCTTCTTGGTCCGCTCACCATGCTTTACGTCAGCAACCTCGAATTTCTCATGCGCAAGCTCTTCGCAGATCGCATGCGCCTCTTCCTCGGAATGGATGGTCATCTTTTTGTCAGTCCCGAAGAAATGCGCCGTGATCGGCTTTTTCTCTCCGCTTATGCTGAGTTCCGCATCAATCGTCCAGTATTCCGACGGAATGAACGCCGCGATCTGTGCCTCCCTGTCTGCAATCATGCGCAGCGCGACCGACTGCACACGCCCCGCAGAAAGACCTCTCTTGACTTTCGCCCAGAGGAGCGGGGAGATCTGGTATCCCACCATACGGTCGAGAACGCGTCTCGCCTGCTGTGCGTCGACAAGATTCATATCGATCTCGCGCGGATTTTTTAAGGACGCCTTTACGGCATTTTTCGTAATTTCATTGAAAGTAATTCTGCGCATCTTCTTCTCATCCAGCTTAAGCGCTGTCATAAGATGCCAGGAAATCGCTTCGCCCTCACGGTCAGGGTCCGTTGCAAGATATACATGGTTCGCATTTTTGGCGGCTTTCCGCAGTTTTGCAAGAAGCTCGCCTTTCCCCCGGATCGTGATATACTTCGGCTCATAGTCATTTTCCGTGTCGATGCCCATCTGGCTTCTCGGAAGATCGCGCACATGGCCCATCGACGCTTCTACGTCATATCCGGATCCGAGGAATTTTTTGATAGTCTTGACCTTCGCCGGGGACTCGACGATAACAAGATTTTTTGCCAATTCAGAAACCTCCTTTGCGGAATAGGGTCTTCCGGTTTTCCCCGATGAAGCATACCGGCCGTATTTTCCCTGCAGCCGCCCGGAGACGGCTGTATCAATCCGCAGTCATGTTCCACACTATACAACAAAAAAAATCAGGTGGCAAGACTCCTTTTACAGAAGATTCGGCAGCCGGCAGCTGCGAAAGGCCGTACATCATGGAAATTGTGTAACCATTCCGCAAAGATACCGAAAGGCTTCTGATCCCTCTTCCATCATCTCCTTATGAAATGATTTCTCCCGCATTCGTCCGCAAGTCCCTTCGTCTGCAGCTCATAAAGCGCGGATGCGAGCGTGCCCGGCTGCAGCCCTGTACGCCGGAACAGAACATCCAGCGGGACCGGATCCCGATCGAGCAGGTCATACACGGCTCTTGCCTCCCCGGAAAGACCGGAAAGGTCTGCTGTCTTCCCGTGCGCTTCCGCCTCTGAATCCGCAGACGTCCTCTTTTCATTGCGTTCTCTCCGGATCTCCTCGTTCCTCTTTTTTCGGCTCCTCCTGGCTGCTTCACTGAGTGTCCTCTGCGATTCCAGCTCCATAAGGATCGAAGCGGGGGAGCAGGCGATCCCCGCCCCCTGTGCGATCAGACTGTTGCAGCCGTAAGAGAGCAGGTCACAGACTCTCCCGGGCACCGCATAGACCGTCTTTCCCTGCTCCAGCGCAAAATCGACTGTGATGAGGGAGCCGGATTTCTCTTTCGCTTCGACAACGAGAACGATATCCGAGAGAGCGCTGATGATCCTGTTCCTTTTCGGGAAATTATATGCAAGCGGAGGTGTCCCGGGCTTCTCCTCGGACAGAATACCCCCGGATGTCTTTATTTTCTCATAAACTTCTCTGTTCGACTTGGGATAGCAGATATCCGCTCCGCACCCTAAGACCGCAAAAGTCTTCCCTCCGCCTGCAAGCGCTCCTTCCTGTGCATAGCAGTCTATACCGAGAGCAAGGCCGCTGATGATCTGAACGCCCTTTCCGGCGAGAACACGCCCGAATTCGTAAGCGGTCTCGTGTCCGTAACGGCTGCACATTCTCGCACCGACGATCCCGACAGTCGGCTGATCGTCACGCGGAAGCTCCCCGATCACATACAGTCCTTCCGGACTGCCGGAGATGCCCTCAAATCTGCCCGGAAAACCGGGGCTGTTCCTTCTAATATAATGCATTTCACTGTTGATCTCAGGCATTCATTTTCCTCATTTTCCTGTCGGCTCCGATCTCTCCGTCAGGCTGTTCCTGCCCCTTAACGGGTCCAGTACTTCCTGTCAATCATCCGATAGCAGACCGCCTCCGCAGCGTGTTCACGACGGATCACCTGCGCTCCGTCAAGATCCGCGATCGTCCTCGCTACTTTTATGATCCTGTGATAGCCGCGCGCGGACAGCCGCATACTCGAAAAAGCATCCATCATGACTTTTTCGGCTCCTTCATCGCACGGGCAGAATTCCGAAAGCTTAGCGGAGGGGATCTCCGAATTGAAATGGATCCCCGTACCCGCAAATCTCGCCTGCTGGACCTCATGTGCCCGCATCACTTTCTCCCTGATCTCTGCGGAGCTCTCACCGGCTTCTGCTGCTCCTGTCAGTTCATCGTAGGTGACCGGCGAACATTCCACGCACAGATCTATGCGGTCGAGCAGCGGCTGCGAGATCCTGTTCATGTAAAGCTGGATATCCCGGTGAGAACAGCGGCATCGATTGAGGTCCGGATAATAGCCGCACGGACAGGGATTCATCGCAGCCATCAGAAGAAAATTTGCAGGAAAATGAAAGGTCCCTGCGTTCCTCGCGATCACGATCTCCCGGTCTTCCAGCGGCTGCCGTAATATTTCGAGGGATCCCCGTTTGAACTCCGGCATCTCATCAAGGAACAGGATGCCTCTGTGCGCGAGCGTCAGCTCGCCGGGCTTCGGAATCTTCCCTCCTCCTGCGAGCGCCTGCGGCGAAAGCGTATGATGCGGAGACCGGAAAGGCCGGACCCCGACGACCGGCTGCTCCGATGAGAGCAGCCCGGCTATGGAATAGATCCCTGATATCTCGAGGCTCTCGTCCATCGTGAGCGGCGGCATGATCGTCGGCATGCGGCGGGCCAGCATCGTTTTCCCGGCCCCGGGCGGTCCGATCATCAGGAGATTGTGAAACCCGGCAGCGGCAATGCACGCAGCCCGCTTGACTGCCTCCTGTCCTCTGATGTCCCGAAAGTCAAGATCATACGCATTGAGCTGTGCAGACTTTTCCGGACCGGGTATCCGCGCAGGAAGCGTCCCGTGCCGCAGAAATTCAACGACCTCCGGAAGCCTGTGGAATCCGAGGATCTGCAGGTCGGAGACAACGCGTCCCTCTCCCTCATTTTCTTCGGGCACGATCAGCACGGAAATTCCCATCTCCCTGGCTTTCAGGGCAATCGGCAGGATTCCCGCCACAGGCACCAGCTCCCCGCTGAGGCTCAGTTCGCCCACCGCCATAATATTTCTGATCGAATCCGGGGGAACCTTCTCCATGCAGGAGAGAAGCCCCAGCGCTATGGGGAGATCAAAGTGCGATCCGCTTTTCAGAACATCCGCCGGGGCAAGATTGACCGTGACTTTCTCCGGAGGCATCCTGAATCCGATATTCTTCAGGGATGTCCGGACGCGGTCGCCGGCTTCGCGCACCTGTCCCGTGACATAGCCCACCATGGTGAACTGCGGAAGACCGTCGCTGATATCTGTCTCGACGGAGACGGGAACGACATCGATTCCGATAATTGCCGCTGACCTGATCCTGCTGAACATATTCCCCCCCAAAAGAACGTCTCGGCGTTCCTGCCGCGCTGCGCTTACGTGCGAAGCACCTTCCTCTCTGCACGGCTGCGACCCGCCGGAGACTGTTATCCTGACCACGCATATTATAGTCAGCGGAGCTTCTGCACGTAAAGAGCAGTACAAAAAGTCCACCGGGTCTGTACTATAAATCCCCGCTTTTATTATACTTTTTCATTCCGCCGGGATGCGCAGCGAGTGCATGCTCTGGACAAATTCCTTCTTTCTTCAGCCAAAAAACTCCTGATCAGGATTTGTTAACACTTCGTTCACAAAAAGGGCTTAACATCCCATGTCATGGACATGGAAATTTTAGACAGCTATGAATTTAATAACTACTATCTTCATCATTATATAAATCCGAAGAGTGCGGGAATTTTCCTGCTCATTTCCTTCCTCGGACTTGCTGCCGTCCTCCTGATCATCTTCACGACAGCGAAGCTTCAGAAAAACAGGCTCACCAAAAAGGAGGGTGACCATCTGTCCGGGAAAGACAGGAGAAAGATCCAGAAGAAACCGTTCCGATTTGTGGAAAGCTTTTATGAAATGTGCTTCTCAAGCACATCGGTCCTCCTGTTCCTTGCGCTCTATTACATTATTGATGCGAGAATGCCCCAGGTGGAAGGCTTCTGGAATAAATATCAGTCGCTGATCCTCCTCGCATTTATGTGCGTATCCGTCTTTATGACGAACTATATGGACATTATTCTTGTCCGGCTCGCGCATCTGAATTGGAACGATAAGTCCTCTGTCAGACTGATCAGCTGCCTGTACATCATTCTGATCCTTATGTATATACGTTTTATTTACGAGGATACGAATTACGATTCGCTCATCATGTACTTTGTGACGCTTGCAGTAAGCCGGTTCATCTATTTTGATTTTACGTCAAAAGATCTGGTGATCACTCTGAGATCTGCTGCCCGCTTTTTGCCGCTGCTCGGTCTCATGATGTTCTATTCAGGGCTCATGTGCTGGACCGGATTCCGTTCCGGATTCCTGCTCACCTCGAACGGGGTGATCGTGAGTACTCTGATCGCGCATTGTTTCATGGATCTGTCGATCTTCGTACTGGATAAAACAAAACTTCTTACCCACGTGCAAATTTAAGGGCCCTGTCAGGGTCCTTTTTCTATTCTTCATCGCGCAAGTACTCATGATTTTAATCATGAGATACGCGCGCAAAATGATATTCTTCCAGCGGATCACGCTCCTCCATCCGCCGGTACCGTCAAAAAACCTCTGTACTTTATTCCTCTTTGGTGATAATCTTTCTAAGACAGATTTTTGCAACTTTAGTGAGGAGGTTAAAAATGAACAACACACAACAAGGGAATCCGGGTGTAATTACTGATGCCCGGCAGCTGGGTGTGCCAAAAATGCTTATTCTCGGACTGCAGCATCTCTTTGCCATGTTCGGGGCAACAGTGCTGGTGCCGATCCTGGTCAACTCGTACTTTCACGGCGAAGGACTTTCCATTCAGGTCACTTTGTTCTTCGCGGGACTCGGTACGCTGTTCTTCCACCTGTGTTCAAAAATGAAAGTCCCTGCGTTCCTCGGGTCATCCTTCGCTTTCCTCGGAGGCTTTTCGACCGTAGCGAATTTGAATTCGGGAAAATTCGCGGATATGACCTACGGGGAGAAACTTCCCTACGCCTGCGGAGGAATCGTTGTCGCGGGTCTTCTTTACCTTGTTCTCGCACTGGTCATCCGGTTCGTCGGCGTAAAGAAGGTCATGCGTTTTCTTCCCCCTGTCGTGACCGGACCGATCATCATCTGCATCGGACTCTCCCTCGCAGAGTCAGCAATCGCCAATGCGCAGCATAACTGGTTCCTTGCCTGTATTGCGCTGGCGGTGGTCATCATTTTCAATATCTGGGGCAAAGGCATGTTCCGCATTATCCCGATCCTGATGGGTGTCGTGCTCTCCTATGGAGCTGCCCTTCTGATGCACCTTGCAGGCATGTCCAACCCGGACGGAAGCGCGATCATCGACTTCACGCAGGCCGCCTCCGCACCATGGGTCGGACTTCCGGATTTCTTCATCTGCAAGTTCGATATTACCGCGATCCTGGTCATGGCCCCGATCGCAATTGCTACCATGATGGAGCATGTCGGCGATATGTCCGCGATCTCCGCGACCGTCGGCCAGAATTTCCTTCAGAAGCCCGGTCTTCACCGCACTCTGATCGGCGACGGTCTCGCGACCTCTCTCTCCGCTTTCTTCGGAGGACCTGCGAATACGACCTACGGAGAGAACACGGGCGTCCTGGTGCTCTCCCGCGTGTATGATCCGAGCGTCATCCGGCTTGCAGCGGTCTATGCGATCATCCTGAGCTTTGAGCCCAAGTTCGCAGGCCTGATCTACGCGCTTCCGACAGCCATCATCGGAGGGATCAGCTTCATCCTTTACGGAATGATCTCGGCGATCGGTATCCGCAATATTGTTGAGAACCACGTCGACTTCACGAACAGCAGGAACCTGATCATCGCAGCCGTCATCCTCGTTGCCGGACTCGGATTCTCAGACGGGCTGACCTTTACGGTCGGAACCACATCCGTCACGCTGACGAGTCTGGCGATCGCTTCGATCGCGGGCATCATGCTGAACGCGGTCCTTCCGGGCAATGACTATGAGTTCGGTGCCAACCCCAAAGGCGATAAGAACCGGGGCGTATCCATAAATCCGGATAAATAAGGAAAACTTTTATTCCAGGGCAAATAAGATGCCCGGATAAAGGCTGAAAAAAGACCACCGTCTTAAGCGGCTGCCATTCAAGTGTACATGGCTGCTTCAGACTGTGGTCTTTTTTACTGTATTTCGCCTTTATTTAAGTTCCGCAGGGTTTTGTTCACCCTTCGTTTTTCTTCCTCAGAATATCCCACGGCTCAGGGCAGGCTGTCATTTCAATATGCAGCTCCTGCTTCGGATGCGGAGCCGATTCCATCGCGCAGCCTTCCCCGTCCAGGATACGAAGGACTTCTGCCTCGATATTGCGGCCGTCCGGCTTCATGATCTCAATCGTCTCCCCGACACTGAACTTGTTCTTCTGTTCCGTGACCGCAAAGCCGTTTTCATCGATCCGCTGCACGATCCCCAGGAATATGTAATTGCTGACGTAAGTGCTGCTCCCGTAGATCTGGTCATTTTCGTCCGGCCGGCCATAAAAGAACCCGGTCGTGAACGTTCTGTTCGTACAGTCCGCGATCTGCTCCGTATACCAGGCCATATTCTTTTCATAGAGGGCGGGATCCTTCGCGTACGCATCCATCGCGAGCCGGTATGTCCGGGCAGCCGTCGCCACGTAGAGGGCGGTCTTCATTCGCCCCTCGATCTTAAAGCTGTCGATCCCGGCGTCGAAGAGATCCGGAATGTGCTCGACCATGCAGAGATCTCTCGAATTGAAAATGAACGTTCCCCGCTCATTTTCCTCTATCGGCATATACTCACCGGGTCTCGTCTCCTCCACGACCGCATACTTCCATCGGCAGGGATGCGTACAGAGCCCTCTGTTCGCGTCACGTCCCGCCATGTAATTAGAGAGCAGACATCTCCCCGAATAAGAAATGCACATCGCCCCATGGACAAAAGCCTCGATCTCGAGGTCGTCGGGAATGTGCGCGCGAATATCTTTTATTTCCCGGAGGGAGAGCTCTCTGGCCGCCACGACCCTCTTCGCTCCGAGTTCCCGCCAGAAAAGGAAGGATTCATAATTCGTGTTGTTCGCCTGTGTGCTGACGTGCAGCTCCAGCCCCGGTGCATGGCGCTTTGCAAGCATGAACATCCCCGGGTCCGCGACAAGCACAGCGTCCGGGCGGATCTCCGCAAGCTCCTCAAAATAAGCCGCAGCACCTTTAAGATCCGTGTCATGTGCTATGATGTTGGCAGTGACATAGACCTTTGCGCCGTGCGCGTGCGCGAACGCAATGCCCTCACGCATCTCCCCGGCGTCAAAATTATGCGCCTTCGCCCTCAGTCCGTAGGCCTCCCCGCCGATATAGACTGCATCCGCTCCGAAAAGGACAGCGACCTTCAGGACGTCCAGGCTGCCTGCAGGCAGCAGTAATTCCGGTTTTTTCATCTCTTTTTTACAGTCAGTGAAAGACCATCCCCGATTGGCAGGATGGTCGTCACCAGATCCTCTCTATGTGTTAGTTCATATAAATATTCCCGCATGCGCTTATAGATCGTGCGGTTCCTCCGCTCGACGGCAAAATGAGATTCCAGAAGATCCCCGTTCTGCAGGACATTGTCCGAGACAAGCATTCCGCCCGGACGAAGCAGCCGGATCACTTCCGGAAGAAAATGAATATACTGGCCCTTGGCAGCATCCATGAAAATGAAATCATACGTTTCCGTGAGCTTCGGAAGGATCTCCGCGGCGTCTCCGAAAAGAAGCTCCACACGGTCTTCGACCCCGGCCCTCCGGAAGTTCTCCCTTGCAGGCGCTATCCTCTTCTCATAATTCTCGATGGTCGTGATGTGTGCATTGCAGTTTTCACACATCAGGATCGCCGAAAAGCCCACCGCGCAGCCGATCTCCAGGATCTTTTCCGGTCTGAGCGCCGTAAGCAGGACCCTGAGCGCACTCTGCGTCTGCCTCCGTATGATAGGTACCGACGCCCGCAGAGCCTCCTCGCCAAGCATTTCGAGAAATTCGGAGTTCCCCGGATCCATGGATCCGAGGAAGATCTCCATACGGTCATCTTCCATCATCAGCCTTCCGACTCCGCGTCTTCCGTCTCCGCCGACATGATCTGCATCATCTCGGTCGGCGTCTGGGAAGTGTTCAATATATACGTCCCCTCCTTCAGCTTTCCGTGGTAGGCCGACAGCCTCTCCTGCAAAGTGAAGATATACGGGCTCGAGATCAGCCCGTTCTTATCCAGGATCTCTCCGATTTCCATCGCGGATGCCCCTTCCGGAATTGTGACCTGGACTTCAAGTCCCGGCTCGGCGGCCATCGCCTGTTCGTTGAAGACCGCATATCCCCATGTGTAGGCTGTCCTTGCGAGGAACAGGAAAAAGATAAGGACAAGCGCATACAGAAGAATACGGATGATTCCCCTCGCGCCCATTACCGCCGCTGTATACGCGACTCCGTTCTTGCGTTTTGCCATAACAGTCCTTTCTCACGGAGTCGGCAGATGAATGCCGACCTCCCGGATCAGTCTCATATAAATATCCCGGATCTGCCGGCACAGATCCGCCTCAGCCTCAAGATAAGCGTTGACTTCCGGTATCTTCTGCATTTCCTGATACGATCTCTCAAGCTGTTCCGCGTTCTCCAGCATCTCATCCCCGGGGGAATTGCTGTACATTTCGAAAATATCTCCTCTCAGAAGATCCAGCTTCTCGCCGAGCCCGGGGTATTTCCTGAGATCCCGCTCACTTTTTCTGTACTGTTTATATGCACTGCAGTTTTTGATGCTCTGTACCAGCAGTTCTGTATTTTTCCCGACATCATCCATTGATCTCGCTCCTTCCGTCAGGTATCCGCCTCCATGATGATTGGAAGGATCATCGGTCTTCTCTGTGTCCTTCTCCAGATAAAATCGCTCAGCGAATCCTTGATATCAGATTTAATCTTCCCCCAGTCCGTCACATTGTGATCCAGACAGGTGAAAACGGCTTCATCGACCGTCTGCTTTGCCTCTGCAAGGAGTCCCTCGGACTCCCGCACATAGACGAATCCCCGGGACACGATATCGGGTCCCGAAAGCAGGCGGTTCGTGTATTTTTCCAGTGTGAGCACGATGATCACGATTCCATCCTCGGAGAGCTTCTGACGGTCACGGATCACAATATTGCCGACATCCCCGACGCCCAGTCCGTCGACCAAGATAGTCCCGGTCTGGACCTTGCCGATGATCCGCGCGCTCTCCGGATCCAACTCAAGCACATCCCCGGAGTGCAGGATAAAAATATTGTCCTTCGGTATGCCGAGCGATTCCGCAAGGGCTGCATGCGCCCGCAGATGCCGCATCTCTCCGTGGACCGGTATCGCATATTTCGGTCTGAGCAGAGAGTAGATCAGCTTGATCTCCTCCTGGCACGCGTGGCCGGAGACATGCGTATCCTCAAAGATGACGTGCGCACCGATTTCCGAGAGTTCATTGATGACATTGGACACCGCCTTCTCATTTCCCGGGATCGGGTGAGAGGAGAAGACGATCACATCGCCGGGAATGAGCGTGACCTTCTTGTGGATATTTGCGGCCATGCGCGAGAGAGCCGCCATCGACTCGCCCTGGCTTCCCGTCGTGACAAGGACCAGCTTCTCCGGCGGATAGTTCTTCATATCATCGACGGAAATTACCGTTCCTGCCGGATCATCCACATACCCGAGCGTTATGGCCGTCCCGATGACCTTCACCATCGACCGGCCTTCCAGAACGACCTTCCTGCCGAACTTTGCCGCACTGTTGATGATCTGCTGTACGCGATCGATGTTGGACGCAAACGTCGCAATGATCAGGCGCGATTTTGCATGCTCTGTAAATATCTGATCAAATTTCACGCCCACCGTACGTTCAGACATCGTAAATCCCGGATGCTCCGCATTGGTGGAGTCGCACATAAGGGCAAGGACCCCCTGCCGTCCGATCTCCGCAAACCGCTGAAGATCGATCGAATCGCCGAAGACCGGCGTATAATCGACCTTGAAATCTCCTGTGTGGAAGAGCACACCCGCCGGGGTGTACAGTGCGAGTGCTGCGGCATCCTGGATCGAGTGATTGGTCTTGATAAATTCGACCTTGATGTCACCGAGCGTCACGACATCACCGAAATTCACGACGTTCCGGCGGATGACGTCCAGCATCTCGTGCTCCTCGAGCTTGTTCTCGATCAGGGCCATCGTGAGCTTTGTCGTATAAATGGGCACATTGATCTTGCGGAACACATACGGGATCGCCCCGATGTGGTCCTCATGACCATGTGTAATCACAAATCCCTTTACCTTGCTGTAGTTCTCTTCCAGATAAAATGTATCCGGAAGCACAAAATCAACACCCAGCATGTCATCTTCAGGGAAGGACATACCGCAGTCAATGACGACGATGGAATCCCCGTACTCGATCGCGGTAATGTTCATTCCGATCTGCTCCAGACCGCCGAGAGGAATGATCTTTACACGCTCTATCTGATTGTCTTTATTCTTCAAAAGATCCTCCTTTTCTTCCTTTACTGACTCACCATAAGTTTCTATATTCACATTTCAAAATCCGTATCCGTAAGCATCTCCGAAAAGATCCGCATGAGAGAATCAAGCTCGACCGGATCCTCGACCGGAACAAACTCCGCCTCCGGGTCACTTTCCTCGGAAATGTCCTTTAAAATGAGCGCCTCCGCGTCCCCCTCCGGTGCATCTGTCACCAGGAGATAATCCGTACCGTTGATCCGCGTCTGCTCCTCAACATAAAACATATGCTCCGCACCGTTCTCGTCCCTGAATGCAATCGATTCGATATCCATATTCTTCCTCCATACAGTTCTGCATCCGTGCAGAAATAACATACTCAGTGCAGATAACATACATCAGTGCAGAGATCATATTCACCCGCTCAGAAGCAGCCTGATCAGTGCAGAGATGACCCGCATGAACAGAGAGCATATGCGCCGGTTCATGATATTTCCTGTGTCAGCGCACCGTTCGCTGGAACAGGAAATATCGTGACACCCCGGCGCCTGCTCCCTTTACCGGTTCATATAGTCCCGCAGGATAATGACCGCCGCAATCATATCGACATACTTCTTAAAATCCCTGCGGGGGATGCCGGCCTCCTCCATGGCCTGGTCGGCTTCCACCGTCGTGAGTCTTTCATCTACAAGAAAGACAGGGAGAGAAAATTTTCTCTCAAGCTCCTCTTTGAACGCGAGAGTTTTTTCCGCCCTGTCCCCCATCGTATCATCCATATTGAGGGGCAGCCCGAGTACGATCGATTCCACGCCGTAATACTCGATCAGTTCTCCGATCCTTCTGAAAGTCGGACGCATATGCGTCTCCTTCTCTCTCCTGATGATCTCGACACCCTGTGCCGTGATCCCGAGCGGATCGGTGACCGCCACCCCCACTGTCTTTGAGCCGAAATCAAGCCCAAGAATTCGCATTAATCCTCCTTGTCCTCCCATGCCTTATTCTTGATATAGGCCCTGAGAAGCTCCTCGACCAGTTCGTCTCTCTCAACTTTCATGATCATGCTGCGCGCGCTCTTATAGCTCGTAATGTAAGTAGGGTCACCTGACATAATATACCCGACGATCTGGTTGACAGGATTATACCCTTTTTCGGCCATCGCGTTGTAAACAATATCAAGTACATCCTTGACATTGATCTCCGGTCCGGTCTTCACTTTAAAATACTGTGTGTTCCCCAAATCCGACATACATAAACCTCACTTTACATTTTTCGTAAATGACCCGGCCTGCGGATCCTTTGTCCTCAGGTTACTTTAACGAACTCCTGTCTTTCTGTCTGCATACACAGAACCATTTTACACTCAATGAGGGCAATGTTCAAGTCAATTGTCAGAAAACGAGAGCCGCATCCGCATGCGCGGTAACCCGGACAGACCGGTGAACCAACGTTTTTTCTAATTTACGGACTGCGTGCATGTCTCATTCCGTGCGACAAGTTCTCCCCGGGAAGTCACCGAATCCGGGACGAGCTCAATAATTTCATTTGCAAGATCCCTCCCGGTATAGAAAATGAACGGCACATACTCCCGCGTATATCCCTTAAAAGCCTTCTTTCCGGAGACGACTGCCCGCTCCTCGAAGAGCACGGACACTTTTTTCCCGAGGAAGGATTCAGCATAGACCACTCTCTCCTTTTTGTCAAGCTCGATGAGCTTCGCGGAGCGCGCCTGCTTCACCTTCTCGGGGACCTGTCCCGCCATTTTGGCCGCGGCTGTCCCCTTACGGACGGAATATTTGAAGATATGGGTCCTTGAAAAACGGATCTCCGATACGAACCGGAGTGTCTCGGAAAATTCTTCCTCCGTCTCCCCCGGGAATCCCGCGATAATGTCGGTCATAATGGCCGGCATCTCATAATATTTCCGGAGCAGAGCGCATTTTTCGGCAAAATCCACCGTGCTGTACTTTCTGCGCATGCGGAGAAGCGTGCCGTCACAGCCGCTCTGCATGGAGAGGTGGAAGGAAGGGCAGACCTTATGGATCTTTGCAATTTCCCGCACGAACTCCTCCGTGATAATGCCCGGCTCGAGCGACCCCAGACGGATCCGTTCGATCCCGTCGATCTCCGAAATTTCCCGAATGATGTCGAGCAGACGGAAGTTCGTCTCAGCGGCAGAGGCATACGGTGTCTGGCGGTTCGTTCCCGGATACTCAAAATCGAGCCCGTAGGAGCTTATGTGGATGCCGGTAAGAACGATCTCACGGTAGCCGCGCTCCACAAGCTTCTCCGCCTCCCGGAGGATCTCATTACTCCTGCGGCTTCGGACCCGTCCGCGGACATAGGGGATCATGCAGTAGGAACAGAACTGGTTGCAGCCGTCCTGGATCTTTAAAAATGCCCTCGTATGCTCTCCGTCCGGCACAAAATGCAGTTCATCATACTCGCGAACATTGCTGATCCTGCTGACCGCGATCCCCTTGGACTGCATAAGGTCCGAGAAATAGGCATCGAGGATTTCCGGGAGCATTCCCTTCTCGTGATTGCCGACGATAATATCCACGGCCGGATCCGCCCTGAGCGAATCCTCCGCGTCCTGCACGTAGCAGCCCGCTGCAACGACGACCGCATCCGGATTCATCTCCTTCGCCCGATGCAGCATCTGCCTCGACTTTCTGTCCGCCACATTCGTGACAGTGCATGTATTGATCACGTAAAGATCAGCCCCCGGCGCAAAGGGAACTTCCTCATAACCGGCGGCCAGCAGGCTCTGCCGCATAGCGTCGGTCTCGTATGAATTAACTTTGCAGCCGAGGCTGTGAAAAGCGGCTTTCCTTGCCATACGTTGCATCTCCTTTTTTCAGGTCCCGCTCGCGGGATCCGGTGCGGTGCCCGGGTCAGCGCAGATTACATACTTCCTGACTGTGTGCCTGCCCGGATACTCTCCGCGGTACCTCCTTTATGCGAAAGCATTCTGTCCGCCACACCACATGATTTGGCTTGACTTGCCCTCTTATTCAAGATAAGATGAAAGTGCGGATGAGAAATCTGCTTCTTAATTAAAGGAGGAATACATCAATGAAAACTATCAAAGTTTCTCTGAACTCAATCGATAAAGTAAAGACTTTCGTCAACGATATCAATCGTTTTGATTTCGATTTCGACCTTGTATCCGGCCGCTACGTCATCGACGCAAAATCCATCATGGGCATCTTCAGCCTTGATCTGTCAAAGCCGATCGACCTGAACATTCACGCCGAGGGCGACTCCCTTCAGGAAGTCCTGAAGACGCTTGAGCAGTACGAAGTATAAAACATACGCGGTAATGCGCACACAGGTATGAGTGATCGCATCGCAGCATCCGCATCCCGGCTTTTCCCGCGGTTCCTCATCCCTGTAAGACGTACATATTAGAATGAGAGAGCACTATATACGGCAGACATTGCAGTCAATGCAGGCCATATATAGTGCCTTTTCTTTTCATTTTTTCTTTACTTCGCAATGATCGTCTCTGTCTGCTCGATCGCAGTGCGCACCAGATCATCGATATCGCTTTTCAGCTTCTGTTCCGATTTCTCTATGACGCTTAAGATCGGCTTTGTGACCGGGTGCTTTGCGACAAAGATCGTGCAGCAGTCCTCATAGGGAAGGATCGATGTCTCGTATGTGCCGATCTTTCTTGCGATCGCGCTGATATCATTTTTATCCGACCCGATGAGCGGCCTGTAGACAGGCATCGTGCAGGCGGCATCCGTGCAGAAAAGACTCTGCATGGTCTGGCTCGCGACCTGACCGATGCTCTCCCCGGTGACAAGTCCGAGATCCCCGTCCTCCTTCGCAAAATGCTCCGCGATCTTCATCATATATCTGCGCATGATAATGGTGAGCTCATTGTGCGGGCACCTGTCATAGATCGCCAGCTGAATATCCGTGAAATTAACGATATGCAGACGGATCGGGCCGGCGTAGGCAGCGATCTGCTTCGCGAGATCCACGACCTTCTGCTTCGCCCGCTCCGAGGTATAGGGCGGCGCGTGGAAATATGTCGCGTCCAGCGTGACACCGCGCTTCGCGATCATCCAGCCCGCGACCGGAGAATCGATCCCGCCGGACAGGAGGAGCATAGCCTTTCCGGCTGTCCCGATCGGCATGCCGCCCGGTCCCGGAATGATCTTCGAATAAATATAGATCTCATCGCGGATCTCAACGTCAAAAAGGATCTCCGGATCATGGACGTCGACCTTCATCGACGGATAAGCCATGAGGATCGCCTCTCCGAGCTCCGCATCCACCTCCATGGATGTCAGCGGATATTCCTTGTCCACACGTCTCGCCTTCACCTTGAATGTGGATGTGCATCCCGGATGTTCTTCGCTGATGTAGGAAACGATATCGGCGCGCAGCTTTTCGATATCCCCTTTTTCGTAAATGACGACCGGGCAGATTCCCACGATCCCGAAAACATGCTGCAGGACATCGATCGTCTCGTCAAAATTCCAGTTCCCTCCGCAGTTGACATAAATTCTCCCGCGCGTCTTCGTAACGTCAAAATCTCCGTCGATGCGCGCAAGGAGCGTGCGGATCCGCTTTGCGAGCGCATCCTCAAAAAGATGACGGTTGTCTCCCTTGATGCCGATCTCGCCGTATTTGATCAGAAATGAATTGTACATAGGACCTCTCTTCTTATCGTCTTGTATATCTTCGAAGCATGGGAACGACTTCCCTGAGCACTTCGAGCGTCTGATCGACCTCCCAGGTCGTATTCAGCGCGCAGAAGCTCATGCGGATGGATGAGGACATCTCCTCTTTCGGTGCACCGATCGCCGTTAACGTCGGACTGCCCGCCCGTTTGTGGGAGGAGCAGGCTGAGCCTGCCGAGACATAAATTCCCCGGTCTTCGAGCGTGTGCTGGAGCACCTCCGCGCCGACGCCGATGAACGCTGCGTTCACGATATGGGGCGCACCCTCGTCTCCCGGCATGCCGTGGATAACGACCCCTTCCATCCCGGAAAGTCCCGCACACAGCCGCTCACGGAGCGCTCTCATGTGCGCGACCGACTCGTCAAGATCCCTGTATGCCTCCTCGCAGGCAATTCCGAGTCCGGCGATCCCCGGTACATTCTCCGTTCCGGAGCGCAGCCCGCTCTGCTGGCCGCCTCCGAGAATGAGCGGCAGGACTTTCGCCCGCTCACTTTTATATAAGAAGCCTGTTCCTTTGGGACCGTGGAGCTTATGCCCGCTCACGCTGAGCATGTCGGCACCGATCTCCCTCGGGTAAATGCGGTACTTTCCGAATGCCTGGATAGCGTCAATATGGTAGAGAGCTTTCGGACAGAGCTGTCTCTTCATTTTCCCGATTTCATGGACGGGCGTCACCGAGCCGATCTCGTTGTTGACATACATCATGGAGATGAGGATCACATCCGGCGTAAGCTCCCTCTCAAGCTGCGAAAGATCAAGGCGTCCCTGACCGTCGACATCGATGCCGACGACATGAAAGCCCTCTTTCGCAAGAAGCTTAAGCGGCTCCGAGACTGCCGGATGCTCCATCTTCGTCGTGATGATCTTGCTGCCCGCGCGGCGATTTGCAAGCGCCCCTCCGATGAGCGCCCAGTTATTGGCCTCTGTGCCGCCGGAAGTGAAATAGATCTCACTTTCCGAGACTTTCAGGACCTTCGCGATCGTCTTGGCGGAAGCCTTGATATACTTCTCGGCGTCAACGCCCTTTTTATGGAGCGAGGACGGATTCCCATAATCTTCTGTCATGACCCGCATGACTGTCTCTGCGGCCCCGGGTGAGACACGCGTCGTGGATGAATTATCAAAATATATTTCTCTCATAAGAACTGAGTATAACATAAAAGCACAGGGGCGTGCACCTATTTTCACACCGAGAATTCTCTCTGCGAATCCTCTCCGGTCATTCTGCGGTGCATAATCCCCATGGCATTCCTCCAGAAAAGTACTCTGCGCTTACCGGCACAGAATTTTTCCTGTCGCAGATCCGGAAAGAACGGGCTGATTCATTCTTTCGTCTCACATAAGAGAAAGCGCGCCCAGCACATCCTCCGCCCGGCGGACCGGTATGATCTGCAGCTCTTCCCGCACTTCCTTAGGAACATCGCGCAGGTCCTCCTCGTTCTCAGCAGGGATAAAGACCTTCCGCACGCCCGCTCTCTGCGCTGCCATAAGCTTCTCCGGCAGCCCTCCGATCGGTCTGACATCCCCCTGAAGAGAGATCTCACCTGTCATCGCCGCTTCAGGTGTGACAGGAATGCCTGTCACGAGCGATGCAAGTGCCGTGGTCATGGTGATTCCCGCAGATGGACCGTCCTTCGGTGTCGCTCCGTCCGGGACGTGAATGTGGAGATCATTTTTCTCGAAGAGCTCCGCTTTCTCCGGATAGAGGGACTTCACAAGGCTGATCGCGATCGTGCTGGACTCCTTCATTACATCTCCAAGCTGGCCGGTCACGATGATCTTGCCGGTGCCCTTGGTCATGAGCGTCTCAATAAAGAGGATCTCACCGCCCACCTGTGTCCACGCAAGTCCGGTGACCACGCCCGGCTTTCCCTCCTTGCCGACCTTTCCGTGGCTGATCGGGCGCATGTCCAGGTAGTCTCGGAGCTCATTTTCATGGATGACGAGCTGCTTATCATTTCCCCGCACGATCTCGACCGCTGCTGTCCTGCACAGTGTATCCAGCCGTTTCTTGAGCGTTCTCACGCCCGCTTCACGTGTATAATCCGCGATGATCTTATTCAGCACATCCTCACCGACCTCCAGATTCTCGCTTCGGATCCCGACGGCCCGCATTGCCTTGGGCAGCAGGTGCTTTTCGGCGATCTGAAGCTTCTCGAAAGGTGTATATCCCTGGAAGGAAATGACCTCCATCCGGTCAAGAAGCGGCGCCGGTACGGTGTCCAGCGAGTTCGCCGTGCAGATGAAGAGCACGCTGGAAAGGTCATACGGTACATTCATATAGTGATCCGTAAATGTATTGTTCTGCTCCGGATCGAGCACTTCCAGAAGGGCACTCGCCGGATCGCCGTTGTAGGAGGCGGAGAGCTTGTCGACCTCGTCGAGTACCATGACCGGGTTCGAAACACCGCTCTTCGCGATCCCATCCATGATCCTGCCGGGCATAGCCCCGATATAGGTCCGTCTGTGTCCCCGGATATCCGCCTCATCCCGCACACCGCCGAGGCTCACTCTGACATACTTTCGATTCAGCGCCTGCGCGATCCCCTGACCGATACTTGTCTTGCCGGTCCCGGGCGCTCCGACGAACAGGAAGATCGATCCGGCCTGCATGCGTTTCAGATTCATGACCGCGATCTGCTCCAGGATCCTCTTTTTGACCTTGTCAAGGCCGTAGTGCGTCTCATTCAGAACCTGTTCAGCTTCATCAAGATCGATCGTTTCTGCCTTCTCCTTCTTCCAGGAAAGCCCGGTGACAAAATCAAGGTAATCGTAGAGGATTCCCGACTCCACACTGTTCGCTCCCTCCTGCTTCAGCCTGTTCAGGACCTTGTCCGCCTCCTTCCGAGCGGTCTCGTTCATGCCCGACTCCTCGATCCTGATCTCGAATTTGCGGATCTCGGACACTTCCTCCGGATGCATCTCGTCGAGTTCTTTCTGCAGATACTCGATCTGCCTGCGGATCGCGGATTCCCGGTAGACCTTCTGATACTCTTCCTTCTGGGCACTCTCTGCCTCATTGTTGATCTTGTAGGTCTCAAGATTCTCATATACCATGCGCTCAAGAAGGTCAAGCCGTTCTCTGGCGCTGTCCAGCGCAAGTACCGAGTACTTCTCCTCCGGCGTATTCATCATCCAGGGGGACATGGCTGCGGCGATCTCGCCGATGGATGTCCACTGCGCGAGAAATGCAGACATCACTCCCTTCCCGTTCGGCATCTGCATCGAGAAGGAGTTGATCGCGGTCTTCATTTTTTTCAGGCGGAGCGCCTCCTCCTCCCTGTCGACCGCATCCGTATCCTTCCGCTTCGATATATCGAGATCGATCGTGTGATCCCGGTAGATCGTCACCTCGTTGATATTCACCCGGTTCGAGGTGCGCACAACGAGATATCCGCTCTTGTTGACTTCCGTGATCACGCCCGTGACGCCGATCGGGTAAAAGCTGTCTTCCCGTAATTCCTCGCGGAGAAGGTTCTCCTTCGACAGGATGAGCACCGTCTTCTCCCCCTCGTTCGGAATCCTTCCGGTCACCTTCGTATAATGCTCGCTCATGATCACAATATTGCTGAACGGTACAATAATTCTGTTATAAATCGGAACTACTGCCATGTTGTCCTCCTTTTCTGTCAGCACTCGCATCCCTCGAGTGCCAACGCTTTGGTAAAAAATTTGACTCCTCCCGGAGCCATCAGATCTATGTGTAAGATGTCACGGAATAAAGCGTGGAATGCACGGCTTTTTCGTTTCTTGACAAGCCGCCGCCGTATGCTAGAATGACTGTATATCCTTTACAAGTGTCAGACCCTGTAATGAAGATATCACCAACATTTACATTTGTCAACGTTTTTTCTCATCTGCTGTGACGACTCACTCTCTGATGATGAAGACTTTTCATGGAGGATTCTATGAAATATTTATACTGCGGAACAAACAAGACTGCCCTGGCGTCCCAGGATCAGATCGCTGATGCCCTTCTCGCTCTCATGAAGGGTAAGCCCTACGATGAGATCTCCGTCAGCGAGCTCTGCCGCTGCGCCGGCATTTCCCGCCAGACCTTCTACAGCCTGTACCAGTCGAAGGAAAACGTAGTCATCCGCATTCTTCAGAACTACTGCTGCCATCTGCCGGCAGAGCACCTTCCCGAAAAGGAATACATCGCCGGGGAGCATTCCCAAAGTGCCTGCCGTATGGAAATCTTCTGCCGGGATTACTGCCGGTATCTCACAGATCACGCCGACTTTATCCACCTTCTGGTCGAGAACAACATCACGCATCTGCTCTATGACAGCATTTATGAATCCATGAACGAATGCGGCTGTTTTCTGGGCGAGCTTGATGCGGAGCAGAGAAGCTACTCGGCAGGCTTCATCGCAAGCGGCTTTGTCGGGATCGCAAAGGTCTATGTGGAGCGGGACTGTGAAGACGGGGCGGAGGAGCTGGCCGATACGCTGATCTCGCTGTTTTCCGGAAGTCTCCTGTAGTATCTCAGTCAGGGGAGCATGACCCGCCGCTGTGACTGGCAGGAGATCAATCTGCCCACCGCTTACAGGAAGCGGGCTTTCTCCCATCGAATTCAGGAACGTCTCCTGTACTCCTTAAGCATGAAGTTTTCATTCTCAGGTATTGCCTTCTTTTTTCAGATAATTTATACTGTAATTAGGTTTTCTGTACACATCCAGGAGGCATCATGGGAAGTTTTATCACAATTCTGGAGGAAATTTTGACATATGTCGTCCAGTTCAGCGTCACAGTTCTGGAATTCTTCGGCGTATTCATCCTGGTCTATACGGCAGTCCGCTGCTTCATTTCCTGGACCCGAAAAGACCATTTTGTCCGGCTCGATCTGGCCCAGGGAATCGCCCTCGCACTTGAATTTAAGCTGGGCGGGGAAGTCCTTCGGACCGTCATTACCCGGGACCGGGACGAACTCTTTATACTCGGCGCGATCATCCTGCTGCGCGGTGTTCTGACCTTCCTCATCCACTGGGAAATCAAGAACGAGGAGAAAGCGCTGGCAAAGAGCTCTGCAGACCTGCTGCGGAAAAGCAGTCCGGGAGCAGACCGTTCCGGAAAGAAGCGGCTCAAAAAAGCGTCTTCCGGTCCGACCGTGAAGAATCACAAAAAGGAATAAATCAGCAAAGTATACTTTGTACATCGTAAAAAGGGAGCAGCCAATCTGTCTGCTCCCTTCCTTCATGTCAAAAATCCGATATTGTCGATCCGATTCAGGTCCCGCCCGCGAGACTGGTGCGGATCAAGTTCAAAGTCTTTTTAAAGAATCATGTCAACGCGCGATGTTCGTACAGAGCGCAGTCACATTCTCACGCCTCGTCCTTGTCCTCGGAAACGATCTCTTCCACTGCTTCCTTCACGGCATCGCAGGCTTCCTCTGCACAGGCTTCCGCCTCTGCCGCGATTTCCTCGACTTCATTTACTGCAGCGTCCAGGACTTCTTCGGCTTTCTCGCATGCTTCGCATTCCGCAGCCGACTCTTCGCATTCTGCAGCCGCCTCTTCACATTCAGCTTCTGCTTCCGCATTTTCTTTCTTAAAGATCGCATCGCCCGCTGTCTTAGCTGCTTTCCCGACAACAGTCGCAGCTTCCTCTGCCGCCTTCAGAGCCGCCTCGTTGGCTGCCTTGATCTTCTCCATCAGCTCATCGCGGTCTTCCTGAGTCATCTTATCGATGTCAAAAAGAACCCCGCGGATACTCTTTGAAATCTTCTCCGGCTTGAAATTCTCTGCCTTCTCGCCCATCTTTCTGGTGATGTCTTCGTTGAGGACTTTCCCTTCCTCTACTGTCAGTTCGCCCTTCTTTACAAGATCATCGACAAGCTTCTTAGCTTTCTCACCTGTCACTGCAACTGCTCCGACACCTGCGAGAAATACTGTTCTGAGTCCATCCGACAACTTCATTTTTAATACCTCCTATAAAAAAGAATTCCGCAATGACCGTTCCCGGATTGCTTTTTCCCGGATACTTTGAGTATAGCCTCATTTTCAAAAAAAGAAAGTTCTACAACAGAGAATTCTCAAATTGTTCACAAAGTTTATATTATTCTAATCTGTTTTCACAAATTCATCACTGACGGCCCGAATTTTCAAAGCCGATTTCCGTTTCAGACAGGACAGGATCTCCGCAGAATCTCTACATTTTCAGTATGACAGGATCTCCGCGCCGGTCTCCGTGACAAGCACTTCGATTTCCCACTGTGCCGAAGGTTTCCCATCCGCCGTATAGATCGTCCAGCCGTTCTTCTCATCGACCGTGATCCGATCGGTCCCCATATTGACCATCGGTTCGATCGTAAAGACCATTCCCGGGACCATGAGCATCTCTGTCCCCGGTTTGGATACGTAGCTGACGAACGGATCCTCGTGGAAAGCATTTCCGCATCCATGACCGCCGATCTCACGCACGATAGAGTAGCCGTGTGCCAGGGCGTGCTGGTGAACCGCATTGCCCATATCACCGAGAAAAGTCCAGGGTTTTACGTGCTGAAAGCCGATCTCAACACATTCCTTCGTCACATCGACGAGCTTTTTCCACTCCGGGTCGACATTTCCGATGCAGAACATGCGGGACGAGTCTGAAAAATAACCGTTCAGGATCGTCGAGCAGTCAACATTGATGATATCGCCGTCTTTCAGGATAATGTCATCCGACGGAATACCGTGGCAGACCTCATTGTTGATGGACGTGCATACGCTCTTCGGAAAGCCCTCATAGCCGAGATCCGCAGGGATCCCGCCCATTTTCTGTGTCACAGACATGACGATGTCGTCGATTTCCTGCGTGGACATGCCCGCCCGGATCTTGTCGCCGACTTCATCCAGTACAGCGATATTGATCACGGCACTTTTCTTTATCCCTTCAATATCCTGCGGAGTCTTGAGCAGATTTCTTCCAGGTACGGTATGCCCCATGCGCTCGAAGCGTATGATCTTCTCGTCAAAAGCCTGATGGCATGCCTTATATTTTTTTCCGCTGCCGCACCAGCAGGGAGCATTTCTCTCGATTTTTCTGTACATAGCTGACCTTCCTTCTAAACTCAGGGCGTACACTTACGCGCCGGATACTCTCACTATGATAACACGTTCCGGCGCTTTTGTGAAATAAGGCTTAAAGCATATTTTCAGGAACGCTTCGCGTTCCTGCCGCGAAGCACCTTCCTCTTTGCGCGATGAAGAATAAAGAAAAAGACCGATCCGTGTGGTTAGTACCCATAAACCAATAATACCATTTTTTCCCCATTGTTCAATAAAGCGAAAGCGGTAACAAAAGAGAGCCCCCAAAAACGGGAGCTCTCCTCTTTATACTGATGAATACTGTTCTCTGAATGATCAGCCTTCGTACGGCTTCTTCAGGAAGGACAGGATCAGGCATCCGATCACAGAACCGACGAGCAGAGCAACTGCGTACATAGCCGGGTTCTTGATGATCGCGATGACCCAGAAACCGCCGTGCGGAGCCGGGCTTGCGCAGCCGAATGCTGCAGAAATCGCGCCTGCGATCGCAGAGCCGATAATGCAGGACGGGATTACACGTCCCGGATCAGCTGCCGCGTACGGAATTGCACCTTCGGAAATGAAGGACAGACCCATGATGTAGTTCACAAGGCCGGCCTTTCTGTCAGCCTCAGACCACTTATTCTTGAAGATCGTTGTGGAAAGAGCGATTACGAGCGGAGGAACCATACCGCCGACCATAACGGAAGCCATGATGACCTTACCTGCGTCAGTGCCTTCAGCCAGCATCGCCGTACCGAATACGTAAGCTGCCTTGTTGAACGGGCCGCCCATGTCGATGGACATCATGCCGCCGACGATCGCGCCGAGAAGGACCAGGTTGGATGTTCCCATGCCGTTCAGGACATTGGTCATTGCCGTGTTGATCCAAGCGAAGATCGGGTTGACCGTGAACATGATCACGCCGATACCGAGGATACCGATCAGCGGATAGAGCAGGACCGGTTTGATACCTTCCAGGGAATCCGGGAGCTTTTCGCATACACCTTCAAGCCACTTGACAAAGAAACCTGCGACGAAACCGGCAAAGAGAGCGCCGAGGAAACCGCCGCCGACAGCGTTGCCGCTGGTGAGCCAGCCCCAGCTGTAACCGGCGTTCGCAAGAGTACCGCCGACGAAACCGACTGCAAGACCGGGTCTGTCAGCGATTGCCATCGCGATGTATCCGGCAAGGATCGGAAGCATGAAGCCGAACGCGTCACCACCGACCTGCTTGAAGAATTTCGCTACAGGTGTGGCAGAACCGAAGTCTGCACCTGCATTCGGTGCGAGGAATCCGTCGATCAGGAATGCGATCGCGATCAGGATACCGCCGCCGACAACGAACGGAAGCATATGGGATACGCCGTTCATAAGGTACTTGTAGAAATTGGAACCTACGCTGCCGCCTTCAGAAGCAGCCGAAGCCTTCGGTGCGGAGCCGTCAAGGATCGGAGCTTCATTGTTCAGGATCTTGTTAATGAGCTCTTCCGGCTTGTTGATACCGGCAGATACGGATGTCTGATAGACCTGCTTGCCGCCGAAACGTGCAAGATCGATCGTCTTGTCCGCTGCGATGATAATACCCTTTGCATTTGCGATTTCCTCTGCCGTGAGGATATTCTTTGCACCGACAGATCCCTGTGTCTCAGCCTTCAGCTTAAGGCCCATCTCGGCAGCCTTCTTCTCAAGAGCTTCGGCAGCCATATAGGTATGTGCAATACCTGTCGGGCAGGCTGTGATTGCAAGAATGTCATAACCGCCGGATGCTCCGGATGCAGCAGCTGCTTCTTTCGCAGTTTCCTCTGCCAGCTTCTCTGACTCAGCCTTATCTACGATGCTGCGGAATTCGTCTACCGTCTTAGCCTTGCGGAGAGCATCCGTAAAATCATCGTCCATAAGGAGCATGGACAGGCGTGACAGAACTTCCAGATGGACGTTCTCTTTTGTATTCGGGGCTGCGATCAGGAAGATGATGTCAGACGGTTCTCCGTCCGGCGCTTCATAATCGACACCGTTCGGAAGAGTCATGGCAGCAAGACCGGGCGCCTTGACAGCGTCTGTCTTAGCATGCGGAATAGCGATGCCGTCGCCGATTCCTGTCGTGCTCTCCTGTTCACGGGCAAGGACTGCAGCTTTATATTTAGCCTTATCTGCGACATTGCCTTCCTTGGCCATGAGGTCGACCATCTGGTTGATGGCGTCCATTTTGTCTGTTGCGCTTCCACCGATCTTAATACCTTCCGGTTTCAGCAAGTCAGTGATTCTCATACCCTTTCCTCCTCTTTCTTAGGATTGATACTGACATGATGCTTTGAGAGACCTTTTGTTTCGCTCATGCGAAAAAGCGCACAGGCATACCAAAACTGTCATCTCTTAAAACAGCCCTGAACCTGACATAATACCTGCGGATATCCTTCTTACAGCCACATTAAAAACATTCGCAGACAAAGTATATCTCCTCTTCAGAGCCGGGACGTCCTTCCCATACGCATCAGGAAGGAATTTCCTATTTCATGCACCGGCAGCCCGGTGTGAAACTCATTTGTCAGGCGGTCTCCGCCTTTCCCGAGTGTTCGGCGAGAGCCTTGCAGCAGGGAAGCACATTCCTCGCCGCGCGGCTGCAGTCTTTAAAAGCTCATCTCTTCTCAGCCAATCTCCGGAAGTGCGGCAAGGAGCGCCTCGACCTCAGGTCTCGTAGCGAGATCCGGTGAGAATGCGCTTGCCGAGCCTGTGCAGAGACCCATTCTGAACGCGGTCTTGTAATCGCCGGATTCGATCATACCTGTCACAAAGCCTGCGACCATGGAATCGCCTGCACCGACAGAATTGACGACCGTTCCCTTCGGAGCCGGGCTCTTTAAGACATCACCCTTCTCGGAGATGAACACAGCGCCTTCTCCCGCCATGGAAATGAGAACATTGCGTGCGCCTTCTTCCTGAAGCTTCTTCGCATACGGGATCACCTCATCCTGCGTCTTCAGCGTTACGCCGTAAATATCTCCCAGCTCATGGTTGTTCGGCTTGATGAGGAACGGATGATACTTAAGAACGTTCACGAGCAGCGCTCTCTCAGCATCCACTACGATATCGATTCCTTTGCCTTCAAGTCTTGACATGATCCGCTCATACATATCACCGGGCAGTGTGTTCGGAACACTACCGGAGATGATGAGGATATCTCCCTCGACCAGCTTGTCGAGCTGCTCGTAGAGAGCTTCAATATTGGCATCCGTGATCTTCGGGCCCTGGCCGTTGATCTCGGACTCCTCGTTGGACTTTACTTTGACATTGATTCTGGAAAGACCTTCCTCGACCTCGATAAAGTCGGAGGCGACACCGAACTTTTCAAGCCGTGCAGCGATTTCGCGTCCCGTAAAACCGGCCATGAATCCAAGAGCCGTACTCTCATGGCCAAGATTTTTCAGAACGATGGAAACATTGATTCCCTTACCGCCCGGAAGAATATTCTCATAATACGTGCGGTTGATTACGCCCAGGCGCAGATTTTCGACCCGGATAATGTAATCCAGGGACGGGTTGAATGTTACTGTGTAAATCATTTTCCCACCTCCACTATGTTTTCATACTTTTTATATTTTTGGTCCGGAATAGAATCCGTGATCACCGTAGCGCTGTCAAAAGAAGCAAATGTCACCGGTGATATGATCTGGAATTTACTCCGGTCACTCAAAATATACTTTTTCTTCGAGTGCCCGATCGCTAAGCGCTTGATCATGGCCTCGTTCGGATCCGGCGTCGTAAATCCGACTTCCGGGGAAATGCCGTTCGTTCCGAAAAATCCGATCGTAAAATGCAGTCTGCGGAGATAATCGATCGCGTCCGCCCCGACAATCGCTTCCGTGCTGTTCTTGATCTCTCCGCCCGGGAGAAATACCTTGCAGCCCTTCCGTACAAGCTTCAGCGCATTGGCCATTGAGTTGGTCACGTAGGTAGCCCGCTGTTCGTTTATACAGTCAACAAGCATCTCTGTCGTTGTGCCCGCGTCGATATAGACAAAATCATTGGGAGCGATAAGCGTTGCAGCAAATTCCGCAATTCTCCGCTTCTCCTCGCTGTACAGAGTATACTTCTCATCCATCGTGAGGTCGCGGTTCACATACTGAGTACCGATACTGGTCGCTCCGCCGTGTACTTTCAGGAGCTTTCCCATCATATGGAGCTGCGTAAGATCCCGGCGGATCGTAGAGGCCGAAACGCCAAGCTCTTTCTCCAGTTCAGTCACGGAAATCGCTTTTTCTTTTTCCACGAGTTCCAATATGGCACTCCACCGTTCCTCTGTCAGCATATTACTTCTTTCCCTCTGACTTTTATACATAAAACATCTTATATTATAATATCATCTGATTCAATCATTTTCAATCATTTTCAATCAGCCACTATCACCAAAATTACCCCCTCTTTTTTGTATAGAATAGACAGGGAGTCCCGCCGGACTTCCCGTCTATTCTCACCAATATGCATAATAAATCATTTTAAGTCAAAAATCGGCACGCTCACTTTTGATTTCTTCTGACCGCGATGAAGAATAGAACAAAAGGCGGACGGCTCAATGCCGTCCGCCCGCTCTTTATCTTGTTGAGAGAAACTGATTTTCCCGCATGCCCGCCTCGTCAAGCGGATACATGAGGACATAGTCGGCCGCTTTCTGCTTTGCGGTCTCCCAGTCCTTCAGATGTTCATAGACAATGATCTCATTGAAACGAAGTCCCTTGTTGGCCTCCAGATTGCCGCGCGCAAGCCCTGCCTGTACATTGGCGAGCGCCGATTCATAGTTCTCCTCCGCGATATCGCACATGGCAAGACCGTCATAGGCGGCAGCCACATTCGTGTCATTGACGATATGTTCATTGAACATCGCCCTCGCATCCGCAAGATCGTTCATCGACAGATAGACACGTCCCAGAAGGAGAATGGCTTTCCCGTCATCAGGATTCTCGTTCATCGCCTGGATCAGATTATCCTTCGCGTTCTCGTACTCCTGAAGATAGTAATACACGAGCCCTTTATTGTAATAATCCGTCTCCGATGAATTCACGACCTGCAGCGCTTTCTCAAGATATGCACTGCCGTCGTAATTCTTTCCATGTCCGGCATAGACTTCATAGATGTTGATAAAGAGGTCGTAGTCGTTGCTTAGCTCCGACGCCTTGTCAAAATCCGCGGCAGCTGCCTCCGTATTTTCCTCCTCAACGTACAGTTTTCCGCGCAGGAAGTAGATGTTCGGATCCTCTTTTTCCTGCAGGAGCTCGCTGTAGATCTCCATCGCCTTCTCTTTTTCCCCGTGCCGTTCACGGCAGTAGGCCAGATAAAGATTCACATCCTGCTCAAAGCTCTTATTTTCCCCCTCCATGTAGAGCAGGGATTTTTCGAGATTAATGCAGGCCTCCGCAAAATTCTGCAGATACATCTGAGAAAGACCGAGCCCTCTGTAGCTCTCGGAGACATACTCTCCTGCTGCGATGACCTCACCGAACTGCTTCTCCGCAGCCGCGTAGTCACCGTCAGTCAGGCTCTTTGCAGCCTGCTCATACATCGCTCTCGCTTCCGGAGAGCCGCATCCCGCAAGGGACAGGGCGGCAGCGAGCAGCCCTGCTGTCAGAACTGCCCGAAATCCGCTGAAAAATCGTTTCTTCGTCTCCGCTTTACTCAATCGCAAGCCCTTCCTGATAAATCACTTTTACAACGCTGTCGACCATCTCTCTGCAAATATCCTGCGTTTTCGCCTCGACCATAACGCGGATCAGCGGCTCCGTTCCGCTCTCCCTGACCAGGATCCTGCCGTCACTGCCGAGCGCCTTCGCGACAGCTTTGACCGCCTCCTGGACCTTCGGATTTGCCTGGGCGGCAGCCTTGTCGAAGACCTTGACATTCTTGAGGATCTGCGGATATGTCTTCATTTCTCCGGCGAGGGTGGCCAGAGACTGCTTTTTGTCGAGCATTGTCTGAACGACCATGAGAGATGTCAGGATCCCGTCTCCCGTCGTCGCATATTTACTGAAAATGATATGACCGGACTGCTCGCCGCCGATACGGTAGCCGTTCGCAAGCATATTCTCGGCGACATATTTATCGCCGACCGCTGTCTGCTCATAGCGCATCCCGTTTGCGTCGCATGCCTTATAAAGGCCGAGATTCGACATGACCGTCGTGACGATCGTATCGTCCTTCAGAGCCCCGGTCTCCTTCATATACTTTCCGCACAGGAACATGATGTGGTCGCCGTTAACAACATTACCGTTCTCATCGACCGCAAGGCAGCGGTCTGCGTCACCGTCATAGGCGAAGCCTACGTCCAGACCGTTGTCGCTGACAAAGTTCTGAAGGGCTTCAATGTGGGTGGAGCCGCATCCGCGGTTGATATTGAGACCGTCCGGAGCATTCCCCATCACATAGGTCTTTGCGCCGAGCGCATCAAAAACACTCTTTGCGATCGCGGAAGCACTTCCGTTCGCACAGTCAAGGCCGATCCGCAGACGCTTGAAGCTCCTGGTCGGGATTGCCATCAGATATCCAATATACCTGTTCCTGCCGGCTGAGAAATCGATCGTACGCCCGATCTGTTCTCTTTTTGCATAAGGGATCTCCTCGATCTTTCCATCGAGATACTCCTCGATCTGCGCCTCAATCTCCGGCTCGATCTTCTGACCGTTCGAACGCATGCACTTGATCCCGTTATCATAGAAAGGATTGTGGCTTGCGGAGATCATGATCCCGCAGTCCATCTCCTCTGTTCTTACCACATAAGATACAGACGGAGTCGTCGTTACATGAAGCAGATATGCGTCGGCGCCGGATGCTGTAAGGCCCGCTGACAGCGCATCCTCGAGCATGTAGCTGCTTCGCCTTGTATCCTTGCCGATCGCAATCCTGGCTTTCCCATCCTCATGATTTCTTCCGTAATACCATCCGAGAAAACGTCCTACTTTAAACGCCTTCTCCGCAGTCAATGTGACGTTCGCCTCACCTCTGAATCCGTCCGTTCCGAAATACTTTCCCATAATAATCTCCTCTGTTTATGTAAAAATTTCTTTTACTGACGTAGCGTTTCATTTCCGGCACAAAATTCAAGTAACTTCCGTTGTTCGTTCAGGAACCCCGAGGCGTTCCTGAATCCGGGAGCCTCAGGAACCCGGATGCGGGAAACGTTTGTTATTTATCCGAAGAGGGGAGATTCATAGACACCGTCCGAGACCAGCTTCTCGAACGCCTTCTTGACAGAATCTTTGTCCTCCTTGTAAGTCACTCCGAACCACTTATCATCGGTCTTCAGGACGGAGATATCCGCCTGCCCGGCCTTCAGAAGGTCATCCACGATCGTGGGAAGCAGGTACTCCGCGGTGAGCGGCTTATCCTGCGCCTCCTTGAGAAATACAGGGAACCCTTTCCTGAGATCCTCGAGGAACTCTTCGCGGAAGCCCCACATGTTCATGGATACAAGACTCTCGGCATCGACCGGCATGAGCCCGTCATCCGTCATTGCGGCGGCTCCGCTTCCGCTTTCAGTGCGGATGATATTCTTGGTCTCGACGATCCCGATAAGCTTACCGTCTTCGTCCTGACTGCAGATCCCGCGCGTCACACCGCCGTTATCCGAGAGTGTATTGCCCAGTACGAATCCTGCCATGCAGATCTGTTCTTTTCCGTTCTCCGGCTCTTCGCCTGCAAGCGCGTCGTGAAGCGCGACGAAGCCCTTCTTCCCGTAATAGTCATCCGCATTGATGACTGCGAAGGGCTCTGAGATCACATTTCCTGCACAGAGGACCGCATGACCCGTTCCCCAGGGCTTCTTCCTCCCCTCCGGCACTGAAAAACCTTCCGGAAGATCGTCGATTTCCTGATAAGCGTAAGCCACTTCCGTGACCTTCTCGATCCTCTCGCCGATGATCCTGCGGAAATCCGCATCCAGATCTTTTCTTATAATGAACACGATCTTGTTGAACCCTGCTTCCAGGGCATCATAGATCGAATAGTCCATGATGATCTCCCCGTTCGGGCCTACAGGTTCAAGCTGTTTGATGCCTCCGCCAAAACGGCTTCCGATCCCGGCCGCCAGAATTACCAGCGCTGTTTTTTTCATTGTGCTTCCACCTCTTTCTCATTTGCGAGTTTCTCTGCCTGCTCCGTCTGGATCAGGCTGTCAATGATCTCATCAAGGTCTCCGTCCAGAATGCTGTCAATCCGGTGTGTCGTCAAATGAATCCTGTGGTCTGTGACACGACCCTGACCGAAATTGTAGGTCCTTATTTTTTCAGAACGGTCTCCCGTTCCGACCTGGCTGCGCCTGAGATCCGCACGCTTTTCATGTGCGGCGCGCCGTTCCAGATCATAAAGCCTTGCGCGAAGGACCTTCATCGCTTTGGCCCTGTTCTTCAGCTGGGACTTTTCATCCTGGCAGGAAATAACGATCCCTGTCGGGATATGGGTCAGTCTTACTGCGGAATCCGTCGTATTAACGCACTGCCCGCCGTTTCCGGTCGCGCGAAACACATCGATCCTGCAGTCCTTAGGGTCGATCTCCACGTCGATCTCTTCCGCCTCCGGCAGAACAGCGACCGTTACGGTCGACGTGTGGATCCTCCCGCCGCTCTCAGTTGTCGGAACCCGCTGGACCCGGTGCGTCCCACTTTCATACTTCAGACGCTCGAATACATCCGACCCCTGTACCTGGAACGTGCATTCTTTGAATCCGCCAAGTCCGTTCTCATTGAGCGAGATCATCTCCGTTTTCCACCCGCGCCGGTCAGCGTACCGCACATACATCCGGTAGATCTCCGCTGCAAACAGCGCAGCCTCATCTCCTCCGGCACCGGCCCGGATCTCAACGATCGCGTTCCTGCTGTCGTTCGGATCTTTCGGAAGCAGAAGGATCCGAAGTTCAGATTCAGCCTTTTCCTTTTGCTCTTTTGCAGTTTCAAGCTCCTCGGAGAGCATGTCGCGCATCTCCGGATCTTCCTCCTCCCGGAGGAGCAGGATAGAATCCTGAAGTGCGTCTTCCGCTTTCTGATACGCCCGGCATACCTCTGCGACCGGCATGAGCTGTGCCTGTTCCTTCATGAGCGCAGTCATCCTGCCCGGATCATTCGCGACGTCCGGTGCGGCCAGCTCCGCAAGGATCTCCTCCTGTCTTCGAAGGATTCCATTTACTTTATCTAACATCAGGTCTTCCTTTTTGCCATGAGGACCCGGTCCCGCCCGCCAAGATCTCGTACGAGCCGGATATCCCGGAATCCGTGACCGCGAAGCATCCCGGATACACTCTCCGCCTGATCCGCACCGATTTCAAGAACCATTATACCATCTCTGCACAGATAATCGGATGCCTCCGCAGTAATTTTTCTATAAAAATACAGGCCGTCTTCCCTCCCGGACAGCGCAGTGTGCGGCTCAAAAGCACGTACCTCCTGGTCGAGCAGGGATATATCCGCCTCTTTAATATACGGGGGATTTGCGGTGATGATATCATAGGTCCCCGTAATCTCCGAAAAGAGATCGCTCTTTACAAAATGAATGTCAACACCCAGCCGCTCCGCATTTTCCCGGGCGACGTGCAGGGCTCCTTCCGATATGTCGGAGGCCGTCACGTCGAGATCTCCTCCCCCTGTCCTTTCTGCAAACTCCTTCGAGATCACTGCCGGAATGCATCCGCTTCCCGTGCAGATATCAAGAAGCCGCATGGAAGGCTTCAGGATCCCGAGCACTGCCTCCACAAGGGTCTCGGTGTCGAACCGCGGAATAAGGACATCCGGCGTAACCAGGAACGAGTAACCGTAAAAGGGTGCGGTCCCGGTGATGTACTGGAGCGGTTCCCGCAGAGCGCGCCTTGCGACCGCCTCCTTATAACTCTCCTGCACGCTCTCCTCTGCCGGATCGCCCCCGTGCAGCGCATACCAGGTAAGATCTGCGTCCGCCGCATAATACAAAAGAAGCCTGGCGTCTGTCTCCGGATCCGGACAGTGCGCCCGCCGAAGCTCCTCCCTTCCCCATAGGAACAGGTCCCGGACGGTCATGAACGGATCCCCTGCTCTTTCTGCCATACTTTCCAGTCAAAGACGGCATTGACCGCGGCGATCGCCACCTCCGCCATCTCCGCGTCCGGCTCCCGTGTAACGAGGCCCTGCAGTGTAAGCCCCGGCTTTGCAAGCGTGCAGACGACCGGATTGTCACTCGATCCCGCAAGGCGAAGGAATTCAAAAGCCACCCCCGCTATGATCGGAATGAGGATTATTCTTGTAAGGAATCTCCACAGTGGGGAGGTAATTCCCAGAAGCCCGATGAAAAGGAACGCGATGACCGATATGACTATAACAATAAGAAGAAAACTGGTCCCGCAGCGCTTGTGACGTCTCGAACTCTTCAGAACATTTTCGATATTGAGGTCCAGACCGTTCTCGATACAGTTGATGCACTTATGCTCCGCCCCGTGATAGCTGAACACTCTCTGAATATCCTTCATCCTGGAGATGAGGAACATGTAGAGCAAAAAGATCGCGACGCGCAGAAGGGCTTCCGTCAGGGAAATGAGCACCTCATTCGCCCCGACTCTTCGAAGCAGGGATGAAAGAAGATAGGGAAGGACCACGAAGAGACCGATGGAAAAACCGATCGAGACGATCATGGTGACCGTCATGATGATCTTCCACTCCCTTGCCTCCTTCTCGGGATCCTTTTCCGTTTTTTCCTCCTCTTCATCCTCAGCTGCGAACTCTGCGGACCACATAAGGCTTCCTATTCCGAGGCGGAGAGAGTCCACGAACGCGAACATGCCCCGCACGATCGGCACTTTTCCGACCCACTCCGGAGCAAGGCTCTTATATGGCTCCGTTTTCAGCTCAATGGTATGGTCCGGCTTTCTGACAGCGACGGAGTAGGTGCCTCCGTTCCGCATCATGATTCCCTCCATGACTGCCTGACCGCCGATATTAGATGATCTCTGCATTTTATTTCACTCCAAAACGAACCCGGCCGTATCTGATTCCCAATCGGGTCCAGCCGCATCTTACTGACGAAAACTTCCCGCATCCGGGTTCCTGAATCTCCCGGAATAAATGGAAGTTCCAGTCAGTCACTAAACAAAAGGGACGGCGAATTTCTCCGCCGTCCCTTCCCAGGTCAATTTACTTATTGAAATTGTACTTTCTGTTGAACGCTTCAATACGTCCGCGGGCCTTGGCAGCTTTCTGCTGGCCTGTGTAGAAAGGATGGCACTTGGCACAAATTTCTACGTGAATGTCCTTCTTTGTGGACCCTACGGTAAAAGTGTTTCCGCAGTTACAGGTCACTGTTGCCTGATAATACTTCGGATGAATTGCTTCCTTCATAATTCTCACCTCTTATAAACGCAGATTATAATAAACGCCTGAAAGCCGTTATCTCCGATCCTTGCTAAGGATCTTCCGAGGCTGCTTCGTATGAAAGCAGGACCTTGAATCCCTTGGGACTTCTTTTCAAACACTCTTTCGATCGGATCCGGTCCGAAAAAGAGTGTTTCAGGACGTTCTGACCTTCACACATTAGACAGCGAATATGATTTTAGCATAGTTCATCCTGCAATGCAAGCGATCTTTTTAATCTCTGACGCAGAATTCTCACTGCCACTTGGCCAGCACGGAATTCACGACCTGCTCGTTGGTCGGATAATAGGCGAATGCGTTCAGGATCGACTCCACCGCCTCCTCCGCCTTGAGCCCGTTCATTCGTCTCCGCATGATCTCGACCGCGCGGGCCTCCTTCGGCGTGAGGAGAAGGTCCTCCCGCCTCGTCCCGGATTTCACGATGTCAATCGCCGGGAATATTCTCTTCTCCTGAAGTTTTCTGTCCAGGATCAGCTCCATGTTGCCCGTTCCCTTGAATTCCTCGTAGACCACATCGTCCATCTTGCTCCCCGTATCGACGAGGGCTGTGGCAAGGATCGTCAGGCTTCCGCCCTCCCGCATATTGCGGGCAGCTCCGAAGAAGCGCTTCGGCATATAGAGAGCAGTCGGGTCAAGACCGCCTGACAGCGTCCTGCCGCTCGGCGGGACCAGAATATTGTACGCGCGCGTTAACCGCGTAATGGAATCCAGAAGGATAATGACATCCTGATGGTGCTCGACCAGGCGCTTGGCCCTCTCGATGACCATCTCGGACACTCTCCGGTGGTGCTCCGGCGTCTCGTCAAAGGTAGAGTAAATGATCTCCACGTTGCTTCCGCGCACAGACTCCTTCATATCTGTAACTTCTTCCGGACGCTCATCGATCAGCAGTATGATAAGGTAGGCCTTTTCGTTCGTGCAGAGGATCGATTTCGCGATATCCTTTAAGAGTGTCGTCTTACCGGCCTTCGGAGGCGCGACGATCATCCCTCTCTGCCCCTTTCCGATCGGGGAGATCAGATCAACGACGCGGGTCGCAGCCGAACCGTCCGGCCGCTCGAGCTTGATGCGCTCGTTCGGGAAGATCGGCGTCATGTTTTCGAACACGCTGCGGCGACGCGACTGCTCAGGAGGAAGGTCGTTGACAGACGCCACAAAAAGAAGCGCGCCGTACTTCTCACCCTGCGCTTTGTCTCTCTTATTGCCGCAGATCATATCCCCTGTCTTCAGGTTGAACCGGCGGATCTGGGACGGGGATACGTAGACGTCATCCTCGCCGGGGAGGAAATTATCACTCCGCAGGAAGCCGAATCCGTCCTGCATGACTTCAAGGATCCCCCGGACAGTGTTGCCGTTATCACCGGGGATCGTGAAAGGCTTCTCGCGGACACCCTCGGGAGCGTTCTCACGGCTGCTTTCTCCCGCAGTCTCACGGCTGTACTCTCTGGCACCCTCGCGAACAATCTCACGCCTTTGACCGCGTACGCTCTCACGTCCTGTCTCCGGAGCGCTCTCCTGCTCTCCGATCCCTTCGAAAGACGTCTCCGCAGGTGTATCGGAGGGAATATTCTCCTCCGGTGCACCGGCATCCGCGTTCTCTGCATCCAGCTTCATCATGGCTTCGATCAGCTGGGCTTTGCGCATGGACGTACAGCCTTTAATTCCGCGCATTTTTGCAATCTCGCGCAGCTCTTTGACCTGCAGGGATTTATATTTTTCCATTGTCATCTCATTTTGCATAAAAACCTCCATGCACCGGATACGACAAAACAGATAAAAAATCCGGCACGGAATCATGTATATCTCTTCCAGCTGCTCGGTGCAAAGAGAAGCAGCATCGGGAAGATCTCCAGACGTCCCGCAAGCATGTCAAAGATAAATACGCACTTGGCATGCCAGGAGTAGAAACCGAAATTCTGCGTCGGTCCGACCTTCGCAAGGCCCGGCCCGATATTATTCAATGTCGCAGCCACCGCAGTAAAGCTTGTAGTGAAATCAAAGTCATCGATTGAAACGATCAGCAGTGAAAGGAAAAAGATCATAAAGTAGACGCCGAAGAATACACTTGTATTGCGCACAGTCTCATGGACGACCGATACTCCGTCGAACTGGATCTTTTTCACGGCACGCGGATGAATGATACTCTCGATTTCCTTCGCGATCGTCTTGATCAGGATAACGATACGGGAGACCTTGATACCGCCGCCGGTCGAACCGGCGCAGGCTCCGACCATCATCAAAATGATCAGGATACACTGGGAAAACTTCGGCCACAGGTCAAAGTCCGTGGTCGCATAGCCGGTCGTCGTGATGATCGTTCCGATCTGGAAGGCCGCATGGCGGACAGTCTCAGACAGGGATCCGTAAAGCCCCCGGACATTGACCGTGACGAGAATGATCGATACGAGAATGATGCCGAGATACGCCTTTACCTCGGACATGCCGACAGCTTCTCTCCATTTTCTGTCCTTCAGATAAAAGTAGAACTGGAAGTTAATTCCGCAGGCGATCATAAAAAACGTCGTGATGTTCTGAAGGATCGGCGAATACTCCATATAGCCGGAATTTTTGACGCCGAAACCGCCCGTGCCGACCGTGCCGAATGTATGGCAGATCGCCTCGAACACCGGCATTCCGAAGATCCAGAGAAGGAGGAACTCAGAGACGGTGATCACCATATAGATCGTATACAGGATAAGGGAAGAGTCCTTGATCTTCGGCACGAACTTGCCGATGATCGGACCGGGGCTCTCTGCTTTCATGAGATTGAAGGTCGATCCGCCAAGCAGCGGAACTACTGCCAGCATGAATACAAAGATTCCCATGCCGCCCACCCAGTGGGTGAAGCTCCTCCAGAAAAGACAGCACTTATTCAGATTCTCGACAGCCGGAAGGATCGAGGCTCCCGTCGTCGTAAAGCCGGATACGGTCTCGAACACCGCATCCAGATAGAACGGAATATCACCGCTCAGCGTAAATGGCAGCGCACCGACCAGGGACATGACGATCCAGGCCAGCGCCACGACGGCAAAACCGTCGCGGCCATAGACTTTGGTGTTCTTCGGCTTTCTCCATGTCAGGAGAAAGCTCAAAAGGAACGCCAGCCCTGCCACGAGAAGGAAGAGCCATGCAGCCTTTTCCCGATAAATGAAGCCCACGACTCCCGGAAGAAGGAGAAGGACGCTCTCGATCCTGAGGATCCACCCAAGAATATAAAAAACCATTCCGTAATTCATCGCATATAACCCGCCTGTCCATATGAAAATGAAATTCTTTTAAAGGCCTCAGGACTCCCGCACAGGATGCCTCGGCGATCGAAGCGGAGGCCTTTCTTAATTCTTTTCATTTCCCAAGATCACTTCTTGAGAATATCATCCAGATTCGTGATTCTGTGTTTCTTCAGAGCAACCAGTACTACATAATCTCCGACCTCCAGGGTATCGCTTCCGGTCGGGGTGAACAGCTTGCCGTTGCGGAAAATTTTACCGATCAGGATGTTTCTCTTAAGCTCCATCTTCTGCAGCGGGATGCCGACGCACCGGCTCTTCTCACGAATGTGGAATTCCATGGCCTCCGCGTCCGTATCCTTGATATTGTAGAGCGTCTCCATGTTGCTCCCCACAGATGCCTGCATGGAGCGAACGAACTGAAGGATGTAGTCCGCAGTGATCTGCTTGGCGTTGACGATCGAGCCCAGGTCCAGGCTGCTGATGACATTTTCGAATCCCACTGTTGTGATCTTCGTCACCAGTTTCACGTTAGGGTTCTTGTTCTTTGCAAAGAGTCCGAGCATGATATTCTGTTCATCAATTCCCGTAAGCGCCGAGAATCCCTGAACACGCTCAATACCTTCCTCGAGCAGCAGATCCTCATCGATCGCGTTGCCGTGAATGATCTCCGCCTTCGGCAGTTCCTCGGAGAGCTCCTCGCACTTCTTCCTGTCGATCTCGATGATCTTCACCGCGATATTGTCTGCCATGAGCCTCTTGGCAAGATAATGCGTGACTTTGCCCCCGCCGATGATCATGACGTTCTTTACGCGGTCTGTCTCAAGTCCGATTTTGCGGAAAAAGACCTCTGCCTGCCCCGGACCGCTGATGATCGAAACAAGATCTCCCGCCTTAAGCACAAAATTACCGGACGGAACGATTGTTTTACCGCCCCTTCGCACGATTACTACGAGCACGTCTGTCTTAAGCTTCTGATGGATATAAGTCAGGGACTTATCTACAAGAATATTTCCTTCGTTCAGACGGAATGTCAGAAGCTCGACTCTTCCCTTCGAAAAGGTATCAATGCTGATCGCAGACGGGAATCGGAATACTCTCGCCGTCTCCATTGCCGCGGCCTGCTCCGGATTGATGACCATAGAGAGCCCGAACCCCTTGCGGAAGAACTGGATCTCACTGTTGTAGACAGGGTTGCGCACGCGGGCGATCGCAGCGACATTGCCTGTCTTTCTCGCGATCAGGCAGCAGAGCAGATTCTTTTCATCAGAATCCGTGACCGCGATCAGGGCATCCGCGGTCTCCACCCCCGCGTCCCTCAGACAGCTGTAGCTTGAGCCATCCCCTTCGAGCGCCAGAACATCGTACCCGTCCGAAAGAGCCCGGACTCTGGATGCCTTTTTATCGATGACCGTAATGTCATGCCCCTCCTTGCACAGCTGTTTAGCCAGAGTTGTTCCGACCTTTCCGCATCCGACAATTATAATTTTCACAGACTTATCCCCCTGAAAATAGCATGACTGCGGCCGGTGGGATTTGAACCCACACGCCAGAAGACACAGGAACCTAAATCCTGCACGTCTGCCAATTCCGTCACGGCCGCATATTCGCTGTATGGAAAAAATCCGCAGGATATCCCTGCGTAAAGAAAGGACGGACGACCGGATGGATCGTCCAATTCAGACTGGCACGGACTGGGCGGGATCCGCCGGAGACCGTGCTTAATTTATGTTTAAGTATAGCACACCCCGACAGCAGGGTGCAAGCGGAAGGGAACCTTCTTTGAGCCGTCTCCGCCGGCCGGTCACTATTCATGGGGACGTGCTTCTGAATCACTTTACACGGCTCTCCTGCCAATCGCAGGAAACGTCACTATTCGTGGGGGCGTGCTTCTGAATCAGGCTCAGTCAGAGAGATATTATTCGCACCTTACCAGGCCCCGCACTGAAATGCATCAATTTATTTTATAAAATATCTTAAGAAATCCGACTTCCTGTTTGCTTTTTCATTTTCCCGTTTTATACTTAAAAATATCCTGTACTTAATTAACAGTGCAGTCCGGATACGGGTCGCATTAAGAACGCCTCGCCGTTCCTGCCGGGCCGCACAGGATGCGAAGCATCTTTCTCTCAGATATTCTCCGGCAATTGCGAAAGTCTGTGCTTTATGGAAATTGTATGAATATTCAAACGGTTTCCGCACCAGGAACTTCTACCATTCACTAAAGATGTGGAAAAGCATTCGCAAGCGCCTGTCAGATATTCCCGCCCGAAAGGAGTTCCCCATGACCCTTCAGCAGCTTACTTACTGTATTGCGATCGCAGACGCAGATTCAATCAATCAGGCGGCTCAGTCTCTCTTCATTTCCCAGTCCTCCCTCTCCACCTCGATCAGAAAACTCGAGGAGGAGATTGGCATCTCGATCTTCCGGCGGACGAACCGCGGTGTCAGGGTAACTCCGGAAGGGGAGGAATTTCTGGTCTATGCGAGACAGATCCTGAACCAGTACCGGCTCGCAGAGGAAAAATATATAGAAAAGAAAGATGTCAAAAAGAGCTTCAGTGTCTCTTCCCAGCACTATACTTTTGCGGTCAAGGCATTTATCGAACTCGCAAAGCAGTTCTCCATCGATGAATACGCCTTCGGGATCTATGAGTGCAAAACAGCAGAGATCATTGAAAATGTCAGGAGCTACAAGAGCGAGCTCGGTGTCCTCTATCTGGACGATTTCAACCGGGATATTCTCATGAAGATCCTCGACGAGAACGATCTGGATTTTACTGAACTCTTCCGATGCAGCACATACGTCTTCCTCGCAAAGAGCCACCCTCTCTCGGGCAGAGAGTCTCTCTCCCTTGAAGATCTCGAACCGTATCCGTGTCTGAGCTTTGACCAGGGCCAGAATCAGGCCTTTTATCTGGCGGAAGAAGTCTACAGCACTTACCATTACCGTCAGATCATCAAAGCTTCGGACCGGGCGACCCTCCTGAACCTCATGGTCGGGCTCAATGCCTACACGCTCTGTTCCGGCATTCTCTGCGAGGAGCTGAACGGAACGGACTACCAGGTCATCCCGCTCAGGTCGGACAAGATCATGCACATCGGCTATATCAGCAGAAGAGACGCCATGATCAGCGATCTCGGAAGGATCTATATAGAGGAACTCGGAAAATGCCGCACCGACGTGCTGCCGGTGCCGGAGACGGACGTTCCCTGATGAGGGGCCCTGCAGTGCCCGTGTGAATGCGTATCGCTCGGCAACGCGGACGCTCACTGATGAGGGGCCCTGCGGCTGAACTGTAAAGGCGGCTGGTTATCGTTTTTATCGATACCCGGCCGCCTTTTTTATGTATTAACACTTTCTGATATTTCCTACTATAATACTGGGTAACAAAAGAAAGCAGAGGAACAGCCGATGAAAAAAGCAGAACTGTTTAAAGGAATCCTTCTTCCGAGTTATCCCCGAATGTGGTGATGTGGAAGCACTTTCGGAAAGAAGCCTGGTGATCTCCGGAGCATGAACTATCCTGACACCGGTCTATGATGAACGTGCCGGAGGACAGACGTCCGCATCTCACATATTCTGAAAAATAGATAAATAGATAAATAAAATCTGGAGGAAAAGAAAATGGCAAAGATTACAGCAGAAACAGCCAGGAACTGGAAATTTGAGACAAAGCAGCTTCACATCGGGCAGGAAGATTACGATCCGGTCACGGACTCCCGCGCAGTTCCGATCTACCAGACGACATCCTTCGTCTTTAGGAACAGCAAACACGCAGCGGACCGCTTCGGTCTCAGGGATGCCGGCAATATCTACGGACGTCTCACGAACCCGACGGAGGATATTTTTGAGCGGAGGATCGCAGCCCTCGAGGGCGGGATCGCGGCCCTGTCTGTCGCCTCCGGAGCCGCGGCGATCACCTACGCGATCCAGAATGTAGCCCTCTCCGGTGACCACATCGTAGCTGCAAGAAATATTTACGGCGGAACTTACAATCTCCTTGCCCACACACTGATCGACTATAATATCGAGACGACCTTCGTCGACCCGCTCGATCCGTCGAACTTTGAGAAGGCGATCAAAGATAATACCAAGGCGCTCTATATCGAGACCCTCGGAAATCCGAACGGTGAGATCGTCGATATCGAAGCTGTCGCCGAAATTGCGCACTCCCACGGCATTCCGGTCATTATCGACAACACTTTCGCAACGCCCTACCTGCTCCGGCCCATCGAGCACGGTGCGGATATCGTCGTCGAATCTGCGACGAAGTTCATCGGAGGACACGGAACCTCGATCGGCGGCGTCATTATCGACGGAGGAACCTTCGACTGGGCAGCCCACGGGGACAAGTTCCCGCAGCTCGTACAGCCGAATCCGTCCTACCATGGAATTTCCTTTGTGGAAGCGGCAGGCCCTGCGGCATTTATCACGAGGATCCGGGCAATCCTTCTCCGCGACACGGGGGCAACGCTCTCGCCGATCCATAATTTCATTTTCCTCCAGGGCCTTGAAACGCTCTCCCTTCGCGTAGAACGCCATGTAGAGAACACACTGAAGGTCATCGATTACCTGAAGGGCGTCGACCTCGTCGAGAGCATCAGCCATCCGTCTCTCTCCGAAGATCCCGACCAGCAGAGGCTCTATAAGGAATACTTCCCGAACGGAGCCGGCTCCATCTTCACCTTCCGCATCAAGGGAGGCGAAACGGAAGCGCAGCAGTTCATCGATAATCTGCAGCTCTTCTCCCTGCTCGCGAACGTGGCAGACGTAAAATCGCTTGTGATCCACCCGGCAAGCACCACTCACTCGGAGCTGAACGCTTCGGAGCTCGTGGAACAGGGCATCTTCCCCAATACGATCCGTCTGTCGATCGGCACCGAGAATATCGATGACATCATTGCAGATCTCGATCAGGCTTTCAAGGCTCTTTAAGGCAGGATCCTTACGCTTCAAGTGCAGGGCATACATGCTGTCATAAAAGCCGTCACCGCATTTGGCAAACCTTAGTATTCGCCGCGAGGTATGAATCAGATGATTCTTCCAAACAGGCTGACTGCAGTCTCAGTCTTCACACGCGGGGTATGAATTCAATGACGATTTCCCCGTCGGACTCGTTCAGACTTAACCTGCACACGCGGGGCATGAATATTGTGTTACCTCCATAAAAGGGGGTGTTGCATGAACTGAAAAATCCATTTGGCCAACACCCCCTTAAATAACGTCTTTGAGAGGGCGAGATGTCGGCGATTGCTGTCACCGTTAAATAAAACCGTATAAAACAGGTCAGCGACTCCTGTTTCTGTTGTTTCAGGACTAACGGCTGTCCAATCTGTATAAGTCCGGCGGCAATTCT
>OMVU01000078.1 GCA_900314565.1 uncultured Eubacteriales bacterium
CCCTCGGAGAGCCTTCAGCTGACATAATCTACAGATTTTCAAGGTTCATTTGAGCCTATTTTTTGGGCCATCGTTTTTCATAGCCCACTTGACACTACCGAAAAATGGATCTGTTAAGCGTCACTTTCTGTGGTGAGATACGGTGACAGCTTAACAGATCCATCATTAATTTTATGTTAAATTCAGGATTTACTGGAATTTAATTTGAAAAACAAGGACGAAAAACACGCGAAAATTCCCTCTAGAAAATTTAAAAATCATTAGCCCTCCCGAACGAATCTCCGTATATATGTATGTAAGAGATAAAGTAACAGAGATTAAAAAGAGAGAGACACATAGAACAGCCCGCACAACAGGGCGCATACATAGTATACAAAAGGGAGATAAGTAAGATGAATGAGAATACTGAGAACAAAGTACGTTTTGTACCGGCCATCTGCAGCCACTGCGGAGGAAGCCTTGATGTAGATCCGAGCCAGGAAGCAGCGGTCTGCCCGTACTGTGGCACGGCATTTATCGTAGAGAAGGCAATCAATAATTACAACATGGAGCATGCGGAAGTCAATCATGTTGACCACATCGAGCATGTCGACAATGTGACAGTTGATCTGAAGGGATCATTTGATTCCGTACTTGGTTTTGCCTCTGAGCAGATGAAAGAAAGCCGGAAGATGAAGGCTGAGATGCTCAATGAGCAGGCAGCCCGGTCCCTGAATAGGGACAAATTCATGTTCAAGGCACTGTTCGGAATGATGGGTGTAATGACAGTAATCGGTGTCATCGTACACATCGTCGGATTCTGATCCTTCCCGCGGCGCGAAAGAAGCGCCCAATATGAATAGAACGAGGACAGACAGATACAGATTTTCCTTTGTTACTCTGTATCTTTCTCCAGAAAATGGCTGTACCAAGCCGCTTTCCGGAGAAGGATACAGTTCAAGATAGATTATATAGCGGAAGTTCCATGAGGAACGGATGTGCAAGAACGTCTCAGCGTTCCTGCAGCGACGTGCGCGGCGCTTAAGGCGCCTGCTACTGCGCACGTAACGCGATTGGCCGTGCCTGAGCATGCGTAACAATGTTCCGGTGGAGCATTGTGCAGCGGTGGCTTTTATTCTTTATCGCGAAATTGTACTCACGATGGAGGCTGGAATTGCCTTGTGCGCGTATCTTATGATTAAAAATCACGGGTATTGCGCGATGAAGAATAAAAATCAGACAGAACGGCTTAAAGTATGATCATGAAGTTCGCGAAGTGGGTTTTAATATAGATATAGAGTAAAATAATACAGGACTCTCGCAGCACAGCGAAGGACTGCCGGATATGACAAAGAGCATGTCAGATGCCAGTCATATCATAAGGCCGTCTTTGCAGCGCGAGGGTCCTTTTTTGTGCGACAACTTTTTGAATTGATAGAAAATACCATGAGGATATGCTATATTTATAGTTAGTATCTGTTACGCATCCTTCTGCTGTGCAGGCAAAGGGAACATTACTAATTTTTGCAAAGGAGAGGATATGTCCGGGAAAATCAGAGCACAAACTTTGAAGCATATCATCTGTCTGATCTTCTCAATTGTCATCGCGCTTGCGATGTCTCTTCATTTTTCGGAGAGGATTTTTGCAGCGGAGTCGTTGCCCGCTGCTGCCGTGGAAGAGGGAGAAGAGAGCACGCAGCGGAAGGAAGCCCTTCCGGAGGCCGGCCTGGCCGGAACGGAGGAAAAATCAGATCAGGTGGATTCCATGCTGTATGCAGGTTTTGAAGGCGATACAGTATATGTGAATACAACGAGCGAAGAAGCGTCTGTAAATGGCGCGGGCGGGAAGTCCGGGGAAGTCGGCACGGATACAGACGCGAGTGAGGAAGAAGCCAAAACATTTGCTTCCGCAGATGCGGAAAGCGAAGACTTCGGTGTCAATGTAGCAGACAGCACAGCTGAACCCGCAGATGCCGGGGAATCACCTGATGCAGGACAATCTGACATTGAAACTGCAGATGCAGAGAACACTGCAGACGCAGCAAAAACAGCAGATGCAGAACCGGCAGAAGCAAAATCAGCAGAAGTAAAATCAGCAGAAGCAAAATCAGCAGAAGTAAAAGCAGAAGAAGCAAAATCAACAGAAACAGGCGCGGCAAACAGCGAAGAAGTGAACAGCGGCAGCACAGCCGAAGATCCCCTGGTCAAAGCCGGTGAGTCGGTCGACCCGCTCATTTACCTTCTCGAATGCCTGAAATATCACGGCGGAGAGACGGATCCGGCTGCATACAGCCTTCGTGCGTACACGGAAGACGGACAGAGCATCGTGACGCCGGTCAAAGACCAGACGCCGTGGCAAACCTGCTGGGGCTTTTCTGCGATCGCCTCTTCAGAGACCAGTATTCTCTCCGAGTGCTATGCCAAATGGGATCAGCTCGCTCCGGGGCTTAAGGAGAAATATGGCATAACCTCTTTTAAAGAGCTTTGCGAGTGGCTTGATCTTTCAGAGCGGCAGATCGCCTGGTTTGCATTTACGCCTGAACCGGAAAACGGAAATTATCCTTCCCAGGCCGGAGAAGGACTCATTGCCACACAGTACGGCATGGGCGGCATTTACAATGCGCTGGGCGGAACCTATTATGCGACATCTGTTTTTGCAAGGGGTACGGGTCCGCTCGAGGAGAGCCGCGTTCCCTATCAGAACAACGAGGGCGTACTCAATAAAGGCGCAACGGTAACAGCGAAGGATGGCACGCAGTATCTTGATCAGGACTATCTGGATTATATTCTTGAGACCCGGGATGTAGAGTATGAGTGCCTGATTCCGCTGGGCATGACGAAGGAAGAGGTCATTGACCACTTCAGCGCGAATCCGGCCGTACAGGAAAAGGTGAGACAGAGACTGGAGGAAGGTGTGATCACCGAGTCCAGTACCGTTTACAAGTTCGTGGACGACAACGGGAAGTACTATCATGTCGTTCGTATGAATCAGCTGGATGAACTCAAGGAAGGCTATCCGGACATTCTTATTTTTGAGGATGATGATAAAAACCAATATAAATTCGAGCCTGAAAGTTTATCATTTCCCGGTCTGCCCCGGATCCGCAGGGCATATTATGACTGGAGCGTTGACGAATCGCTGCGCTATGCCTCTGTGCTCTCACTGGACAATTCAAACATTCTGCCGAGATATCTTGCAGACGACAATGTGAATGAAGCCGCCATAAAAGCGATCAAGGATGAGCTGACAGCCGGGCGTGCCGTGAGTATTGGGTTCTGTGCCGATACCGCAAGTCCGGGGTCAACGAAACCGGCGAAGTACATCAATACAGCAGATAATATCTGGGCGCACTATACCTATCTGGATACGGAAAGCTCCAATCACTGTGTGACGATCGTCGGTTACAATGACAAGTTTCCGAGAACGCTTTTCCTTGAAGGACATGAGCCGGAGAAGGACGGTGCATGGCTTGTCAAGAACAGCTGGGGCGGAGGACTGTCCACCGGTACAAATTTCGGCAGCTGGGGGATCGATGAAAACGGCGACGGCATAGGAGACGGGTACTTCTGGCTCTCCTACTGGGACAAATCCATCGGTTCCATCGAAACGTTTGACTACAGAGTGGAAGATCTTGTCACGAACCGTATGGAATATGATATTCGCCAGTATGACTTTATGACCACCACTGAACCGATCAAATATAATTCCGAGAAGGCAGCAAATGTCTTTACGGCGGAAATGACTACCAATGTCCGCGAGATCGGCGTCCAGAACAATAACGATGCGACAACGATTTCCTATGAAATTTATCTCCTGAATGAAGATGCGGCGAATCCGACAGACGGAGTACTGCTTGCATCAGGTTCTGAATACTTCAAGTATGCAGGGTATCATCGCATAAAGACGAACAAGGTCTGTATTATTCCTGAAGGTCTTAAGTACTCTGTCGTCGTGACACAGATGAGAGATGGAAAACCGTACGTATCGGTATTTTACGATTTCAATGAGCAGAGCGTGATCGATAAAGAAGCCGCCGGAATGACCGGAATCAGGAAATACTCCAATGCTGTCGTGAACAGAGGAGAGAGTTATATTCTTGACGAAGGAAAGTGGATGGACTGGGTGGATTACATTCCCACATTCAAGCGGGCCTATGCAAGCGTCTATACGAGAACAAAAGAGGAATGGCTTGCCGTTGACAATTTCAGCATCAAGGCATATGCGGATTACATTTCGAGGGATCTGGCCGCGGAGGCAGCAAAGATCGGCTCCGGCGAGCCGGCTTCCACGGTGGGTGTCTCCGACGAAGAAGCGGCAAAGAAGGACGCGCTGGTACCTCTGGCGCTGGTCCACAATGAGATCTCCAATAATACGACGGCAGCGAAAGCCTCCTCGGTAGAGAAGGGGTATATCAGTGCCGATGATTACGATTATATTGTAAAGACGCTGATTGATCCGGACCGGGCGACAGGGCTGAAGGTCGTAGTGTCCTCGAAGGAGATTGCTGACTCCGATCTTGAGCAGAAGGAGCTTGACCAGCTTCTCGAAGCTGCTGACTATAAGATAGCACGCTATGCCGATATCAGTCTGCTTGTCGTGGCATTGGACACGGGAGAGTATCTGGGAAGTCTTCACAGGACAGATGATCCCATCGACCTTGCAATTGCGATTCCGTCTGATGTGATTGCATTGGAGGCTCCGGTATATGTCCTGCGTCTGCACAACGGGGTCGTGGAACGTCTTGCGACAACGGTCCGGGACGGACTCGCCTGCTTCGCCAGTGACCTGTTCTCCAAATTCGCGCTGGGCTATCAGGTAGAAGGACTTGGGGGAGATGACGGACTGGATGCGGATCCGGATGAGGACGAGCCGGCAATCGTTCCTGAGAATCCTGAAAATGAAGAGCCGGTAAAGGCCGGAGTAACGAAGACAAGTGTAAAGAAGTCTGCCGGAAAGAAAGCGAAGGCTGCGGAATCCAGGGTCATAGCGGCAGAGACCGGGGATGTCTCCGATGTGATGCTGTGGCTGGTTCTCATGGGCCTGGCAGCAGGAGCGGCTTTCATAGCAGTGCTTACGAAGAAAGTCAGAAGGATGTAAAACAGAAGGATGTAAAACAGAAAGAACCTTGTGCGGCGCACAAGGTTCTTTTTTGCGACAATTTCCGCTGTTGATAGAAAACAGAAGGGATGTGTGCTATATTTATATGTATATAAGCACTGGAATCCTCTGTTTGCTGTCAAGACAGACACGGAGGAAAATTATGCAAAGGAGGCTATATGTCTGGGAAAATCAGAGCACAAACCTGGAAGCATGTCATCATCTTGATCTTCTCAATCGTGATTGCACTCGCAATGTCACTTCATTTTTCAGAGAAGGTATTTGCGGAGGAGGTCTTGCCTGCCGTGTCTGCGGAGGACGGAACAGCCGCGGAGGATGCACAGCCGGAGGAAGCTCTTCCTGAGGTCGGAGCAGCCGGGCTGCCGGAAGGATCGGCAGAGGTGGATGCCGAACTGAACACGGCTCCGGAAGACGATGCGGCGTACGTAAATACGGGAAGTGAAGCGTTCGGCGATGCCGCAGAGGAGACGTCTGCGGACGCACTTGCGGAGAGTGAAGCGAAAGCAAGTGAGAACGCAGTTCAAACGGAAGCTGCCGCGAATGCAGAGAGTGAGGAAAAAGCAGGTAAGGAAGCCGCTGAAACGGAGGCTCCCGCAGATACGGAGAGCGGCGAGAAAACTGTTGATGAAGCCGTCAAAGCAGACGAAGCAGCGCCGGCTGACAGCGCAGCTGAAACCGCAGATGCTGGAAAATCAGCGGATGCAGAGCAGTCAGGCAGCGCAGCCGAAACCGCAGATGCTGGAAAAACAGCAGATGCAGTGCAGTCAGGCAGCACAGCCGGGACTGCAGATGCAGGAAAATCAGCAGAAGCAGAGCAGTCAGGCAGCGCAGCCGGAACCGCAGATGCAGTAAATTCGACCGAAGCAGGAACGACAGACAGTGAAGAAGTGAACAGCGGGAGTGAGGGCGAAGGTTCCCTGGTCAAGGCCGGTGAGACGGTCGACCCGCTCACATATCTTGCCGAATGCCTGCAGTATCATGGAGATGAGCTGCATCCGTCCGCATACAGCCTGCGTGCCTACACAGAGGATGGACAGAGTATTGTGACGGAGGTCAAAGACCAGACACCGTGGCAGACCTGCTGGGGCTTTTCCGCGATCGCCGCTTCAGAGAGCAGCATTCTTGCCGAGTGCTATGCGAAGTGGGATGAACTTGCTCCGGGTCTTCTTGAGAAGTATGGGATCAGCACTTTTAAGGAGCTTTGTGAGTGGATTGATCTGTCCGAGCGGCACCTCGCCTGGTTTGCATTTACGCCTGAATCGGAAAACGGACATTATCCTTCTCAGGCAGGTGAAGGCCTCTATGCGACGGAGAAAGACAAGGGCGCTGTTTTTAACGCGCTGGGCGGCAATTATTATGCGACCTCCGTTTTTGCGCGGGGTATAGGACCGATCGAAGAGTTCCGCGTTCCCTATGAGAACAACGAAGGCGTACTCAATGAAGGAATAAAGGTAATTGCAAACGACGGCACGGAGTATCTTGATCAGGATTATGTCGGTTATGAGACCGAGGCTCGATATGTGGATTATGAGTGTCTGATTCCGCAGGGCATGACAAAGGAAGATGTTCTGGACTTCTTCAAAGATGATCCGACAACGCAGGAAAGAGTCCGGCAGAGACTGGAGGAGGGTGTGATCACCCGGGCCAGTCGAACCTATAAGTACGTAGACGATAACGGGGTCTACTATCACGTTGTTCGCATGAATGAGCTTGAGGGAATCGCGAAGGGCTATCCTGATATTCTCATATTTGAGGACCAGGACGGAATACAGTATAAATTTGATCCGGAGTCTTTATCATTCCCCCGCCTGCCCCTGATCCGCAGGGCTTGTTATGACTGGAGCGTCAAAGAAGAGCTGCACTATGCTTCGATCCTGGAGCTGGAAAGCTCGAATGTTCTGCCGGAGTATTGTGTGGATAACGTAGTCGACGAAACTGTCATAAAAGCAATCAAGGATGAGCTGCTTTCGGGGCGCGGCGTGAGTGTTGCGTTCTGCGCTGATACGGCTGCTCCGGGGGCGACCGATAAGGCGAAGTATATGAATATGGTCAACAATGCATGGGCACATTATACTTATTACCGTCTTGCCAGCGCAAATCATGGAGTGACGATCGTAGGCTTCAATGACAATTTCCCGAAGACGCTTTTCCTTGAAGGGCATGAGCCTGACAGGGATGGCGCATGGCTTGTCAAGAACAGCTGGGGCGGCGGAAAATCCAGCGGCGCAAATTTCGGCAACTGGGGCATCGATGAAAACGGTGACGGCATAGGCGACGGATATTTCTGGCTCTCCTACTGGGATCCTACTATTACGACGGTCGAGACATTCGATTTCAATGTGGAATCTCTTGTCTATGAACGTGGAGAGTATGATATTCGTCAGTATGACTTAATGACGAGCGCTCAGCCCATGAGAGTTACATCTGATATGTCAGCAAACGTCTTTACAGCAGATGCGACTACAAATATCCGTGAGATTGGAATTCAGCCTGCTGAGGATCAGACTACGGTCACCTATGAGATATATCTCCTGGATGATGATGCAACGGATCCGACGGATGGAGTTCTGCTTACATCGGGATCAGAACACTATGAATACAGCGGATATCATCGGATCAAGACGGACAAGGTCTGCATCATTCCGGAAGGGTTCAGGTATTCTGTCGTCGTGAAACAGGAGGCGGAAGGAAAGAACTACGTATCGATCTTTCTCAATTTGAATGAGCAGAGTGTGATAGACCGGGAAGCGAGGGGAGCTCAGGGAATCACGAAGTACTACAAAGCTGTCGTGAACAAAGGGGAAAGCTATGTTTGTTATAACGGACAGTGGATGGACTGGGTGGATTTCATTCCCAATATACAGTACAGCTATGCAAAAGGAAATCCCGGCGTAGAAGAGAAATGGATCGACATTGACAATTTCAGCATCAAAGTATACGCGGATTTCATTAATCAGGATCTGAGTGCGGAGGCCGAGAAAATCGGCTCAGGCGAAGGATCTGCCAAAGTGGGCGTCGCCGATAAGGATGATGCAGAGAATGATGCGCTGATAGCGCTTGCGATGGTCTATAACGATATCTACAATAATACAGCGGCAGAGAACGCGTCTTCTGTAGAGAACGGGTATATCAGTGCCGATGATTATGACACGATAGCCGAGGCGCTTATTGATCCGAGCCGGGAGGCCGGTCTGAAGGTGGTAGTGGAGACGAGAGAAATCCCTGTTGACGAAATTGACGGGAACGGACTTAAAAAACTCCTTAATGCTGCCAATGAGAATATCGCTCTCTATGCGGATATCAGCCTTCTTGTTTTCAACTCGAACACCGGGGTATATCTGGGAAGTCTGCACAGGACGGAAAAGCCGATCAACCTTGCAATTGCGCTTCCTTCCTGGCTGATTGACTCAAGTAATCCTGTCTATGTTCTGCGTCTGCACAACGGTGTCGTGGAGCAGCTCGAGACGTCGGTGGAGAACGGATACGCATTCTTTGCGAGCGATCTTTTCTCTCAGTATGCGCTGGCTTATGATCTGTCCGAGCCTGCGGGGGAACCGACTGAGGAACCGACTGAAGTCGTTCCGGCGGATCCCGGCTGTGAAAATGTAAAACAGGTAAAGTGCAGCACAGAAAAGAAAGCAGCAAAGACAGGTACAAAGAAGTCTGTGGAAACTGCAGTCAAGGTCGTGGCGGCGAAGACCGGAGATACATCTAACATGGTTCTGTGGCTGGCGCTCATGGCTCTGGCTGCCTGCGCGGTGCTGGCTGCTGTGTTCGTGAAGAGATCCGGAAAGAAGTGATCTCTGACGCAGGCTTACCGTTCTTTTAAGCGCAAGAAGAATGCGCAAACAAGGCTTTGTGCGCGTATCTCATGATTAAAATCACGAGTATTGCGCGATGAGGAATCAAAGCAGCTGCCCTGTCCTATGACGGACAGGGCAGTCTGCTCAGGGAGAAGAAAAGACGGGTCAGCGGAAGCTGACCCGTCTTTTCTTCTTTATATTCATTTCACTTTTATTTGTTACTTTTTTATGATGTCAATTCGATGCCTCTGCCAGATCTTTTACTACGCTGGCGGTGTCAGGCTGAACTGTATCGATCTTGCCGCCTACAATGTTGACATCAATGAGCATATACTCAACCGGTTCTTCACTGTTCGGTTCGAAATGCGCCATAACGACCTTAGCCGGGCCTTCATCGACCGTTGATTTTACGGTTGCAACAGACTTGATTTCGTCGACAACATATTCTTCGACAACCTCGATTTTATTGGTGTCTCCGACTTAATTTCTTTAATTTCTTTATTTTCTTTTTCAGTCTACAAGATTGAATATGATCGGCTCCGTCTGCAGATTCTTGTTTCCGAAGATATCCGTAAAAGTGAAGGTCACCATATACTGGCCCGCAGGAAGATCGATCATTTCCACGTCGACGTCGTAGCCGAGCGTGAAGTCATTCCCCGTCGTGCCGATCTCGCGGTAGGTCCCGTCTGCCTCATAGACCGGGTATGCGACCTGCGCGGTGTTCCCTGCCAGGGAATAGACCGGGTACTGTGCGCGGGAAGGAATGCCCTGCCCGTTCTCATAGCGGAACCAGTATCCCAGCGTGATCCAGCGTCCGTCGGATAAGGCGGTGCTTACGATCTCATTATTCTCATTCCTCGCATACTGGAACTGTTCACGGATACGGGTCTCCTGTGTGGAGCTGTCGCTGTATTTCAGTACGATCGGAATGTTGAAGCTGACGGATTCATTGGTCTCGTTGGCGAGATCAAGGTTGACGGGCTCGCCGTTCAGTCCGACCCATTTTCCGTCAAAGGCCATGGTCGCCATCCCGTTGGCTTCGTCATAGTTGACGTTAAAGCTGTAACCGAGATCAAGCCAGACGGAATTGTTCGCATCAAAGCTCTTCAGGTTGTAGCCGACCGAGATGAGGCATTCCTCATTTTCGAAATCCGCGTAAAATGTACCGTCCTCCTTCTGTCCGGCCGTTGCCGTCGGGACCTTGAAGTCTTCGCTGACCGTGAAATGATCGACTTCGTCATAGACCCAGTCGGGAGCTTCCCATTCGTCGGCGATCGCGTCGATGTAGGCAAGATACGGCGCGCTTCTGCAGGTGCTTCCGTAGCGCTCGAGCCGGTTCGTTCCGCAGACATCCGTATATCTGTAAAATGAAAGTCCTCCGGCATAGCTGTGCTCCGTACCCTTCACCTGGTAGACGACACAGTCTGCGACTGTGTTGGTGATGTCGAGCATCGCCTTCTCAGACAGTGTTCCCAGATAAGCTTTATTCGCAAAGTCGGTCAGATCGACCATACCGGTCGTCATGTCGCCGTAGCTGAAGGTGTCCGCCAGGGAAGTGTAGTAGGCGACTTCGTGGAAGGTCGTGAGGTCGGTCAGCATGCCGCCGATCTCCTTGAACATGTTGTCGAAGGCTTTCGCCACAGCGTCGATCTTCGAGAGGTCGATGACGGACAGGGTAAGGGTCTCGCTTGTGAAGTCATCGTGCAGATCTTTGTACTTCTGCTGGGTCGTGTCACAGATCAGGCGGCCGACCTTGAGCCCGTCGCTGCCCGGAGAGGAGCAGAGATACTGCATCCACATGTCGGACGCGGAGCCTTTGCCCGGAAAGACTTCTTCCGAGGCGACCAGGTACCTGGCGTAGGGGGCCAGCATCTGCGCTGTTTCAAGATTAGCCATGAGGCAGCAGTCTGTCAGGATCAGCTCGAAGTTCACGCCGCCGTCTTTCAGGGCCTGCTCCCACTCGTTCAGAGTGAGCATGCTGGGATTTCCGGACTGATTCGGAAAGAGCTCGTCGGAGAGGAGACCGTGCACGCCGCTGCCGTGATCCCACATGACGAGCATGTACTTGTCTGCCGGATAGTTCTCTTTGCCCCAGGAAATGAAATCGCTGAGGGTCTTGGAATCGCCCATGGATGCGCCCGGCTGCTCATCGACGAGTTCAAAGCCTTCCTTCGTGTAAGAATACCGCTGAAGCTTGTCTGTGCTGATGTCCAGCCCCAGATCCTTGGCGTGCCATTCCTTGCAGCCACCGGTCTCGACGATGAAATGTACATTGTCCGTCGGAGTTGTTTTGGTGATTTCCCTCAGGTTATAGGAACCGCCCGGTTCGGTAGCGGAGTCGCTCTCCAGGTCAGTACCGCACATATAGAAGAGTACGGTCCAGGTGTCGTCAGAGGTCGTGGCAGACGCTGCCGAACTTCCGGATGCACTGCATCCGGATGTTACGAGCAGTGTAATAATAAGGAAGACTGCTAAAAGGTGGTGTCTGATTTTCATTTGCGATCCTTTCAGATGGTTAAAGTAAACTTTAATTTGCGCGTACCTACGAGCGGTGCGTGGATGGCGCATAAAGCGCGGTGAGAGCTTGCTCGCACAAGCGCAGTTATGCGGCCAGACACATAGCGCGACAGCGCGACAATGAGCATGGAGCGCAGCGGAATGCGAATAGCACCGCTCAGATAAACTTTAATTTATTTTACGTTTGTGCCGTTCAAAATGCAAGAACATCGGAACGCATCTCCGCTCAGAGACAGGAACGCCCGGCGTTCTTGACGGTTCTTAATAATATTAGTAAATAGAAACTGGATATTGCATTCTGCAGGCTGTAAAATAAAGATATCATTATATTGGGTTATTGTACACATTTCACACGTACAGATGGATCTGTGCGTTAGACCCGGCTTTCGGGATGTAACTATTGTGGACAGCGATGAGCGAAATTTATCCGGTTTCGCTTCACGCTGTTATCTGCCAAAGGAGAATGCAATGACGAAAGAAAGACAAAGAAAGTACAAAGGCATTGTAATCGGACTGATCTTTGGCCTCCTTATGACGGGCATCATGTCTTTCAATGTCCTTGCGGATGAGACGGAAAGTCCGCCGCCTTCCGCAGAGACCATTGAGAGCACAGAGGACGCGCTGTCAGGTGAGGATTCGCCTGTCAGTACGGACGCTCTGACGGAAAGTCTGTCCGAAGAAACGTATTCGGATACAGACGACAGCAAAGGGGAGGACGCGCAGAGTACAGAAAGTGCTTCCGATCCGGAAGCCTTTACGGTGCAGGAAGCGGACGGATCCGAAAAACAGACAGAGACAGAAGTTCCGGCGGACACAGCCGGGGCGAAGTCTGAGACTGCAGTATCCGACACGGCTGGCGCAGCCGGGGTGAAGTCTGAGACTGCAGCATCTGACGCGGCTGAAGCAGGGACAGCATCGGGCGCGGCAGAGAAGACGACTGCGTCTTCGGGGGAAGCGGCACAGGCCGCAGTATCAGCAAATGAGGAGCCTGCGGAGAGCAGGGCCCTCCTTGCAGGCGCGTCCGGAGATCCGGTCACGCCCACAAGCCCGACCCTGAACGGCGAGATGGCGGACCTTACGGACGCATCGGCATCCCTCACAGCGGATGAGAGCCTCAAGGGGACGGCCACTGCAGCGCAGGCGGATGTAGAAAATGCGATCCAGAAAGCGATCGACGTAGCCCTGGCTTCCGCTACGGAAAGCACGACAACGCTCCGCGTCGATGTGGAGAGCGGGGACTATGCCGGAGGGCTCAGGATCGCAAAGCCGAGCGGCAAATCGCTCAGCTCGGCGCTCACGCTCTACGTGTTCGCACCGGGCTCCTACAGCGGGGCGGACACCGGCGCGATCACGACCGGCAAGATCAGCGCGGCAGCGGACGGTTCGGCAAGGCTTGGCGGGGATGTCCTGATCGACGGGATCAACGTGGTCCTGGCAGGTCTCTATTATTCCCTTGACACAAAGATCTCGGTCCGGAACGCGAAAGCGGACATTTACGGAACGACAGGATCAGATACCATCAACACGGTCCTCGACGGGAGCGGGACGCTCGTCGTCCACTCCGGCGACGGGGCGGATGAGATCTCCGTATCCGGATCGACCACGGCCGGCGGCGTGGTGGCCACG
>OMVU01000079.1 GCA_900314565.1 uncultured Eubacteriales bacterium
AGTCCATGAGAATTCAAACGTAGATCCGAATTCATATCGGGAACAATACAGCCGGAAATTCGCTTTCAGCTGTATGGTCAAATGCGGCTTCTGCGGAGCATCACTGACAAGGCGTTCCTGGCACAGCGGATCCAAGTATCATAAGAATATCTGGCTGTGCATTTCCTCTTCCAAATACGGTAAGAAGAACTGCCCGGAAAGCAAGGGCATTGCTGAGGAAGTCCTGGAAAGTGCATTCGTCGAATCCTACCGGATGATCACGAATGATCATAAGGATGTACTGGAAGAATTTCTGCAAAGAACAGAAGAGGAACTGCATTCCGATGCGACGCTGCAGGAGATCGATCGCGTAAAAAAAGAACTGAAGCAGCTTGATCAGAAGATGCAGCGTCTGCTGGATATGCATCTGGAACAGCAGATTGACTTCGGTACCTATGAAGACAAAAAACTGGAGATCATCAAGGAGCAGCAGTTGAAGACAACGGAGCTCAAAAGACTACAGGGTGAAGCTGATGTCGAGAAGGATTTACGCAAGAGGTTAGGCGCAATGCGCAAGCTCCTTTCCGAGGCTCCGATCCTGAAGGAATTTGACAGAAATGTTTTTGAAAGCATCGTTGAAAAAGTTATCGTAGGCGGGTATGATGACGAGGGAAATGCAGATCCGTCGATGATCACATTTGTCTATAAGACCGGTTTTGAAGACAAGAAAAAGGGTGACGACTACAAGCCTCCGAGGAGGAATTCCAAGTCTAAAAAATTGTCGTCACAACCTACCGACGACAGCAGCAAATTGTCACAACAAGCTACTGACGTTGCATGTCAAGCTACTGACGTTGCATGTCGAAACGGTAGTAAAAATGAGCAACCAAAAATATAAACCGGATTCCTATGTGAAGATGGAAGTGGATGCGGAGGATTATTACAGGATTAAGGATGAGGGGAAAAGCAGACTATTTGATATACCTTATACGTTTGAAAAAGTTGGGAATTTTTCATTATTGTGATAGAAGGGAAAGGAAGAAGAATGACAGATTACGCACTGTTGGCTGACCAGGCCGCGTCCATGATTGAAACGGAGCCCCACTATGTGGCTGCGCTCTCAAACCTGTCCGCCCTGATCTATGAATCTATGGATCGTCTCAATTGGGCAGGGTTTTATATGATGGATAAGGGAAGCCTTCTGGTAGGTCCTTTTCAGGGACGGCCCGCCTGTATCCGGATCGAGATAGGAAAGGGTGTCTGCGGTACTGCTGTAAAGGAGAAAAAGATTCAGCGGGTGGCGGACGTCCATGCCTTTCCGGGGCATATTGCCTGTGACGCGGCATCCCGGTCGGAAATAGTCCTTCCCATTCGGAGCGGAGGAAGAATCGTGGGTGTTCTGGACATTGACAGTCCTGAACCGGAGCGCTTTTCCGAAGAGGATGAAAAAGGTCTTGCATTGCTGGCGGACCTGATCGGCAGAGCGGTGGATTTTGCAGGACTGCGGACTTGAACCCTGCAGCCGCAATCCCATGCTTTCCGGTATGTGACGACGGAATATCTGACGATCTGTAATGCTGTACTATAACCGATCATTTGCCGTTTATAAGTTTAAAGGATAGGCGCAGGTGCTACGATTCTTCCCGGAATCTGCAGTGGAGCCCATGCAATTGTGAGAGCAGCATCCGTAGTAACCAGGGACGTACCGGACTGTGCGGTTGCGGTTGGTAATCCTGCCAGGGTAGTAAATGCTGGACGCAGAGAAATTTCAGTAAATTCAAAAAAAGATGCAGACGTCCGTTTTGCATTAACAGGTCAGTGGCTGAAATCCATCACTTTCCACCTGCCAATCATTGATGGAAAAGAAACCGGTCGAATGGATCACCACGGCAGGCGTGGACGGTCTCTTGCAGCCGATTGAAAAGCGTTCGGACTTTTTCCTGTCGGATGAAGATTTCAGAGCCCTTGCGGAATGGTATCTGGCTTTCTCAGAAAAACGGGAGCTGCTGGGAAATACGAACCATCTTTTGTACATCTGCAGAAAACAGAAATAAGTTACGACATGGAGCTCACTTATATAGATCGGGATTTACGAGGAAGAGATATGTATCTTACAAACGAGATAGCGTAGATATGTGCCTTTTTATTCACGCCATTGTCCCAAGACACATCGAGACCGTCTGTTTACTAACACATAAAGGGTAAAAAAGAGCTGAATCAGCCATGACACGCTTCGTATCACGGAGGTGAAAGACCGTTTCTTGCGGATTTCACAGATCCTAAGTACCATTGATTCCGTCAGATGTGCAGACAGAAAGGGCGGAATGAATCTGAAGCAAAATAAAAAAGCACTTGTGGACGGAAACCGGTCTTATTCTTGAACGCAGCAAGACAGCCTTATGCCGAAATCCTCTGTTATGCGCTGCCGGTAATAAAAACATTCGGAATTATGAAATTGAGGTGACACAATGAATACAAATGACTATTCCATCCGTTTGGAAAAACCCAAGGACTACAGAGAAGTTGAGAATCTCGTCAGAGAATCGTTCTGGAACGTATACCGTCCTGGCTGCAGCGAGCACTTCGTGATCCATGTGCTCCGGGATGATCCGGCTTTTGTGAAGGAGCTGGACTTCGTGATGGAAAAAGACGGTGAGCTGATTGGGCAGAACATGTTCATGCGCACCGTCATCGAAGCCGACGACGGCCGGGAGATCCCCGTTCTGACCATGGGGCCGATCGGCATTACGCCGGAGCTGAAACGCCGGGGCTACGGCAAAAAACTGCTGGACTACTGCCTGGAGAAGGCAACAGCCCTGGGCTTTGGCGCGGTACTCTTCGAGGGCAATATCGGTTTTTACGGTCACTGCGGCTTTACCTATGCCCGGAGCTTCGGCATCCGCTATCACGATTTGCCGGAGGGTGCAGATGACTCCTTCTTCCTCTGCAAGGAGCTGATCCCCGGTTACCTGGACGGGATCACCGGCGTGTACCGGACGCCCAATGGCTATTACGTGGATGACGCGGACGTGGAGGAATTCGACAAAGCGTTCCCGCCAAAGGAGAAGCTGAGACTCCCGGGACAGATCTTCTGAATCGAATGGTGAACTGAAACAGGAGCCGGTGCATCCTGGACGGTGTACCGGCTCTTGAGAAAAACGTAAATTTCAAGAGAGGTATCGATGATAAGAACAGATCGCCTTTGCATATATCCCGCCCTGCGGGAGCAGATGGAGGCAATGATCGCTTCCGAGCAGGATGAAGAGCTCAAAAAAGCATATACGGAGATGCTGGAGGGCTGCCTGTGGCACCCCAATCAGTGGGACTGGTATGCCATGTGGATGATTGAGAAGACGGACGGAACGCATATCGGGGACCTCTGCTTCAAAGGGCTCCGGGAAAACGGTATCGCAGAGATCGGATACGGGATCCTGGCGGAGCACCAGGGGCAGGGCTATGCCACGGAAGCGGTGCAGGCAGCATGCCGTTGGGCGTTTCAGCATCCGCAAGTGAAGTCGCTGGAGGCGGAAACGGACGACGGAAACGCAGCGTCGCAGAGAGTCCTCGAAAAATGCGGCTTTCGTCCCAGCGGGACCTTCGGAGAGGAAGGGCCTCGCTTTACGCTGGGCCGCCCGATCGATGCGGGGGAAGGAACAAGATGAATAATGAGGAAATGAACGGCAGCCTTGCGGTCAACGGAAAAGTTTACCGGATCGTTCGCCTGCTGGGTAAAGGCAAAGGCGGGTATTCTTATCTTGCGGAATACGATGGACATCGGGTTGTAGTTAAGCAGATCCATCACGAGCCCTGCGATTATTATACCTTCGGTAATAAGATCGAAGCCGAATTGCGGGATTATGAGCGGCTGCAGAAAGCCGGCATCCGTATTCCCAGGATGCAGTCCGTTGACAGGGACGCCGAGCGGATCGTCAAGGACTATATCGAGGGGGCGACCGTGATGGAGCTGGTACAGACCGGCGTATCGGTCGAGCGGTATCTGCCCCAGGTGCGGGATATGGCGGCAAAGGCCATGGCGGCAGGACTCAACATTGACTATTACCCGACAAACTTTGTTGTGCATGACGGACTGCTTTGGTACGTAGATTACGAATGCAACGACTACAGCGAGCAGTGGGACTTTGAACACTGGGGCATTCAGTATTGGCTGCCCAAAGTGAGCTTCCGCAGTTAACGGGACAAGGGATTATGAGGCTCTGTACCCGGGAATTCAAAAGACGGTGATTGAGGATGCCTTAAAGTACTTTGTCAGGCACTGGGATATGACGCACGCCCGGTCGTCCTTGGGATATCAATAACGAAACTAAGTACATTCTTGAAACAGGCGGTCTGGAAACCCCTATGATGCTGGATGACGCTTCCGGATGTAATATGGTCTTAGTTGATTTCAGTGAATATATCCATTCTGCAGAAGGGCTGCAGGACGCGAATGTGATTACCATCATCGATCATCACGGGTATGGAAGCGTAACAACGGGCAACCAGATTATATATGATGAGAGACCGCTTGGTTCCACAGCTACGATCATATGGATCCGTTATCGGAATTGCTGCATTTGGAGACGATGCAATATTTGACGGAATCTCTTACAGAATTGAACCGGGTATATCGAGAAAGAAGGTACTGGTTCCTGCGATAACAGATGTTTTGGAGTCTTATCCGAAAGAGTGATACATCTTCCGGCTTGTCGATCTGTTGCCGTGAGCTGCTGCCGCGTTCCGGACCGGAAAGCTAAGAAGTAAAGTAATGACAAAACATGGTAATTATCCTGCGGAAGAGTTGTCACCGGGAGTTTAATCCTATATAATCGATTGGATTGTGTATGACAACTATGACTCTTCTGAAAGGAGATATTAAATGTACAGGGAAGAAATCACACATTACAGTGAGTGCCTGAGCAGAGAGATGCACATCATGGTCTACGGCCACGGCGGAGTTCCGTTCCTGGCTTTTCCTACGCAGGATTCTCTCTGTCACAATTATGAAGACTTCGGAATGATCGGTGAACTGAGCGGTTATCTGGAAGAAGGGAAGATCCGGTATTTTGTCGTGGATACGATCGACAAAGAAAGCTGGTCGGAAGGCGACCCGGATCTTGGCCGCAGAGCCTGGAAGCAGGAGCTGTATTTCCGCTATATCGTGGACGAAGTGATGCCGATCATCCTGGAGAGGACCGGCGGTAAGCTCCCCATGACAACAGGCTGCAGTCTCGGCGCGAATCACGCAGTGCTCACACTGCTGAGACGTCCCGATCTGTTCTCGGGATGCGTGGCGCTGTCCGGTCTGTATGACAGTAAATACTTTTTCAACGGATGGATGAACGAGACACTGTATGAGAACTCTCCGGAATGCTTTTTGCCGAACATGCCGGCGGACCACCCTTATATCAACGAGTATAATCAGAAGCAGATCATCATCTGCGTCGGCCAGGGCGCATGGGAAGAGGACGGCATCCGCTCTCTCCGTTATCTCGAGAGTGTTTTCCGCGAGAAAGGCATCAACGCATGGTGCGATTTCTGGGGATATGATGTCAACCATGACTGGCCCTGGTGGTTCAAACAGATGCACTATTTCCTTCCGTTCGTTCTTGAGAGATGGGAGATTCGGTAAATCCCGGTGATTCCGGATGAGATATCGAATGGAGCAACTGCGCGGACGGGAGTCTGCTTCCAGGGCCGCGCACGTCGCGACAGGGAACTTTAGAGGCATTCTTTACAGTGTTTGATCAATAAGGCTTATATAAACGGAAGAGGACCCGCAGAATGAATTTTCTGTGGGTCCTCTTCCGTTTATTTACTGTGGCATTGTCCATGCATCGGGCAGCCTGTGCAGCTGCCTCCGCAGGAACTGCAGGAGCCGCCGCAGATATGCCTGCCTGCCTTTCTGTCAAGGATCAGCCTGCGTATGATCAAAGCAACTATGACCAGAAGGATCGCCGCAACGACGATGGATCCGATATTTGCCTGTATCCAGAACAGCATAATGTGTCAGCTCCTTTCTTTTATTTGTTTTTAAGACTTGTCGCCGGGGCAGATCATGCGGACTTTTTGACCGGCGTGAACAGCTGCCAGAGAATCACTGCCAGAAGGGCAATTGCCGCGATCAGTCCGATAACATTTACGGCGCCGGAAACAGCCATTCCGATCTGGTAGACGATCAGGGAAATGATATAAGCGAACACACACATATAGCCAATGGCGAAAAGTGTCCATTTGGGGCTGTTCATTTCGCGCTTGATCGCGCCCATGGCTGCAAAGCACGGTGCGCAGAGCAGATTGAAGAGCATGAAGGCGAAGGCTGCCAGTTTTCCATGTCCTTTGGAGAAGCGGTTGAAATCCTGCGCTACGTTCCCCCAGATCTGATCACCGTTTTCCGCCAGTTCGTCCTCGCCATCGTGATCGTCGTAATTATACAGCACGCCGAAAGTCCCGACGACGTTCTCTTTTGCGATCAGACCGGTCACAGTTGCAACGGTAGGTTTCCAGGAGCCGAAGCCCTGCGGTTTGAAAATGACAGAAACAGGCTGCGCAATACTTGCCAGTATGGAGTCGTCGGAGGGGTTGACCTCATCAATTTCGATATCCATGCGGTCGGCGACCTGCTGTATATATTCTGCGTTTACGATACTTTCGTCGGCATAAAGCTGTTTGACCATTCCAAAGTGTCCGTTTACGGTGCCGAAGCTCTGGAGGAACCAGAGGACGATCGTGGACAGAACGATGACTGTACCGGCCTTCTTGATGAAGGACCATCCGCGTTCCCACATTGCTCGAAGGACGTTTCCGACAGTGGGTGCATGATAGGCGGGCAGTTCCATGACGAAAGGAGCGGGATCGCCGGCAAAGAGCTTAGTCTTTTTCAGCATGATTCCGGAAATTACGATAGCTGCAACGCCGATGAAATAGGCAGAGGTAGAAATCAGGGACGAGCCGCCGAACAGGGCACCGGCAATCAGGCCGATGATCGGCATCTTAGCGCCGCACGGCATAAAGCACGTAGTCATGATCGTCATACGACGGTCCCGTTCGTTTTCGATTGTCCTGGAGGCCATGACACCGGGGATGCCGCAGCCGGTACCGACCAGCATCGGGATAAAGGATTTGCCGGACAGCCCGAAACGGCGGAAGATACGGTCCATGATGAAGGCAATACGTGCCATGTAACCGCAGTCTTCCAGAATAGCGAGCATCAGGAAGAGGACAAGCATCTGCGGGACGAAGCCCAGGACCGCACCGACACCGGAGATGATACCGTCTGAGATCAGTCCTATCAGCCAGGGTGCAACTCCCCAGCTTTCCAGCAGGGCCCGTGAGCCGTTGATCAGCCAGGCCTCACCGAAGATGTCGTTGGTCCAGTCAGTGAGGAAAGTACCGATGGCGATACCGCCGTCAGCGATCGATTTTCCCATAGCAAGAGCGTAGACAAGGAACATGACCGCCGCAAAGATAGGCAGTGCCAGCCATCGATTGGTGACGATCTTATCAATCTTATCGGAAGTCGTAAGCTTTCCTACCGATTTCTTTTTATAGCAGGATTGAATAATGCTGCCGATCCAGATATAACGCTCGTTCGTGATGATGGATTCGGCATCATCGTCCATCTCTTTTTCGACATCAGCGATGTGCTGTTCCACATCATTCATGACCGCTTCGCTCAGGGCAAGCTGTTCGACGGCCTTGCTGTCCCGTTCGAAGAGTTTGATTGCATACCAGCGCTGCTGTTCCTCCGGCATATTGGAAACAGCATGCTCTTCAATATGCGCCAGGGTGTGTTCAACAGGGCCTGAAAAGGTGTGCATCGGGACGGTCCTGCCCGTTTTGGCAGCCTGGACGGCAGCCTCTGCTGCCTCCGCAACACCGGTACCTTTGAGCGCTGAGATCTCTACGATCCTGCAGCCAAGCTGGGTGGAAAGCTGTGCAGTATTGATCTCGTCCCCGTTCTTTTTTACGATATCCATCATATTGATGGCAACGACAACGGGGATACCGAGTTCGGTAAGCTGCGTTGTTAAGTACAGATTGCGTTCCAGATTGGAGCCGTCTACGATATTCAGGATCGCGTCAGGCCGTTCGCCGATCAGATAGTTTCTGGCGACGACTTCCTCCAGTGTATAAGGGGAGAGAGAGTAGATGCCGGGAAGGTCTGTGATGATGACGTCGTCATGTTTTTTCAGCTTGCCTTCCTTTTTCTCCACCGTGACACCCGGCCAGTTGCCTACAAACTGCGTTGAACCGGTGAGTGCATTGAACAGGGTCGTTTTGCCGCTGTTCGGGTTGCCCGCAAGAGCAATTTTTAAAGACATGATTATTCTTCCTTTCTGCGTGTTAAGCGCTTTGAGCGATTGGTAATAGCTAACCGCACCTGAAAAAAATTATTTTATTTCGATCATTTCGGCGTCTGCTTTTCGCAGGCTCAGTTCATAACCGCGAACGGTGAGTTCCATCGGATCGCCAAGCGGCGCGACCTTGCGGACATAGATCTCAACATTTTTCGTAATGCCCATGTCCATGATTCGGCGTTTGACCCCACCTGTTCCGTGGATCTTTGCTACCACGACGGTCTCACCGATTTTTGCATCTCTGAGTGTTTTCACTTTGACTTCCTCCTTCAGATCATGATCTTGTTTGCAAGTTCGCGGTTTACAGCAACACGGCATTCTTTGACATTAACAATAAGATTTCCGTCGATCGTATTGATTACCTTTATCTCGCCGCCAACATGGAAACCAAGGTCTTCCAAATGCTTTTTTGTCTCCGGATTTCCTCCGATCCTTTTGATGATCTGTGGCTGACCGATTTCTGCAAAACTAAGAGGCATCATGAATCTTCTCCCTGTAATAATTTTCCGGCATAAAGAACCGCATGCCTTCAAAAATGGTTAGCAGTTCATAACCGTCATTTATTATAGATAGTAGATGCTAACATGTCAAGAGACTTTCTGTTTTTCACGGCAGGAAAAACCGACAGTCTCTTCCGCGTAAGATTGAAAAATGATACGATATGTGGGAAGCCGCCTTCGAGAGCAGATAATGATCCTGACATCTAAAAAATGATCGGGAAAGAGAAATTCGTACAGCATAAGGAGGCTGACAGGCGTTTTGTAATTACCCGGAGAGGCTGAGATTGAGAGGAGGAAGATCATAGATGAACAGAGAGGAGATCGTGGCAGAACTGTTCCGGATGCAGGATAAGGACTATGCTCTTATGCAGACAAAAATCATTCCCACGGTAGCGTCTGACAGAATTATAGGCGTCAGAACGCCGGCTCTTCGGACGTTTGCCAAAAGTCTGTATAAGGACAGTGATATCAATGCTTTTCTTTCATGCGTGCCGCATCAGTATTTCGATGAAGACCAGCTGCACGCCTTTGTCCTGTCGCTGGAGAAGGATTTCGACAAGTGCATAGCGGAAGTTGACGCATTTCTTCCTTATATTGATAATTGGGCTACCTGTGATCAGCTTTCTCCCGGGGTGTTCAAAAAAGAACCGGAGAAACTGCTTCCGTATATTCAGTCATGGATCAAATCTGACCGGACGTACACGGTCAGATTTGCGATAGGCATGCTGATGCAGCATTTCCTGGATGAGAAGTTCGATGTAAAATACGCGGATATGGCAGCAGAGGTCAGGTCAGAGGAATATTACGTCAACATGATGATCGCATGGTATTTTGCGACCGCACTTGCGAAGCAGTATGAATTGATCCTTCCATATCTGGAAGAAAAGAGACTGGATGACTGGGTCCATAATAAGGCGATTCAGAAAAGCGTGGAGAGCTACAGGATCACAGATGAACAAAAGGCATATTTAAAGACGTTAAAGGTGCGGAAACGATAGCGCGACAGCGCAACAGTGGGCATGAAGCGCAAGCGGAATGCGAATGGCACCGCTCAGATAAATGATACAGGAGGAATGCGGGTCCGGCGGATCACGTCTCAGAGAAAGAACTTTATCCTCTGAGACGCAGAAGAGCCATGGCCAGACCCCAGGTCACGGTCAGTACGATCAGAATTACTACGGGGAAGGTCTTTACACCACCTATGCCAAAGCCGTACCAGTCATTGGTATTTTCGCCTTCTCCGAATCCGTTCTTCAGAATGTTACCTGCATAGACGACAGCATAGAGAAGGGTCGGAATAAGCGCCAGGAAGGAATCCCGAAAGGTCAGAGGAGAAAGCAGCGGGCTGAAAATAAATGTCAGGATGGCGAGCAGGGGACCGATTGCATGAAGAAAGAGCTGCTCTTCGGCAAAGAGAGGGCGGTAGCCCATCCTGGGTCCCAGAAAGACCAGTACGACAAGAAAAGTGAGGGCAACAGAAACTGAGGAGGAATACTTAAGAAGAGAAAGCAGCGGAGAGACAGACCCTTTTCCGCCTGAAATGACGTGGAGAAGGATCAGGAGAGAAACGATGCCCGCAAAAAGATTGGAGAGGGTGGTGTAGTATTTCAAAGAAGAGAGTCCCCGTCTGGAGAGAAGCTTCTCACCCCCTTTTTGGAACATATGGATCCAGCTTCCTATGGTGGCGGCAGCCACCAGAAGTTCAGAAAGATAATACATAGTATCCTCCCGCCAAAAGCGCAGCGAAAAAAACGACATCTGCCTGTATTGTAGCAGATTCCGGAGAAGAATGCATCTCCGTGCTCTGCAAGTCCTCTTGGCGCATGCAGGGAAGGCACTTAAAAAACTGGCTCTCTGCAAATTTGATACGTATAAAGTAGTGTACGAAAGATATTCAAGAACGCTGAGGCGTTCTTGAATCTTCATCACGCAGTACTCTCGACCGATGCTGCAAAGATGGTCATGAACCATAACAGCCGTTTATGAACAGAGCCTCAGTCATGAGTCATTTGACTCATATCGGATGTCACACCCTAAAGGGAGATGACTATGTATGAAGTCTTTTACAAAATCAGAATCCTCAGTCGGGACATATACGCGCATTTTCCTGTTCCTTCCCCAAAGTTCTATATACTTCCGGGTGAAGAGGACAGCCCTTACCTTATCAAAATGCAGATAAACGGAAGATCTGCCATAGCCGGTCTTAACATAGACTTCTGATATTTCATAGGTCTCCTGAGGGTCTGATGCGGAAAATGCCAGGCCGAAGAAAAAGCAGGAGATCAGCATGAACACGCCTGCACAGCCGGCTACAATCAGGAAAGACGTCCAGTCGTTGAATTTCCAGGACAATGCCGCACCGAAAAGCAGAACGAACACGGCAATAATAACACATGCGATAAGACCCGGACGGATACTGCTCCGGTAATAATCCGGATCAATGGAGCAGAACCAGGAGTATGAACCGTCGGGTCCTTTTTTTAATTTTTCGGGATATGCAGACATCACACGGCACCTTTTTTTCATTACGTATCCGAAAGCGTTTCGCAATTACCTGATGGCGTATCAGGGACGCTTCGGTATTCCTGCTGATCCTATAATAGCACAGCAGATTACATTGAACCAGCACAGGAGCGGATAAACGGCCTGATCATGAAGAAAGTGCTCATATCCCTTTTTGTTCCAGATTCACAAGTTTGCGGAATAATGATAATATTAAAGTGCCGGAAAATTTTATTCTTCATCGCGCAATACTCGTGTCTTCAGACATGAGATACGCGCGCAAAGTGAAACTCGCCTTCATCGTGAGTACAATCTCGCGATGAAGAATAGAAGGTGCTTCGCACCCTGCGCGGCGCGGCAAGAACGCTGAGGCGTTCTTGAATGACCTTAAGAGGCCGGTGGAATTCATTAACGCACATAATCAGAAACAGATAATAAAGGGACGGAACAAAAAGCAGACCGGTATCCGTAAGACACAGATGGTCCCTCCTGTGTATGCAGCCATGCTGCATGCAGGAAGGGACCATACTGTATTTCAGGAATGCCTCGGTCATTTTCCTGATCAGTACCGAGGGATACTGATCAGAATGAATATAAGGAATCGTAAACAGGCAGATTGCAGGACCCGCAGGGAGAATCAGTATGAGATTAATAGACAGTTTTCCAACAGACAGGATCGGAGACATTGAATACCGGATCGGCCGAGTGTTCCCTTTCGGAGCCACCCTTGTTGAAGACGGCGGTGTTAATTTCAGTATTTTTTCAAAAGAAGCGACCGGCTGTACGCTGCTGCTTTTTCATCACGGAGCGAAGGAACCGTTTGTGGAAATTCCGATCCCGGAGAGATTCAGAATCGGAAATGTCTTTTCCATCATGCTTTTCCACATCAATATAGAGACTACGGAATACGGCTATCGTTTCGATGGACCCTATGCCCCGGAAGAAGGACTTCTGTATGACAGGAAAAAGATCCTCCTGGATCCCTATGCAAAGTCTATCAGCGGAAGAAGTGTATGGGGAAAAAAGCCGGATTTTGAGGATCCGTTTCCCCACAGGGGGCAGATCATCAGAGAAGATTACGACTGGGGAGGCGATAAGCCGCTGGAAATCCCGCTGAATGATCTTGTGATCTATGAAGCGCATGTCCGCTCCCTGACGATGCATAAGAGCGCAGACGTCAGATTCCCCGGCACCTATGCCGGATTTATCGAAAAAATCCCATATCTGAAAGAGCTCGGAATCAATTGTATTGAACTGATGCCGATCTTTGAATTCGATGAATTTGAGAACGCCCGTGAGAGCGACGGGGTCCTGCGGCTCAACTACTGGGGATATTCGACGGTAGGCTTTTTCGCTCCGAAAGCCGGTTATGCGGCATCTGCGCCGTATGGGATGGAAGCGGACGAGCTGAAAAATATGGTGCGTCAGCTTCATTTGAACGGAATCGAAGTGATTCTGGATGTGGTCTTTAATCATACGGCGGAAGGAAATGAAAAAGGACCGTATATTTCCTACCGCGGGATCGACAACCGGACTTATTACCTTCTGACAGATAAGGGAGAGTACTATAATTTCAGCGGCTGCGGCAATACCATGAACTGCAATAACGTAGTGGTAAGAGATATGATCCTCGACTGCCTACGCTATTGGGTGTCGGCCTACCATGTAGACGGATTCAGATTCGATCTCGCGTCCATCCTGACGAGAGACCAGAATGGCGTTCCCATGATCTCACCGCCGCTGCTTGAAACGATTGCTCAGGATCCCATTCTGGGAAAGAGTAAACTGATCGCCGAAGCATGGGACGCAGGCGGACTTTATCAGGTGGGAAGCTTTCCTTCCTGGCACCGCTGGTCGGAGTGGAATGGCAGATACAGGGACTGCCTTCGTGTTTTCCTGAAGGGCGGTGCGGAAGCGGCACCGGAATTATATATGCGGATCCGGGGGTCGAACGACCTGTATGGGGACGAAGATGCCGCCGCGTCGATCAATTTTATTACCTGCCATGACGGATTTACCCTGAATGATCTTGTGTCCTACAATGAAAAACATAATCTGGACAACGGCGAGAACAACAGGGACGGTGCCAATCGGAACGACAGCTGGAACTGCGGGGTGGAAGGAGAGACAACGGATCCTGAGATCCTGGCTCTCCGGGAAAAACAGATGCGCAATGCATTCACGATCCTCCTCACCAGCCGCGGTGTCCCCATGATCCTTGCCGGAGATGAATTCGCAAACACGCAGAACGGCAACAACAATGCCTACTGCCAGGACAATGAGATCTCTTACCTTGACTGGGACAGACTGAAAACGCATAAAGATCTGCACTTGTTCGTCAAGAACCTGATCGCGTTCAGGAAAGCGCATCCTGTTCTGCGCAGCGTCTCCTATGACTTCAGCTACAACAAAACAGGGTATCCCGAGCTGTCCTTCCATGGAACAGCGCCATGGTGCCTGAATGAAAATGAACCAAACCTGACCTTTGCATACCTCTACACAGAAGAAAAGGAAAAGTATCACATGGAGAAGACATCCTTTATCTATGTGATGGTAAATGCGCACTGGGAGGAGCGCGTTTTCAGTCTTCCCGTGATACCGGCCGGCATGCACTGGTATCTGGCATGTGATTCTTCGGGGATGTCTGCTGCTCCCGGGGAGGAGCAGGCCCTGAATACGTTTGAATCCTACAAACTCACAGCAAGGTCGTCGGCGGTCCTTCTTGCACGCTGATCGTGACTGCACTGATTACTGTTACGCTGACAATGAATGTGCTGATCGCAGTTGCGTTGACATTGATTGTCCTGATTGAGATTTGATCGATCGTGATTACGCTGATCGATGCTGCGCTGTAAAAGAAATGCAAACAGATGATCCGGATCGTATTGCCCTGCAAGGTGTCTCCGGTTCGGTATACAGGAGGAAAATAAAGAGATGAAAAGACTTGGTTATTACAATGGGAAGTTCGGCCCGCTGGAAGAGATGACAGTTCCTATGAATGATCGTGTGTGCTGGTTCGGTGACGGCGTATACGATGCCGGTCCATGCCGTAACTATCATATTTTTGCGCTTGATGAACACGTGGACCGTTTCTTCCGGAGCGCTGCCGCCTTAAAAATTGAGATGCCGGTAAGTAAGGAAGAACTGAAAGAAACGCTGTACTCCCTTGTACGGAAAATGGATCAGGGAAACCTTTTCGTTTATTATCAGGTCACCCGGGGAACGGGGATTCGGAAACATGCTTTCACGGATGGCCCCGGAAATCTCTGGATCACGCTGAATCCCGCAGGAATCTCAGACGGACTTGAGCCGATTCAGCTCATAACTACAGAAGATACCCGGTTCTTCCACTGTGATATCAAGACCCTCAACCTCATTCCGACCGTGATGGCGTCGCAGAAGGCAGAGGAGGCGGGCTGCATGGAAGCTGTGTTCTACCGCCCGGGCGGCCGTGTGACCGAAGGTTCACACAGCAATGTGCATATTTTGAAGGACGGAGTGCTGCACACCGCGCCGACAGACCATCTGATCCTGCCGGGCATTGCCAGGGCACATCTGCTGCGGGCGTGCACTGCACTGGGAATTGAGTTCAGGGAAGAGGCTTTTACTCTGGATGAGCTTTTTGCTGCGGATGAGGTGATCATTACAAGCTCCAGCCACTTGTGTCGGCATGCAGACCGAATCGACGGGCGGGACGCGGGAGGCAAAGATCCGGTCCTGTATGAGCGTCTCCGCTCTTATTTGCTGAATGAATTTTTTACTGCGACTGCCTGAGACAGAAGGATGATTGCATAAATACGCTTGTGTGGGCAAGCTCACATATTGCATAGTATTTCTTGCTTCTTTTCTTCTGCTGTCTGCCTGCGGCAAGAACGCAGAAAAGACTAAAGTCAGGGTATTGATCATACCGAAGTTCGAAATCGGCGAGATGAGCGGAGATGCTTCCGGCGAAGCACAGCTCTTCTATGAACATTACTGTGCAGGCTGTAAGGAGATTAAAATCCCGAATTCAACGCCCACCTCTCAATTCTATTTTAACAGTGAGAATGGTGTGGGATTACTGGTGACCGACTCCGGAAAATCGGCTGCCGGTCTGTCACTGATGTCTCTGCTTTCCTGGGATGCATATGATTTTTCCGATACCACGATCGTTTCGGTCGGCTGCGGGGGCGCAAGCACCGGATCTTTTATCTTTGGTGACGTCGTGTTAGTTACCGCAGCATGCGATTTTGAGCTTGGACATAATACAGGCCGGGGTGAGCTTGAAGATGCAGAGTCAGAGCACACCTGGTTTCCGCTTGATTCTCTCAGTAATTATTCCGTCGAACAATTGAATGCAGAGCTTTATGACAAGGTATACCCGATGATCAGGGACTGTCCGCTGCGCACAACGGAAACGACAAAACGTGTCCTTGCCAATAACTATCCTGATGAAGAGTGGGCTGCCAGGGATCCTCACGTGGCGAAAGGGACCGCTGTGACAGGGGACAGCTACTGGAAAGGCAGCGATGGTCATAGGAATGCCGGTTTTATTGCAGAATACTATGGGTGCCCTGATGAGTATGCCGTTACCGAAATGGAAGAGATCGCAATCATGAACGCTGCTGAGTGCTTTGGCCTGAAGGATCGGGTCATTTCCTTACGTGTGATCGTGAATATGGATACCTTCCTGAAAGGGGAAAGTCCGGAAAAGCTCTGGCTCAGCGAAACGGATTACGGCAGTAAGGTGACGGAAGAAAACAGTGAGACGGTGGATATCTTCGGGCCCGGCATGGAGAACCTGTTCGACGTAGGAAAGATCGTGATTGACGCCATTTTGGCAGGAGAATTGTAAGAAGATCCGAAACTGTTTTCATCTCTGCCGCAGAAGTCAGGAACGATTCGGTGTTCCTGATCCGATGCAGAAGGTCCGCAAATAAGCAATACAGAATTGTGAAAAAACACCCCGTTAACATTGCTGAAATATCTAGTAAATGGATTTTTTAGTGATGTTGATTGGGTTTTTTATAATCAATATTGTATTCTTTATAGTAAGGTAATAGGAAACCTTGTCCCGGGAGTCCTGATACCATATAGATGTTTTTTGCTGCGCTCTCGGACAGCAGTCGAAACGGTGAAACACGGAAGGGGGAAGAAACGAATGAATCTGACCAAGAGCTATTTTAACCGATGCCTGGTGGATGGCACGGAGACCGTGCCGAAGAAGAACGGTAAGAACGGGTATCTGCAGGTGAAGAACATCGCTGCGCCGAACCTGGATACCGCCCACACGTTCGTGATCACTGACGGGACGGACACCTATACGGTGACGGCCTCTGCACTGAGCTATGCGTATACATCTGTAAAGAACGGCGACAGTAATCGGCAGAACCTCGGCAAGGCTCTGTATCTCTACAATCAGGCGGCCGATGCTCACTTTGTCAGCTGACCCCAAGTCCCGCCATTAAGACTTGCAGTTCAATCTACATAAAGTATAATGATATCGGAAGCGGTCAGAAAAATCAGGAGGTATTATCGTGGAAGTTTCAAAAAACAATATGCAGGAAGCCGTGAAGGAAGGAATCGAAAAAGTTTACCATTTCCTGAACGATGCCCAGACTTACTATCTGGCGACCGTTGACGGAACAAAGCCCAGGGTCAGACCGTTCGGGACGATCCTGCTTCAGGATGGAAAACTGTATATTCAGACGGGAAAGGTAAAAGAAGTTTCCAGACAGATCAGCGAGAATCCGTTCGTTGAGATCTGCGCGTTCATGAATGGGGCGTGGCTCCGCGTCTCCGCCGAACTGGTGGAGGACGACAGTCATGATGTAAAAGTCGCCATGCTGGAGAAGATGCCGGCCCTGAAGGGAATGTACAGTGCGGATGACAACAACATGCAGATGTTCTATCTGAAGGATGCGACAGCGACATTCAGTTCCTTTACAGCGGAGCCGGAAGTCATTACATTCTGAGAAAGACATCGAAATTCAGTCAACTTATTTCACTGCTATATTGGGCAGTAAATGCTGGACCGTGCTCTGTGCAGGCAGTTCAGCGAGGAATACTTCGGTCGAAAAAGAACGGCGCGCCTAGTCCTGATCAGGCACGCCGTTCTTTCATTGGCTTCAGGAGCGTGAACGGAAGGTCATGCCCTGTGCGGTCTATTGGTCCTGATCGTCGCCGCATAGGCACTGTTGCAAAGGCCGAGCACCGCGGAGAGGACGAACAGTGTTTCGATTCCCAGCACTTTCCAGATCCATCCGCCGAAGAGCGCTATGAGGATCGTGATAAGATGGTTCACGGAGACGCCTGTGGAGATCGTCGCGCGGACTTCTTCGGGACTGTCGGAAAGGTCCTGTACATAGACGTTGGAGGCCATGGAAGCCAGGGAGATCACCGAATCCAGAATATAGTTCACACAGCAGACAATGAAAGCAATGTGCTGCGGGAAAATGTGGTGTGCAAAACCGTAGAAGAAGCAGACGATGACGAGGATCAATGTGTCTGCGACCATGACTGTTTTGTAGCCAAGACGGTCAATGAGCTTGCCCACCAGCGGCGAAGCGAGGAAGGTACAGATGGCCGACACGGCGAAGAGGATGCTGATGACCATGGCGTTCGCGCCGTAAAACAGAACCAGCACATAGGGACCGAAGGTCAGGAACACCTGCTTGCGTGCGCCGTAGAATACTTCCAGCATATAGTATTTGGAGTATTTCTTCCTGAAGTAGAACCGGCGCTTGTTCACGTCGGGCCGGCTTTCATCCGTCATGCGGAGACTGGAGACGAAGCCCAGTCCGATGATGCAGGCGCTCAGCACAAAGACGGCCCGATAAAGCCATGCGCTGTCTCTGATGAAGAAAAATGCGACGATGATGAACAGGTAGCCCGCGAGGGTGCCGATCTGCTGGGCCGCGTTCTGCATGCCCAGCGCTTCGCCTCCGCTGCCTTCCCTTGAATACTGGAGCGACAGCGTGCTCCGCATGCCAAGCTGCATATGATCGCCCATGGAATAGATGAAGATGCACAGGATCACGAGCACACGGCTTGGCGGCACGACGGCCTGCGAAGCCAGACCGGCAAGCATGAAGACCGCGCCGATCTTATAAATGCGTTCCGCCGAGTACATGTACAGGGCTGCCAGAATGAACACCAGCAAAAGACCGGGCAGCTCCCGGAAGAATTCCGAGACTCCCTTGTCAAAGCCGGACATCCCTACGATCTCCGCCAGATAGTTGTCGATGACTCCCTTGTAGAGGCCGTAAGACAACCCCACCGTGATCACAGAGAGGAAAAAGGCCCGGTACTTCGACTCGGGCCTGAAGATGGTCTCCAAACGTTTCCACATGATTTTTCTCCGGATATTTCAGGAACGTCCCGGCGTTCCCGCTGCGCCGTGCAAAGTGCAAAGCATCAATCTCACTGCACGGCTGTAATTTGCAAAAAGGCTGTTATCACCTGATGCGGTTTTCATTTCCCCAGTCACACAGCAGATCCAGAACTTTTACAAGTGAGTGACCGCGCTCCGTCAGGGAATACTCGACTTTAGGAGGGATCTGAGGATATACAGTTCGTATTATAAGGTCATCTGCCTCGAGCTCTTTCAGATTCTGGCTCAAAGTTTTATCGGCAATTTTTTTCAGATAACGCTGCATCTCGTTGAACCGGACCGGTTCGTATTCCATCAGGCAGTAGAGGATGATCGGTTTATATTTTCCCGAGATCAGAGACAAGGTATAACTGTATCCGGTGGAATCGAAATCAGCTTCTTCGATTTTTTGCTTCGACATAGCTTACCTCCGGGTAAGTACCTGACATGAAAGTAGGTACTTGTAAGAATGAATGGTACCTGTATAATGTACTTTAGCACGGCTGAAAAGTCAATATGAGCCATGGGGGCTGTTTACAGCAAAAAACAGCATTATCCTGAACGGATAAGTCCTTGTACAAAGGAAAAAGTGACACAGCCGGGGAATACCGAAGGACAGAACTGAAAGAGACGGATGCCCTCGGAAAATTGATAAAGTGAGATGAAAGGCGGAGACTGGAATGAAGAAGAATCTTGGAGTTGTACAGGCTGTTTACCCGATGCCGGTGCTGATGGTCGCGGCATATGATGAGAACGGCAAGGTAAATGTAATGAATGCGGCGTGGGGGATGATCTGCAATGAGGACAGGATCGCCCTGTTCATAGACGAAGATCATAAGACCACACAGAATCTGCTGAAGACAAAGGCTTTTACGGTCAGCCTGGCGGATAAGGAACATATGGATGTTGCTGATTTCTTCGGGATCGCAACAGGAAACAAGATGCCTGATAAATTTGAGAGGACCGGTTATACGGCGATTAAAAGCGAATTCGTCAATGCACCGATCATCGATGAGTTCCCGGTCGTTATGGAGTGCGAGCTGGCTGAAGTGGCCGAGACTGAGAGCTTTTATTGTATCGTAGGGAAGATCGTCAACACGGCAGCTGAAGAGAGAGTCCTTTCGGAAAACGGAAAGGTCGATCCGGCTAAGCTGCAGGCGCTGATCTTTGACCAGTTCCAGCATGGCTATTATATTTCCGGTGAACAGGTCGGCAAGGCGTGGAATGCCGGGGCAGAATTGATGAAGAAGTGAGAAAAGATAACCGTTTGGGTGCTTTCAGGGGGCTGTCGCAATAAGCATAAAAAGTGCATAAATATTCATGAAGGGACATCCACAGCGCCGGTACTTTAAATTTTCAAACGAAAGTGCAGAAAATTTATTAGTACCGCTGCGCGAGGACTGCTTAATGCGACAGCCCCTTTTTCATGTCCGGAGGAGGGAGGATGTCTGCATTCGGTCATCAATATCTTTCAGGATTATAATTTGCGGGAGTAATTTTCTTTCGCTATAATAAACATGTCATACAGCTGTCATGTTTGCTTTGATATGATATTTATGGGGTGTGAGAAATATGAAGACAGACAGACTGATCGGCATCCTGTCCGTATTGCTGCAGGAAGAGAAGACAACGGCTCCCGAGCTGGCAAAAAGATTCGAGGTATCGCGCAGAACGATCAACCGTGATATTGAAGATCTCTGCAAGGCAGGGATCCCTGTCTGCACAGCGCAGGGAACCGGGGGCGGGATCAGCATTATGGACGGGTATCGTATGGACAGAACGATCCTGACATCAAAGGATATGCAGATGATCCTTGCCGGACTCCGGAGTCTGGACAGCGTCAGCGGCAGCAGTTATTACGGACAGCTGATGGAGAAAATTCAGGCGGGTTCCTCTGAATTTATAAGCGGGCGGGATTCCATTCTGATCGATCTGTCCTCCTGGTATCGTGAGTCTTTGGCTCCGAAGATAGAGACGATCCAGAATGCGGTCGGAGACCGGCATCTGATCAGCTTTCGATATTATGCCCCGTCCGGTGAAAGTGAAAGATCGGTCGAACCATATTATCTGATATTTCGATGGGCAAATTGGTACCTGTGGGGCTGGTGCAGGGACCGGAAAGACTTCAGGCTGTTCAAGCTGAACCGTATGGACGGAGTCCGGGAAACAGAAGAAGTTTTTGCATGCAGAGAAGCGGCAATCCCGGATCTTGCAAATGAGAAGATCTTCCCCGGAGAGATCAAGGTAAAAGCCCTGTTCGAGCCTGACCAGAAATGGCGTCTGGTGGAGGAGTTCGGTCCGAAGTGTTTTACGGAGAGCGATGACGGAAGACTGCTCTTTACGGCTGATTATACGGATCTGGACAATCTGATCACCTGGCTCATAACATTCGGAGATAAGGCAGAAGTCCTTGAACCGCGTGAAGCCAGAGACAAAATTGCGCAGATGGTAAAAAGAATGTCGATGATCTATAAGGAGGATACTGTAAAATGAGATTAGACGGTTTCGGATTACTCGTCGAGGACATGGGAAAGATGATCCGCTTTTACAGGGATGTGCTCGGATTTGAGATCAAAGAGGCGGAAGATGCGTCAAATGTCTATCTTGTAAAGGATGGAACACTTTTTCTGCTTTACGGCAGAAAAGACTTTGAAAAGATAACAAACCGCCGATATGATTATATCAAAGGTCTGAACGGGCATTTTGAGATCGCCCTGTATGTTGATACATTTGAAGAAGTTGACAGTGCTTTCAAAAATGCGGTAGAGAACGGAGCGGCACCGGTCCTGGAACCGGAGATGGAGCCGTGGGGACAGAGGACCTGCTATATTGCGGATCCGGAAGGGAATCTGATAGAAATCGGTTCCTGGAACAAGTCTTTTGATCAGAAGGATCAATGATCCGGGAGGGAAGCAAAGTGGCGTTTGATTTCAAAAAAGAATACAGGGAATTTTATATGCCGAAGAACAGGCCTGAGATCGTGACGGTTCCACCGGCGAATTACATAGCGGTAAGAGGGTCCGGCGATCCGAATGAAGAAGGCGGCGCTTACAGGCAGGCAATCGGTGTCCTGTATGCCGTAGCGTATACACTGAAAATGAGCTATAAGACGGATTATCAGATCGAGGGGTTCTATCAGTATGTGGTTCCTCCGCTGGAGGGCTTCTGGTGGCAGGACGGTATTGAAGGGGTGGATTACACCAATAAAGCCGCATTTCACTGGATTTCCGTGATCAGACTGCCGGAATTTATCACCGGGGAGGACTTCCGGTGGGCGGTCGAAACAGCGGCAAAGAAAAAGAAGATGGACTGCTCATCGGCAGAGTTCCTGACGATCGATGAAGGACTCTGCGTCCAGATCATGCATCACGGACCCTATGATAATGAACCGGCGACGGTAGCTTTAATGGATGAATACCTGACGAAGAACGGATACATGAATGATTTCAGCGACACACGCCTGCATCATGAAATCTATATGTCTGATGTGAGAAAAGTGCCCCCGGAAAAATGGAAAACTGTGATCCGGCATCCGATCAGAGCAAAGGAGAACTGACTTTATGGATTACATCAGAGTAACCATGGACAATCTGGAAAAGGAGCACATCTGCTGTGCCATTTCAAATAATAAGGACGTGCAGGTCTCGTCAAAGAAAGCGTGGCTGGCTGAAAGATTCGGGGATGGGCTTGTCTTTCTGAAGAGCGTGGAGCGGGGAAAGTGCTTTGTCGAATATATCCCGGCGGAAAATGCATGGGTCCCGATCCTTGCCGACGGATATATGTATATTGACTGTCTTTGGGTATCCGGCTCCTTTAAAGGGCACGGATATTCTTCGGATCTGCTGAATGCCTGTATCGGAGACAGTAAAGAAAAGGGGAAGAAGGGACTGTGTATTCTGGCTGCGGCAAAGAAGAAGCCATTCCTGGCGGATCCGAAGTTCCTGAAGCATAAGGGCTTTCGTGTGTGCGATGAAGCGGATAACGGAATTCAGCTGTGGTACCTGCCTTTTGGTGAAAATGCGGACAAACCTCAGTTCAGGGAATGCGCAAAGCATCCGCATATCAAAGAGCAGGGCTATGTTCTGTATTATACCAGTCAGTGCCCGTTCAATGCGAAGTATGTCCCGGTCCTGGAGCAGACTGCCGGAGAGAACGGCATACCATTCCGCGCGATTCATATTGAGAGCAGAGAAGAAGCACAGAATGCTCCGACACCTGTCACGAATTATGCCCTGTTCCATGACGGAGAGTACATTACGAATGAGCAGATGAACGATAAAAAGTTCCTGAAGCTGATCAACGGGTAGGAGGGGAGAGATGGCGTCAAAGAAAGAGTATCTGGACTTTATTATGGAGCAGCTGTCTGATCTCCCTGAAGTAAGTTCCAGGGCTATGATGGGAGAGTATATATTATACTATCGGGGAAAGGTGTTCGGCGGGATCTATGACGACCGTCTGCTGGTAAAGCCGGTCCCGTCGGCAGTGAGGCTGATGCCGGATGCCCCGATGGAGCTTCCGTATGAAGGCGCGAAGGAAATGCTCCTGGTAGAGGATGTTGATGACCGGGAGTTTCTGTGCAGCCTGGTTGCGGGTATGTGGAAAGAGCTGCCGGAGAAGAAAAAGAAGAGCCGCAGGTGAAAATATGACCATGAATGATACGATGAAATTAATGTTCAGGGAATTCGTGTTCAATGAAAAACCGGAAAAGATGATCGCTGATGTCAACGGGCTTGCCCTGCCGGAGGACTATCTCGCATTTATGCAGGAACACGATGGCGGAGAAGGTCCGCTGGGTGAGAACAATTACGGCCGGTTCTTCAAACTGGAGGAGCTGAAAGAGATCAACGACGAATATGACGTTTCGAACAGCTGGCCCGGTCATATCGTGATCGGCGGGATCGATGACACGCTCTGGGCATATGATCCGGGAAAGGGAATCTATTGTCAGATCGACAGCTGCAACACGGATGAGGATACATACTATACGATTTCCGGCAGTCTTGAAGAATTTCTCATCAGGATGGATGAGGAATTGGCCTGATCTGGTTTGGAATAAAGCAGCAGGACTGAAGGGGAGAGGAAATGAATATCATACAGACTTTTTATGATGATATGGCGGCTCAGTATGATCAGTTGTTTCTTGACTGGCACGCGACGACACAGGAGCAGGCAGCTGTCCTGAATAAGATCTTTTCGGAGAATGGATTCGACCAAACAGCGCAGATCCTTGACTGTGCGTGCGGGATCGGTACACAGGCGATCGGCTTAGCCTCGATCGGATATTCTGTGACAGCGTCGGATATCAGTGACGGTGAGCTGGCTGAGGCAGCCGCCGTACTCACCTCCATATATCCACAGGACGGAAAAGGGACAGCGTGTATCTTTCCAGACCTGGGTGTGGAACGGAGAAAACTATCAGCTGACACAGTACATCATCGATGATGAGGACAGCCTGAAGATCAGTAAGTTTGTCTGTGAATACCGTGCTGTCCGCAGAGAGGAACTGACGGACCTGCTGCTGTCAAACGGATGCAGCGAGGTGGTCTGGAAGTTCCCGGAGGAAACAGGGTTCTACCAGCCGATCGTAACGGCGAGAAAGTGAAAATCAGGAATGAATATTGATTGGGTAGACGGATCTGAGATCCATGTCCGTATAGATCGAGGCACAGCGGTCATATCTGCAAACAGAGAAGGTCTGCTTTCTTTGGCCGGTCAGTTCACTGCACTGGCCGAAGGAGTACCGGGAGATCACATCCATTATGACGAGTACAGTTCTCTTGAAGAAGGCTCTGTGGAATTGATCGTTGAGAGGATATCTGATGGAGAAAGTTTATGAGTTCAGTGCGGTCATTCATGAGGTGCCGGACAATGGTGGAGCGTATGTCATTTTTCCCTGGAACATCAGGGAGGAGTTTGGAAAAGGCCGCGTAAAAGTCCATGCCGAATTCGACGGCATTCCTTACGATGGAAGTATCGTCAATATGGGCGTGAAGGATGAGGATGGAAGCGTGTGCTATATCATCGGAATCCTGAAGGCGATCCGGAAGAAGCTGAACAAAGGCGGCGGAGACAGTGTGCACGTTGTGATCCGGGAAAGGAGTTAAACTCTTCAGAGCAGCCTTGAAGCGATCCTGCTGTCGGGGCACAATCTTGCAACGAATAAACAGGCGTGCTACAATTAATTATACGGTCAGCGGGATCATCAGAGACTGCGACAGAGACAGCTTTTGTTACAGGTGGATAATACAATCTATTCGGCGGTGAACAGTCGTCGGGATAACGAGGTGAAGTGATTATGGCGATAACAGTGAATCTGTATTATACAGGAATGAACGGTGATGCCCGCAGGTTTGCGGAGGAAATGGAGTCTTCCGGAACGGCGGACGCCATCCGTGCAGAGGCAGGTAATCTGCGGTACGAATATTTCTTCCCGATGAATGATCCGGAGACTGTGCTGCTGATCGACAGCTGGCAGGATCAGGAGGCGATCGATGCACATCACGCATCACCGATGATGGGAGCCATCGCTGCGCTCCGTGAAAAGTATGATCTTCATATGACCGTGGAGCGGTTCACCAGCGCGGAGATACCGGATACAGAGGGGCAGTTCATCAGGAAATAAGGATTGCCCTGCCGACCGCATATTGATATCGTGATGCGGTATTCAGTCTATATCGCATATGACTGATGTGTATCCGGCAGCTGTAAAATGAAGGAATCATGGAATGAAAAGGAATGCCTCTGAGTCAATAACGGCTCAGGGGCATATTTGCGCGTACCTACGGGCGGTGCGAGGATGGAGCATAATAAGCGGTGGGAGCCTGCTCATAAAGCCGCACAGAGTGCGAACATCCACATAGCGCGACAGCGCGACATGAGCATGGAGCGAAAGCGGAATGCGAATGGCACCGCCCGGTAAACAGAAATATAGAAACGATTTGGAGGAGGTACTATGAAACTGGAACAGCTTTCCGGCTGTGAACTCGGTCGGCTGGTAAACAAGGGCGAAGTTTCGCCGACGGAGGTAATTCAATATTTCAGAAAAAGAATCGAGGAGAGAAATCCCTCTGTAAATGCGTTTACTTACACAAAGTTTGAAGACGCCTTTGCGGAAGCAGGAAAGCTGGAAAAACGTCTTGCAGGAAGGGAAGACTGCGGGCCTCTGGCCGGTGTCCCGATCGCGCTGAAAGATTTTCTTCCTTCCAAATCCGGGTGGACAAATTCCCACGGCGGCGTAAAGTCTCTGATTCAGAAGGACACAGAGGACTCTGTTTTTTACAGAGCAGCAAACATGGCCGGGGCGATCGCAGTCGGGAAGACCAATGCGCCGGCCTTTGCTTTCCGGGGAACAACGGATAATCTGCTCTACGGGCCGACTTCCACTCCGTTCAGGCCCGGGTACAATTCAGGCGGCTCTTCCGGCGGCAGTGCTGCCGCAGTTGCAGACGGCATGATCCTGATCGGCGAGGGGTCGGACGGGGGAGGATCGATCCGGATCCCCGCATCCTGGTGCGGCTGCTTCGGCTTCAAAGCGTCCGTCGGTACGATTCCGAGTGTCAACAGGCCCGATGGTTGGGCTGCGTCCCATCCGTACTGTTTTAACGGCGCAATTACAAAGACGGTAGAAGACAGTGCCGTGATGCTGGAATACATGGCGTATTACGATCCGAGGGATCCGCACAGCGTATTCCGTGAAAAAAGAAATTTCAGAGAGCTCATGAAGAAGCCGCTGAAAAATGTCAGGATCGGCTATACAGATGATTTCGGTATTTTTCCGGTGGATAATGAAGTAAAGCGGATCGTCCGGAAAGCAGCGCTGCGCTTCCGTGAGGCGGGGGCAGTTGTGGAACCGGTGGAATTTCATTTTCCGCACACTCACAATGAGTATGCGGAATTCTGGTGCCGCAGTATCTGCTTTGACACAGCGACAGATATGGAATTATGGAAGCGAAAAGGGTTCGACCTTGTAAAGGATCACCGGGATGAACTGCCGGAAGAATTTATTTACTGGAATGCAGAGGTCATGAAGGCGGACATCATGGATTTCAGAGCCATGAATGAGATGCGGACAGAGATCCTGGATGTACAGGAGGATGTTTTCAGAAGGTATGATCTGATCCTCTCACCGGTCACGATCTGTGCTCCGGTCCCGAATGCGTCAGACGGGAACACGAAGGGCCCGGAAGAGGTAAACGGACAGAGGACAGAGCCGCTGATCGGCTTTTGTGAAACATTCTTCGAGAACTTTACCGGCAATCCGGCTGCTTCCGTTCCGGCAGGGCTGACTGATGCCGGGCTGCCTGTCGGAATGCAGATCATCGGCAGAAAGTTCATGGATGAGGATGTTCTTGCAGCGGCGTACACATATGAGCAGATCAATCCCTGGTTCTATGATATTCCTCTCGGCAGGATGTGATCTCAGCCGCAGACTTATCCTGACTTCAGATTGATCTCAGCTGCAGAATTATTCTGAAGTGAGTTCGATCTCAGCCGCCTGATTATTCTGACTTGAGTTTGATCTCAGCCGCAGACTTTTTGTAACATTAGTTCATGGCTCAATTCCTGCCGTTCTTTCCGGGAAATTCCATGAAATATGTTCTTAATGTCTTTAAGATTTCATATGCCGCAGGGATTTTTTGTGTTATAATAGCCCCGCTCTCAAAAGAGAGCCAAGCAGTTCGGGTCCGATATCCTGCTTGTAAAACATTAAAACCAAAGGAGAAAAAAAATGAAGCATTTGAGAAGTACCATTGAGGAGTACAAAGTACTCCTGCGCAGCGTGCCCGCTATGGTCATCGCTGTCTTTATTTTGTCTGTCGTCCTGATGAATCTTCTGGCAGGCAGAGAACTTTACCGTTCGGATTACTTTTGTCTGAACACCGGTCTTGCACTGTCATGGATTTCCTTCCTGTGCATGGACTGCATCTGCAAACGTTTCGGGGCAAAAGCTGCCACAAGAATTTCCGTAGTCGCGATCGTTGTCAATATGATCTGTGCCGTCATTTTCTGGCTGCTGATGAAGACACCGGGACAGTGGGCAGCATATTATTCAGCCGGCGAGCCGGTGACGGGGCAGATGATCACGGCAGGGATTGACAGCACTTTTGCCGGAGCCTGGTACGTTGTACTGGGATCCTCCGCAGCTATGCTGGCCAGTTCGGTCGTCAACTCCCATCTGAACCATATGGTCGGAGAGAGGGCCGACAACGGCAGGTACAGCGGGTTCGCGGCAAGAAGCCTTGTGTCTACCTGTATTGCCCAGTTCGTTGACAACTTCGTCTTTTCGGCACTGGTCTCTCATGTCTTTTTCGGATGGAACTGGACACAGGTCATCATCTGCTCCTTTACCTCGATGCTGATTGAACTGGGCCTGGAAGCTGTTTTCACACCCGTCGGCTACAGAATTTCGTCAGCATGGGAGAAGGAACATGTTGGTGAAAACTATATTATATTCCGTAACAGAGCAGCCGGGCAGATATAAAATTGACAGGGCTTTCCGGCAGAACGGACGAAAAGAACACCTCTTGGTAAAAATTATGCCCGGATCGTTCGAAGCGGTCCGGACTTTGCATTTATGAGAGCAGTTTAGATATGACTTCTATTTTTGACAGGAAATTTGTTCGTCACACTATGGCGGTCGCTCTGCCGATCATGCTTCAGAACGGCATCACGAATTTTGTGAATATGCTGGACAATATTATGGTCGGAAGAGTCGGCACGGATCCGATGACGGGTGTCTCGATCGTGAACACCCTGCTTTTTGTATGGAACCTGTGTGTGTTCGGAGGACTCTCTGGAATCGGGATCTTCACCGCTCAGTACTGCGGGAAAGAGGACCATGAAGGCGTTCGGTGGACCTTCCGCCTGCAGCTTATTGTGGCAGTCGTGCTTACTGTGGCAGGCCTGGCGGTCTTCACATTTTACGGGGAACAGCTGATCGGTCTGTACCTGCAGGAAGATAATGGCGGCGGATCTCCGGAACTGACCCTGCAGGCAGCGGCAGCTTATCTCGCAGTCATGTGCGTGGGCTTTCTGCCGTTCGCAATCACGCAGGCCTATTATTCCGTTATCCGCGCACATGAGGAGACAGTCGCGCCCATGGTGGCTTCCTTTATTGCAGTGGGCGTGAATCTGCTGGGAAATTATATCCTTATTTTCGGAAAATTCGGCGCGCCTGCCCTTGGAGTTGTGGGCGCAGCTGCTGCAACTGTCATAGCCAGGTTCACAGAGCTGCTCTTTATCGTGATCTGGGCGCACACGCATACAGAAAAGCTGCCATTTATCGTCGGGGCTTTTCGAAGTCTGTATGTGCCGAAGGCACTCATGGCGGCGTGCATTCAGAAAGGGACCCCTCTTCTTATGAACGAGGCTCTGTGGTCCGGGGCACAGGCCATGCTGGCGCAGTGCTACAGTGTGCGCGGTCTGTCCGTTGTGTCAGCATTCAATATTTCCCAGACCTTAGGAAATGTTTTCAATGTTGCCTTTATCGCCATGGGTTCGGCTACAGCAATTATTATGGGACAGAGGCTGGGAGAATGGGGCGAGTCGCGAGCAAAGGAGCTTAAGAAAGAAGCCTGGAAACTCACATTCTTTTCTGTTCTGCTGTGCGTGGTTTCCGCAATCCTGATGGCAGCGGTATCCGGTCTGTTTCCGCTCATTTACAGGACGACGGACGAGATCCGTCATCTCGCGAGCGGTCTCATCTGTATAGCTGCTCTTTTCATGCCTGTGCACGCATTTAATAATGCTGCGTATTTCATTATCCGGTCAGGCGGAAAAACATTTGTCACATTCCTTTTCGATTCGTGTTTCTGCTGGATCGCGTCTTTACCAATGGCTTTTTTCCTGGCGCACTATACGAAGGTGCCGATTCTTGCACTCTATGCGGTCGTGAGCTCAGTTGAGCTGATCAAGGTGGCGATCGGAAGCATTTTGATCAACAAGGGCATCTGGATCAAAGATATTACGGTATCCGGTATTGATTTCTGACGCAGACGAGGCGTTCTGATCAAAGCGAAGAAACAGGTGCATGGAGTTGAAGAAGAATTGTTAAGTGTGATATAGTAGTGACAGCCGAGGCTCCTTAAGCTGACGACGGCCGGGAGACATATTTTGCCCACGAATGCCTGAAGGCACACGTAGCTGCAAAACAGTCATCCGAGGCCATTAAGTCAGACATCAAAACGATGTTTTGGGAGGGGATGACAGGGGCAAGGCCGATAAATATTTTTAGTGCTGACACGTCTGCCATATCCTGCGGGTCATTTCAACTATAGTGAAAGAAGGTATATTTTATGGAGAAAAAACTGGTTGCTTACTTTTCTGCATCGGGCGTAACAAAGAAGGTGGCGGAGGAAATCGCGGAAATTGAACAGGCAGATCTTTTCGAGATCACACCGGAGATTCCCTACACGAAAGCGGATCTGGACTGGAGAGACAAAAATTCAAGGTCGACTGTCGAGATGAATGATCCGAACTGCCGCCCGGCGATCGTGGGAAAGCCGGCGGACGATTATGACGTGATCTTTGTCGGTTTTCCGATCTGGTGGGGCAGGGAGCCCAGCGTTGTCGATACGTTTCTTGATCAGCTGACAGGTGAGGGAAAAGTGATTATCCCGTTCTGCACATCCGGAGGAAGCGGTTTCGGCAATACAAGTGAAAGAATCAATAATCTGACCGGCAGAAAGTTCAAAGTGCTGGAAGGAAAACGGTACGGCGGAAGTGTATCACTTAAAGATCTGAAGATCTGGATGGATGAGCTGGGAATGTAAGAACAGCGTCTCGTCCTGTATGAAGAAGAGGCAGCGGTCAAGGTCATCTCAACGAAATGACCTTGGCCGCTGTCCTTTCAGGTCCGGCCTCTCCTCAGAGCACTTTATGGAATTGTTTCGGGTCATTAATGATTCTGATTTCATAGTCCGACCCTGTAAGAGCGCAGCGCTCGCCGGCCGCCTGGAGAGGGATGCAGGGAAGACAGCTATCGATTTCTGAACGTTAACAAGCTGCTGTAATCAGAAGAGAAGACAGGTCATATAGCTGACAAGTACAGAAATGCCGGCTGCAGATCGATCTTCCATCCTGATTGCGGCAGCTTTTTCTTTTCACTTCAGCAGCGCAGCAAATTATCGGAACGGGAACGAACAGGACAGACTGGCAAAGTCCTGGAAATTGGCGTATGATGTTAGAAATGAAGAAAGTGAAGCTACTACTATATATTCAGTGGTTGATCATGGAAATATAACCGGCTTATCGGATGAGAAAAAAGGCAATACAAAGTGAAGAACACCAACAGAAATATTTCGCAATTTGATAAGATGACACGAACGCCGATCCCTCAGCTCATTGTGACACTGTCGGTCCCCAGCGTCATCTCCATGCTGGTCAACAATATTTATAATCTGGTGGATACAGCTTTCGTCGGACGTCTCGGGACTAGCGCGAGCGGAGCGGTCGGCGTAGTGTTCGGCTTCATGTCCATCCTTCAGGCGTTCGGCTTTATGTTCGGCCAGGGATCCGGCAGCATTCTTTCCAGAGCGCTCGGTCGGCAGGACCGGGAAACGGCCTCCGTCAGCGCTTCGTCCGGTTTTTTCGGGTCGCTTTTTTTCGGATCTGTCATTTCTGTTCTGGGCCTTCTGTGTCTGGATGACCTTGTTATGATGCTTGGAAGTACGGTGACTATTGCGCCGTACGCCAGGACTTACATTTTCTATATTCTCACGGCAGCTCCCTTTATGTGCTCGAGTCTTACGATGAACAGCATACTTCGCTATGAAGGGAAAGCCGCTCTCGGCATGGTCGGCCTGATGTCCGGAGCAGTCCTGAATATGATCGGAGATCCGATCCTCATGTTCGGACTGGACATGGGAATCGCCGGCGCGGGCCTTTCCACAGCCATGAGCCAGATCATAAGCTGGGGGATCCTTCTTTTTATGTTCCTTTCCGGGCGAACAGAGACAAGACTGAGCTTTCGGCGTGCGGTGCGGGCAGGTCTTCCTGTCTATGTGAATATCATGACGACCGGATTTCCGAGTCTTCTCCGCCAGGGCCTGAACAGCATAACCACGGTTCTCTTAAATTCCTGCTGTGCGGTCTACGGAGACGCGGCGGTCGCCGCGATGAGTATCGTGAACAGGATCATATTTTTTGCATTTTCCATTGCCATCGGAATCGGGCAGGGATTTCAGCCGGTATCCGCTTTCAATTACGGGGCCGGCAGATATTCAAGGATCCGAAAAGGGTACCGATTCACCGCCATGCTGTCTGAGTCGCTGATTCTGGTCGGATGTACTGTGATCCTGCTGTTCTCGGGAAAGCTGATCGGTCTGTTCAGGAATGACCCGGAAGTCATTGCGATCGGGACGCGGGCCCTTCGCCTGCAGGCGGCAGCGTATCTGCTTCTTCCGATCTGTATGACCACGGAGATGCTCTTCCAGAGCACTGGAAAACGTCTGAATGCGACCCTGCTTTCTGCACTTCGAAGCGGGCTGTTGTTCATTCCGACCCTGCTTATTCTTTCACGTATCAGGGGACTCGCCGGTATTCAGGAGGCGCAGCCGCTGTCGGTCGTGCTCTCATTTCCGATCACGCTTATCATCGCTGTACGCTTTTTCGGGAAACTGCCGAAAGAAGATGCGGTGCAGATCCGTTAGATGTCATGAATGTCTCGGCTTTCCTGCCTCATTTTGCGTATTCAGCATAGGCCTGCGTCACGGGGCTTCTGTGCCGGGATTAAATTTTCATACAAGACTTGAGAAAGACAATCAGCTGATATAAAATCAAAGTTAGTCTATTATCAGGCTCTTGCGAAACTCTGAGCGAAATGGAATTGTGTGAACAATTCAAACAATCTGCACAAGCCTTAGAACTTCTTCATGAACGAAAGATGTGGAATGCATCTTGAGTGAATGTTAGAAGTTCTTGGCGCGGAAGCCGTTTGAATGTTCATACAATTTCCATGGAGCTCAGACTTTCGCAATTGCCTGTAGTCTATTATGCCGAAAAGGAGGAGTACTAGAGTATGATTCTGGAAACGTTACAGAAGTATACCGCAGAGTATCCGAATGAGCCTATTCTCTTTGATGACGCGCATTCCAAGGGAATTACATATACGCAGTTTGACGAAATGACAGGAAAGGTCTATGCCTGGCTCAAGGAGCAGGGAATCGGCAAGGAGGATTTTGTCCTCATAAATCTGCCGAGAGGCGTTTTTCCGATTGTTGCCATGGTCGGTGTATGGAAAGCGGGAGCAGCGTGGGCTCTCGTGGAAGATACCTATGCGCCCGAACGGATCGCTTATATCCGCAAGGACTGCGGCTGCACTGCAGAACTCAACAAGGATAACTGGGATATCGTTATGCATACGAAACCGCTTGCCGGTTTCGTGATGTCAGATCCCCATGATGCGGCGTATGCGATCTATACGTCCGGAACGACGGGAAACCCGAAAGGCGTTCTGCATGAGTACGGAAATCTCGAGCGGGCGATCGAATCGATCAAGCTGAACGGAGAGACCCCGTTCAACTCGAAGGACAGGCTCGCTCTGCTTGCGCCTCTGAACTTTGTGGCGTCCATTATTGTTATCCTGAAGTGCCTGAGCATTCCCTGCGGCAGGAATTATGTCGTTCCCTACGCGGTGATCAAGAACCCGATGATGCTCATGAAGTTCTTCCTCGAGAAGCGGATCACTATCACGTTCCTCACACCGTCCTACGTCAGAAAGCTTGGAAACAAGTCGGGACCGTTCCTCCGCATGCTGATCGTGGGAAGCGAGCCCGCCAACAATATCTATAACAAGAACGTTCAGCTGGTCAATGTCTATGCAGCCAGTGAGAGCGGCTTTGCCGTCGGAATATTTATCATCGATAAGGCTTATGAGACCTGCCCGATCGGAAAACCGGAGGTCAGCACGGAGATCAGGCTTCTGGATGAGGACGGAAATGAAGTGCCGGACGGAGAGACGGGAGAGCTCTGCTTTGAGAATCCGTATGTCCGCGGGTACATTAATCTTCCGGAGGAAACGAAGAAAGCCTTCACGGACGGTTTTTATCACACCGGCGACCTTGCACGGAAGAATGCCGACGGAAACTATGTCCTGCTGGGAAGAAGCGGCGATATGATCAAGATCAACGGGAACAGGATCGAGCCGGCTGAGATCGAAGCTGCAATCAGGCAGGCCCTGGGAGTCAAGTGGGCTGCCGCAAGGGGATTTGAAGATAACGATAAGAGTTTCCTGTGTGCATATTATAAGGAAGATGTCAAATTTGATCAGGAAGAACTTCGGAATGACCTCATGAGACGTCTGCCCTACTATATGATTCCTTCTTACTATATCAAGGTGGATGAGATCCCGCTCAAGGCCAACGGCAAGATGGACCGTCTGGCACTTCCGAAGCCGGATATCAGCGATTTCCGGTCGGATTATGTTGCGCCCACAAATGAGACGGAGGAGAAGCTCTGCAGGGCATTTGAGAAAGTCCTGAAGATCGACCGTGCGGGAATTCATGATGATTTCTATGAGATGGGAGGAGATTCCCTCACATCCATCGAACTGATCGTAGAGAGCGGTCTTCCGGGGCTGAACGCGAGTGAAGTGTTCCGCGGCCGCACGCCGGAGAAGATCGCGGAACTGTATGAAGAGATGCATGCAAACGACGACGGGGAGAGTCCGGAGGAGAAAAATGCCCGCTCGATGCAGATCGCGCATCCCCTCACCACGGAGCAGCTCTATATGGTCGACTATCAGCTCTACACACCGAACTCGACCATGTACAATCTGTATTCCATGATGAAGCTGGATCTCGAGAGCTACGATATGGAGCAGATGGCTTCCGTCATGCAGTCCGTGATCAGGAGCCATCCGGCGCTCATGACGATGTATTTCTGGAATGACGACGGAGAGCTCATGCAGAAGTATACGCCGGAGATCCTCCAGGATATCCATGTGGAGAAGATGTCCGAGTTCGAGTTCCGGTTCGTCAAGGACACATTGGTCTATCCGTTCAAGATCGTCGGCGGGAAGCTGTATCGCTGCCGCGTCTTTGAGACGGAGAAGGCAGGATATATCTTCTTCGACGTGCATCACTCTCTGTTCGACGGCACATCCCTGAAGATCCTGATGGATAATGTCGGAAAAGTCACTGCGGGCATGCAGCCGGATACGGATTACTACTACCTGATGCTCCAGAACAGGGAGGACGCGCTTGCCTCCGCGTTCTACGAGGAGAGCAGAAAGTATTTTGAGGATCGTTATGAGGGCATAGACTGGACATGGCATCCTGAGTTCGACCATGAGACCAGAAAGAATGAGATGGGAGAGCTCTTCACGGAAATCGGTCTTCTTCAGCCCCAGATGACAGCGATGGAACGCGCATATAAGATCACGAGAAATGAGTTCTTCATCACGATTGCCGCTCTCGCTGTATCGATCTACACGAATAAGAATGATATCATGCTTTCCTGGATCTACAACGGCAGGGAAGATGTGCAGAATCTCTCCACGATCGGTCTTCTGTTCAGAGATCTTCCGGTCGGCGTCCGTCTCAGAGATAATATGACCTTGCGTGAGCTCTTCGCGGATGTTCATGATCAGGTCCAGAGAGGCATCGAGCACAGCTGCTATCCGTATGTGGAGAAAAACGGCCAGAACCTTACCAATGAGACGGTCTACCTGCTCTATCAGCAGGATATCCGCGATATGGACAGCTACGGAATCGAGACGATCGACATCCGTCAGAATCAGGCGGCGTCTCAGTCCGTCCTCGACATCGAGATCCTCGACGGCTCGGACGGCCTTCAGATGATGATCGACTATTTCGCAAGTCTGTATGACGATGAGAGCATCGAAAGATTCAAGGATATTTACATTAAGACAGCGCATGCTGTCGCAACGCACAATTCACAGTCTGACGTGACGATCAGAGAGCTCAAGGATAAGCTCAGCGATAAGAAGAACTTCTTCCAGGTCATCGTTGGAATCTTCTCCAGGAAGAGGTAAAAAGAAAGATGGAAGAGCAACAGAAATTTGCGCAGGATGAGGAGCTGGCTCAGGATTTTTCATTCTGGTCGCTGTTTAAATTTACCGGGCCCAGCATCTTTACTTTTGTGTTCATAGCTGTCTATCAGATGGTGGACGGTCTGTTCATTGAACGCTATGTGGGCGATCTGGCAATCAGTGCGATCAATCTGTATTACCCGGTCATCTCTCTCTTCATTGCGATCGGTATCATGATCGGGACCGGTGGCAATGCGGTGATCGTGCGGAAAGTCGGGCAGGGAAAGCGGAAGGAAGCCGGCCAGACATTCTCGAGAGTCATCGTCTTTACGATCTTCATCGGAGCTATCATAACGTTTGTCTGCGTGACTTTCGCAGATCCGATCATGAAGCTCTGCGGGGCTACACAGGGAAATATTGAGTATCTGCGTCCGTACTACATGCTTCTGTCAGCATTTGCGATCACGATCCTGCTCCAGTCGGAGCTGGGCATCCTCATTATCGGGGAAGGCCAGACCGTCGTTGCAGCCATCGTTATCATGATCGGCGGTGTCCTTAACTGTGTCCTGGACTTCTACTTTATGGAGCATCTCAAGCTCGGCATCTGGGGTGCAGCTGCCGCGACAGTCATCGGATACTGCAGTACGATCATTTATGCGATCTGGTTCTACGTCATTGCCAAAAAGAGCTCCTACAAGCTTGAACTGGCAAAGCCGAATCTCAGGGAGATCGGTATTATCTGCTTTAACGGATCTTCGGACATGGTCAGTAACCTTGCCGGCGGTGTCAGCGTGCTCTTTATGAATCATCTGGCTTTCCGCTGCTACGGAGAAGTCGGCGTCAGCGCGCTCTCCGTCATCACGTATCTGCAGTTCCTGATCGAAGCGGTGTTCATGGGCTATACGACCGCTGTGGAGCCGGTTTTTTCCTACCACTATGGCAGCGGAAATATTGAAATGCGCAAGAGAGTATATAAGTACAGCATAAGATGGTGCTTCCTTCTCGGAGCGGTCCTGATCGTAGTCCTCTATTTCCTGCGAGGGCTTATCATAGGCATTTACTTTAAGCCGGATACGGAGTTTTACAGGATATCCCTTCTGGGTTACATGATCTCCCTCCCGGCATGCCTCTTCACAGGGTATAACACATTTGGCTCGGGGCTCTTTACCGCTTTCTCGAACGGAGTTGTCTCCGGTTTTCTGTCTCTGGTCCGCACATTTTTCGTGCTGGTCATCTGCCTGTTCGCAATGACAGCCCTGTTCGGCGGATACGGACTCTGGAGTGCGTGGCCGGCAGCGGAGTTCATCAGCTTTATTATCACAGCGATCTTCCTCTGGAAATATCGCGGCCGATATAAGTACGCTGATCTGCGGAAAGCATGACGATATCGTGAACATGGAAAATATCAGCACACCCCGGCGGATCGCAGCCGCGCAGAGAGTAAGGTGCTTCGCACCCTGCCCGGCGCGGCAGGAACGCCGGGGCGTTCTTGATAAGCGTAAAGATTCCTGATTAATATACGGAGGGAACAGATGTCAAGAGAAATGATTGTTATTCTGGATTTCGGAGGGCAGTACAAGCAGCTGATCGCAAGGCGTGTGAGAGAATGCAGAGTTTACTGCGAGATCCATCCGAACACGCTTCCCGTCTCTGAGATTGCTGCGATGAATCCGAAGGGGATCATCCTGACCGGCGGACCGAACAGCGTCTATGCAGAGGGAACGCCGACAGCAGATCCTGCATTATTCTCCCTGGGCGTGCCGGTCCTCGGGATCTGCTATGGGTCCCAGCTCATGGCGCACCTTCTGGGCGGCAGGGTCGCGACGGCACCTGTCAGTGAGTACGGCCACACGGATCTTCTGATCGACCGGGCTGACTCTGCGATCTTTGCGGGTGTCGCGTCTGAGACGAGCGTGTGGATGAGCCATACGGACTATATTGCAGAGGTTCCGGACGGTTTTCAGGTGACTGCACATACGGCAAACTGTCCTGTCGCTGCGATGGAAAATGAAAAACGCGGACTCTATGCGGTCCAGTTCCATCCGGAAGTCATGCACACGCCGGAAGGCAGCAAGATGCTGCACAGCTTTGTGCGGAATGTCTGCGGATGTGCCGGTGACTGGAAGATGTCCTCCTTTGTGGATGAACAGATCCATGCGCTCAGAGAAAAGGTCGGAAACGGCAGAGTACTCTGCGCCCTCTCCGGCGGAGTGGATTCTTCCGTAGCGGCGGTGCTTCTGTCCAGGGCGGTCGGAAAGCAGCTGACCTGTGTCTTCGTCGATCACGGGCTTCTCCGTAAAAATGAAGGCGATGAGGTCGAGGCTGTCTTCGGGCCGAACGGGTCTTACGACCTGAATTTTGTGCGGGTGAACGCACAGAAGCACTTCTATGAAAAACTGGCCGGTGTGACGGATCCTGAGAAGAAACGAAAGATCATCGGTGCTGAATTTATCAACGTATTTGAGGCGGAAGCGAAAAAAATCGGCGCTGTCGATTATCTTGTTCAGGGCACGATCTATCCGGATGTGGTGGAGAGCGGGCTCGGACAGGGCGCGGTCATCAAATCGCATCACAATGTAGGAGGTCTCCCGGATCATGTCGATTTCAGGGAGATCATAGAACCGCTCCGCATGCTGTTCAAGGATGAGGTGAGGCAGCTTGGTATTGAGCTCGGTATACCGGGATATCTGGTATACCGACAGCCGTTCCCGGGCCCGGGACTTGGCGTGCGTATCGTCGGTGAGATCACGGAGGAGAAGGTCCGGATCGTCCAGGAAGCGGATAAGATCTTCCGGGATGAGCTTGCGCAGTCTGGAACGGACAGAATGCTCGGACAGTACTTTGCGGCCCTTACCAATATGAGGAGCGTGGGCGTCATGGGTGACGGAAGGACCTATGACTATGCGGTCGTGCTCAGGGCGGTCCTCACGACGGATTTTATGACGGCGGAAGCGTGTGAAATACCCTGGAGCGTGCTGCAGACATGCATGACGCGGATCATCAATGAGGTCAAAGGGGTGAACCGCGTGCTGTATGATCTGACGAGTAAGCCGCCGGGGACGATTGAGCTGGAATAAATATTGAACGTCCGGAAACCAGCATAAACACTGGGTTTCCGGACTTTTTCTATGTCTCGTGAGTACATTTTGAGTACACTTTTCAAAATTATTCCGTTTCAGAGTCGGCATCATCGCTGTGGTCACAGGTCTTATCCAGTTTCTTCTGAGACGCTTGCAGGTCCAGCTCGATCTGCTCCAGCATCTCCCGAAAATCATCAGCGACATATTTCTCATCTTCAGAAGAATTTCCTTTTGTCAGCAGCTCCTGATCC
>OMVU01000185.1 GCA_900314565.1 uncultured Eubacteriales bacterium
AGACGTACTACGGAAAGCGCTTTACTTCAAAAACAGATTTGATTAAGTCAATAGAGTCCTATATTCGCTACTATAACACAGAACGGATACAGCGGAAGCGAGATTGTGAAAAAAAGTCTGTAAAAGTTAATAAGCGGGGCCTTCTATGATACATTAATTCATAGGAGGCCTTGATTTATGGCAAGAAAAGAAAAGCAGCCCGTTCACCATGTCGTAATGACTGATGGCAAGCGTGCCATCATCCAGCAGCTCCTGCAGGAGTATGACATTGAAACTGCAGAAGATATCCAGGACGCTTTAAAAGATCTTCTTGGCGGTACCATCAAGGAAATGATGGAAGCCGAGATGGACGATCATCTTGGATATGGCAAGTCCGAGCGAATAGAACGTTCTGAACAAAGCGATTATCGTAATGGCACTAAGCAAAAGCAAGTAAATACAAGCTATGGCTCTATGACTATTGACGTACCACAGGATCGGAACTCAACATTCGAGCCAAAAGTTGTAAAAAAGCGCCAAAAGGATATTTCTGACATTGATCAGAAGATCATCTCTATGTACGCAAAAGGGATGACAACCCGCCAGATCTCGGATACCCTCATGGATATCTATGGTTTTGAAGCTTCAGAAGGCTTTATTTAGGATGTAACTGATAAGCTCATGCCGCAGATCGAGGAGTGGCAGAACAAGCCTCTTGATGAGGTATATCCAGTTATTTACATTGATGCCATCCATTATTCTGTACGAGATAACGGCCTTATCCGCAAGCTTGCAGCTTATGTTACCCTTGGGATTAATTTAGAGGGCCGTAAAGAGGTCCTTACGATAGATGTAGGCCAGAACGAAAGTGCAAAATACTGGCTTTCCGTACTTAATTCGCTTAAGAACCGCGGAGTCAGAGATATTATGATCATTTGTGCAGATGGCCTTACAGGCATAAAGGAGCTTCCTGTATGATTCAAATATAGGGACTTGAAAGAAAGCAGGTGAAAGAAAAGATACCTCAATGTAATATAAGGTTTGCTGACCCACGACAGTACCTCAATGTAATATAAGGTTTGCTGACCCACGACAGTTAGCAAATCCATTACAAGAGAGGTATCTGATATGAAGTCTACCACACAGAACGCAAAGATTGCAGCTATTACGGAAAAAACTTTGATCCTTGGCATCGATGTAGGGAGTGAAACACACTTCGCACGGGCATTCAACTGGCGGGGATATGAATTCTCCAGAAAGCCGCTGGAATTCAGCAATACAGAGGAAGGGTTCGAGACGTTCCGAGCCTGGATCATGGAACTGAAGGAAAAGCACGGGATGGACAAGGTAATACCAGGCATGGAGCCGACAGGCCATTACTGGTTCAACCTGGGGAAGTTCCTGCAGGACAACGGGATGATCCCGGTGCATGTGAATCCCCATCATGTCAAGAAATCGAAGGAACTGGATGACAACAACCCGTCCAAGAACGACCGCAAGGATCCAAAGACGGAAGGTATTTTCGACCGTACATCCCGGACGGTGTCTACGCAGAGATCAGAGCGTTGTCAGGACTGCAGGTGCTCGCTCAGAGCGAGATCACAAGACTGAAGAACCGGATCGCCAGATGGTTCAGCATCTACTTCCCGAATTATAAAGACGTTTACGGGAATGTCGGTGCGGTCAGCGGCCTGATGGTTCTGAAGGTGGCACCACTGCCGGAGGATATCGTAAAACTCGGTGTGGACGGTGTGAACCGGATCTGGAGGGATGCAAAGGTAAGAGGCGTCGGATTAAAGAGGGCAAAGACCCTGGTAACGGCGGCGGAGCACAGCATCGGAAGCCGGGAAGCACAGGAAGCAGCCAGGGTAGAACTTAAGATCCTGCTTGCGGACTATGAGATGCAGACGGCGAGGGAAGCAGAGCTGATGGCGCTGATCGAGGAAAAGATCACAGAGGTTCCGTATGTAGATAAGCTTCTGGAGATTAGAGGCGTAGGTTTGAAAACGGTGGTCGGGTTTGTGGCGGAAGTCGGGGACATTACGCGTTTCGATGATCCCAAACAGCTGCAGAAACTGGCCGGATATGCCATCGTGAAGAATGAATCCGGCAAACACAAGGGCGAGAGCCACATCAGCTACCGTGGCCGGAAGCGGCTGAGGTATGTGCTGTATGAAGCGGCGGTCAGCGTGGTGAGCCACAGTCCGGAATTCCGGTCGATCCACCAGTACTACACGACAAGGGAGAAGAACCCCTTGAAGAAGATGCAGTCGATGATCGCGGTGGCATGTAAACTGATCCGGGTATTCTATCTGATCCTGCAGACAGGAACGACCTATGACGCGGCGAAGCTGATGGGTGATATCCGGAGACCAGTGGCGGCATAAGCAGCCAAGACAACAGAGTAACTACTGCTTGCGGCCGGAGCCGGGCATCTGATCCGGCATCAGGGATCCGGTTCCGGTCACGAGCAGGTGACCGGCTCCCTTATGGGAGTGACGAAAGAAGAAGTTCATCAGGGGAACGTCCACCGAAAGGTGCTGGTGAACGGGAACTGGAGTCAGCAAACAACAAAGAATGAGCCAGTAGTCGGCAGGAATTATTTCCATAGGGCATGACCCTGATGAGGAGCTAAGCTGACACCCTGGTTATGGGCAGGCGGAACGAAGGAAGTGAGGACCCGGCGGGAAACCGAAGGTGATCCTGGTAGATACGGGAGGTGCGCTGCCATAGAGGGAAGGGTTATACAACGGCCATGAATATCGGAACAAGTGACGTTCTGATTCGTATACCCAAAACACCTCTATTCTTGTACCAGATACTCTGAGATGCCCATCCTTCCGGCTCATTTAGCAGAGGTATAACGTTAAAAAATCCTTGATTTTCAAGGAAAAATGACTTGACTTTATAGGGAGGCAAGGAAAAATGACTTGACTTTATAGGGAGGTGTGGTGCATGAGCGAAGTTTGGAATATGTGGCATGGCTGTCACAGGCTTTCAAAAGGTTGCCTGTTCTGCCCGGTGTTTCAGAAGGACTACCTCTATGGCAGAAATCCGTCCGTTGTTTTCAAAACCAAGTCCTTTGATCTACCTGTGCAGAAAACCAGATCTCATACCTATCGTCTTAACCCGGATGACCACCTCGTCCGCACCTGCACGACCTCTGATTTCTTCATTGAGGAAGCCGATCCCTGGCGCAGCGAAGCATGGGACATGATCCGGCAGCGCCCGGACCTCACATTTCTGATCGTAACCAAACGCCCGGAGCGCATCTCTTCCTGCCTGCCCCGGGACTTTGGCAAAGGCTGGGATAATGTCGCCATCAGCTGCAGCTGTGAGACTCAGTATCTTGCAGACCGCAGACTGAAGTATTTCATGCCCCTTCCGATCAGGCACAAATTCATCTCCATAGAGCCGATGCTGGGACCGATCCGTCTGAAAAAATACTTTGAACAGTATCCCGCAGCAATCGAAGGCATCTCCTGCGGGGGCGAAACCGGCAGCTCAGCCCGGCTCTGTGACTACAGATGGGTACTTGACCTGATGCTGGAATGTACCGCCTACAATATCCCATTCAGCTTTACCCAGACCGGTTCCAGGTTTCGGAAAGGTCAGGAAGTCTTCTGCATAGATGATGATCAGCAGAAAGCTCTGGCAGAGAAATCCGGCGCCTGCTACAGAGCAGAAAGGATATGTGGATGAACAACTATAACATGAAGTCTTATGATGGGGTGTTCCCCGGGAAAGGAAACCATATATGGAATATACGATAAAAACAAGAGAAGAATTTCTGAAAGCATATAAAGAGAATTGGCGCGACTGCGATTTCTTCTGGCTCTCAGAAGTAGCCCCAGAACTATTTTTTGATGAGAAAGTTGCAGACAAACTTTTCAGTATAGCAAGCGGAGATGACCTCACAGACATGTATGTCATCAAGTACATCCCAAAATCCTGCTGGAATGATAAAGAGTTCGTCAGGACTGCCCTAGGTCATAATGGAATGTATCTGCTTTTTGCATCTGAGGATATTCTGGATGATCCTGAAATTGCACAAATTGCCGCCCGCAATACCTTAAGTGTCAACAACGATCGGAATGACTTCCGATACATTTCAGACAAGCTTCTCCGAGACAAGTCTTTTCTGCTGCCTCTATTTAGTGTCTGCTCAACAAAGCCTCTCCCAAAATCACGAACAACTTTGGATACCCGCGGAGAGAGGTTACGCTGCTTCGAATTCGATGAAATGGATGGAAT
>OMVU01000110.1 GCA_900314565.1 uncultured Eubacteriales bacterium
CAGCGGCAATGTACCAACTTTGAAGAACATCTGCTTCTGCGAAGAGAATTGCCGTCAGACATATACAGATAGGATAGCCGTTAGTCCTGAAACAATAGAGACAGGAGTCGCTGACCTGTTTTATACGGTTTTATTTAACGGTGGATAAATATCTGAAAATGTTCAAGCCTGCCATGACGAAATGGCTGCGGGATCACTATCCGTTGGAGGAAGCGAAAAAGCGTTGGAAGAAGACGGTATATCTGGATGGAAAGTGGATTCGGGAAACAGCTGTACCGTGGTTTTGGTGCATTGACTGCAGGCGGCCTTCTGGGTATCCCGATGGCAGTCGCAGGATTCAGGAGAAACAAAAAGCGTGCTGCTGCCATGCTGGTGGGGTCCGTCTTGTGTACGGCCTTTGCAGGGCTGCTATTCGCAGGCTATAAGAAACAATGAATACCCAGACATAAATATGCCGACAGAGAGATGTTCTCTGCCGGCTTTTCTATTCTTAGATGGTCTTCAGAATCTTATCCTGATCGCGGCGGTTATAGACAACGCGAAGAACAACGATATTTGCTTTCTCCTCATCGATCAGGTAATAGGCAATATAATTTTTCACCAGAACACGCCTCACGTCATCCCTTTTCAGATATGGGTTGTGGACTGGCCGGCCTGCTTTTGGTGTCTTACAGATTTCTTCCAGTTTCTCTTCAAGTTCATCCGCAAAGGCGGAGGCGGCGTCGGGATTTACCAGGTCATTGGCGATATATTCAAAAGCCTCATCGATATCTGCTTCCGCGCTCTCCGTCAGAACGTAATTGTATCGATCAGATGCCATGTTTCTCCCTCAGCTTTTTCAGTGAAGATTTTCCGTCTGTGACATTTCCTTTTTCATAATCATCAATTCCACGGTTCACCATTCTGGCTTCCTCCATGGACTGCATGGTTCTCTCGTAATATTCAATATCCATCACAACAAGGCGGCCGTATCCGTTCTTTGTCACAAAGACAGGGCCGTTCTCTTCTGCGCACTTCCGCTCGATTTCCACCGTGTTTTTCAAATCTCTCATCGGGACGATCTGCATGATAACACCTCCTTGTGGCTAAATCATATATCATATTTGGTCATTTTTCAAGACACGGAAAAGAATTCCCAGGTTTTTCCTTTTCGCATGGTTCCCTTCCGACGGTTTTTTCTGGGGTTAGTAGTGGAAGGAGATGTACTTCCTCCGCTGAACCTTGAAAACTGAATACCCTGTCTCTCGGGAAGATACCGGCGATGAGTATGCAAAAGAGATTTCAGATATGCAGTGGCATATCCTGGCTACTGCATATGTTCATCTGATCTTTGAAGTGGTCCGGCATGACATGACCCGGAAAGAAGCCGCCGAACATATGCAGTTTGTGAGAGACCTATTGTATCCCGGCTGGAGGCAGATCTACGGATTGTAAAAGAGCATAGATTAAAACGGAAACATGAGAGAGATCCCGCATAAGCGGGACTTTCTTTGTTTATATGGTTGGTTAAATCTAACTCAAAGTATTAACCTATACAAGGAGGCAGAGTATGAACAACAAATGGAACCGTAAAAACGCTTTGTGGATGCTTCTGTATGCAGCCCTTTACGCGGTTGTTACAGCAGCTGTATGTGTTACAGGATCAATCCACCCAATTTTCTTCGTGTGCTATCAGATTACAGCGGGACTGCTGTTGTCGCCGATTATTATCCTCGCATTCCGAAGGATACAGGCACCCGGCGCGGCTGTCTGCCTGTTTCTGGGTATGCTTCTATTGCTGTTTATCATAAACGATGCAGTCATGTGGCATGTGGTTCCGCTGATCGTTATCACGGTTCTGGCAGAGGCTGTCAGGGGAATGACAAAATATAGTTGGTCCGGAGATACCATCGCTGCCGTTCTGATGAGCTTTTCCAGTTTTGGCTATTATGGCCAGATCTGGTTCAACCGTGCATATACCTATGAGTGTGCAGTGGAAGAGATGCCTGCAGGTTATGGCGATACGCTGATGTCGGTCAGTCCTGCATGGACATTTCCGGTTGTAGTCATTATCGGTATCATTATGTCAATTTTGATTTCAAATGTATTCATGAAAAAGCAGAAAGCTATTGAAAAACCAAAGAGTTAGTGATATCTTACCGATAGTTAGAAAAATATAACTGTCTTTAGTGTACTTTTTACGGAGCAGGATTCGATGGATTTCGGGCCTGCTCTTTTCGCTTTTGGAGCAGAATGAAGCGGCCGGTGAGACGATCTCCCGGAATGAGTTTTATTATGCTGGAGGAAACTGAATGACTGCGATAAAAACACGGATGTTGATTAACATGAACGATAAAATGAAAAAATATCTGTTGCTCGGCATCATCGGGGGCATATTCAGCATGATCGGTGACTGTCTTTTATGCGGCGTCAGTTCCTATGGAGCGGGAGGCGGTATCGATAAGTATGCTGTGATCGCGCAGAAAATTTCTTATACGCGGATAGGACTCGCAGGTTTCTTTGGTTATATTGGAATACCTGTAACGGTGTTCGGCTTTTATGTACTTTACATGAGCCTCGCAGATAAGGAAAGCCTTGCGGCAAAGCTCTACAGAGTATCCCTGTACGGATATCTTGCTCTGGGCGGAGCTGTTCATGTGATCTGCTGCTATCTTGTGACGGGAATAAAAAAGGATCTGGAAGCCGGTGCGGATAATCTCCTGATGACGGTTCTTCATGAGCAGGGTGGATATGTCATCCCATCAATGGTTATTTTCCTGATTTTTTATCTGATACATGTGGCAGCGATGATTTATCTCGTCGCAAAGAAGAAAACGTTTCTTCCGGCCTGGATGTGGATCATGAACCCTCTGACATTTAAGATTCTGATCAATGCGTTCGGAAGATTGGGAAACAGCGCGGTGTTAAACGGAATACTCTGCTCTAACATGAGCTTTGGGGCAATTATCATTTTTGCCGCGTGGTGGATCGTGTTATTGCGACTGCGGGTAAGGAATATGGAGGAACAGAGCGAATGATTGTATTGCAGCTTATCGTGTACTGCCTGCTGTTTACGGTCATGGTAAGGTATGCCGTCCGTGGAGGAGCGATAGATGGTTTGTATTTCTATCCGAAGGCAGTTCAGGACAGGGCTATAGAGATTGGTTTGACGGACAGAGAAACGATGATCCGGAAACGAAAGGTATTCATGACAGAGTTCTATATCGTCATGCTGGCAGCGCTGGTAGTTATCATAAGATTATGGAATCATGTGTCGGATTTCAAAACAGCTTATATGCAGGCGCTGCTCTTCCTGGAAGTCATGAACTGGTATGACGGGATTTTCATTGACAAGGTCTGGGTCGGAACCAGCAGGTTCTGGATCCTGCCCGGATGTGAAGACATCCCTTATGTGCAGACATGGCCGCAGGTGTTGAAGAAACGGGGGATGCTGACGCTCATCTGGATCGCAGGTGCGGCCATTGCAGCGGGGATCGTAGTATTGTTTGCGAGGTAGAGAATGATATACTATGAGAACCGCTCCGCGAATCTCATAATCATAATTCGGCCTGCTTCGCAGGCCTTTTTGTCATCTTTTTTATAGGTTTGGTCATAAGCAATCAAAGCATATTGACACTTTCAGGAAACTCCTATATAGTATGAATTATATTACTATATAGGAGTATTTTTATGAAATTGAATGGCGGCTTTCTGGTTTCCAAGATCAAACAACTTGGAGACCGTATTTTTGAAAGGATCCTGGCAGAGCGTGGCATTGAAGCTTTCAACGGAGCTCAGGGCAGGATCCTGTATGTCCTCTTCCAGGAGGATGGCGTACCGATCAAGACAGTATCGGAAAAGTGCGGTCTGGCGATCACATCGCTGACGACAATGCTTGAAAGAATGGAGAGATCCGGGTTGATTCTTCGCAAACAGGATTCCGTGGATAAAAGAAAAACGCTTCTCTTTCTGACGGACAAGGCCAGAGCCCTTGAGAAAGACTATATCGCTGTCTCTGAAGAGATGGGGGATATTTACTATCAGGGCTTTACGGAGGAAGAAGTCAGAGCTGCGGAAGAGTATCTGGACCGGATCCGTCTGAATCTGGAAAGGTGGCAGCCAAAATGAGTGAGTGTATCAAGGACTTAATCAAGAACCTGAATCTTGTGATCGGATGTCCGGTCGGATGTGATTATTGCTATGCACGTAACAACTGCAGGAGATTTCACATTACAGATGACTTCTCACAACCGGAATATTATGAGCAGAAGCTTAAAATACTGGAGCGGGGAAAACCCGGAAACTGGCTGCTTACCGGCATGAGTGACCTGTGTGCATGGAAAGAAGAATGGCTTGAGGCGACCTTTCAAAAGCTGCGGGAGAATACGCGGCATGAAGCGATCTTTTTATCCAAACGGCCGGATCTTTTGAAGATTGATACAGACCTGCCCAATGCCTGGTTTGGCGTGACGATTACAAGGAAATCAGAACTGTGGAGGCTGCAGGCACTGAAAGAGAATGTCCGTGCGAAACATTATCATGTGACATTTGAGCCGCTTTTTGATGACCCTGGTGAAATTGATCTTACTGGGATCGACTGGATCGTAGTCGGTACGATGACCGGCACAATGAAGAAAAAAGTACATACGGAACCGGCGTGGGCTTACAGTCTGACAGAACAGGCCCATGATAAAGGTATTCCGGTATTTATGAAGGAAGATCTTGTTCCGATTATCGGTGAGGAAAACATGATACAGGAGCTTCCTGCCGCTTTTAATCATGTATTGGAGGAACAAAAGAAATGGAACAGACTGAAATCAAGGTAGGCTATGTGGAAACAAAGAGCGTGATGACAAAATCCAACGCACCGCTGGGAGGATATTCTGTCAATCCTTACGTCGGGTGTCCTCATGCCTGCAGATACTGCTATGCTTCTTTTATGAAGCGCTTTACCGGACATACGGAAGAATGGGGCACGTTCATGGATGTCAAGGAATGGCCCGCAATCAAAAATCCGAAGAAATATGCCGGACAGAAAGTCATTATCGGTACAGTTACCGATGGTTATAATCCTCTGGAAGAAACGTATGGAAAGACCAGACAGATCTTCCTGGAGCTGAAAGACAGCGGCGCGGATATCCTGATCTGTACAAAGTCCGATCTTGTACTCCGCGATCTGGATCTGCTGAAAGAAATGAACAGGAACAACAGGCTGACGGTATCCTGGTCTGTCAACACACTGGATGAAAGCTTTAAGAACGACATGGATGCTGCCGTCAGTATCGGGCGCAGGCTTGCCGCGATGAAACAGGTCTACGACGCCGGCATCCGGACAGTCTGTTTCATTTCCCCGGTATTCCCCGGCATCACGGATATCGAGGCGATTATTGAGCGGGCGAAAGACCAGTGTGATCTGGTGTGGCTGGAGAACCTGAACCTGCGCGGCGGCTTTAAGAAGACCATCATGGATTATATTGCTAAGAAGCATCCGGACCTGGTGCCGCTCTATGACGAAATCTATAATAAGAAGAACCGCAGCTATTTCGAAGCGCTTGAAAAGAAGGCGGAACAGATCGCAGAGAAGTACGGGTGCCGGTTCGTGGATAATGAAACTCCTTATGAGAGAGTTCCGCAGGGACATCCCACTATTGTAGATTACTTCTATCACGAAGAGGTCCGCGGAACCGCGAACAGCGGAAAAAGGAACAAATAAACCCTGTAAAAGGAGGAAGGGGCGGTCATGTTGATTTAGAACAGTACCGCCCGCAGGTTCTCCGGCATGGAATTGAACATCATCTGTACAACGGTTTCCGCTGATGTGATGTTGTCGGTCAGGACCCATTCCTGCGTCATGCCGACGGATCCCATACAATAAAAACGAATGCTGTAGGCAAGCTGAGTATCGAGCATATCGGTGCCCAGCTTTTCTTTTGCAAGGTCCGAATAACACTTCGTAAAGTATTCCACCATATAGTGCCAGAGGGCAATCTGGTCCGGAGAATAAATGCCTTCCCGGAGCAGTTCACAGGCCCTGCGCATTTTAAGTTCCCGGATCAGCTGACCATAGCTTTTTCCGGTTCCCGGGATTTTCCACCAGCTGCTCCGCCAGCTGGGTCATGGTGTTTCCGGGCGTAAAGTATGGGAGCATCGAGCGGGTCACATCTGCATACTTCTCCCCATATGTTCTGATCATCCAGAGAACGTAGTCTTTTTGCCTTTGTGTGTCCGGTATGGATACGGTCATGTCCGGACGCTGCAGCAGACATTCTTTGAGCAGAGCTTCCAGTCTCGTCATTTCCAGATTTTCAAGATCTTCAATAAGAGCCATTTTCCCACCTTATTGTGAAATTTAAATGTATGTGTCTTCCAGTGTAAATGACAATTCTGCATTACACAAGCATCATATACATATTCAAAAGAGGGGGTAGGTGACTGTGAATTTCCCGACCATCGGCCTGATGGCAGCGGGACGGAATAGTGGCAGACTGAGAAAGGAAGCAGGACCGTCTGTGAAGGATCCCGGCCGCTGTGGTCATTCAGAAATCCGGGGGCCGGACAGACACCTTTCCTGGCGGCAATATTTGTCAGAGAGGTATCGTGGTCCGGACTGCTGAGGTAATCGATCCTGCGTATTCATGAAAAGCAGAAAGTCGGCGAGCGGGCTGAGCAGCATCTTTCTGAAGATCAGATCCGCCTGCGGATCTCGCGGGGCGTGCAGCCGTAAATCTCCCTGAAAAGGCGGCTGAACAGCTTATAGTTGGT
>OMVU01000044.1 GCA_900314565.1 uncultured Eubacteriales bacterium
TCTTTTGAGCAATTCTTTTAGTAGATTTCTGAGAATTACTACTATTGTTTCCAATCAAGCGATTTCTGATATCAACCAATTGCCTTTTGTCAGTAACGGAATAGCTGTTCTCATTTGTTTGTACTTCATGACCGAGGATCAGAGTTCTTAAAGGTTCTCCCTTCGTATCATGAAATATATATTCCGATTTCCCTGATTTCCCTCCGCGCAAACAGTATTTCGGAGAAAAAAGCGTGCAGGGTCAGGCAAGGTGAAAGGTCATATCGCCTTGCAATTAAATATAGTTGTTGACAGAAGTTAATAATGATGGTTAAATTTAATATAATTTAAGTAAATGGTAAAGTGATTTGTTGCCGTATCGATTGGAGTTGAAGTATATTTTGGCTCCAATCTGTTTTATTTAGGGAGACGTGTGTGAGACCCAGAAAGAAAGTCAAACTCGCCGACATTGCAAAGAAAAGCGGTGTGAGCATCGTGACTGTATCCAACGCCCTTGCCGGAAGGGGAGGCGTCAGTGAGGAAGTGCGCGCCAGAATCGAGGCCTGTGCCAATGAACTCGGCTACAGGCGGGAGGATGTAAAGCAGGATGTCAGGGAGGAAAAATTATATATAAGTGTTCTTTCATCCGAGGAGAGAAAAGAGTGCCTGCAGGAAGGCTCTGCATTCATGGCCTGCCTGGAAAGCGCGGCCGAGAAACAGAGCGTTGTGCTTTCCACGGGCTATCTCAACGGTCGGCTGATCGCGCATGCACCGGGTATCCACTGGCTGTCAGATAGAAAGGGCATAGTAAGGACCGACGGCATCCTTGTTTACGGGAGCCTCCCTTCCGCAAGTCTGCGTGCTCTGGCAGACTTTTTCAAAATTCCGATCATAGGATACGGCTTTACAGATCGAGATGTGGAGATTGATTACATCCTGGATGACAGCTTCAGGGGCATGAGACGGGCGGTCCGCCACCTTGTTGAACTGGGACACCGGGATCTCATCTATTTTTCGGAAGAAATCGGTGATGACAAAGTTCTGATGGATCGGTATTTGGGCTTTTGGCATGCTATGTATGAGTACAAACTGATCGATCCCATGGAGATTCCCGGAAAAGTACAGTTTCCGGAATACGGTCCGGAGGTGCTGATTCGGCGGATTCGGGAAGGGAATGTTCCTGATGCGGTTGTATGTTCTTCTGATGAGACCGCCGCTTTAGCCGAGCGTCTTCTGGATGAATACAGCCTGCGCGTGCCGGGAGATGTGTCTCTTACAGGATATCGATCCTCAGACAGGGAGGAGGAAGAACCACATTTTTCCTCCTGCGTAATACCTTTATCCCTGCATGCGGAGAAGTGTCTGGAGCTTTTGCGAAAACGGATCACAAGAGGTGGGATTCCGGACGGCGCTCGCTTTTTGGACTGCAGATTTACAAGCAGAACAAGCACAGGAGAGCACAAGGACAGTACTGTCGGAGTAGGGGACATATATGGCTAGAATCACACAGCGGGACATTGCAGACGCATTGGGCGTAAGCGTTGTGACGGTATCGAATGCGCTTTCCGGCAAAAAGGGCGTCAGCGAAGAGCTGCGGGGAGAGATTATAAGAAAAGCGGAAGAGCTGGGCATGAATCCGGGCAAGTACGGCGCAAGGAGCATGGACCACTATACCATCGGCATTTATGTGTCCGGTTGGTATATTTCGGTGGGAACTTCCTTCTACTGGGAGATGTACCAGAAGACAGCCTATGCAGCTTCGAGAAGACGGTGCTTTACTATGCTGGAGATTTCCGACAAGTTCCATGAGGAACCGCTTCCGAGACTGCTGCAGGATGGGGGCAAGATCGACGGACTCATTATCATCGGTAAGATCCGGGAGGATTCCCTGCAAAAGATCATGGAAACAGCAAAGATTCCCATCGTCCTTATGGATTTCAACGATCCCTCGTTTGGATGCGATGCGGTTCTTTCGGAGAATTATTATGGAATGTACAGAGCGACCCAGTGCCTTGCGGCCGCGGGACACAGAGAAATCGGCTTTCTGGGGGATTTTGCTGCCTACAGAAACGGTATGGAGCGTTTTTTCGGGTACAGAAAGTGCCTTATGGAAAGAGGCCTTGTCTATGATCCGGCCTTTACCCTGACAGAGAAAAAGACTTCGTCAGGAGAGACCTGTGTGGAGTTGCCGGACCATCTGCCGACGGCGTTTGCCTGCAGCAGCGATTATCTGGCGAATTTTATGGTCCAGGCGATCGAAAAAAGAGGACTCAGGATTCCGGAGGATATTTCTATCGCTTCCTATGACCATTATCTGCAGAAAAAGCTCTCTTTTGGCGAGCTCACTACGTATGAAGTGGACATGGACAAGATGGCGAAGACGGCGGTAAAGCGTTTGATCCGCAGAATGCGGGGGGATACGGGCAAACCGATCACCAAATACGTGGAAGGGAAAATGGTATACGGAGACAGTATTCGCCGCTTGAAATAAAAAGCAGGACACGGAGACTGGCTGCGGGACAGGAAAAGGGTTAAAACATGGTTACTTTAGCAGATATCGCCAAACGGGCAGGCGTGAGCGTGGTCAGCGTATCCAAAGCTCTGTCCGGAAAAAAAGGCGTCAGCGCTGAATTGAGAAATCAGATTCTGGGCCTTGCCCAGGAGATGGGATACAGAAAAAGTGCTGCGAGCCCCGAAGAAAAGACGGAACCGGCCAGAATCGGGATCCTTGTCGCTGACAGGTACATGAGAGAAGAGAGAAGCTTTTATTGGAGTATGATTCAGGATATTACCAGGGAAGCGATGGAAAAAGACTGCTTCTGTGTCCTGGAAGCTGTGGGGGCAGACGATGAGAAAGAAGGCATAAGCCCCGGTCTCATTACGGGGAGCCGCGCCGACGGGCTAATCGTGCTGGGGGCTTTCAGTACGATATATGAAAAGAATCTGACAGAGCAAGCGGAGATACCACTTGTGTTTGTGGATACCCGTCCAACCGTGAAGGGATTCGATGCGGTCATGAGCGATAATTACACCGGCGGACAGACAATGACGGATTATCTTTTCAGCCAAGGCTGCAGAAAGATCGCTTTTGTAGGCACCCTTCTTATGACACCAAGTATTGATGAGAGATTCTTCGGCTATACCAGGTCCCTGATGGGAAACGGACTTAGGCCAAAGGAACCATGGATCATCCCGGACCGGGATCCGGCAGACGGAGTGATTGATCCGGAGAGATTCATTCAGCTTCCCGAAGAAATGCCGGACGCCTTTTTCTGCAACTGCGACCGGACTGCCAGCATTCTTACTAAGAAACTTAAGGAGGCAGGGTACCGGGTGCCGGAAGATGTCAGAGTGGCAGGCTATGACAATTTCCTGCCGGACGGAGATGAGGAAGAGGCGGGCATCACTACGTACGCCCTGGATTGTCCGGGCATGGCCGCAAGGGCCGTGCATATGATCCGCCACAAGATTCGGTCCGCCTATTCCTACGGATTGGTCTCAGTCAGTGGATCCTTTTTAAAAAGAACGAGTGCTTGAACACCCGCCGCTTCTGCTGTACATCGGGGATAGGGGTGTTTAGCCACAAAATATGGGAAGCAGGAATACCTGCATATTTTGCCGCCCTTGCCGGGCGGCATTTCTTTGCTTTTATTTATTAAATTAAGTTAAATTTAATTAGATAAAAGAAAGTAAATTTAGCTTAAATAAATTGACATGTAAATTAATGATCATTAAAATGTTAATAAACAAAGGGAAAAAAGAATAAAAAAGTTTTCCCGAATGCAATAAGTGATGTTATTTCAAAAAAGGAGGAGATTATGAAAAGAAGAAAGCTGCTTACGCTGGGGCTTACATCCATTATGCTCATCGGCGCTCTTGCCGGATGCGGCGGAGGCAATGCTTCGGGCGGAACTGAAGCGGCTCCGTCCGGCGAGCCTGCGGCAGAGAGCACAGAGGCGGCTGCAGGCAGCACAGGCCTTACGTATGCATCGGTAGTCTTGGGTGAGACAGGAACGGATCTCAAAGCAACGATCAAGGTCCTGAACCACAGAACAGATATGCTGCAGGACAACTATCCCGGCACTTCCTGGAAAGATTATCTGGACACCTTCCATGAGATGTATCCCGGAATCGAAGTGGACATCGAAGGCATCACAGATTATGCGTCCGACTCCCTGCTTCGTCTGCAGGGCGGAGACTGGGGCGATATTATGATGATTCCGGCCATCGACAGCTCTCAGTATGCGGACTATTTTCTTCCCATGGGAACATTGGAAGAGGTTTCCTCACTGGTACGTTTTACAGCCAACTCCCAGTACGGCGGCATTGTCTACGGCATTCCCAGCACGGCTAACGCGCAGGGCGTTCTTTACAACAAGAAGGTCTTTGAAACAGCCGGTATCACCGAGCTTCCCAAGACCGGCGAAGAGTTCATCAAAGATCTGAAGCTGATCAAAGAGAAGACAGATGCTATTCCCCTTTATACAAACTATGCCGCAGGCTGGACAATGGGTGCCTGGGACGCTTACATCGGCGGCTCCGCTACCGGCGATACCGCTTATATGAACCAGAAGCTGGCCCATACTGCCAATCCTTTCGCTGATCCCGGCAATGGTACCGGTGCCTACAATATTTACAAAGTTCTCTATGACTCTGTTGCAGAAGGTCTGACCGAAGACGACTATACCACTACAGACTGGGAAGGCTGCAAGGGCATGATCAACCGCGGCGAGATCGGAACCATGGTGCTTGGCAGCTGGGCGTATTCCCAGATGCAGGCGGCCGGTGATCATCCTGAAGACATTGGTTACATGAGCTTCCCGATCACCGTGAACGGCAAACAGTATGCTTCCGCAGGCCCTGATTACGCCTTTGCGATCAACAAGGATTCCAGCGATGACAACAAGCTGGCTTCCATGATCTTCATCAAATGGATGACGGAAAAATCCGGTTTTTCTTATAACGAGGCGGGCATTCCCATTGCAACGGACGACAACAAGTATCCTGATCTTTATGCTGCTTTCGAGGGCATTGATTACGTAGCTGACGATGTTGCGCTGGAAGGCGAAGAAGATCTGATGAGCCTGCTTAACGCTGATTCCGAGCTGAATTTCAACAGCGGCGGAGATAAGAAGGTTCAGGCGATCGTCGAGCATGCCGCTAACAAAGACATGAGCTTCGATGACATCATGAATGACTGGAATGCAAAGTGGACAGATGCGCAGGAGTTGAACGGAGTTAAGATCCTTTACTGAGCTTTCTCTTTTTAGTATCTGATCATCATTAAGAGGGCGGATCTGCTTCCGGAGTCTTCTTTGTAAGGCCCCGGAAGCAGCAGTCCGCTTTCCTGACGGTATTGGTTGCATAAAGGCACTTTATGAATATTTGCGAGGAGAGACTTATGGAAATATCAAAAGGATGGAATGTCAGAAAAAAACGACAGCTGCAGGTCATCGTAGCGTTTACCATAGTGCCGCTGTTTCTGCTTATCCTGTTTACCTATTATCCCTTTCTGGAAATGATCCGGTACAGTTTCTACAACATGAAGTATATCGGTCCTCGGAAATTCGTTGGTTTCAGGAACTATGTCCAGGTCTTTACCAGACCGGATATCATCCGGACATTGCTCCTGTCCCTTTACTATATGGTGGGATCTGTTGTGCAGGTAGCCTTGGCACTCTATTTTGCAACAATCTTCTGCTTTAAGGTAAAGGGTGAAAATCTCTGGAAAGGATTTATCTTTTTTCCGTATCTGATCAACGGAATCGCCATCGGCTTTATCTTCAAGTTTTTTTATACCAGAGGGTTTGTTTTGGATACAGTGCTTCAGGCGATCGGTTTTGATCTGGAGAATCTGCCCTACTGGCTAAAGGACCAGAACATCAACAACTGGTCCCTGGTCTTCACCTCTGTCTGGCGCTATATGGGTTCTAACATGGTCCTTTTCCTGGGCGCTATGATGTCTGTGGACAATACCCTTTATGAAGCGGCCTCTCTGGACGGCGCCAATAAGTGGCAGACCTTCCGCTACATTATCCTGCCCTCCATTAAGACCATCGTCACCCTGAATATCATTCTTTCCATAACCGGCTCCCTTTCGGCGTTTGAGCCTCCCTATGTCATTACTTCCGGTGCCAACGGAACCGCGACTTTCTTCGTCGTTATGAATGACATAGCGCATACCAGCCAGAAGGTCGGTCTTGCCAGCGCGATGGCCGTTTTCCTGCTGATAGTGATTTTTATCGCCAAGTTCATTCAGGATGCACTCTTTAAGTACATCTTCCGGAATGCGGAAGCCGGCGACGAGTCTGCGGACGTGGCAAGGCAGAAGAAAAAAGCCCTGAAAGCAGCAAAAAGAGCAGCGAAAGGAGGCAAATAATCATGGCAGTCAACAAAAGCGCTAAGGCCAGACACCATTACAGCGCAGGAACCATCATTTGGGAAATCGTAAAGTATGTTTCTGTACTTCTGTGCTGTTTCATTGCCATCCTGCCTATTGTTTCCTGTGTGATCACGGCGGCCAAAACACCGGAGGAATATCAGACTACAAATGTCATGACACCGCCGGCCAATTGGTTTAATTTTTCCAACTATCTGGAAGCTTTTAAGACCGCCAATATGGGAACGGCCTTCCGCAATTCCCTGATCATTCTGGTATTCGTATTGCTGGGGTCCATCATCATCGGTACCCAGCTGGCATATGTCCTGAACAGGTTCAAATTCCCGGGCAACGCCCTGATCCGGAATATGTTTACCTTTGCGGCTCTGCTTCCGGGCATCGCAATGCAGGTCGTCGTATACGAGATCATGACCAACCTCCACCTGGTCAATACCATGTATGGCTATATCATCATGATGTGCGGCACGGATGTCATGTCAATCTACATATACATTCAGTATTTTGAAAACCTGCCCGTATCGTTGGATGAGAGCGCTTTTATGGATGGGGCTTCCTATTTCAAGATCTTCTATACGATTCTTCTGCCCCTCCTGAAACCTGCTATCGTTACTAACCTGATTCTGAAGGGCGTCGGCGTATACAATGAATACTACTGCGCCAACCTTTACCTGCAGGATAAGAGGGCTCTTTGCACGGTGGCGACCTCACTCTATACGTTCACGGGTCCGCTGGGAAGTCAATACAATATGATCTGCGCAGGCGTCATCATGTCGCTTCTGCCTGCTTTGATTGTTTTCATTGCGCTGCAGAATCAGATTTACAACGGCGTGGCGGCAGGTGCGGTCAAAGGATAAAAAATGAAAAAAGAGATTGAAGACCATCTGAAGAATACAATGCTCCCCTTCTGGTCTGCTATGGCAGACCGGGAGGAGGGGGGCTTTTACGGGTACATGGAGCATGATCTGGCGGTGGATCAGAAGGCGGATAAGGGCTGTATTCTCATGAGCCGGATTACCTGGTTCTTTTCCAACGCCTACCTCCTTCTGAGGGATCGGGCGCTGATGGAAACAGCCCGGCATGGCTATGAATTTCTCAAAGATCACTGTTTTGACGCGGAGTATGGCGGCGTTTATTGGTCTGTTACCTTTGACGGTCAACCTGCGGATACGGTAAAGCATACCTACAATCAGGCTTTTGCAATCTATGCTTTATCTTCCTACTATGATGCCTCCGGCGACCCGGCGGCGCTGCAGTCAGCTCTGGCTCTCTTTCGTCTGATCGAAGAGAAGATGAAGGATGAGCTGGGATATCTGGAAGCTTTTGACAGGGCCTTTCAACCGGTATCCAATGAGAAGCTCTCTGAGAACGGCGTTGAGGCCTTCCGCTCTATGAATACGCATCTTCATGTCATGGAGGCCTATACAGAACTCTTAAGGGTAGTGCAGGAAAAGCAGGGCCATGAGGAGGCTCGAAGAGAAGTCTGGAAGGCCCTTTACGGAGTATGCGAAATCTTTGCCGACAGGATGTGGAATGCGCAGAAGGAGCGTGCGGAAGTCTTCTTCGACAGAAACTGGAACTCTCTGATCGATCTGTGGTCCTCCGGACACGACATTGAATCTTCCTGGCTGGCCGACCGGGCAGTGGACATACTCTGCAGCGCAGCGGTAACCGCGGAGGAACAGAATCCGGCATGGAAGATGGCAGGCAGGGTTCACGGGATGACGGGCGCCATGGCCCGTCACGTATATGAAAAGGCCTTTGTCAGGGACAGTGTCGTGAGCGAATTTGAAAACGGCTGCCCCGCCCCCGGAAGAGTCTGGTGGGTCCAGGCAGAGGCAGTGGTGGGGTTCTTAAATGCCGCCGGCAGGTCGCCGGGAAAAGAGAAGTATCTGAACGCTGCAGAAAGGGTTTGGAGCTTTATTAAGGAGTATTTTCTGGACCGGCGCGAGAATTCGGAGTGGTACTGGGATATCAACGAGGAACTGAAGCCTACCAATAAGCCCATCGTGGAACCCTGGAAGTGCCCGTATCACAATGGACGAATGTGCTTGGAAGTCATAAAGCGCCTTGATCGATCAAAGGAACAGGGCAGTGGAGGAAATCAATGATTCATAAAAGATACTTTGAGGAGGCAGCCAGACAGGAAAAACTGCTTGCCGCCCACAACCGGAAAACGGATTTTTATAACGGGATATTCGAACGATATGAAAACCCGGTACTGACAAGGGAACATGTTCCGCTCACCTGGCGATATGATCTGAATGCGGAGACCAATCCCTATTTCGAAGAGAGACTGGGCATCAATGCTGTTCTCAACTCCGGAGCCATTTATTTTAATCACAAATACTGCCTGGCTGCCAGGATCGAAGGAAATGACCGGAAATCCTTTTTTGGCATAGCCGAAAGCGATAACGGCATCGACGGCTTTCGCTTCACGGAGTATCCCGTTGAACTGGAAGACATGTATCCGGAAGAGACGAATGTCTATGATATGCGGCTCACTTGCCATGAGGACGGCTGGATTTACGGCGTATTCTGTTCTGAGAGCAAGGACCGGAGCGTGAACGATCTGTCTGCAGCAGTGGCAGCAGCCGGTATCGTTCGGACAAAAGATTTAAAGCATTGGGAGCGTCTGCCCAATCTGGTGACTAAGCGCTCTCCCCAGCAGCGAAACGTAGTGCTGCATCCGGAATTCGTAAACGGGAAATACGCTTTTTATACCCGTCCCATGGACAGCTTTATTGATACCGGATCCGGCGGAGGCATAGGCTTTGGACTGGCGGAGGATATCACCTGCGCTGTGATTGACGAGGAAAAGATCCTGAGCAGGCGCAGATATCACCAGATCACGGAAGCCAAAAACGGGGAGTGCACGGTGCCCATTCGCGGCAGACGGGGATGGCTGCATATTGCTCACGGAGTCAGAAATACGGCGGCCGGTCTTCGCTATGTGTTATATGCCTACGCCACTTCTCTGGAGGATCCTTCTGAGGTGATCGCAGAGCCCGGAGGACTTCTTCTGGGACCCAGAGAAGGCGAGAGAGTAGGAGACGTCTCCAACGTAGTCTTCTCCAACGGTGCGATCGCGGAAGAGAGCGGGAGAATCCTGCTTTACTACGCATCCAGCGATACCAGGGTCCATGTGGCTGAGACCAGCCTGGACCGGCTGGAGGACTATATCTTCGGAACGCCCGAAGATCCCGGCCGAAGTCCTCTGTGCGTGCAGCAGCGGTGCGATCTGATCCGCCGCAATCTGGAACTGCTGGGCATGGAAGAATGATTTTCAAATTGAATGAGCGAGGAGGAAAGTATGAAGTACAAAATATTGGGGAGCCCGTCTGTTCCGGATATGCCCTGGCAGGAGAAACCCGCTGACTGCGGCGATATTCCGATCTGGCGATATACAGAGAATCCCATCATAGACCGAAATCCTATTCCCGGAGTGGCCAGGATCTTTAATAGCGCTGTAGCTCCTTACGAAGACGGATATATCGGCGTATTCAGGGCTGAGCAGACCGACGGAATCCCTTTTATCTATCTGGGACGTTCCAAGGATGGTATTCACTGGTCCTTCGAGAAGGAGAAAATCTGTTTTCAGGATGAGCAGGGCAATGAATTCATGCCTCTCTATGCTTATGATCCCCGGCTTGTCAGAATCGACGGCATCTACTATCTGATTTGGTGTCAGGACGCCTACGGGGCCGCCATCGGCATGGCGAGGACAGAAGATTTCAAGGTCTTTACAAGGCTGGAAAATCCCTTCCTTCCCTTTAACCGCAATGCGGTCCTTTTCCCCAGAAAGATCGGCGGGACCTACCGCCTTCTTTCCAGGCCTTCGGACAGCGGCCATACGCCCTTCGGCGATATTTACATTTCCGAGAGCCCGGATCTGGTCTACTGGGGCCGCCATCGCCATGTTATGGGCAAGAGCCCGGAGTGGTGGGAGTCTGTCAAAATAGGAGGCGGAGCCGCCCCCATCGAGACCTCTGAGGGATGGCTTCTCTTTTATCACGGCGTCACAGGCACATGCAATGGCCTGGTCTATTCCATAGGCGGCGCGCTGCTGGATCCGGAGGAACCTTCAAAAGTACTGGCCCGCTGCAGCACCTACCTGCTTACGCCTGAGAAGTGGTATGAGGAAAGAGGCTTCGTACCCAATGTCTGCTTCCCCTGCGCAACCATTCATGATCCGGACACCGGCAGGATCGCCATTTATTACGGAGCGGCCGATTCCTACGTGGCCATGGCTTTTACGACCCTTGATGAGATCATTGATTATATCCGGGCGCACAGCGTTGTGAGGGAAAGCGACAGCGAAATCGGGCGGAGGTAAGAGATGGCGATACTGAAGCTTAAGCCTGCCTGCAAGGATTATATCTGGGGCGGGCATCGGCTGGTGGATGAATACAATGTTTCTTACGACGGAGAGGTCTGTGCCGAAGCCTGGGAGCTTTCCTGTCACCCGGACGGACCCTCTGTCATAATGAACGGAGAATATGAAGGCCTAACCCTTCAGGAGTATATTGATCAGAATGGATGGGAGGTCTTGGGAAGTCACTGCAGAAGATTCAGGGACTTCCCCATCCTGACCAAATTCATAGACGCAAGGGACAACCTTTCCATTCAGGTCCATCCGGGCAACGGCTTTGCCTTGCAGAACGAGGGACAGTATGGGAAGACGGAGATGTGGTATGTCCTGGATGCAGAGCCCGGAGCTTTTCTCTACTATGGCTTCCGGCAGGAGGTCTCCAGAGAGGAGCTTGCCCGGCGCATTCAGGAAAACACACTTCTTGAGGTACTGAACGCGGTGCCGGTACAGAAGGGCGACGCCCTCTTTATCGAATCAGGCACCTTGCATGCCATCGGAAAAGGAATTCTGATTGCGGAAATCCAGCAGAATTCAAATGTGACCTACCGGGTATATGATTACGGACGGGTGGGAAAAGACGGCAGGCGAAGGGATCTTCATATCGAAAAGGCCCTGGCGGTGACCAACACTCTGCCCATCGTGAAAAAGGGAAGCGGCTATCCCCATGTGGCGGACTGTGACTATTTCACAGTGGATAAGCTCTTTCTGGACGGAAATCTGACCTACAGAATGCAGGGTACGGTCTATGACACCTCCTTCCTGAGCATCCTGATCCTGGACGGAGAGGGGACGATCAGTAATAAGGGAGAGAAAGTCACCTACCGCAAGGGGGATTCTCTGTTTCTGCCCGCCGGCTGCGGAGACTGGCAGATCGAAGGATGCTGCGACGCTCTGCTGACCACCATCCGGGAGAAGGCATCTCCTGTTCGGGCCGGCGTAAACATTGGCTCGTCGGAGATCCGAATCGGCCTTGTGGGGGACCGAAATGAGCTGATCGCTCATAGGAGATATTCGATTGACCTTAAAAAGACCCCTCTGGAGATCATCAGCGAGACAGCCATAAACACGCTGGACCTTTTAAAAGAGAACGATGTTCCTCTGGATCAGTGCATCGGCGTCGGCGTGGGCGTCCCGGGAACCATTGACAGGCGGGAAGGGAAAGTAATCTACTCCAATAACCTGCGCTGGGAGGATGTGCCCCTGGCAGTTGAATTCGGAAAGGTTGTGCCGTGCCCGGTGCGAATCGCCAATGACGCGGACTGCGCGGCGCTTGGCGAGGCGGCAGCGGGGGCCGGTAAAGACGTCAGCGACCTGGTCATGTTTACCCTTGGGAACGGCGTCGGAGGCGGCATCATTTTAAAAGGAGAGATTTTCGAGGGTGGAATCATGGGCGGCAGCGAAGTAGGCCACCAGGTGATCCGTGTGAACGGACGCCGGTGCAGCTGCGGCCGCAAGGGATGCCTGGAGGCGTATGTTTCCATGCCGGCCTTAATTCGCAGTGCGTCCCAGGCCGCCGGCCGGGAGCTGGAAATACGAGAGATCTTCGAAAAAGCCGAAGAGGGAGATATTGCTATGCAGGAAGTGCTGGAGCAGTATACCCAGATGTTGGGACAGGGCATCGTCAACATTGTCAATATGTTCCGTCCTCAAATGATCATTCTGGGCGGCCTTGTTTCGGAATACGCGGATATTTTACGGGATCCGATCATGAGGATGATTTCCGAAGACACTTTCGGAGGAAATTTGGGAAAACTTCCCGAACTGAGAACCTCAGTCCTTGGCAGTGATGCCGGTATGATCGGAGCTGCCAACTTGTAAATGGAGAAAAGGGAGATGGCCGTAAAAGATATTTTTAAGAGTGACAACCCTTTTAATGAAATGCTGACAAGGGTCTTTAATCTGTTGGAGCTGAATCTTTTATGGATTGTATTCAGCCTGCCAATCATTACCTTGGGGGCTTCTACTGCGGCGCTTTACGCAGTCTGCTTCCAAATGCTAGACAACCGGGAGACCAGTATCTTCAGGGAGTACGTAAAAGCGTTTAAGATTAATATCAGGCCTTCTATTCCCTATACTCTGACCCTGCTCGCAGGAGGGGCGGTCCTTTTGTCCGACTTACACATTTTGGGAACGGGAGAAGGAGGAGCCAGCGGCATCCTCTACGGATGCTGTCTGGCCTTATTGGCAGCCCTGGCAGCTGTGTTCAGCTATGCCATTCCGCTATTAGCCCGCTATGAGAATTCCTTTGTAGAAACGATGAATAATGCGTGGCGCCTGGCAGCGTCCCAAATTCCGCAGACCCTGGCGCTTCTGGCTATTCATGGTCTGCCCTGGATCCTGCTGCTTAAGGTGCCCGGCATTTTTTTCCATATTTTCTGGATCTGGATCTTTGCCGGCGAAGCAGTCGGGGCCTATCTTTGTGCAATGATCCTGCGCCCCGTGTTTGAGAAACTGAAATAGAAAAGCAAGAATATAGGAATAGTAAAAATGGAAGACAGAGCTTTTATAAAGTATCGTGAGTGGCTGGAAGGTCCCCGTTATGACGAGGCTTCTAAGAAGGAATTGCAAGAGATTGCGGGCAATGCGGAGGAAATCCATGACCGCTTCTATAAGGATCTGGAATTCGGGACCGGCGGTCTTCGGGGGATCATCGGAGCCGGCACGAATCGTATGAACATCTATACGGTCCGCAGGGCGACGCAGGGACTGGCCAATTATATTTTGAAAGAAAAGGGAGAAGAGAAAGGAGCGGTCATTGCTTTTGATTCCAGACGGATGTCTCCGGAATTTTCCATGGAAGCTGCTCTGGTCCTTTGCGCCAACGGCATTCGAACCTACCGCTTTACTTCTCTGCGCCCAACCCCTGAGCTGTCCTTTGCCTTGCGCCACCTGCACTGCAAAGCCGGGATTGTCATTACGGCCAGCCATAACCCGCGGGAATATAACGGGTACAAGGTCTACTGGGAGGACGGAGCCCAGATCACCCCTCCGCACGACAAAAACATCATGGATGAGGTAAATCTGGTGGGCGGTCCTGATACGGTAAAGACCATGTCCGAAAAGGAGGCCAGAGAGCAGGGGCTCCTTACGGATATCGGGCAAGAGATCGATGATGCCTATATCGCTGCTGTCAAGTCGCTCAGCATTCATCCGGAGGTCATTCGCGAGCAGGCAGAGAACCTGAAGATCGTCTATACTCCTCTTCACGGGACGGGAAATATACCGGTTCGACGAGTTCTTAAGGAGTTGGGGTTTGCACATGTATCGGTTGTGCCGGAGCAGGAAAATCCGGAGGGCGGCGAATTCCCCACTGTGGCCTACCCCAATCCGGAGGATCCGGCCGCCTGGAAGCTGGCCCTTGCGCAGGCCGTTCGAGAGGATGCGGATATCGTAATGGCGACGGATCCCGATGCGGACCGTCTCGGTATCTGGGTGAAGGACCCGTCTGCAGATCCTTCGGAGAAAGACGGATACAAACGATATAAAAGCTTTACCGGCAATATGTCCGGCATGCTGATTGCGGAATATATCTGCAGAGAGCTGACGCTGGAAGGCAGGATGCCTGAGAAACCGGCCCTGGTGGAAACCATCGTCACCACGGATATGGCAAAGCCTCTGGCGGCTTACTGGCATCTGGATCTGATCGAGGTTTTGACAGGCTTTAAATACATAGGCGAGCAGATCCGCCTCTTTGAAGAGACCGGATCGCACAATTACGTGTTTGGTCTGGAAGAAAGCTATGGCTGCCTCGCGGGAACCCACGCCAGAGATAAGGACGCCTGCTCCGCGGTTATGATGCTGGCAGAATGCGCAGCTTTCTATAAGTCGCAGGGCAAAACATTGATCGACGCCATGCGGGAGCTTTACGAAAAATACGGTTGGTATAAGGAGGGGCTTACCTCTGTCACTATGAAGGGGGAGGACGGCGCTGCCGGAATCGCAAAGCTTATGGAAAAACTCAGAGAGGCGCCGGCTGCCATGCCGGGAGGAGAGAAGATTCTCGCTGTCCGGGATTACCGGTCGGGAATCCGCAAAGAATGCAGCGGAAGGAGTGAAAAGATCTCTCTTCCGGTTTCCAACGTCCTTTACTATGAGCTTGAAGACGGCGCCTGGTGCTGCGCGAGGCCATCCGGAACAGAGCCTAAGATCAAGTTTTATTACGGCGTTAAGGGAAGATCCGGACAGGACGCGGACCAAAGACTGGAACGCCTGAAGACAGGACTCCTGCATATGGCAGGGCAGGAGGACAAGTAAGAGGGAGGAAATGACCTATGCTTAAGACGGCAGCGGTGTTTTCTGACCATATGGTCCTGCAGTGTGAAAAGCCTGTTCCCTTTTGGGGGCAGGCAGAGCCCGGAAAAAAGGTGACGGCCGTCCTGGGAGATGAATCTGTGACTACAAAGGTCACCCCGGAAGGCAGCTTCCGGATTCTCTTTAGCCCCAAGAAGGCCGGAAGGGGGTACAGGCTGACCGTCACAGACGGGCAGGATCTTGTGGAGTATACGGACATAGCCTTGGGAGAAGTATGGCTGGCCGGCGGACAGAGCAACATGGAACTGACACTGGCAGAAAGTATGGACGGGAAAGAGGCGGTTGCCCAGAGCGGAAACGAGAATATCCGCTTCTATATGGTCCCCAAATGCGCCGTGACGGGAGAGGAACTGGAAGAAGCCGAGGCGGCTGCTGCCTGGCAGATCTGCGGTCCCGGGACCAGCGCCGTTATGAGCGCCGCCGCCTACTATTTTGCAGTACAGATAGAGGCTTCACGGGGCGTACCCGTTGGGATCATCTGCTGCGCCTGGGGCGGGACATCCGTCAGTTGCTGGATGAGCGAAAAGAGCCTCATGAAGACGGCTGCAGGGCGTAAGTATATCGAAGACTACGACAGACTTGTGGGTGACAAGACGGATCAGCAGTATGAAGCCGAGATGGAAGAGTACCGGCGTGAGTGGGAAGCCTGGAATTCCAGAGTGGAAGAAAGAAGAAGACAGGAGCCCTCTGTAACCTGGGAAGTCCTCAACGAGGAGTGTGGGCTCTGCCCATGGCCCCAGCCTGCCGGCCGCAGATCCCCTTTCCGTCCAGCCGGAATTTACAGGTCCATGACAGAGAGGGTCTGCCCCTTCGGGATCAGGGGCTTTCTCTATTATCAGGGTGAAGAGGATGAAGCAAAGTATGCGGATTACGACTGGATGATGATCTCCCTCATTATGGAGTGGCGGGAGGTCTGGGGAGACCTGACTCTTCCCTTCTTTTTTGTACAGCTTCCCATGTATACATCCAAGGACGACCGGGTTCATGGAATTGACAGCAGGCATTGGGCCATGATGAGAGACCAGCAGAAAAAGGTGTCCGAGACCATTGCCCATACGGGTCTGGCCATTCTTACAGACTGCGGCGAATTCGACAATATCCATCCCTTGGATAAGAAGACGGTGGGCACAAGACTGGCCCTGTTGGCAAGAAACAAGGTTTACGGAGAAGACCTTATAGCCGACGCTCCCGCTTTCGAACAGGCGGAATTGGGAGAAGGAAAAGTCCGGGTACGCTTCAGCCATACGGGAGGCAGTCTTAGGGCGAAAAGTGCAGAGCTTCGCGGCTTCGAACTGGCAGGAGAGGACGGTGCTTTTTATCCGGCCAAGGCTTCCATTCAAAAGGACTGGGTGAACCTGTCGTCCGAACAGGTGCAGGAGCCGGTCTATGTCAGGTATGCATGGCACAACTACTGTCAGGCAGACCTTTACGGAGAGTCGGGACTGCCGGCTGCACCTTTCAGAACGGATCATTTTTCCATAGAAGACCGGGAGGGCTAAATGAGCCGGGACCGCTATAAAAAGAAGCTGCAGTATTTTTTGGATTATTATCTGGTGAAGACAGTCGCAATCTGCTTTGGAATATTCGTTGTGGCCCTTTTTCTGGTCCATTATTTCAGGCCGGCGCCGGAAACAATCCTGTATGTGGCGGTGTATGACTTGACATTGGATGGAGAGGAAAAAGACACCCTATGCCGGGAGCTTGCTGCGGCGTATGAAGAAGGCGCGGAGGCGTCTCAAGTCATTATTGACGACAGCTTCCGGTCCGATTCTGCCAAAGACGTGGAACGGCTGCAGGTACTGGCGGCCAACCATGCGGTGGATGTCATTATATGTCCGCAGAGAGAAATCATGGAGGCCTATGCCGGCTACGGATATCTCAGGGAATTGCCGGCGCTGCTTTCTAAGGAAGCAGAGGATCGGGCTCGGGAGGAAAAGAGATTGATCCGGGCAGCAGGTATGCTCTGGACGGACGAGATTTCTTTTGAGGACCACGAGAGCGGACAGGGTCCTGAAAAACCGTACGTGATGGATATATCAAGGACCGGCAGGTGGGAACGCCTGGCCGGGACCGGAACACCGGGATTTCTGGGAACCGTTTTAGACACGCCCCATGAAAAAACAGTGACAGAACTGATTACAGTACTTATGGAGAGATAGACCTCTATGATCAGCTATGATAATGAAACCAAGATCTTTCACCTGGACACGCCGCATACCTCATACTGCATGGCGCTTATAGACGGCCGATACCTGTCTCACCTCTATTACGGAGAGAGAATCGGCAGGTCGGATCTGACGTATTTACTGCGCCTTCATGACTATATCCTTCCTCCTTCCGAGAGGCCGGATGAGATGGCGACATTTTGGGACAGGCTTCCCCATGAGTATCCTACCGAAGGCAGAGGCGATTTCCGGGAGACCTGTCTGGGCGCTCGAAATGCCGGAGGGCTGCTAAGTCTTGAACCTGTTCTTACGGACTGGAAGATTCATAGAGAAAAGAAAACGATCCCCGGCCTTCCGGCCTCCTTTGGAGATAATGCCCAGACCTTGGAGATTGACCTTACAGACAAGGTGTCAGGACTTGCCCTGCAGCTTTTCTATACGGTTTTTCAAGATGCAGATGTGGTGGTAAGAAGCGCGGCAGTGCGAAACGGAGGAAAGGCGCCCATCTACTTGAATCGCGCTCTTTCGGCCTGCCTTTCTCTGCCGGAAGGAAAAGGGAAGACGCTGACCTTTGGCGGCGCCTGGGCCAGAGAACATATGCCGGTATGGCGGGAAGCCGGATACGGGGGAACCATTTCGGAATCGCGCCGGGGAGCGCCGGGACACAGCGGACAGCCCTTTATGGGCTTTTTGTATGACCAGGGAGGCCTTTACGGCATGCATCTGATCTATTCCGGCAGCTATCTGGCGAAGCTGGATATGGACTCTTTTGGCGATTACAGAATGGCAGTGGGAATCCATCCGGATACCTTTGAATGGAAACTGGAAACAGGAGACATCTTTTATACGCCGGAGGCGGTTTTGTTTTATACGCCCCTGGGGACAGAGGGGATGACCGGAATCCTGCACGATTTTTACCGGCTTCACCTGATCAGGAATTTCAAAAAGAATCGTCCCATCCTGATCAACAACTGGGAGGCCACCTATTTTGATTTTGACAAGGATAGAATCCTGTCTATTGCCAAAGAGGCGGCCGGTCTTGGGGTGGATACCTTTGTGGTGGATGACGGCTGGTTTGGAAAAGGCCGAATGCAACCCTCGGGAGACTTGGGCGACTGGGTCCCTTCCAAAAAAAAGTTGCCGGGAGGACTCAGAGATCTTTCTGCCGGACTCAAGGCTCTTGGATTGAAGCTGGGCCTCTGGTTCGAACCAGAGATGGTATCGGAAGATTCCGATCTTTTTCGGGTCCATCCGGATTGGGTTCTGCATCAGGAAGGCAGAGCGCCTGCAAAATGCAGGGACCAGTGGGTCCTCGACCTGTCTAACCCCCAAGTGCGGGAATATCTGATAACTTCCATTTCGGCCGCTATCCGCGAGGGTGAGGTCTCTTATATTAAGTGGGATATGAATCGGATGCTGTCCGATGCCGGATCGTCCTTTCTGCCGCCTGACCGCCAGGGAGAAATATGGCACCGGCATATACTGGGTGTTTATGAAATCCAGGAGCAGCTGCTTGCGCTTTTTCCGAATTTGATAATCGAGAACTGTGCTTCCGGCGGAGCAAGGTTTGATCCGGGCATGCTTTATTATAGTCCCCAAATCTGGTGTTCCGACAATATGGATCCGGTGGACCGGGCTCGAATTCACGAAGGAACAGCCATGCTCTATCCTCTGTCGGCCATCGGCTCTCATGTATCCAAAAGCCCGGGCGATATTACAGGAAGGACCTCCTCCTTCCGGACAAGAGGTATTACGGCAATGTTCGGCTGCTTTGGCTATGAGCTGGATATTACGGGGCTGACTGGAGATGAGAAATCACAGATTTCTCGGCAGATTGACCGGTATAAGGAATTGAGGCCTTTGTTTTTCGAAGGGGATTACTACTGCCTGCATCCCATCGGGGAGAAGGACAGGTATCAAGTCCTGGAGATTGTATCCAAAGACAAGCAGAGAGGCTGTATCTTCTTTTTCCAGGCCCTTTCGGAAGCAAATGGACGAAGTCTTCGGGTTCGCTTGAAAGGCTTGTCCGAAGATCTCTGTTATGAGATCAGAGGAAAGGTCTATCGGGGAGACGCTCTTCTAAAGGCGGGTATTTTTCTTCCATACGTGAAACAGGATTTTTATGCGGAAATCATTGCCTTTAAGGCGTTGCCTCATCCATGGACTTGACGCCTGCAGGCGGCGGTTTGCCCCGGCAGAGCCAAAGAACGATGGCAGCCAGACGCCGATGTGCGGCGCACCAAAGGGGCATCCGGTCTTTATCGCCCAGCACGCGACAGCGACGTGCTGCAGGGGGTGTCTCTACAAGTGGCATGGGATTCCTGAAGGACGGGAATTGACAGAAAAAGAGCAGGAATACATCGTCGATGTGCTGATGAAGTGGATACAGCGGCAGGTGCAGGCCGTTTAGACTTTTCTAAGAGGTACACAAAAGGAGTAATCTTGAAATGCGGATTTTTAGAAATACGATAGTCAGACGCCCCTGCAGGGCAATGACAGAGGGGATCACATCAGGATTGTACCCCGGACGTCCTGATTATGAACTCGCACTCGCCCAACATGATGCGTATATCGAAGCATTAAGGAGATGCGGTATCAATGTGACAGTCCTTCCGGCAGATGAGGAGTACCCTCTGACGATCGAGTGTAATGTCCTGTATGCTCAGGCGCTGGATCTTGCTAAAATACCGCAGGATCTTCGGGATCGCTATTATCCTCAGGATGTTCCAAGCACCGGCACTGGTTCTAACTGCGATACGCATACATGTATGTGGGGCAGATCGTTGCCGCTTACATTATCAAATAACTCTGGAACGGAACCATAGAGTTTCACGAACAGAATACACTTCGTCTGTTAAATCCTGACAAAACCTCTCTATAAAAGCCGCTTCGATCACTGCAACATTGTCAAGTGACGAGTTCAGATTTCATATTTCTTCGGCTGACCATACCTCAAGCGCCACTCAGCACCTGCCCTCATCGGTATGTACA
>OMVU01000063.1 GCA_900314565.1 uncultured Eubacteriales bacterium
ATTACATCCGGAACCAGTAAACTTGTTTTGGCATTCACCCACAACCATTCTGTGCAGCAGCTCCTATGGATGTGGTACTCTGCTGCTTCGCTTCATAGAGTTCATAAATGAGTCTATGATCGTTAACAACTGTATCAATGTGACCAAACCGGAAATTGCACTTGATATGTATGCCGACCGGACAAAATTCAAGATGTTCATGGGGGATACAGGATTGCTTGTGAGCCAGATCCTGAATAATGGCGGGGATACAGATAAAATGTACAGATCACTTATTATTGATGATCTCGGTATCAATCAAGGTATGATTTTTGAAAATATGGTTGCTCAGATGCTCCGCTCCAATGGACACGAGTTATATTTTCATGAATTTGAATACTGCCCGGAAGAAAACAAAGCAAGCAAACGGTATGAAGTAGATTTCCTGACGGTCAAAGGTAAACGACTGTCTCCAATCGAGGTGAAATCATCGGGAGACAGAAGCCACAAATCTTTTGATTATTTTAAAGAGAAATATCATCTGAAAATGAATGACCGATTTATTATTTATACAAAGGACCTGGCATTTGAGGATACTGTTTTGTATATCCCTATTTATATGACTGTATTCATTTAAGATACAGACAGCTTGTCTGCATATGACTGACTGCGTTTTCTGAGAAAATCATCAGTTTGAAGCCCGCTGAAGAAAACACATATTTTCTATGTGAGAAGTCTTACACTGAAGGGGATTTCAGCGCCAGCATACGTATTTTGAAGTTCGCGAAGCAGTTCTCTTCATTTCATACCCGGGAGGATGAATATTGCCACGCATTATATTTCACATCGACGTCAACTCAGCCTTCCTTTCCTGGTCCGCCGTCAAGCGCCTCCGGGAAGATCCATCCGCGGTCGACCTGCGTCTCATTCCGTCGGCCGTCGGCGGCGACGTCCGGACCCGCCACGGCGTGATCACGGCCAAGTCCATCCCCGCAAAGAAGTACGGAGTGACCACCGGTGAGCCCGTCGTATCCGCTCTCAAAAAATGTCCTCATCTCGTCCTGGTCTCCTCGGACTTTAAGACGTACCGCGAATACTCGCATCAATTTATCGAGATCTTAAGAAAATATGCCGCAGAGGTCGAAAAAGTTTCAATTGATGAGGCTTTTCTCGACATGACCGATTCCGCGAAATATTTCAGGGCCCAGATCGAGGCCGGTGAGCCATATCCGTACTGTGCCGCGGAACATATAAAAAATGAAATTCGAGATACCTTAGGCTTCACAGTCAACGTCGGCATTTCCACGAACAAGATCCTCGCAAAATGCGCCAGTGACTTCACAAAGCCCGATAAGATCCACACGCTCTATCCGGAGGAAATCGGGGAAAAGCTCTGGCCGCTGCCGGTCGGCGACCTCTTCGGCTGCGGCAGGAAAACCGCAGAAAAGCTCAGGACAATGGGCATCAAAACAATCGGTGATCTGGCGCAGACAGACCTCTCCCTCCTCAAAAGCATCCTTGGCAGCAAAGCAGCCGAATATCTTCACAACAATGCCAATGGGATTTCCGAGTCACCGGTCACCAGTGTCCGGGAGCAGGCAAAAAGCTACTCCAACGAGACCACGACCGGCGAGGATATCAGTTCTGCGAACTACGAAGCAATCGCTCTTCCGATTTTACACCGGCTCGCGGAGAAAGTGGCCTCGCGCCTCCTGAAAGACAATGTCCGGGCCAATACCGTTTACTGCATCGTCAAGACCGGGGAATTTCAGCGTCACACGCGCCAGACCCGGCTGCCCGCTTCAACAAATGACCCTGCCGTGATCACAAAGAGTGCAGAGAAGCTCCTGTCCTCGCTTCTCACCGGTCCGGACGGACTCTTTGCCGCAGGACAGGTGCTCCGACTGATCGGCGTAGGATGTTCCGGAATCGATGACAGTCCGTATACTCAGCTTGATCTCTTTACATGGGCAGAAAATCTGCGGACAGAGGATGCGCGCAGGGAAGAGGAAAGACGTGTAGAAGAACGCAGAGAGAAAGAAAGGCAGGCTGAAGAAGAGCACAGGGAAAAAGAGCGACAGGCAGAAGAAGAACGCAGACAGAAAGAACGGCAGACAGAAGAAAAACGCAGACAGGAAGAATTACGGGCGAAAGAAAAGACCGACGAAGAACTTCGAAAGAGAGAGGAAAAGCAGCGAAAGCTCGACGAAATGCTGTCCAAAGTACAGAAAAAGTACGGGACAAAAGCTCTCCGCAAGGGCGATGAATGAGCGAATAGTCTTCAAGAACGACCTCAGCGTTCTTTCCGCGCCGTGTGCGATAACGAACGCTTTCCACTGCACACGTATACAATCTGCCGATACAGACAGAGACTGCCGTACTAAATCAAAAAACCGCAGCATACGGATGGCTTCATCAAAATGTCATCCGTATACTGCGGTTTTCTTTTGAAAACTGTCGCCTCTGAAAAGATCAGAAGCTCAGATATAAGATCAGCTGCCGTCAGGCAATCAGGCCCTGTACCAGAATCACCAGGATCAGGATCGGAAGAACGATCATAAAGTAATACTTGAGTCCGCGCGGAATCTTTGCTCCCTTGCCGGTATTCGCTTCCTTAATAAAGTTATCAAAGCCCCAGCCGTACTTCACCGTGCAGAAAAGGGCGAAGATGAGCGAGCCGATCGGCAGAAGCAGATTGCTGACGATGAAATCCTCGGTGTCGAGAATATCGCGGCCGCCGATCAGATGAATGCCGCTCCAGATATTGTAGCCGAACACGCACGGAAGACTTCCGATAAGCAGGATGACCAGATTAATGATCGAAGATTTCCCGCGCGACCATCCGAAGTTGTCAATGCAGGCTGCAATAAGATTCTCGAAGACGGCGATGACCGTCGAAAGGCTTGCGAACGTCATGAACAGGAAGAACAGCGTTCCCCAGATCCTTCCTCCCGCCATGTGGATAAACACCTGCGGCAGCGTGATAAAGATCAGGGACGGGCCGGCCGTCGTCTCGATCCCGTAGCTGAAACATGCCGGGAAAATGATCAGACCGGACATAATTGCGACAAATGTATCCAGCACGCAGATCCTCAGTGATTCGCCGCCGATCGAATAATCCTTTGACAGGTAGCTTCCGAAGATCTCCATAGAGGAAATACCGATCGACAAAGTAAAGAATGACTGATTCATCGCCGCGGTGATCGCAGCACCGATGCCATTATCCATTGCCCGCTTAAAATCCGGAAGAAGATAGAATTTTACGCCCTCCTTTGCGCCCGGGAGCAGAAGACTGTGCACTGCGAGGATCACAATAAGAGCGAGCAGACAAAGCATCATGACCTTGGAAATTCTCTCGACACCGTTCTGGATACCGATACTGCAGACGAGAATTCCGGCGGCGACCGTGACGATCATAAAGAGCGCCATTTCACCGGTGTTGCCGAGCATGTCCGTAAAGACATTCGGGACAACGTCCGCTTTAACGGTATCGAACTTTCCGGTCAGGAACTTCACGAAATAATCCAGCATCCAGCCGGAGACTGTTGTATAGTACATCATCAGCAGATAACATCCGGCAATGCAGAACCAGCCGTGAACATGCCACTTGCTGCCCTTCGGTTCGAGCGCCTTATATCCCTGGATCACGCTCTTGCGGCTTGCGCGGCCGACGGACAGCTCCATCGCAAGGACCGGAGCTCCCATAATGACGAGGAATAGAAGATAGAAGAAGACGAATACGCCTCCTCCGTTCTGCCCTGTTATAAATGGGAATTTCCAGACATTTCCGATACCGATGGCACAGCCCGCGGAGACGAGCAGGAAGCCCAGCCGTGATTTAAAGCTTTCTCTTTCCATTTTGTTTCCCCTTTTTGAAAATTTTTCCGGTGTGCAGGCCAGTCTTCCAGTGAATCGCAGCCGCAATCTGGAAGGTGCTTCGCACTTTGCGTGGCGTGGCAGGAACGCCGAGGCGTTCCTGATGTGCGCTGGCCAAATTTTGCACATCCCCTATTGTATAGTTAAGACAGGCTGAAATGCAAGTATTTTCCCGTGAATGAAGCCTGTTCGGGAAAGTCGCTCCGAAGGCGGAAGCGGCCGCACTTCTTCTCATATTCTCATATGATAGTCTCACCCCCCGACCATCACAGGATACCCGGCCTGCATACCGCCTTCAGAATTCCACGCCCTCACGCGCCCGGACTCCGGCATCAGAATTCCACGCCCTCACGCGCCGTAATTCCAAGTGTGTAGGGGTGGCGGACGCACTTCATTTCCGTGATATAGTCCGCAGCTTCAAGCATCCATTGCCGCGGATTTCTGCCTGTGATCACGATCTCCTTCCGTTCGCGGTTTTCGAGAACAATCCCCCGAAGCATCTCCTCGTCGATCACGCCTGCCCTGACAGCCGCACAGGCTTCGTCGAGGACCAGAAGATCCCATTCCGTTTCTTTCGCATTGGCGAGGAAGCCGTTATGTATACGCGTGGTCTCCTGTTTCTCCTCCGCCGTCATCTGCGACACAAACTTCGTGCCGGCTTTTCCGGAGAAGACTTCTGCCCTGGCCTGTCGAAGCACAGAGAGTTCTCCGCTCGTCCCGCTCTTAAGAAACTGAAAAAAGAGGACCTTCTGTCCGTGTCCGAGTGCCCGGACCGCGAGTCCGGCTGCGGCGGTCGTTTTTCCCTTTCCCTCTCCAAAGTAGACGTGAAGCATTCCTTTCCTCCCTGTTTCTTCGCAGTCCTCTGCGAAGCCTGTACTTCATGAAAATTACGTGGATATTCTGAGCCAGAAATCAAATCCTCTCCGCGCAGAAAATTGCAGCTCTCTGCTGTTTCCGTACTGAGATTCACAATTTCTCTTCCGCCTATTATCGTTCTTCAAAAATGATCCTGTACAGCGCCTCCAGATCAATATTCTCACGCACACAGTTCGCAAGCTTTTCATACTGCCGCTCCCGGTAGGCTGTCCGGCTCTCCGGTGTATACGTTGAGGCATCGATCCCTCTTCGGCTGCACAGATATTCCGCAAGCTTCTCCGTCAGCTCACCGCTGTCGAACAGTCCGTGCAGATATGTTCCGAAAACATTGCCGGAGCGTGCGCCGTCCATGTGTCCCGGTACTCCCTTCTCCCGGTCTCCTGACGAAAAATCGTCTGTGCCCGCAGTCTCTTCCGATCCTCCTTCCGGCTTTACTCCCTGCGACTCCAGCTCCACCAGATCCGGATTTTCCGGGTCTTTCTTCATCGGCTTCATCCCTTCCGACCCCGTCACTTCCGGATTCAGCTCTTCAGACTCCGTCATCGCGAAAGGCTCCGTCCCCTCCTCGGCGACCGTCCTTCCCATGTGAATCTCATACGCGGAGAGGGCAGCTCCGGCAAAGGGTCCGGCGATCGCCCGGGCTCTGACGCGGGTCCGCATTTTCTCTCCGGAAAATGAAGTCCTCACCGGCAAAAGCCCCATCCCGGCAATCTCCCCGCCTTCCTCCACGCCATCCGTATCGGAAATGACTTTTCCAAGCATCTGAAAGCCTCCGCACACCCCGAGCACCGGCGTGTCCGAAGAAGCCAGCCGCAGGATCTGCCCTTCGAGCCCGGATTCCCGGAGCCACTTAAGATCCCCCATCGTATTTTTCGTTCCCGGCAGAATGATCATGTCCGGCCGCCCGAGCTCAGCGCGGGAGGAAACATACCGCACGCCAAGAAGCGGGTGTTCCTCGAGCGGGGCAAAATCCGTGAAATTCGAGATTCTTGGAAGCCGAATTACGGCAATGTCGATTAGTTTCTCATGCGCCCTCCTACCGAGCCGGCCCGAAAGACTGTCCTCATCGTCAATATCCGCATCCGTATAGGGGATGACTCCGAGGACCGGAACACCCGTCAGGTCTTCCAGCATCTGAAGGCCGGGCCGCAGGATTCCGTGATCTCCCCGGAACTTATTGATGACCGTTCCGCGGATCCTCTCCCGCTCCTCCGGAGAAAGGAGCGCGATCGTACCGTAGAGCTGGGCGAACACTCCGCCCGGATCGATATCTCCGACCAGAATGACCGGCGAATCCACCATCTTCGCAAGTCCCATGTTGACGATATCATCCACCTTCAGATTGATCTCCGCGGGGCTGCCTGCTCCCTCGATGACGAGGATGTCATTTTCCGCAGCCAGAGAATGATAGGAGGAAAGGATATCGGGGACGAGAGATTTTTTCATTTTAAAATAGTCCGCAGCCCGATACTGCCCGCGCACCCTTCCGTTCACGATGACCTGACTCCCGACGTCGCTCGTCGGCTTGAGCAGGATCGGGTTCATGCGCACGTCCGGCAGAAGACCGGCTGCCTCGGCCTGCGCGGCCTGAGCCCGTCCCATCTCGAGGCCGTCCGCCGTGATATAACTGTTCAGCGCCATGTTCTGGCTCTTGAAGGGGGCAGCCCGATACCCGTCTTCCCGAAAGATCCGGCACAGCGCCGTCACAAGAAGACTTTTGCCGGCACCGGACATGGTACCCTGGATCATAATGTTGCGTGCCATTTTTTCCTCCATCTGAAGATGATTCCGTGTCAGAGATTCACCTCAAAAATCTCCGAGAGCGCATTCAGGAGCCTTTCATTCTCCTCCTTCGTCCGGACCGCAGTGCGGTACCATCCCGACCCGAGACCGCGAAATGACCGCAGGTCGCGGATCATGATGCCGTAAGAGCGGAGCAGCTCGTCAAGATTTATCTGCTTCTTCCGCATGGAATCTGCTGCTCTTTTTTTCGTCAAGTCTGTATTTCCCGGGTACAATCCTGCCGGCACATAGAATGCCAGGAAATTCGCCTCCCCGGGCAGCACAAAAAAGCCGAGCCGCTCGAGACCTTCCGCAAGGCGAGGTCGCTCTCTGGCGACCAGTGCGCGCAGTTCTTCCCTGTACCCGTGCTCTTTGAGCGCCGCGATCCCGGCAGCCTGTGCCGCGCAGGACACAGCCCACGGCGGACCGGCAAGCTGTACCTTTCTCAAAAAATCGAGGTCCGGGATCACGCACCACCCGAGGCGCAGACCGGCCATCCCGTAAAACTTCGTGAAGGCACGGAGGACGCAGACATTTCGATAGTGGATTTCCTCCGACAAAGAGCTCCATCTGTGAATCCAGCTCCGCCCTTCCGAATCCTCTACAAAATCCATAAAGCACTCGTCGAGCACGAGCCGGACCCCGCGGGACTCACAAAAATCCGCGATCTGTGCAAGAACCTCCCGGTCCGTGCATAAACCGGTCGGATTGTTCGGCTCACCGAGTATGATCATATCCGTATCCGGATGAACAAGTTCCAGAAAGCGGGAAGCGTCTCTTATCGTAAATCTGTCAGCATCCGGAAAGTAAAAGTCCACCTCCGCCCCGGCACTCCGAAGCGCCCTCTCGTACTCCTCAAAACAGGGGGCCAATAAAAGAGCCCGCCGTGGGCGGGCGGCATATGCAGCTCGATAAATAATATCCGCAGCCCCGTTCCCGCAGAAGATCCATTCCGCGGGCACTCCGTATTCCTGCGCAATCGCCTTCCTGAGTGCGCGGCAGTCGGGATCCGGGTAGCGCGCGGATTCATAAAGCGCCCTGCCGGCAGCGGCCCGGGCGGATTCCGGGAGTCCGAGCGGACTTACATTTGCCGAAAAATCGAGCGGCAGGAAGCCCCTCTTCTCCTGAAAAGAATACCAGTCTCCGCCATGGGCTGAGGGTCTGTGATCGTCTGTCATGTCTTATCTGCCTTTCTGAAAAGCCGGTCTTGTTGTGTCCTTTCACCTTGAACATCTTATCAGGCGATCGCGAAGAACAGGACCTGCCCGCATCGGTTCAGAGTACAATCACGAGTCTTATGAGACACAGTACAGCTGCCGCAACAAGGCTCGCATAGAAAAACATCCTGTTCGCCTCATCAATATCACTGATCCTGATCGGTCTCAGATCATCCCCGATCGTCGGTTTCTCATACTTCTCCCCGAAATACCATGCCGGGCCGGCAAGCTGCACCCCCAGCGCCCCGGCCATCACGGCTTCCGTCTGCGCTGAATTCGGGCTCGAATGGTTGAACCGGTCCCGCCGCCAGATCCTCATGGCCTCCGAGGCCGAGGTTTTTCCCTGCCGGATAAACGCACCCGCCATCAGGAAAAATGCAGCCATCCTCGACGGCAAGAAATTCGCCGCATCGTCGAGCTTCGCCGCAAAATGTCCGAAATGCAGGTACCTTTCATTCTTATAGCCGACCATAGAATCCATCGTATTGATGGCCTTATAAGTCAGCGCAAGCGGCGCGCCCCCGATCACCATATAAAAGAGCGGGGCGACGACGCCGTCCGAGAAATTTTCCGCGACGGTCTCGACCGCTGCCCTGATCACGCCCGCCTCGTCGAGACGCTCCGTGTCGCGCCCCACGATCCGGGCGACCGCGCGCCGTCCCGGCTCCAGGCCGCCGTGCTGAAGCATGTTCCTGACATTTTCGCTCTCCCGGAGCATATCCCGGATCGCGATCGCCTGATAGCACCAGAACGTGTTTAATAAAAATGCAATCACCGGAGAAATGAGCCCTGCGATCCACAGGATCCCGCCGGTGAGGACAAACGTCCCGACCACCATGGCAAGCGCCATGAGCCGTCCGGCACGGAATTCACCGTCCGGATCCTCCGGAAAATGCGTCCGGAGCGAGCGGTCCATTCGCGATATACATTTTCCCATAAGAACGACCGGGTGCATGAGCCCCGGCGGATCGCCGAACAGAAGGTCAAGTACGACCGCTAAAAAAACTGTAAGTACGAGTTTCATCTTCACTGCTTCCTCTGCTTCACAGGAATCCCGATGCCGCACTGCACAAGCACCACCCGATCCGCCCGTTCTGAGAGAAGGCAGGCCAGCCGGCCGGCATTTTCCCGCCGGATGCGCTCCCCGCGGTCAATGGGAATGACCCCGCATCCGACTTCCGTGGCGACGACCGCGCGGAATCCCGCAAGCCGGTCCGCGAGTTCCGTGAGTTCTTCCTCTGACATGATATCCTTTCCGACGAGGTCCTGAACGTCGGTAACACAGATCTTCTCAGGAGTCCGGGGGTTCAAATTCTGTGATTGCCGGGCATTCTCCTCCGGCGCCTGAAAAATATCAGAAGACCTTATTATATTTTCATCGCGTATTCCAAGCTTCTCCCGCACCCAGGCGCTCTTCCCCGAAGCCAGCGGCCCTGTGACAAAAACCATACCTGATTTCCCCTCTGAAAGCACCCGCTTCCGACCAAATTTTTCCGGCTCGCTTTCAGGATCCGCCGGAGTCATCTCCATTTCTGCGCCTCCTGCCGGGATATTCAGCCCCGGTCCCTTGTCGATCCCGGCCGGGATATTCATCCCTGATTCCTCATCGATCCTGACGGGACATCCGGCGGTCACCCGGACCACATGATCCGCCATCTCTGCGATCCGGCAGTTCATTTTCCCAAGCAGGCGTCTGTATTCTTCCGTATCCGAATCATACCGCACGCCATCCGAAAAAATATCTCCTGTGACGATCGTCAGATTCTCGGAAATACGGGCAAGATCCTCGACCGCCCGGATCATTTTGGAAAAAAGCATGTCCGACTTTTCTGCTCTCTCCGCGGCTGTCCCGCAAAGCTCTCCTCCGGCAAAGAGTTCATTTGCTGCGAGATTGGGAAGATCTTCCAGAAGAATGTTGTAACCACCCCAATGATCCCTATCCTGCTCATTGTCTGAAAGAATCCAACCCGGGCTGCCGGGCTTTCCGGCACCCCTCTCCCCCCGGAGCTTCTCAATCAGGCCGCCGAGGTCTGCCGGCACTTCGATCGTGACAAAGCCTTTTCCTTCCCGAAGCTTCCGGTGCCGGGCGATCCGCTGACGTCCTTCCTCTCCGAAGGGCTGCATTGTCGCCGCGTAGATCCGCCTTCCGGGAAGTGCGCACACATGTCTTTCCGCATATTCACTTTTTCCGCTGGCGGAACCGCCGATGACGAGGCACAGCATCCTGTCTTTTTCTCCTGTATATTATGAAAACCGGCTCAAAAACAATTTCAGAACTGTTCCGCTCCAATTCTCCGCCCGAACGTAATTGTCAGGCAATCCTTACCGTCATCTTACCATCCTGTCTCTATACGTACGGCAGCGCACCACAAATCTCTCTGCCAGCGGCAGCTCTCCGCCCAGCGCGAGGTGGGGAAATCCCGCATAAAGATTCTCATCCGCAAAGCATTCGCGCCATCCCGAGGAAGGAGACGTCTCCTCCCCGGTCTGATTCCCTGCGCTCCCGGAAGCAGTATGTCCGAACTTTCCACTGTCGTAAGGCTCTTCCTCAGACACTTCCCGGGCACTCCCGGTCACTGCGCTCCCGGACTTTCCACCGTCGAAAGGCTCTTCCTCAGACACTTCCCAGGCATTCCCGGTCACTGCGCTCCCGGACTTTCCATAGTCGAAAGATTCCCCCGATTGGATCAGATCCGCGGCTTTTCTCACTAGAAATCCTGAACCGGGATCCGATGCATCCCAGTGATGGAAGGAATGTGCCGGCACGTTTTCTCCGGCCCGAAAAAGCAGACTGTCCGTGTCCGCCTGAAGCACAGTATAACCGAAACGGCGAAGCCCTTTGGTCCGAAAGCCGTTCCCCGGCAGCACACCTGCCATCGGATAGACATTTCCGTCCTCACCTTCCAGCTTCTCAAGCAGATACAAAAAGCCCCCACACTCCGCCACGATCGGCATCCCGTCGGAACGGGCGGAGCGAATCGCGGCAAGGATGTTTTCATTTTCCGAGAGGGCAGCCGCATAGCGCTCCGGATAGCCGCCTCCGAGGTAGAGGCCGTGAACGTTTTCCGGAAAATGCTCCCCCCTCACAGGACTGAACCACACAAGCTCCGCCCCTGCACGGCGGAGTGCTTCAAAACTGCTCTCATAATAAAAGCAGAAGGCCTCGTCGCGGGCGATGGCGATGCGGACAGGATCGGCGGCTGTCAGCATAACGTCTGTGACAGCTCCTCCTGCGGGCGCAGTCTGGAACTGCTCCGCCATCCGCAGGATCCCGTCAAGGTCCGCTGTCTTTTCAAGCTGGTCGGCAACCTTTGAAAAGCGGCCGCCAAAATCCTCAATTTCCTCCGCCGTCACGAGTCCCAGATGACGGCTGTCGATTACAGCCTCTTCCATCCTCGGAAGATATCCGAATACAGAAAGACCGGTCTCCCGCTCCACGATCGGCTTCAGATGGGCGTAGAGCCGTTCCGTACATTCTGTAAATATGACACCGGCAAGGCAGGGATTCTCCCGGAACTTCAGCATGCCGCAAAGCTGGGCCGCCAGCGTGGCGCTCTGGCCCTTCGAGCGGACGACCAGGAGCACGGGCGTATTCGTCTGTGAAGCAATTTCATACGCACTGGCACGCGTTGTGCCGCCGATACCGTCATAGAACCCCATGGCCCCTTCGATCACCGCAAGGTCATAGGGCCCGTTCGCTGACAGCTCCTCTGCCACCGCTCTCTTTCCCATGAAGAAAAGATCCAGATTCCTGCACGGGATCCCGAGCACACGGGTGTGGTACATGGGATCGATATAATCCGGTCCGCATTTGAAGCTGATTAAATTCTGACCGCGCCGCCTGAGGGCAAGAAGGATCGCAGTCGTCATGACCGTTTTTCCGCTTCCGCTCATCATTGCGGATAACATGATTCTTCGCATTTTATTAATTCCCCGGTGTTCTGATTAATCGCATCTTACTGATTTCCCGGTATCATGCTTCTTCGTTTTCTTACTGATTTCCCGGTGACATGCTTCTTCGTTTTCTTACTGATTTCCCGGTGACATGCTTCTTCGCACTTTACTGATTTCCCGGCGGCATGCTTCCTGTTATGATCCAGACCGGATTACCGGCCTTCATCATGTGCTTTCCGGCAACCCTCTCCGAGCGGGTCACCGCGACCTGCACCACATCGGTCTCAAAGCCGAGTTCGTCGAATACATCCATCGTCTCATGAAGCGTCTCCAGAAGGACCGCGGATACACAGATCCGAACCCCTGCACTCATCCCCGCAATATATCGTACGATCCCGGAAAGATTCCCGCTGCTGCCACCGATAAAGACCTTATCGGGTGCGGGGAAAGCACACTGACTCGGCTGTCCTTTCCAGGTATCCTCTGGATTCCCGTGCGTTCCCGGAGCATTTTCGCAAAACACCTCCGGTGCGGCTCCCTGGACGACCCGCAGATTCCACGCGCAAAGCTTCCGGCGATTGGCACAAATGAGTTCTACGGCATCCCTGTTCTTCTCAAATGCCCATACCTGTCTGGCATAATGAGCAAGCTCAATACTTACGCTCCCGGTCCCCGCTCCGACATCCCAAACCACATCGTCCGGGCAGGGGGCAAGCTTCGCGAGGATCACACTGCGCACTTCCTGCTTCGTCATGGGTACCTTACCGCGGATAAATTCCGCATCCGGAATGCCTGCGGCATAACCGCGCCAAACCGGTGCCGCATCAATCAGCATGACTGACATGATTGGAAATTTCCTGTGTGCGAAGTCGGAGGCTGTGCCCCGGCAGATAGCTTCACCGGCAATATCCGTGCTGTCTGCTCCACCCCCGCATGTTTCCAGAGTCTCCGCTGCAGTCCTCTGAGCTGCGCATTTTTCAACGTATATCCCGTCTCCGCAGGACAGGTCGGACGCCACATATACTCCGAGGTCTCCCAGACCGGCCTGCACCAGCTGACTGCAGATCACATCCGGTGTGAGGGCACCTCCGGTCAGCATAAATATTTTCTTTCCTTGCATCAGATACTGCAGGACATCACACGATACCCCGTGTCCCGACACAAGCAGCCAGTCCTGCCACGGTTCCTGCAGTCTCGCGGCAAGCATCTGGACCGATGAGATTCCCGGAAGGATACGCAGATTGCGCACTTCATCAGACAGGGGGCCGAAGAGATCTTTCATTTTTCTGACAAGAAATCTGCATCCTGAGTGAAATCCGGTGTCGCCGCTCTGCAAAATCACCACACGGACGCCAGAGTTTTCACTTTTCAGCCGAGCCAGCACATCACACACTTCTGAAGGCCGGGCAGCTTCCCAAAGCTTTGCGTCGGAATTCATCGCCGGCACCCCGGCAAGAAGGCGTTCTGCACCGAGAATTACCTGTGCTTCCTGCAGAGCGGAAAGTGCTTCCTGTGTGTAAGTCGAGGCATTTCCTCCACCTGCTCCAATTATAAAAATATCCATCTTCTCTCATATCCTCCATGCTCACGACCCGGCATGCACAAAATTCTCTCTGACTACTATAGCATCTTTCCGTGATACGGCAAAACCAAATTTGCGCACAGCTGCAAGCGCCATGGACCAAGAGGCCATATTCCGGCACTGAGAAAAGAGCATCCCGCACATTTTTACGTGTGGGATGCTCTCTTTTCATCTCTCATAGTGAGTCCAAAGACTGACGATTTTTATAGTATTCATCTCCTCCAGTACTTCATACACTAAGCGGTGCTGGACGTTAATTCTGCGGGAATACAGTCCTTGCATATCTCCTACCAGCTTTTCATACGAAGGCGGAGACTGATATGGATTCACACGAATGACTTCAATCAGGGCCTTCGCTTTATTATCCAGATGAGCAGCTTTCAATTTCGGAATATCCTTTACCGCTGTTCTTGTATAAACAATCTTATACAATTACCACTCCACCTCCTCTTCAGGGACAGTGTCTGAGAGCGGGGTATTCAATCCATCAATTAATTTTTCTTTCATTCCGGGGACGGAAGCCAGATGGAGAGTTTCAATTAACCCAAGATATTCCTCTTCGCTAATCAGCATGGCATTTCCATCTTTGGTAGTAATGTTTATGGGTTCATTAAAACGAACAGTATTTTCGACCATTGCATAAACATTTTTTCTAAAATTTGTAATGGTAGTAGTAGTCATTTGACATCCTCCCTTCTATACGTACATTATAGCGTACGCATTGATAATAGTCAAGCTGCTTCACTATAGTCTGATAAATCAGATTCATGTACATACTGCCGGATCTTCATGTCTGAGTCTTGTCAGACTCCTCACCTCCCGCAAAATCTCCTCCAGGGAAGCCCCGCTCTCCACCGGCCTGCGGATCACCACGGTCCGCACTCCAAGGGCCCGCGCCGCCGCGACCTTCTCCTGAAAGCCCCCCGCCGTACCAGCGTCCTTGGTCACGAGCCACGCGATCTGAAACTGCCTGAAAATCGCCTCGTTCATCTCCTGAGAGAACGGGCCGTACATGGCTATCACATTCCGGTGCGGTATTCCTGCCCGCTCACAGGCCATAAGGCTTTCTGTCATCGGAAGGATTCTCACATACAGCCGCTCTCTGGCAATCCCGGAAAATGCCCCCACTTCCTTGGCTCCGGTCGTAAGCAGGATCCGCCCCTCCCGGGAAGCAAGAAATGCAGCCGCCTCTGCTGCCGATTCCACACAGGTGATTCCCGTATCAGTTCCGGTGCCGACATACATATGCCCGGGTGCAATTTCTGTCCCGGCATACGCAAGCCCAGTGACAGTTCTGGTGTCGGCATGTATAAGCCCATGACCAACTGCTACCGCTCCTTTCTCCCGCAGAAGTCTCCAATACGGCACACTGGCCTCTTCACAGGCCTTTCTAATATTCTTTGTAGCTTCAACAGCATAGGGATGCGTCGCATCTATACAGAGGTCGTACCCGCACAGAGCACTCTTCATAGCAGAAATATCCATCCGTCCGACAAGAATATCGATGCCGTCGATCTTCTGCAGTTCCTCCGCCCCGAGCTCTGTCGCTACGCTGACTGTGATTCGGCCCTCTCGCGGAATCTCCGTGGCCGAAAACTCACCGGCAAGCCGTTCCGCCAGCTCCCGACCTTCTGTCGTACCTCCAAAAATCAGGATATTCATCCTGCACCTCCTGTAATTCTTCACGGCCAGATGATTTCGCATCTGTTTCATAGTCAAACCTGACCACTTCACGTGTATTTCGGGCAACATAGCTATACAGATCTTTACTTCTTTACAGCCATAGTCTTTACTACTTTACAGCCATTTCATTGTCAACCATTTTTGAAAATGTCCCTAAAAATATGTAACATTAGCACCGGATCTTTCCGGTGCTTTACTTTTCAGGGATTGCCTCGTGGATGATAAATG
>OMVU01000002.1:0-39092 GCA_900314565.1 uncultured Eubacteriales bacterium
GGCGTCTGCCTGAATATCTGCGTAGATCACTTGCCAGGACAGTCCTGGCGGCATGAAACCTATCTGACTGCCTGTATTATTGAGTTTTCAAGGGACAAATCCCATTTTTGCTATGGGAAGTTTTAGTTATTTAATAGCCAAGAAGTTTTCCGAAGAAGGATGCCTTGCCGTTCAAACTGAGGGCGGGAAAGCCCTTGCTGGCTTAGTAACTTATCTTGGATTGAGAACACTCGATAAAGGCATTCAAATTCTTACCGTCTCTGATACTGAAACATATGGAGAATATAAACCATATACATTTGTAAATACAGAAAAAGAATTCATTTCTAAGGTTCTTGAGATGGAATAATGAATACTAAAAGAACGCGTCGGCTTATGCTGGCGCGTTTTTATGGGCTTCATTTTGCATACTGCCCATAGCACCACACTGCAATCTCTGCAATCAAATCTTTCGGCAGCGGTTTGGTATAGGGCAGCCGGATCGTTCCCTTACTCACATCATAATTCGCCAGTTTATCAGCAAAAACCGTGGTTGCTTCTCCTCCCGGATAAAGTCCCAGATGCTTTTTCGACGCCGCGAAGTGAATAAGGTTCCGGCCCTTCCAGTATGTTGGCATACTCCACGAGATTTTCTCCTGTGCTTCCGGAATAGCGCTGCGGATGATCTGGCGGACCTCATTCAGATACGGTCTGATTTTTTCATCCTGTTCCTCAATGTACTGATCTACTGTTTCGATCTTGCCGCAGTAATGATCCTGTCCTTCACGGCTGAAACTCCGACCGCATTTCGGGCATTTCCACATATTGCTGTTCCTACGTAATCACGAATCTAAAATACCGTATTTTACATTCGTGCTGCATCTCGTCTTACTCCTTAATTTTGCTCCCACAATGTGGAAATTCCTGTCATGGAACGAAAAAGGTCTGCAACAGTTCGGGCAGGACCATTGCAGCCCTGTCAGGGATCATTCTCAATAAGTACCTGTGAACAGAGTCAGGATGATTCCTACGTCGACCCTGCCGGTAAAGTAGTTGGAGTAGTTGTCGTAGGACAAAGCACAAAAATGCAGTCTTTCAATCAATCCATGTACTTGACTGGTAATGTCCCCCAGATAGATCGGAGAGCCAATGATCAGAGCATCCGCATCGAAGATACGGTCTATCACCGGTGACAGATCATCTTTCCAGAAGCAATGACACCTCTCTCCACCCTTTCTCTTACACGCCATGCAGCTGCGGCATCCCGTGTAGGTCAAATCGAAGAGGTCTATGTACTCGGTTTCCGCGCCGACTGACTCTGCACCCTTCTGCGCTTCCTTCAGCATCAGTGCGGTGTTCCAGTTCTTTCTGGGGCTACCGTTCAAAAATATTGTTTTCATACGCACCACCTGTCATACTGCACCTCAATTATCCTGCATACTCATCTTTTCGATCAGGGCATAGAGACAATTCTGCTCATCATTTTTGAGATTATTTATCTCGTAGATGTCCTCCTGATTCAGTACTATCCATGCCCCGACTGCCCGGTAACGAATGTGTCGCCGATCTTTTTTTCTTTATGATTTATAAGAAATCAATAGTATCTGAAAGCTATAGTTATATTGATAAGTATAGCTTTCATTTGTCTTACGTCTGTACTTTTTAGTTTACACAGACTTTGAAACGGTCTCCGCGGTTCCTTCAAGTCCTTCCTTGTAGATTTGTCCGCGTGCTGAAAATACCGGAATCGACCGCTTCATCCACTCTTCGATATCCGCCTTTAACGCTTTCGGTTCGTTGATGCTGCGGCTCGAAATGACAACACAATGTTTCTCCGTCCTATAATCCTGCATCTCTATTGCGCTGTATGCTTCCCGAGAGATTCTCGGAAGATTGTTCAGGGTCGTCTCGGCAATGATATAGGAGTGTTCCGGCTTCAGCTTGTCGGATATCTTCTTGAACAGCCACCCCTTCTGCTGATACAGATCCTCCAAGCCTCTAACCGGTACGAGATCAATGTATCCCATTACCTCCATCGTCAATGACACTCCGGCTTCTTTTAGCGCCTGCATACGGTGGCGACCTTCATTCACGCGAATAACTCCATCAGGGTCGATTTCAAGATCCGGCTTCTCGGGGCCATAATACAGGTTTTCCGCATGTCGCTCTACTTCTGTCAGTTCTTGTCCGAGAACCTTTTTGATCTCAATTTTTTTCAGCACTTCTGGCTGTCTCCAGCAATTTCTGCCAGTCTTCCAGTGGGTGGCAATGGTGCGTATAGAAATTTTCGTCTACTCTCACGTGGACGTCCTTCGGTTCAATCAGACGATTGGTCTTATAGAATAACGTTTGCATATAGGCCTCCTTCTTTTGTCCTGTGGAAAATAAGTCTGTTTTAAAACAGCAGCTAGTGGTAATTACCTTACCTATTACATATACGATATGTCATTTTTTTGTGTTGCATCCGTGCAAAATGTGCGTTTTTGGACGTTGTGGACAATAAACTTTTTTGCACACAAAAAAGGACTATTATCATTTCAGGCAGATAACATACGCTTCCCGGCCGTTAAAGACATTCCGGATCGCCCCAGGCTCTCATCCACACTTTGATGCAGCGGCCATCCAGCGATTGGATCGACATTTGGATCCTTCGCATAATGATATAGATTCTCAGCGTCACTTTCCTCCCAGCGGCGCAGGATCAGTCTTAACAAGTAATCTGTCCGATTTTTGGGACAGTGGGTATTTACAGCTTATTGGCCGCAGCCTATTTGCGCCTGTTTTTTTCTCTTATAAGCGTTGATTTGCTGATTCCTGTCATCTTTACGACTTGATTGTAAGAATGATCCTGAAGCAAATCCAGTGCATGATCCAGCTGCTCATTATCCCATTTTCTGGGACGACCTTCTTTAAAGTTGGGGTCTGTCGCCCTGGCAGCAGCTTTCCCCTCTTGTGTGCGCTGCACAATCATATCGCGCTCAAACTGGGCAAATGCCAGCAAAACTTTTCTTAAGAGCATGTTCACTGAATCGCTGCTTAAGATTCCAAGGTTTAAAACATTAATAGTCACTCCCTGATCGATTAGCTCCGCAAGTAATCCGGATGCCTGCGAGACAGACCTCGCAAGACGGTCCAATTTAGTCACAATCAGTGTATCACCTTTTCTCAGCTTCATTTGAAGTTTCTCAAATTCAGGTCTGTCCACTTTCGTCCCGGAAAACGTATCCTGATAAATCTCCTCCGCTCCGGCATCCTTCAAAGCCTGAATCTGTCCTTCAAGGCTGTTCCCATCTCGTGCCTGCATCTTTGTGCTCACTCCGGCATATCCAAATATCATCTCTGATCCTTTCGATACTGCTAATTATGACACTAAGTTTTTATACCAATATTGTAACTTATGGAGCAATGTTATACAACCGGTGTCATACTATTTAGCAATAGGAACAGCACATCCTACATAAAACAAAAAACAACTGCGTGGATATGCTGTCAGCGGAAACGTCCGGGAAAGGCAACGGCGCTTTCCCATCCGGGCTTTCTGATTTATTGAATGAGGTCAAACGATATGGTATACTGAATACCGGTCTCGATGACTTAGACGGTCTGATTGAGCAGAACCGTATACCGTGAGGGTCGCAAATTCAAATCCCGCTGCCCCGACTGGTCGGTGACGAATGTGTCGCCGGTCTTTTTTATTCTTCATCACGCAATACTTGTGGATTCATTTATGCGCTGTGCGCGCAAAGTGAAATCCCACAGATTTTTCTATTATCAGAGGTAAAATATGGATAAGAGCAATCTTGCAGAAATCAGAAAAGTAATCAGAAAGAACGATCCGCCGGTCGACTGGATCTATTCTTTCTATGTCACTCCGGAAAATGAACTCGCCTGGCAGTCCTTCCGGAAATTCCTCTCCTTCGACGAGGACGAATCCTTCCGCTTCAAAGATATCCTGAAGAAGAGCCTGTCCGGCACACAGGGAAAGGAGCTCTTCTCCGTCCCGCTGGACTCCCAATCGGAGAAGCTCTTCTCGCTCAGGACGATGGACGAAGCGGATGAGGAGATCCTTCAGGAGTTCGCCGGTCATGTGATCTCCTCCTACACGCACACGGATCCCTACCTTGCCGTCTGCGCAAGGATCACCTATGACGTTCCCGGCATGTCCTCCGACAGGCGAAAGCTCGAGGACGGGGAAGTCGTCTTCCAGAGCATCCTGTTTGCGATCTGTCCCGCAAAGCTCTCGAGCCCGGCGCTCGGCTTCGATGATGCGGAAGGTGTCTCCGAGCTCTCCCGCCGCTGGACGATCGGCGCGCCGGTCGAAGGATTCCTCTACCCGTCCTTCAACGACAGGATCGGGGACCTCTCTGAGGTTCTCTACCGGTCAAAGAAGGAGATCAGCGGCGAGCTTTTTGCGGAATTTTTCAACGCTGAGCTGCCATATACCGCCAAAATGCAAAAAGAAGCCTTCAACACCCTGATGGATTCCCTCAATGTCAGTGTGGAATCTGCCGCAGTCCTCCAGGAGGATCTTGCGCATCTGGATGCCGAAGACATCTCTGTTCTCGAAAAAAATGATGTGAAAAAGCTTGCGGAGCGCTGCGGGATCGAGACCGAACACTTTGACGAGTCGTTCGACGACATCATAGGGACGATCCCGCTCGATATCGCGGCCATCCGCGAAAATGCCATCGTCGTCGTGACGGATTCCGCAACGATCAAGGTTCCCGCGGAGAAGTCCCGCTTCATAAAGACCCGGCTGATCGACGGCGTCTCCTATATCCTGATTCCGGTGGACGGCGCTGTCCTCGTGAACGGGATCCCGGCCGTTCCGGAAGAGCTCATGAAGACCTTCAAGTCAGAGGGTTCCTTTGAAGCCGATGGAAAGGCTGCGGATGACGCAGCTGTAACCGACGAGAATTTCTCCGATGACCGGACGCAGGAAGATACAGACGTATTTGGTGAAGACTTACCCGAAGATCCGGACACCGGCGAACAGGAGCAGGATGATGAAGACATCTTCGGCGAAGACTTTCCGGAAGACTTCCCTGCACCTTTCTGATATCATAGACTGTGTGCCGGCTCATCCCACAGATGTCAGATATGCGCGGGCATGTACCGGCTCAACCGACCGGCCGCCCACAGATATCTGATCGCATCGGCCGGTCACTCACAGATATCTGACGTCGCCGAGTCCGCGCGACAGTCCTGTGATCCCGGTCCGCGCAAGCTCTGCAATCTGGTAGCCGTCAAGCATATCGAGCATGGCTTTCAGCTTCGGCTGAGAGCCTGTCAGCTCAATGATCAGGGAGTCCTTCTGCACATCAATGATATTGGCCCTGAAAATGTTCGCGATCGACAGAATGTCCGTCCTGTTCTTCGCGTCCGCCGAGACCTTCACGAGGATCAGCTCCCTGTTGACCGAATTATCCGGCATAAGGACCTTGACGTCCCTGACATCTTCCTGCTTCATGAGCTGGGCCGTGATCTGTTTGAGTACATGCTCATCCCCACGGCTCACGATGGTCATTCTGGAAATAAGCGGATTGGCCGTCACGCCGACTGTCAGGCTGTCAATATTGTACGCTCTTCTCGCAAAAAGACCGGCAATTCTGGAAAGTACGCCGGACGTATTATCTACCAGCAGTGAAAGTGTTATGTGATTGTCCATGGTATCTCCTTTATTCTATCTGACTTAAAGACTGCCCGTTGATATGAGGGTCCCTGTACGAGGGTCCTCTCCCACTGAAATCAATCAGGAGCGAATTATGCCTTTTCGATATAATATCCCTGAAAAATATCAGAAACTCAATACGCTGCACCTGAAAGTCATTGCCTATGTGACGATGCTGATCGATCACTTTGCATTGGCCGTGATCTATAACGCGATCCTTGTCCCTTCCTTTCCCCTGAAAAAAGGGACGGATATGTACACGCTCTACCTCTTTTACAGATTCCTTCGGGGAGTCGGACGGACCGCGTTTCCCATTTTCTGTTTTCTCATCGTCGAGGGCTTCTTCCATACAAGGAGCCGCGCGAAGTATGCCGTAAGACTCCTCATTTTCGGAATCGTGTCAGAAGTTCCCTTCGACCTCGCGATATTCAGAAAATATTATTATCCGGAATATCAGAATGTGTTTTTCACGCTGCTCCTCGGCCTGCTTCTCATATGGGAATGGGAGCATTTTAAGAACAAATGGTATATCCAGATCCCGCTCGCCGGAATTCTCATTTATGCAGCCGAATTCTTCAACACAGATTACGGCTGGCTCGGCGTGCTCCTGATCTTCATTTTCTATCTGCTTCACGAGTGGCGCACGCCTCAGGTCTTCTTCGGGATCTTCCCGCTGTTCAACGAGTTGCCGGCGGTCCTTGTCGGTTACCTCCTGCTCCTCCTGTACAACGGAAAGCGCGGGAGGTTCCCGAAATATCTCGGATATGCCATTTATCCGGTCCACTTACTTCTTTTCTATCTGCTCTCCGTCTGCCTTCACAATGGTGTCTGACGGAATGACGCCGCGCACACAGGTCGTCGGATAGATCTGAGAATTCTTTCCGACGATCGTGCCCGGATTCAGCACCGCATTGCAGCCGATCTCAGCCCAGTCCCCGAGCATCGCACCGATCTTGCGGCGTCCGGTCTCATAGTTCTTACTTCCCTTGACGACGATATTTTTGCGGTCAGCCTTCACGTTCGATGTGATCGAGCCAGCGCCCATGTGTGCGTGGAAGCCGAGGATCGAATCGCCGCAGTAGTTATAGTGAGGCACTTCGCAGTTGTTGGAGATGATAACGTTCTTGAGCTCGGCAGAATTACCGATCACGCACTTATTGCCGACGAGTGCGTCTCCGCGGATAAATGCGCTCTGGCGCACTTCTGTATTTTCGCCAATGATGCAGGGAGCTCCGATGTAGGCTGTATCGAAAACTTTTGCAGATTTTGCGATCCAGACATTCTCCTTCACCTCGTCATACAGATCCTTCGGAAGAGTCGGTCCGAGTTCAAGAATGTAGTCGTGGATCCCTGCAAGAGCTTCCCACGGATAGGTGAACTGCTCGAGATAGGGCTTTGCGATCGTTTCATCCAAAGTAAATAACTCTTTGATCCTGACCTGTTCTGTCTGTGCCATGTGTAACCTCCTAAAAAACTTCAAAATTAATTCCGGTTTTCGGAATTATTCCCATATTACTGATATTGCTGCTGTATGAACCGGAGACGGTGAATTAATCAGTACCGGTCTGATTCTTCCTTCGCCTTCCCGTGCCGGCCGCCGGCTTTGTGTAGAACTTCGCTGCCGCGTCATAGGCTGCCCTGAGCGCGATCTGGTTATTGAGTCCCTTTACTCCCTCAGTCCGCCTCGCGATAAATCCCGTAAGCTTCTCCATATACTCATCCGTCGTAATGTTCCCCTCTGCGACGCCCGTAAGTCCTTTCTCCCAGCTCGCCGTGAGCTCCGGATTCAGGAGAGGCCGAATCGAGGCGTTCACAGTGTCATAGACCATCTCGCCCAGAAGCTCAGGTGTTATGACCTGCGTCTTTTTGTTGAGCTTCAGATAGCGGATGTTGATCAGCTTTTTGAGGATCTCCGCCCTCGTCGCGGAAGTCCCGATCCCGGAACTTTTGATCATCTCCCGAAGGCTCTCGTCCTCGATCAGCTGACCGGCATTTTCCATCGCAAGGATCATGGAGCCGGATGTATAGCGCTTCGGCGGAGAGGTCTCCCCCTCGCGGATACTCAGCGAATCGACAGGGAGGATCTCTCCCTTCTTCAGCTTTTTGAGACGGTTCTCCGTATCCTCGCCTTCTTTTTTCTCGCCCCCGTTCACACGAAGCCATCCTTCTTTTACCAGGACTTTCGAATTCGCGTAAAAATTCTCCTTTCCGAGCCCGATCGTGACGGCTGTCTTATCATACTCGGCAGGCGGATAAAAGATCGCGAGAAATCTTCTTGCTATTGTATCATAAACCTTAGCCGCTGTAGGAGATAAACTGCGAAGATTCTGCAGTCCCGAACCGGTGGGAATGATCGCATAGTGGTCCGTGATTGCCTTATCGTTCGTATACCGGCTGTTCCCGATCGACTGCCATGCCGACCCGGCGAGAACTTCCTGCGCAAAGTCTGCGATCTGCGGAGCTTCTCCGGGACCGGCAGTGCCAAGCTTTGCCAGTCCGTTCAGGTTCCGCGAGATCTCCTTGGCCACCGCGGACGAGAGCACACGGGCATCTGTTCTCGGGTAGGTCGTGAGCTTCTTCTCGTAAAGCTCCTGCGCGATCTGAAGCGTCTGGTCGGGAGAGATCCTGAACATTTTGGAGCAGTCATTCTGCAGCTCCGCAAGGTTGTAGAGCATGGGCGGATTTTTCTTCTCCTTCTTCCGGCTGACACTCAGGACATGCCCCTCATACGGATCTGTCTCTTTCAGCATGCGGATGAACTCCTCCGCATCCTCTTTCTTCCTGAACCCATTGTCCTTATAGAGCTTCGGGAGGAGCGGGCTTTTCGGATCCGCCTTCCACTCCGCCTCGATGCCTCCGAAAACGCCGATGATCCTGTAGAATGGCGTTTTCACGAACTCCCGGATCTCCCGCTCTCTGCGGACGACCATCCCGAGAACACAGGTCATGACACGGCCGACTGCGACGGCCTGCCATTTTCCGCCGAGGTAATTCGTGATCGTATTGCCATACTTGAGCGTCAGGACGCGGGAAAAGTTAATTCCCATAAGGTAGTCTTCCTTGGCCCTGAGATAGGCGGAGTCGCTCAGCGAATCGTACGCTGAGAGCGGCTTTGCCTCCCGGATGCCGCGCGCGATCTCCTCGTCAGTGAAGGAATCGATCCAGACACGCCGTCTGTCCTTTTTCGCGACGCAGGGATCGGACATCATCTCGGTAAGACGGTAAATGTACTCTCCCTCCCGCCCGGAGTCGGTGCATACATAAATGGTCCCGACGTCCTCCCTGGCGAGCAGCCGGCTGACAGTCTGGAACTGTTTTGCCACTGCGGGAATGATCTCATATTTGAATTGATCCGGCAGGAAGGGCAGGGTGTCAAGGCTCCATTTTTTATACTTTATGTCATATTTTTCCGGGTAGCTCATCGTGACGAGATGCCCGACGCACCACGTCACGATATGGGATCCGGATTCGACATAGCCGTCGCGCCGCGGACCGCCGACGCCCAGAGCGCGGGCGAATTCAAGGGCAACGCTGGGTTTCTCCGCTATAAAAAGTGATTTCATTTCTGCCAATGGATTTTTCCCCATAATCTGATACAGGCAGAAGCGGACGGTCCGCTGCTGCCTGTCATAAAGTCCATTACGTAACGCTGCTATTAGATATTTTCCTGGTTTTATTTCGCTGCAATGTATCCGAGCGCTGTCAGCATCTCGGCACACTCGACCGCACCGCCGGCCGCGCCGCGCAGCGTATTGTGGGACAGACCCACGAACTTATAATCAAAGATCGTATCCTCTCTGAGACGGCCGATCGATACGCCCATACCGCCCTCAAAATCGACGTCGGCAAGGACCTGCGGACGGTTGTCCTCCTCGAGATACTGGACGAACTGCTTCGGTGCATGCGGGAGTTTAAGCTCCTGCGGCTTTCCGCTGAAGTTCACAAGACGGTCGATCAGCTCTTCCTTCGTCGGCTTCTTTGCGAAGCTCACGGATACGGCTGCTGTATGTCCGTTCAGAACCGGAACGCGGATGCACTGCGCAGAGATGAGCGGCGCTTCCGCACGGACGATCTCACCGCCCTCAATATGGCCGAGGACCTTGAGCGGCTCGAGCTCAGACTTCTCTTCCTCGCCGCCGATATACGGAATGATATTTCCGACCATCTCCGGCCAGTCCGCAAATGTCTTTCCCGCACCGGAAATTGCCTGATATGTACAGACAGAGACCTTTGTCGGCTCAAATTCCTTCCATGCCGCAAGACATGCGATATAGCTCTGGATCGAGCAGTTCGGCTTGACGGCGATGAAACCGCGCTTTGTGCCGAGGCGTTTCTTCTGGGCTTCGATGATCTCAAAATGCTCGCAGTTGATCTCCGGGATCACCATGGGGACATCCGGTGTCCAGCGATGCGCGCTGTTGTTGGAGACGACCGGTGTCTCGGACTTCGCGTACAGATCCTCGATCGCGCGGATCTCTTCCTTGGACATGTTCACTGCGGAAAATACAAAATCAACATCCGCCGCGATCGAGTCTACCTCGTCGATGTTGCGGACGACCATGTTCTTTACCTTCTCAGGCATCGGTGTATCCATTTTCCACTTTCCGCCGACTGCCTCCTCATACGTCTTCCCTGCGCTCCGGCTGCTCGCCGCGAGGACGCAGATCTCATACCAGGGGTGCTCGGAAAGCAGTGTGATAAAGCGCTGCCCGACCATACCGGTTGCTCCAAGAATACCCACTCTCAATTTTTCACTCATAACACTTACCTCCACTCCACTGCCTTAAATTCAGGCTCTCGCTTTATCAAGGAATGCACTGCAGGCTGCCAGCTCTTCTGACATCGCGCCGGGCGCTCCTTTTGTCATCCTCTTTCCGACACAGGTCTCAAGAGAAATGGCTTCGTAAATATCCTCCTCGAAAACATCGGATTCTTTTTTCCAGTCTTCAAGAGGAAGCTCGTCCATCGGAATATCCTTCTCTATACAGGTAAGGACCAGTCTTCCGATAATACTGTGCGCGTCCCTGAACGGGACGCCCTTTCTCACAAGATAATCCGCGGCATCCGTGGCGTTGATAAATCCGCCGCAGGCGGATCTTGCCATCCGCTTCTCATTGAAGCGGCCGGTCGCAAGCATTCCGCTCATGAGATGGATGCATCCCTTCGTCGTGTCGATCGCATCGAAGGTCATCTCCTTGTCCTCCTGCATATCCTTATTATATGCGAGAGGGATCCCCTTCATAACGGTGAGCATTGCGCTGAGCGCCCCGTAGACACGACCTGTCTTCCCGCGGATGAGCTCCGCGATATCCGGATTCTTCTTCTGCGGCATGATGCTGCTTCCCGTCGCGTAGGTATCGTCGAGCTCCAGGAACCGGTACTCGTTGGAATTCCAGATGATGATCTCCTCAGAGAGCCGGGAAAGATGCATCATGACGGTCGCCAGAGCACTGAGATACTCGATGACATAGTCTCTGTCCGAGACGCCGTCCATGGAATTGTCGCAGGCGCGGTCAAAGCCGAGCAGCTTGGCGGTGTACTCGCGGTCGAGCGGATAGGTCGTCCCCGCAAGCGCGCCGCTCCCGAGCGGACACACATTCATGCGGGACCGGATCGAGAGCATCCGCTCATAGTCTCTCCTGAACATCTCGAAATACGCTCCCATATGGTGGGCGAGCGTAACAGGCTGCGCCTTCTGGAGATGGGTAAAGCCCGGCATATAGGTGCGGACATTGTCCTTCATGATGTGAAAGACCGTCTCAAGGAGTTCCAGGAGGAGCTCCGCCGTCTCATCGACCTCATCGCGGATATACAGCCTCATGTCGAGCGCGACCTGGTCATTGCGGCTCCTGCCCGTGTGCAGCTTCTTACCAGCGTCCCCGATCCGTTCTGTCAACACAGCCTCGACAAAGGAGTGGATATCTTCACAGGTATCATCTATGACAAGCTCTCCACTCTCGACATCCTGCTCGATTCCCTGCAGTCCGTCGAGGATCTGATCTCTTTCTTCCTCCGTCAGGATCCCGCACTTTGCCAGCATCTTTACATGCGCGCGGCTTCCGCGCACGTCCTGCTTAAAAAATCTCCTGTCAAAGCCGATCGACTGATTAAAGCTGTATACCAGCTGGTCAGTCTCTTTTGTGAACCGTCCGCCCCAAAGCTTGGCCATAAAAACCCCCTAATGCAAACGCTGTTTATTTCACTGATGCAAACAATGCAAACACTGCTTATTTAAAATTCATCATTCCCGAAAGGTGAACTTTCAGCAACTGACTTCAAAGTTTAGCACAATCGTCCTGCTTTGAAAAGACACAGCCGCAGTAATTCTGTCTGTAAAGCCCGTATTCCTTCGAGAGTTCGATTGAGCGCGCGTATCCGCCCTTCTTCTTAAAATCTGTCGGAAGCCACCTGACCCCGTATTCCTCTCCGAGACGCATGCCGATCTCATTTAATTTTTCCGCATTCTTGAGCGGGCTGATCGTCAGAGTCGTCGTGAAGAAGTCAAATCCTCCCTCCGCCGCAATTCGGGCAGCTTCGCCAAGGCGGAGCGCAAAGCAGCGGAAACACCGCTCCCCGCCCTCCGGACAGTCGGAAAGCCCCCTTGCGATCTCAAAGAATTTCTCCGGCTCATAGCGCCCGCGCACAAATTTTACTTCGTGCAGATGCGGCTGTTCCCGGATCAGCCGCCAAAGCTCCTCCTCCCTCTTTACATACTCCCCGCGCTCCGTGATGTTCGGATTATAGTAGAGATCCGTTATGTCAAAATACTGTGACAGATACTCAAGACAGTAGGAACTGCAGGGAGCGCAGCAGCTGTGGAGAAGGAGAGTCGGGACCGTATGCGTCTCTTCATTTTTCCGGATGATCTTTTCGAGCTCCTTCTGATAGTTGATTTTATTCGCCATCGTATATTCAGACGGGACCGCCCGTCCGCACAAAAAAGGCGGGCCCGCACAAACTCCTTTTATTTCTTTATGAACTCTGCTATGATAAGCCTCAAAAAGTATACAACCAATCATGGATTTTGGAAAGGCACATAAACATGGACGTTCTGAAAAGAGCACAGGAAATATTCGGAAATGATCACTACGCGACGGATGCCTGCGGCATCGTCATCGAGGAGGCCTCGGACGGGCATGCGGTCGTGTCCATTGAGCTGGAAGGAAAGCATAAAAACGCGGTCGGGCAGGTCATGGGCGCTGTCTACTTCACGCTTGCGGATTTTGCCTTCGCCGTCGCCTCGAATTACGACCGCCCGATGACGGTCACCCTGCAAAGCTCCATGACCTTTATGAACGCCTGCCGGGGCAGCAGGGTAAGCGCCGTTGCAGAACGCATCTCCGAAGGCGGGAGCACCTGCTTTTTCGAGGTCAGCGTGCGCGATGAGCTCGGCACTCCGCTTGCCGGAGCGCAGGTCACAGGCCACAAAATGCGTCCCCGTTTTCCCCATGGGGAAGGCGTGGAGGATCCGTATGCGGAGCAGGCTTATCTCATGAGCCGGGTAATGCACACCTGATCATCCCGCGTGACGGTCCCCGCCGGGACCGGGTATCACTTTGTGCGTATCTCACAGCTGAAGTCGCAAGTATTGCGCGATGAAGAATAAAAACCCCGCAGCAGACAGATCTTCCTTTTCAAAAGATCCGCCCGCTGCGGGTTTTCTTTCCTGTAAAAGACTGCCGGAACATCCTTTCCGCGCCGCTCCTTCATCAGGAACTTACTTCACGGAAACTCTGCGCCGGATTTCCTGTTCTCTTACTGAGCAGCTGCCTTCTTTCTTCTCTTCTTTCTCTTCTTCGGAGCGTCGCTGCTGCTCTTCCATGTCATGACAAGATCAGCCGGAATCCCGATGCGTTCTGCAGTGAACTTCGGATTGAGTCCCTTTCTCTTCTGCCTCTCATAGTCATTCAGCGCACCGATCGCGTACTTTGAGAAGATCACGCAGGCCGGCAGGTTGATGATCGTCATGCCGCCCATTGTAATATCGGCAACTGCCCAGACAGCCTCCATCTTGAGCAAAGCCCCGACAAAGATCACAACGACGCAGGCGATATAGAACATGTTCATGAACCGTTTGGACGGTATCTTCTTGTTGTTCATGAAGGCAAGCGCGTTATCACAGTAATAAAGATTTCCGAGCAGTGTCGTGAACGCAAAGAGGATCATGGCAAGCGTGATGAAGACCGGTCCGGTCTTTCCCAGTACCGAGGAAATCGCGTTCTGTACATACGGAGCGCCGGCGACTTCCTTCGTGTGGGCGACGCCCGTGCTGAGGCACATGAGCGCTGTCGCCGTGCAGAGAAGCATCGTATCGATATAGACAGAGATCGTCTGAACGAGACCCTGCTTCACAGGATGCGAGACATCCGCAGACGCGGAAGCGTTCGGTGCGGAGCCGACGCCCGCCTCGTTGGAAAAGAGACCGCGCTTAATACCGAGGACCAGACAGGAACCGGCGATTCCTCCGAAAATCGCCTTGAAGTTGAATGCATCCGTGAAGATATCCACGAACATGGCCGGGATGTTCTTAATATTCAGAATAAGCACAAGCAGAGAAAGAAGAACATACAGGATGCCCATCACGGGAACGACAACTTCCGTGAGGTGCACGATCCTCTTCCCGCCGCCCATCAGGCAGTATCCTGTCAGAAGGGCGAGGACAGCTCCGACAGCGATCTTCGTCCAATGACCGTACCAGCTGTAGGCCATAAAGGTGGACTGCAAATTGTAGGAGGCAAGCAGATTGAAACCGAATGCGTATGTCAGGATCAGGAACAGGCTGAAAATGAAAGCCGGCACCCTTGAATGCATCGCCATCTCGATATAGTAGGCAGGTCCTCCGTAATATCCCCCATCCTTATCCACGCGCTTGAAAATCTGGGCAAGCGTACTTTCCATAAATGCGGAAGCCGCGCCGATGATACACATGACCCACATCCAGAAGACCGAGCCCGCTCCTCCGAGGCAGATCGCTGTAGCGACGCCGACGATATTTCCCGTACCGACACGGGATGCGGTAGAGACCATGAGAGCCTGAAAAGAGGATACCGTCTTCTTTCCGGCAGGCGGCTCAAGGATCAGTCTGCAGGCTTCCCCGAACAGTCTCAGCTGTACAAAACGGGTCCGGACCGTAAAATAGAGACCAGCCGCGGCCATAATGATAATCAGGATCGGTGCGTACAAAAAGTTATCGATCGATTCAAGTACTTGGGTTATCATCCTTTTTTCTCCTCTTTAAACATTGGTCCATCTGCCCGGATCCGTTCGGATGCCGATTCCGCAGCCGCTCATGCTTCACACTCATGCTTCCCATTCGCGGGCGTGATCCGGCTCCGTTTCTTTGATTCCTCAGGCATCCGGCATCAAGCCGCCCCCTGTTGCCCACACGATATGTGTGGCCTGTTCCATTGTCTCCGCGACCTTCTCCCTTCTTAAATAGTCCGCAAATGCAGTTCCTTCGTTCTCCACTTCGAAAAGCCCCCGGAAGCCCGCGCATGCGGAGAGTTCAACGCTGATTCCCTCCAGTTCGCGGAGCTTTTCCTGCCAGTCGGCCATCCGTTCATCGAAGACAGTAAAAGAGCCTGACATAAGAGGCTTCATCATCCGGCACACAAATCCCGAAGGTCTTCCGACAGCCAGTCCGTCCGCGTTCGTCCGTCCGTCGAGACCGATATCCTGTACACAGATGTCCGCTCCCTTCCCGGTAGCCATTCCGAGTGTCAGACAGGGAGCCTGAACGGGTTCCGCGAAAAAGCAGTGCACATTGTCCCCGTAAAGCTGCCTGAATCCGAAGGTGATCCCGCCCGGCGCTCCTCCGACCCCGCAGGGAAGATAGAGGAACAGCGGATGTTTCGAATCTACGGGAATGTTCATTTTCCGAAGCTGGACGGATACCCGCATCGCTGCGGTCGAATAACCGAAGAACAGATCCTCGGAATTCTCGTCGTCGATAAAGAAGCTGTTCTCATCCATCTCAGACTGCTTCCGTCCGTTCGCGACCGCTTCGCTGTAATCGCCCTCATATTCGACCACCGTCACGCCTTCGCTCCGAAGAAGCTCCTTCTTCCACTCTTTCGCGTCGGAGGACATATGGACGGTCACCTTAAAGCCCAGGCGCGCGGCTGTCCTTCCGATGCTGATCCCAAGGTTGCCGGTAGAACCGACCTGGATCGTGTAGCGACTGTAGAACTCCCTGAACGCATCAGAATATACCTTGCCGTAATTCTCTGTCGGCCAGAGCATATCCGCATTCTGAGCGGTCTTCTCCGCAATTGCGAGGACTTCGTGGATCCCTCCTCTGGCCTTGACAGATCCGGCGATCGGGAGATGCGCGTCATCCTTGAGGAGAACCCTTCCGGTGACGCCCGCTCCCTCCGCGTTCATACGGTCCTTCATATTCGTGATCTCAAGGAGACCCGACTCAATGACTCCTTTCCTCGCCGCCGTCTCCGGGAACGCCTTCTCAACCCAGGGCATGAACCGCATGAACCGCATCTGTGCGGCTTTCATGCGTGCAAACCCGTATCCGTCGATCTTCTCCCGGGGAACGACATGTCTCCTGTCCGGATTCAGCCAGACAGTCTCCTCACCGTTCCTGAGGTCGTCAAGAATATCCATTTCCTTCCTCCTGATTTCAAGTCCCGCCCACGAGATCCGGCGCAGGATCCGGGCCGGTACAGACCTGCTGTGCAGCCTTTTGTCAGAGATTGTTTCAGCTTTTTCACGTGCATCCCGCGAACAGAGACGCGGAAATTCTGTGTCGGAGACTGAATACGCCGGAGGGATAAAAATCCTCCGGCCGCATTCAAACAAATAAAAATTTAAAACGAACCCCAAAAAACCTCTGCAAGAGGAACTCAGCCTTCGACGATCAGATAGCGTCCATCCGGGAGTGCGAACACCTCGCTCGCATCCTCAAGCTCCTCATCGGACATGTCTGCCACATCCATCCCGAGCTCCTCGAGATACTCTCTCACGTCCTCAAGGCTGTCCACGATCTCAGCCATACAGTCCTCAAGGAATGCTTCCGCCTCTTCTCTCGTCTCGGCGACCGGCTGATCAAATAGCCGGTCCTGGTTCTCCAGAAATGCATCCAGATATTCATTGGTAAATTCCGCCATATTACCTCCTTATCAAGAACACCTCGGCTTTCCAGCCGCGCCTTTAACAGCGAGGGCATCTTCCGCCTGGAATGATCAGTTCTGCGGCAGCTTGAAGGAACTCTTCATCGTCACGATCCTGTTAAAGACCGGAGCGCCCTCCTTCGAGTCATGTACATCCACATTGTAATAGCCGCTCCGTACGAACTGGAATGCGTCATATGGCTTTACGTCAAGGAGAGCCGGCTCCAGCTTTGCGTTTTCGATCACAGTGAGGGAATTCGGATTCAGATTGAGTGATCCGTCCTCTTTATTGTAGACGCCCTTCTCCTCGTCGACGAGGTTCTCATAGAGACGTACGGTCGCTGTGACAGCCTCTTTCGCCGGGACCCAGTGGATGGTCCCCTTGACCTTTCTTCCTGTAAAGCCTGTACCTACCTTTGTCTCCGGATCATAGGTGCAGTGGACGACGGTGACCTTTCCGTCCGCATCCTTCTCACAGCTCACAGCCTTCACGAAATATGCGTGCATGAGCCGTACCTCGTTGCCCGGATAAAGCCTTTTATATTTGGGGATCGGCGTCTCCATAAAGTCGTCCCGCTCAATGTAGAGCTCTCTTCCGAACGGGATCTGACGTTTCAGAAGGTCCGGATTTTCAAGGTTGTTGTCCGCGTCGAGCATCTCCGTCTGTCCTTCCGGATAATTGTCGATCACGAGCTTGATCGGGTCGAGGACAGCCATCATGCGGGGGACTTTCATTTTCAGATCGTCACGGATGCAGTACTCGAGCATAGCATAATCGACCGAGGAATCTGCCTTGGCAACGCCGACCAGCTCAACAAATCTCTGGATCGACTCGGGCGTAAATCCCCTGCGGCGAAGTGCTGCGATCGTGACAAGGCGCGGGTCATCCCAGCCGTCGACGATCCCGTCCTCGACAAGCTTTTTGATATAGCGCTTGCCTGTGACGACATTGGTCAGATACATCTTTGCGAACTCGATCTGCTTCGGCGGATGCTCCCACTCGGTGTGTTCAACGACCCACTCGTAGAGCGGACGGTGATCCTCGAACTCAAGCGTGCAGATGGAGTGGGTAACACCTTCGATTGCGTCCTCGATCGGATGAGCGAAGTCATACATCGGATAAATGCACCAGCGGTCACCGGTGTTGTGATGCGCAAGGCGCGCGATCCTGTAAATGACCGGATCTCTCATATTGATATTGGGCGCGGACATGTCGATCTTCGCGCGGAGGACCTTGGAACCGTCGGGGTACTTCCCGTCTTTCATTTCCGTAAAGAGCTTCAGGTTCTCCTCAATGCTCCGGTCCCTGTAGGGGCTGTTCCTGCCGGGCTCCTTGAGCGTTCCTCTGTACTCGCGAATCTCTTCCGCCGAGAGGTCGCACACAAAGGCCAGTCCCTTTTTGATCAGAAGAACTGCCTTCTCGTACATGATCTCAAAATAGTCGGAAGCAAAGTAAAGGTGCTCGCCGAAATCCGCGCCAAGCCACAGAACATCTTCCTTAATGGAATCGACAAATTCCGTCCTCTCCTTGGTCGGATTTGTGTCATCGAAACGGAGATTGAACTGTCCTCCGTATTTTTTTGCCAGGCCGTAATTCAAAAGAATCGACTTTGCGTGTCCGATATGCAGGTAACCGTTCGGTTCCGGCGGAAAGCGGGTGCAGATCTTTTCGTACTTCCCCTCTGCCAGATCCGTATCGATAATCTCCTCAATGAAATTTCTCGAGATGACCTCTTTTTTCTCTTCAGCCGGATTCTTTACTGTCTCACTCATAACATACCTCCTCATTTCGTTCATCTTATCATAAGGGATATACAGTTGAAAAGATTCATCTTTCTAAATCGTTGTACACATTTTCCAATAAACTCTCTCAATCAGCTTTAATATATTACTGGATTTTGCAAAGAATTTATGATAATATTATGTACGCCAAGCTGATATTTAAAGTATTTGTAATAGATTTGAAACATTTGAGGAGGAATTTATGCCAGTTTTGCTTAATCGTATTATCAGCTATATGTCCGCGGTTCCGGATTATCTGATCATGCTGTGGAAAGAATATCCGGTCATCCTCATCGTAGCAGGTGCGCTGTTCATCATCGCCCTGTTCTTCCCGGGATCTCTTGCAGCCTTTATCCGCAGGATCTTCATCGTGGCCTGTTTCCTGCTTGCAGTAGCGGGCGGATTTATGGGATCAAGGCAGAACGGTCACCAGATGATCTGCATCGGGGCCAGCGCGATCCTGATCGTCGGAATCGTCAGACTGATCATTAATCTGATCTCAGCAGCGCACAGGAACAGGGTCAATAAGAAAATCGAGAAAGTCGCTCTTGAAAAGGCTGCGAAGCGCAGAGGCTCCTTCAAGAAACGGCAGGGATTCAACGGCGACCGCGAACAGGAACCGAATCTGGTCTCTCCGGAAGCAGTCTCCCAGGATGAGATCCGCGAGAACATTGAGAAGATGATCAAAGAAGGCGAAAACGAAGACGCCGTTTCTCCTGAAGCAGACGAAGAGGCAAGAAAGCTTTCCGAAGCTCTTCAGGAAGTATCTCTGGACAATCTTGATGATTATAAGATTTCCGATCCGATCATCACCGAGGCGGTGGAAGAACTCCAGGCAGCAGCTGCCAATTCCGAAAAAACTTCCACTAAGATCCTCCCGGATGTGAACGAAGCCTTCACGGAGTTCAGCAACGAAGACGCCGAGGCAGTAAATGAAGCTGCTGAGCCGGAAGCTGAACCCGCTCCGGAAGAGATCCCGGCCGCTCCGGAAGAAATCAGGAGCGCTCCGGCAGAAGTCACGGAGACTCCGGAAGTTCTGCCCGAACCGGCTCCTGAAATTCCTGTTCAGGAAGAGGAAGCTGCTCCGGCAGAAGAAGTATCAGCTCAGGCGGAGCCTCCTAAAGCTCCTGAAGCACCTGCGAAGGCACCTCAGCGCAGAAGACCGTATCCTCCGATCCAGGCCGTACCGACCGGATTCACGGCAGGAATCCCGATCATCACACCGGAGGTCGTGGAAGCGCTTGATATGCTGGCGAAGCTCAGAGACCGTGGTATCCTCACGGAAGAAGAATTTACAGACAAGAAAAGAGATATCCTCTCCCGCATCTGAAAAAGGCGGGCAGGAGAAACGAAAAGCGCTCCTTAACGGAGCGCTTTTTCGTTTCTCCTTGCGAGATCGTACTCATGATAAAGCATAAAAAAATCGCACCGGAAATCCGATGCGATCCTTTTAAGCTGCTTACCAGATTCGAACTGGTGACCTCCTCACTACCAATGAGGTGCGCTACCGCCTGTGCCAAAGCAGCCCGTGTCGCTTTGACGCGACAAAAGTTATTATACATGACTGCTCTGTAAAATGCAATGCCAAATTAATCAAAAAGCGCCCTTATCTTGTTCTCCTCCGCGTGCACGGACCCCTGTACCATCTCCGGCTTCCCGCCACCGCGCGCTCCGAACTGCTCTCTCAGAATTTTCGCCATCTCCCGCGAATCCTTTTTTCTGCTTCCGACAACGAATCGGTATCCCTCCTCATCGTTCCCGCAGAACAGTCCGCAGTATCCTGATATTTTCTCCGTCATCCGGTTGACGGTCTCCTGCATGACCTTTCCTGTGAGCTCATTCTTCTCGAACAGGCAGGCATCGTACTCTCCGGCCGGGAGCGCTGCCGCTTTCATCTCCATTGCTGCGATCGACGCATTTTTCAGGGCTGCCTTGAGCGAGGTGTTTTCATTTTTCAGGCGCATCGTACTCTCGGGCACATTGTCGGCGGACGTCGTCAGGAAATTCGCCGTCCGGGTGAGAAGCATATGCTCATGGGCAAAAAGACGCATCGCTCTCCCCCCGCAGAGGATGCTCACACGTGTTCCGCCTTTATAGTTGACCGCGCCGACGACCGCAAGGCAGCCGATCTCGCCCGATCTCCTCACATGGGGCGCACAGCAGGCACATGCATCGATCCCCGGAAAGGTAACGACTCTCACCGCCCCGGTGAGCTCCAGCTTGCTGCGGTATTCGGCTTCCCGTGCCTCAGTTCCCTCCAGAAAAGAGATCTGTACCGCGACATTGCTCCAGATCGCCTCATTGGCTTTCCGCTCGATCAGAGCAAGCCCGCCCTCCGGGAACACCCCGTTGAAATCCATCGTGACCTCTCTGTCAGAGAGGTGAAATCCGACATTATCGAATCCGAATTCCGTATGGACAAGACCGGAGAAGATATGCTCCCCGGAGTGCTGCTGCATATTCGAGAAACGATGATCCCAGTCGATCACACCCTCGACAACGTCTCCCTCCGCAGGCATCTTCTCCCCTTCCGGGATCTCCAGAACATGGTGGATATAGCCGTCCCGGATCTGAACGTCCCTGACACAGAAACCGGCGAGAAAGCCCTTATCCGGGCTCTGACCGCCCTCCTCCGGGAAGAAGGCCGTGCGGTCCAGCACGATGCCGTCTTCCCCGGAAGAGATCACTTCAGCCGTAAAACGGACAGCGTACGCATCCGCATAATATATTTTTTCTGTCTTTACACTATCCGAATCGAGCATTCCTATCTCCTCTTTCGATATAAAGGCACTTGCGAAGCTCTGTGCGAAATGGAATTGTATGAACAATTCAAACAATCTGCACAAGCCTTAGAACTTCTTCATGAACGAAAGATGTGGAATGAGCAAAAACCGTTCTGTCTGAGCGAAGCGAGTTAACGTCATACAATTTCCATGAGGCACAGACTTTCGCTATCGCCTGCTTTCAAACAAGTACGGCTCAGCTGTCCCCTTCCACGATCTCACCGGACCGGTAAGCCTCCAGCAGCTGCTCGAGCTCCTCGATATCCTGCTTCAGCTTCTTCCCGATATCCGTGTCAGCAATGCACTGGCGCACTTCATACGATTCTACAGCGACAGCATCCGAATGAATATCCCTTCCCCGGCGGATCGCATCCTCCATGGATGTGAACGGCTCGTGCGCGACCAGGCGCATGCCTCTCGAGTTATAGATCAGCGTATATCCGGCAATCCCGGTCGTACCGTGATAAGCCTTCGAAAAGCCTCCGTCGATGACAAGCAGCTTCCCGTTGCATCGGACAGGAGAATCTCCCCTTCTGACAGGGACATGTCCGTTAATGATATGCTTATGCGGTCCCTCAAGACCGAATTCCTTGAGGATCCGGTCAACGACCTCCTCATTGTCGCGGAGAAGATAATACGCTGTCTTATTCTCCTTCTGTGTCTCCTTGTCTTCGATCATATATCGCTCGAAGGTGGCCATTTTCTCCTTTCCGAAGAGAGGTGAATCCTTATTGCACCAGATCCACCACAAAATGTCCTTTCCCTGCTCCCTGTGGACAGGATCCCGGGAGAAAAATGCCCGCCGCACCAGCGTATCCAGCCGGTCGTAGAGCGCCCGCCCCTTATAGATCCTTCCATAGAGATTTACTTCCTTAAAATGTCCGTCCGGCGTGAGCGGCATACAGCCGTGGAAAAGCAGGTTGCCGTTGTAGACGGTATAGAGCTCGCCTTTTCTCAGAAGGAACTGCATATGCCTCTGCAGACGCTTGCAGCCCATAAAGGCGCTCTGAAGCCTTTCCATGACATACTCTTCCTCCAGGCTCAGCGCGTTGGGGTTCTTCGGATCGACTGTCGGGAGATTCGTATCCCGGAGAGGATATGTCTTTCCGTCCAGCTTGATCGTATACGTATCATAATCGATCTTCTCAAGGAGGTTCCGGTCCATCATGTCATATTCCGGCCGCCTCTTTACGATCTGCCCCTCGACCTTGAACTGGATGATGGAGATCGCCTTGTGAATGCGGACATTCATCTCCCGCTCTTCCCCGGGCAGTTCGCCTTTGGTCTGGAAACAGGTGCACGGGTCATCTCCATAAGTCTTCTGGGCAAATGTCGCGAGCGGAAGCAGATTGATCCCGTAGCCTTCCTCCAGGATATCCAGATTCCCATAGCGCGCGCTGTTCCTGATGACATTGGCAATGCAGGCCAGCTGACCGCAGGCTGCGCCCATCCACTCGATATCGTGGTTCCCCCACTGTATATCCAGGCTGTGGTAGTCCATGAGAACGTCCATAATATCATCCGGCCCGTAGCCCCTGTCATAAATATCTCCGAGAATATGGAGATGGTCGACGATCAGACGTCTCGCAAGCTCCGCGAGCGCCTTGATAAAGCTCTCCGAACGTCCGATCCGGATGATCGTATTGATGATCTCCTCGTAGTAGGCTTCCTTATCCTGGATATCACTGCGCTCCGTGATCAGCTCATCGATCACATATGCATAATCAGCCGGCATGGCTTTTCTGACTTTGGACCTCGTGTACTTGCTGGACGTATATTTGCAGACCTCGATCAGACGGTACAGCATGACCCTGTACCAGTCTTCCATCTCCGAGTCGTCCGTGATCTCTTTCTTCACCAGCTCGATCTTCTCGGACGGATAGTAGACCAGCGTCGCCAGCTCCCGGATATCTTTTTCCGGCAGCGTCCTTCCGTAGACCTCATTGATCTTCTTCCGCACCGCACCGGAACCGTTCCGGATAACATGCGAAAAAGCCTCATACTCTCCGTGGATATCTGTGATAAAGTGCTCTGTTCCTTTCGGAAGATTCAAAATAGAGCTTAAGTTTATGATCTCCGTCGAAGCATCCGCGATGGTCGGATAGAGCTCCGAGAGTCTTTCGAGATAATGTCTGTCCAGTTTTTCCATTTCTCTTCCTTTCATTTCACATCTGTCCCTGTGAGATCTCTTCTGCGTCAGAGCCAGGTTTCACTTTGCGCATTCATCTCATGATTGAAATCACGAGAATTCTGCGTCAGAGATTAAAGGGCGCGGAAATAAAAAGCTTATATGCCTTTTGTCTCCGCGCCCTGATCTCAGCGTCTGTTGTTGAAAAATGAAGTGATGATTCCCGCCGACAGCAGCAGAAGGATCACCGGCCAGAACCGGATGACCACATGCGTGACCAGCGTGACGACTGCAAGCACAACAAGGACCGCCACAAGGATCCAGCCTAAGCAGCCCCAGTTAAAAGACCCGTCTGCCATACGGAAAAAACCGGCTGCAGCGTTCCGGTTATCTTCGATCGACTGTTCTGTCTTCTCAGCGCTCCCGCTCTCTCCTGTCCCGCCGTTGACTTCCTGCGGACCGGTCCTCTCAAAAAAACCGCCGTCCATTCCCTCGAAGGGATCTTCCTTCGGCATCTCCTCCTCCGGCACCTCTCCGAAATCTGTGTCCAGACCCCTGTCAGCGCTCTCATAGGCAGCCTCCCAGAATGAACCCGCCGATTCGCTCTCCCTCTGATACCGGGCCTCGGCCTTCCCCTGCTCGTAGGAACTCGTCGAGTAGTCCCGCCGGTCGCTTCCCGGCGCCTCAAGGATGTTCCTCGCGATCAGGATCGGATCGCCCAGCTGATCGGTGACGGTCTCTTCATCCTTTCCGTCAGCGATCTCGGAATCGATATATCCTTCGTAATAACTGACCTGGTCGGCGACCTCAGCGGGGTTCGGTATCTCCTCCGAGAGTTTTGCGGCCAGGGCATCCAAAAATTCCTGTTTATTCATAGCACCTCCATCTGGCTGTGTTCCGTTCACATTCTATCACAGGTTCCGGATATCTGCCATATATAAAAGGCCCGGCTGTGTACAAAAAAAGGGCCACACCACCGTGTGACCCAACGTTCGGGACAAGATTCGAACTCGCGACCTTCTGGTCCGTAGCCAGACGCTCTATCCAGCTGAGCTACCCGAACATTTGCGAATTGCTTCGCAACAGATATTATAATACTCTTACGGAAAGCCTTTGTCAACAGGTAAAATACATTTTTTGGACCCCTGTTCAAATCGGATTATTCGGAGCCCCGCAGAACATCTCTCACCGCCCTGATCCGAACATCTGCAGCCGGTGCTCAGACTCCCTGCACCTGTCTTTTCCGGCGGACTGATCCATGCGTTCGCAGCCGGAGCTCAAAGGACATCCCCGGAAGCCTTCACTTAAGGAGCGCTCTCACCGCTTTCCCGTCGAACACGACCTCCGATACTCCGTCCACCTCGATCTGATAAAGGGCATTTGCCGCCATATGCTCCGCCGCCTGCTCGATATCGCGGATCCCGGTCCCTCCGCACATCGCAACGACCGTGTCGAGTCCGTCCTCCGTGACAGAGATCTCGTCCTCCCGCATGCTCATGCGGCGGAGGATCTTCGGCAGGGCGTATTTTGAGAAAATGACCTTTTTCTCCTCTGCCGTATAATCCGGAAGGTCGATCACCGCAAATCTGGAGAGGAGCGGGGCGCTGATCAGGTCCCTGTCATTGGCTGTCGCAATCGGGTATACGCCTGACGTCGGGATATTGCACTCGATATAATTATCCGTAAATCCGAGATTATCGAGAAGTGTCAGGAGTACATCGGCAGGATTTCCATTTCCCTTTCCCGCCGCTGCCTTATCCAGCTCATTGATAATAAAGACCAGATTCGACTGGCCGGCCATGGAAAAAGCCTCCATGATAATGCCGGGCTTTGCGTTCGAATAGATCCTGGAGCTTCCCGTCAGCTGCTCAGGGTCATTGATCGAGCTCATGTCCAGGGTCGTCCAGGGCAGCCCGAGGATCCTCGCGACTGCGTAGGCGACCTGCGACTTCCCGGTCCCTGCAGGGCCGACAAGAAGAATTCCGTAGGCCGGAAGCGTATGCGTCCTGTTGATCTGAATGATCGTTTCGATAATTCGCTGCTTTACCGATTCCATCCCATAGAGCTCAGCGTCCAGGATCTCCTTTGCGCGGACCGGATCGATCGAGTCGAACCAGTTGGTCTTCCACCGTATGTTCAGCATGATGGAGAGCGCCCGCTGCGCGTGCCTGCGCTCCTCGGGCGTGACTTCGTTAGACCGGGCGACAGCGAGATTTCTCCTCGCCCAGAGACGGATATTGTCGGGCAGCGTCCGTCCGGCACAGTTCAGGAAATCCGTGATGCTCTGGATGGACGTAAGCTTCATGCCGTCACCGTCCTCCTCCTGTTCCTCATCCTCTGCCTCGGCGGACGGCGCATCGCTCGCAAAAAGACGGTCGATCATGAACTGCAGGAATCCGTCCTCCGCGGAAAGCCTTTTATCTCCGCCGAAGGCGATCTCCCTGATCCGATAGACCGCATATCCCTCCTCCGTATTTTTCCCGGACAGCCGCACATTGATGTGGTTCTCCCCGAGCCATTTGAGAAGACTTATGAACCGCGCGTCGATCCGCAGAATATCCGCACTGAGGCTTCCCCCGTCCTCCTTGAATTCAAAGGACGTCCTTCTGATCGGATTCGTGAAAATGCCGTTCGAGTGATGCTTCCACTCCCGCATTTTGTTGTCGATAATAAGGATAGGCCGCTCCGGGGACGCGTCCCGGGCGTTGGAAAAGAACACACTGTACGTGCAGACAGGGGCCTTTCCGGCAGTCGTATCCCCTGAGAAATCAAACAAAGGCATGTCTATTCACCTCGCATTAAAGTTCTGACGAAAGCCGGACGTCCCGGCCCGGAAAATGATCAAATTCTGTCGCCACCGCATGCATGCCTGCGGAAAGTCTACTGCTTCAATGACCGTTCGACGCGATGACCTTCTCCGCCATCTCCTGCGTCATAAAGTCAAAAGCCAGAATGCCGACCATTTTTCCCTGCTCGAGCTCCGTCCCGAGGAACAGGGAATTCAGCTCCTCCGCATAGGCTCTGGGATGCGGGATCTTAGAGCCGGTCATCGTGCTGAGGAAATTGATCGAAATCGTCCACTGATTCGCAGGACAGTTCGTAAGCGTATATTCAAACGCATTCCACTTATCCTGCACTGTATAGCGGTAACGGTCCTGGACCGCAACGACGAGCGAATCGTTGACATCCCGGACCGTAAACGGACTGGCCGCCTGTTCCCGGCCGCCCTGGTCCTTCCATTCCAGGTGCATTCCACCCTTCTCCCCTGCGTGGACCACGTCATCATAGCGCCTTGCCAGAATGATTTTTCCGCGCACAAGACCAAGATTGGGAAGATGATTTTCCGTATAGAATCGGTCCTCATGCGCACTGACGATCTCCTGGATCCCGGTCTGGACCTTTGCGGCATCGTCTTTTTCATTTTCCGTCTTGATCGCCACGATGACCGTCTCAGACGGGTGCGCGTCAAGGAACTGCAGGACATCCTCGATGACCGCCGCGAACCGGATCTTTTCAGAGAACGGATTCGCGGAGGTCCTGCATTTTCCGAAATTGTTAAAAAGAATGAGCTCGTCACCCTGCAGACCGACGCGAATATCAAGATAGCGGCAGCCGACGAGGAGCTGGTCACCGATCGTCAGATCCTGATTGCTGAGAAGATAGGACGGATAGCAGAATCGGGCTCCGCTCGAATGCGTGCCCGGTATGTTGATGCGGGCGATCGAAGTTCCGTCATCGATCGCACCCATCCAGTCCGTGAGGGCAGCGTCGCTCTCCGGCGGTGTGTAGGATCTGAAAGCTCCTTCCATCACCGCAAAAGCACCTATGAAAATGAGGACCAGCACCACAAGCACTATATCAATGATTCGTTCTTTTTTCATAAATGCTCCTTCAGACCTGGATTTATTCCGAACAGATCTATTCCCGGTCGCCGCCCCATAAAGCGGGAAGTTTGAGTCAACTCAATTAATCAAGCTTGAACCCGAACAGATTGCAGGATCTGGAGCCCACCACGACATAATTCTCGTACACCGCGGGCGAGGCTTCGATATTCTGCTCGCCGAGAGAGTATCTGCATTTCTCCTCTCCCGTCAGACCGTCGATCAGGAGCGCGTCCCCGCCAAATGTAAAGTAGAGGACCGCGCCGCTCCCGTCGCGATTATATACGCAGACCGGAGAAGACCAGGTATACGTGTCTGTCTGCTCCCAAACGATCTCGCCCGAATCCTTTCGCAGGCAGACCAGCTGACCGGTATAATAATCATTCGTCTTCGCGACCGTCACGTAGACATAATCGGAGAAATCATATTTTCCGACTGCGACCGTCGACTGAATACCTCCCGAGACTCCTTCTTCAGAGTGGCATTCGAAGTCTGTCTGCCATACGATCTCGCCGTTCTCCGCGTCGATCTTCCAGATCGGGACGGGCGCCGTGGAGTCACTCCGCCATCCGAGATGGAAGGACGTTCCGACATAGAGGTAGAGGTGTCCGTTCTCGATGGAGAGGACCGGAGTCCCGTTGGAGTCATCCAGAATATCCTGGACCCAGACAAGCTCCATTGTCCTTAAGTCAAGGCACATCATATTTCCGCCGTTGTCGCAGACAAAGAGATAGCCCTTGTAAACGCAGGCAGAATCTTCCATTCCGAGCCAGAAGCTGCCGTCACCCGAGCGGGTCCCGTAATAATGCCAGCGAATGATCTCGCCCGGATCGATGGAGACCACTCCCGCTGCCTCATCGTAGACGGAGTTGAGCTTTATGAGATAGAGAATTCCGCTCTCACCGGGATAAATGAGCGTATCTGTCTCCGCGTCCACCAGGGCGGAGGAGTCGAAAAAGCTGCAGCCCGGCCTGAGCGAGAACGGGTCGTCCGCGCCGAACTCGTACATAACGCTCTGGTCGATCAGATTGATGACAAAGACGTGGGAAACCCCGATATCGCTGTCATAGCCGGATCCGACGTAAAGGATCGGATATCCGCGCGGGTCGAGCGCGCCGGAGCCCTTAAATGTATATCCCAGATACAGCGCGTCGCGCGTAGACTCTCCTGTCCGGAGGTCATAGAAATAAATGTATCCGTCCAGGCAGGCATGAATGACCTCGACGAGCTCATCATCCTCCTTTGCCCAGTCGTACATGTTCATGGCTGCTTTCTGGGATCTTGTCCATTTCTCCATAAGGGGCTGACCGGTCCATCCGCTTCCGCTCCAGTTCCGGCCGCCGGAAGTCAGGCTGGTGATCCCCTTCGTCCAGATATTGCTGACAGTATAATTTTTCATATCGGCAAAGCCGTACTGCGGGCTGTTCCGGAAATTTGTCCCGCGGAAGGTGACGATACCGTCAACAGCCGTGTAATCCTCCCCGACGCCGAACGTGATGTCTGTCCAGGGAGAAACCGAACTCCGATCCTCTATGAGCTCGTCGTTCTTCATGACCTCAGTGTAAGCAATCAGCCTGGACGGGTCCGTATTCTCCGTGGAGTGAGGATGGAATTCAATCTCCTGATCCCTCACATTGGAGACATCTTTTCCTGCGGGGATCTGTGCAGGCGTGGGCGTCGCTGCAGGCGTACCGGTGGGATTCACTGTCGGAGTGACGGTCGGAGCTGCCTGCGTGACTGTCGGAGCCTGCGTGTTCCCGCCTGCTGCCGGCTTTACTGTCTGGCCGCTCTGAGATTCCGTCTGCGCTTTGGCGCTTTCCGCCTTCGACACACGCGATGCGTGGATCCTGCTGATCGAAACAGCGACGACCAGGATAAAGAGCAGCGCACACGCGACAAGGATCTGCGTTCTTCGCCGAAGCTCCTCTTTCCGCCGTTTCATGAGCGCTTTTCTTCTCGCGTCAGATCTTTTCTGGCTCTCACGAGCTTCCTCCTGAGCCATAGTGCGCGCGGGGGCTGCTGCTTTCCCGGCCTGAACTTCGGTCCTGCCGGCTGACTTTGCGGTCTTTCTGCCGGAGGACGCACTGCTGCCTGACTGCACGGTCTTTCCGCTGTAAGACACACTGCTGCCTGACTTCGCGGTCTTTCTGCCGGAGGACACACTGCTGCCTGACTTCGCGGTCTTTCTGCCGGAGGACACACTGCTGCCTGACGAACGCGCTGTCTTTTCGAAGAGTTCTTCCTGAAGATCCGCTCTGCTTCCCGCAGAGGAACTGCGGACTGCTCTGTCCGGCGCTCTTCCGCTCTCAGTCCTTCGTCTTCCCGATCCGCTTCCCGATCTGGTCCCGGCGCGTTCTCTTCCCGCCCGGTCCGTACTTCTTTTTCTGCTATCCGGCATGCTGCCTCCCCCGGACAGGTCCTCCCTGTCCTATTTTCACAGTTACTTTCCGAAAAAGACGCGCCTTCTTTTATGCGTCTCCTGTGCCCTCATCTTTACTTTTTCCAATTTGTTCCGTCAAGCTTCTTCTCGATCTTCTCCATGATCGAATCACTGTCAATCCCCAGCACGCTCCGAAGCTTCGTCACATCTCCGTGCTCAACATAGTCATCCGGAAGCGTAATATTCATGACAGGGGTCTCCGGCCATTTCTGCTTCAGATAATCCGTGACCCGCTCTCCGAATCCGCCTGCCTTGACATTTTCCTCGAGCGTAATGAAAAACTGATGCGAAGGAGCCAGCCTGTCGATCACGTCCGTGTCGATCGGCTTGATAAATCTCCCGTTCACGAGAGAACAGCTGTATCCCTTCACTTTCAGCTTCTCCCGGATATGCTCCGCTGTACTTACCATGCTTCCCACAGCGATGAGTGCAATTTCCGATTCCTCGTACAGGATCTCCGCCTTGCCGTACGAAATCGGCTCGTCAAACTCCGTAAGCCCCTCGTAGGCCTTTCCTCTCGGGTAGCGGATCGCTGCAGGAGAATGGAGCGTAAATGCAAAACGGATCATCTCCGCGAGCTCACAGCAGTTCTTAGGCGCCATCACCGTCATGTTCGGGATGGAGGAAAGGTAGGTCAGATCAAATATGCCCTGATGCGTCTCCCCGTCTGCGCCGACCAAGCCCGCACGGTCTATACAGAAGACGACCGGCAGATTCTGGAGACATACGTCCACGAGGATCTGATCATATGCCCTCTGAAGGAAGGACGAATAGACGGCAACGACCGGCCGAAGACCGGCGGCAGCCATCCCGGCAGCTGATGTGACCGCATGCTGCTCTGCAATTCCTACATCAAAGAACCGCTTCGGAAAGCGCTCGGCAAATGCCTTGAGGCCCGTCCCGTCGGGCATCGCGGCAGTCACCGCGACAATCTTCTTATTTTCTGAAGCAAGCTGACAGATCGTGTCCGAAAATACGCCCGTATAGGTCTTTCCTTCGGATTTTATTGCCTTACCCGTCCTGACATCGAACTTTCCGACGCCGTGAAAGATCTCCGGATGCTTCTCTGCAGGCTCGTACCCCTTTCCCTTCTGCGTCAGCACATGGATCAGGACCGTTCTCCTGATCTTCTTCGCCTCCCGCATGATCCGGGTAAGTTTCCGGATATCATGCCCGTCGACAGGCCCCAGATAAGTAATGCCCATATCCTCAAAGAGCATGCCGGGGACGAACATCTGCTTGATCGTATTCTTTGTCTTCGAGATCACGTTCACGACAGGTTCTCCGACATAGGGCACCCGCTTCAGTGAATCGGAAACATTCTGCTTCAGCTGATTGTAGCCCTCTCCCGCGCGCAGCTCGCTCAGGTATGTCGACATGCCGCCGACGTTGGGTGCTATGGACATGTTGTTGTCATTCAGGATGATAATAAAATTCGTTTTCCGCTCGCCTGCATTATTCAGGGCTTCGTATGCCATTCCCCCCGTCAGCGCGCCGTCTCCGATCACGGAAATGACCCTGTATGCTTCTCCCAGAATATCTCTCGCCTGGACCATGCCAAGGCCGGCTGAGATCGAGGTCGAGCTGTGTCCGGTATCAAATACGTCGAACGGACTCTCCTTCCGCTTCGGAAAACCGCTCATGCCCCCGTACTGCCGAAGCTCTCCGAACCCTTCCTTCCGTCCGCTCAGGATCTTGTGGGTGTAGGCCTGATGCCCGACATCCCAGATCACCTTGTCCCTTGGAAGATCGAAGACGCGGTACAGGGCGATCGTCAGCTCCACAACACCCAGATTGGATGCCAGATGACCTCCTGTCTGACTGATCGTGCTGATCAGAAATTCGCGGATCTCTCCGGCAAGGATCTGCATTTCGTCATATGTAAGGTTCTTTATATCCTGAGGTTCGTTAATGCGTTCAAGTATCATTACACACCACCGATTATTTCTAAGATTGATCCTTTATCGCGCAATACTCGCAGCTTTACTCATATAAGGCGCTGGAAATCTCCCGTCTGCTATCATACCATGATATCTGATGCATGTGCAATCAGGAACGCTCCGGTGTCCCTGCTTCAAGGATCTCCCGCACAATTTTCCACTCCGCATAAAGACGTTCAAAAGACCAGGCTGCATTCGCAGGAGAAGTGGACGGAAGGATCAGCGCATCCATTCCAAGCTCCTTTTTCTGGTATTTATCGTACATCTTCCCCGATGTCCGGCCGTTCGTGATCACCGCGCGCAGATCTCCCGTTTCCTTTATCGTAAGAAGGTTCGAGGGAACTGCATTTTTTATGGAGCTGTCGGAGGAACCCACGATATCACATGCGAAGATCACATCCCACATCGCGATCCCGTGCGACAGGGCAAACTCCCGCTTCTCTTCCACGGACCGGAACGGAGGTCTTTCAAAGATCGCGGCCATGAGCGGCCAGAAACGGTTCTGCGGATGTCCGTAGAAGAAATTGGCCTCCCTTGACTTTACGGACGGGAAGGAGCCGAGGATGAGGATCCTGGAATTCTCATCGTAGAGAGGCGGGATCGGGTGAACGATATGGAGATATTCCCGGTTTTTCATAGGCAGTCCTCCAGGATTCCTGTTGCAAGACACAGTGAGGGAGCCGCGCACAGCCTGCACCGTACGTGACCCCCTCTATAAGAATTCATCAAATCAAAGGCACACGGCTCACGGAAGTACCGAGTAGCCGAAACCGTTGGCGATCGCGTCCACCTTCTGCCTTGCCTTGCACATCGGGCAGTTCTCATGCTTATATGTCCCATAATCCGGCACATCGCTCAGATTAAAGATTGAATAGATCGGGACATCGAAGATCTTGTTGACCGCCGAGAAAATAGACGCCGCACCGACGACAGTCCCCCCGTAATAATCCACGCAGTCGATCGCCCGCTTGATCGTATGCCCCGTTGTGGTCGAAGCTGCGATCAGAAGGACATTCTTGTCTCTGATCATCATTTTCAGATTCTCGCGGAAGATCATCTGGCCTGTCATATCGTACTCGGGAGAAACGACGTACATTGTCTTATGCGCGTTCTTGGAGAGAATACCGGCCTGTGTCAGTTCTTCGGCAAGATAAGCGCCGATGACGTCCATTCCGTCGAGGCACACGATCGTGTCGACAACGGTCGAAGCGGAAAAATACTCGCTGAGCAATTCCGCACAGGCCTTGGCTTCGCTCTGCCTGCGCATGATCGCAGTCATGTCGAAGAAATAATTGATATGCGAATTCGGGGTGACAAAATGCCCGGGAACGACTCTCAGGATAACATTGTTATGACGCTTTGAGTATAACTTCTTATAAGGCTGCATACTGTATCTCCTTTGGCAATTTCGACTAAAAACCGTGATGCTTTTGGTCTATTATAGTACAATCTTCTTATTTTATCAATAAAAGTACTGTTCACATTCCGCATTTACAAGCCGATGTATTCACAGAAGACCCAGCTCCCTGCACGCGTAGTAGATGCCGTCTTCCCTGAGCTCTTTCGTCACGAAGTCCGCCTTCTCCTTCACCACGTCCGCGCCGCCTCCCATGACGACTCCGCAGCCGGCTGCCTCGATCATTTCAAAATCATTCATGCTGTCGCCGAATGCATAGGTATCCTGTATATCCGTATCGAGCAGGGCACAGACCTCCCGGATCCCGGTACCCTTATCAAAGCCCTTCGGCACCATTTCGACGACCGCCTCGTTGTGGACGATCATCGTATAGTCCCCCTCCAGCTCCGCGAAACATGCTGCCTTATCCGCGTCCTTCATATCACAGGAGAGTTTTGAGATCTCCCAATTTCCCCCGTTCCCGCTGATCGTCCGAAGCGCATCCCCCATCTGGTGCCTGACATAGTCCGCATACCGGTCACCGGCAAAATCCGCCGGATCCATATACAGGTAATCTCTTCCCTCAAGGATCGGTTTCATGCGGTACCGTCTCACGATGTCGACGACTCTCTGAGATTCCTCCTCAGACATCTTCCTGTAGAAGATAACATTTTCATCCTCGACAGTTCGGGAAATATCCCTCCTGCAGTCTGACATGCCCCGACAGAGCGCATTTGCCTCGATCATAGTCCCGCAGCCGGAGACAATGCCGTCCAGCCCGAGGGAAAAAAGTTTCGGATCCCGAATATAGCCGCGGGTCCGCCCGCTGTTGATGAAGACCAGATGTCCGTTTTCCCGGACCTTCCGGATCGCTTCCCGTGTACTTTCGGGAATATGGCCGTCCATCGTCCAGAGCGTCCCGTCAATATCAAAAAAAAGTATTTTTCGCCTGCCCATATAGATAGTTCCCCAGTCAATTCCGCATGCTCTTTATTCTTCATCGCGCAGAGAAGAAGGTGCTTCGGACCCTGCGCAGCGCGGCAAGAACGCCGAGGCGTTCCTGTAAAGGACATGTTAACATGAACCGGGCCGGATTGTCACCTGATTTTGAGAACCATACGGCTGCCCGATACGGCTGCAGTCACGGCGTACTGCGGCACCATGTAAAGCCTCGTCACAGACGCTGTGGCAGCGCACCGCATGTATGCAGATCTTCTTTACAGACGCCATGCGGCGCACCACATGCTTCCCTGGCATATGGTGCGCCGTCTCATCTAACCCCTTGCCCTGTTATCTGGCAGATACCGGGTGTTCCGGATTTTATTCTTCATCCGGGAGGATGTTCTTAGTTGTTGCCTCGACCTCAACATCATAGCATGCAAAGATCCCGTCCACAGTCTCCCTGTCGATCTTCGGGGTGAAAATACTCACGACCGGGACAATCACAAGGCCACCGAGCATTGCGATCGCGCCTGCCTGGATCGGATTGAACCATGCGGTAAAGATATTCATGACTGTGAGGCCGACACCGAAGATAAAGGAAGCCCAGACAGCCGCCCTTGTAACGCGCTTCCAGTAGAGTCCGTACAGGAACGGTGCAAGGAATGCTCCGGCAAGAGCGCCCCAGGAGATACCCATGAGCTGTGCGATAAATGTCGGAGGCTTGATCGCCATAACGACAGAGATCACGATGAAGAAAATGACAAGGATGCGAAGCCACAGGAGCTGCTGGCGTTCTTTCATTTTCTTGAAGAACGTGCCCTTCAGGAAATCCAGTGTCAGTGTCGAGCTGGACGTGAGGACCAGGGAGGACAGCGTTGACATGGAAGCCGACATGATGAGAACGATGAGCACGCCCATGAGAATGTTCGGGAGCGATGTAAGGAGCTCCGGCATGACATGGTCATACATCATGGCGATCGTTCCGTCTTCCGCTACCCGCGAGACTTTCTCCACATCGATAAGACGGGCAAAACCGCCGAGGAAGTAAGAACCGCCTGCGATGACGACTGCGAAAAATGTCGATACGATCGTACCCGTCGCAACTGCCTTTTCACTCTTGATCGCGTAGAACTTCTGGACCATCTGCGGCAGTCCCCATGTTCCGAGAGATGTCAGAATGATGACATACATAAGTCCCATCGGATCCGGGCCGAAAAAGGACGCGAACGCACCCTGCTGCCCTGCCGTGACCGGATTGTCGCTGGGAATCGTGGAAAGAGACTTCACTGCTTCGAGGAAGCCGCCGTGTCCGTTCAGAACGGCGAGAATGACTGCCACGATACCGACCAGCATGATAATGCCCTGGACGAAATCGTTGTAGACTGTCGCCGTGTATCCGCCGAGCAGGACGTAGACGCATGTGAGCGCTGCCATCATGATGACACAGTAGATATACGGGATCCCGAACGCCATCTCAAAAAGATTCGAGAGACCGTTGTAGACCGAAGCCGTATACGGAATCAGGAAAATAAAGATGATCGCGGAGGCTACGATCTTCAGTGTAGAAGACTTGTAGCGCGATTCGAAAAAAGCAGGCATCGTGGCGGAGTTCAGATGCTTTGTCATGACGCGTGTACGACGGCCTAAGATGACCCACGCGAGCAGGGATCCGATAAATGCGTTCCCGATGCCGATCCATGTGGAGGCAAGGCCGTATTTCCATCCGAACTGTCCGGCGTAACCGACAAAGACGACCGCCGAAAAATAAGAAGTTCCGTAAGCAAATGCAGAGATCCACGGGCCTACGCTTCTTCCGCCCAGGACGTACCCTTCAACTGTTCTCGCCTGATGTCTTGAATACCAGCCGATGGCGATCATCAAACCGAAAAAGACGAACAACATGAAAATTTTTACAGCCATTGGAAATCTCCTCCTGATAAATACGACCGGAGTCGTTATTCGCTAGGCTAAAGTGTAACGCTTTAACGTCCAAAAGTCAATCGTTATTTTTTCGGAATTATTCATTCAATTCACGCAAAAATTACACTTCAGACGGGCCAGGCCAACTCAGGGGGCGGCGCAGGCACCATCTTCTTCGAAAAACTCTTGTCCTCCCCTGCGAAATCTAAAAATGCATCTGCGCTTTTTGTTCCCGCCAGTCGCTCCTCGCATACTTTTGGTCACAAAAAGCGCAGCATTTTTCGATTTCTCAGTCGGACTGCGAATGTTTTTCTTCAGAAGATGGATGCCTCGCTGCCGCCTGCAAACTCAAGCCCGCCGCCGCGGCGTGCGCGGCGCGTAAGCGCCTTCCACTGCGCACGTCTGCGATTCGCCGTGCCTAAGCATGCGTAACAATGCTCCAGTGGAGCATTGTGCAGCTGAGGCGTTTATCTCAGTGGGGAATTGAAACCCGCCGCTGAGACGAGCAGGATATTGACCTGTCCCCCGCTTATAGAAGCGAGGGTCTTCCCCGCTGAGATAAAAAGGACTTTCACACCACACGCTGATGCGCATCGCATGAAAGCCCTTATATACTCTGTTCAGATTCTGACGAACTACCCGTCAAGCTTCTCCGAGCGCATACCCGGCGTCAAAAGCCTTCTTATTGATCTCGATCGTCTTCGGCTTCACTGTGCGCTCAATGACTTTATACCAGTCCTCGACCGCATAATCCATATGGCGGGCAGCCATTCCGAGAATGACGACGTTGAAGCAGCGCGGATTGCCGAGCTCCGTCGCGATCGCCGTCGCGTCCGCCCGGTATACCCTGTGTGTTTTGGCGATCTCCTCGATGATGTTCTCCGGATACGGAGCAGCGCCGATCCTGACCGGCATCGGGTCGATCCTCACGTCATTGACGATCAGAACACCGTCCGGTTTCAGGAAATGTGCGTATCTCTTTGCCTCCAGGCGCTCGAACGCGATCAGCACATCCGCGCATCCTTCCTCCACGATCGGCTCAAAGACCTCGTCTCCGTAGCGGACGAATGTGACGACCGAACCGCCGCGCTGTGCCATGCCGTGAACTTCCGAGACCTTTACGTCAAGACCTGCCGTCGTTGCGATTCCGCCGAGGATACGGCTTGCAATCAGCGTTCCCTGACCTCCGACTCCTACGATCATTATATTCCGTGTCTGCATTTACTCCACCTCCTTGATTGCGCCGAACTTGCAGAGCTGGCGGCAGAGACCGCAGCCGTTGCACTGCGTCGGATCGATCGTGATCAATCCGTCTTCATTCTTTGAGAGCGCGGGGCAGCCCGGAAGCGAGCAGGCGCCGCAGTGTTTGCATTTCTCAGGAATTTCGACACACTTCTTCTTCGTGCGCGCCTCCGGTATGAGCGCGCAGGGAGCCTTCGCGACGATGACCGACAGGTGATCCGCTTTGACCTCCCTCTTCACAGTCTCCATCAGCTCCTGCTGGTCAAGGGCGTTGACTGTGTAGACATGCTCTATTCCAAGGCCCTGGCAGAACTTCTCAAAATCGATTGCCGGGACGACCTCGCCCATGAGCGTTCTGCCCGTGGCCGGATTGTCCTGATGGCCTGTCATGGCTGTAATCCGGTTATCAAGAATGATGACCGTGCCGGTGCTCTGATTGTAGACCATATTCATGAGGGAGTTCACACCCGTATGCATGAAGGTCGAATCTCCGATCACGCTGACCCAGTCTCTCAGGTAGTCTTCACCCTTTGCCTTGCCCATGCCGTGCAGGGAGGAAATGGAAGCTCCCATGCAAAGACAGGTCTCAAGCGTTGCCAGCGGCGGGACCGCGCCCAGCGTATAGCAGCCGATATCACCGGCGACATGGAGCTTCAGCCTCTTCAGCGCCCAGAACGTGCTTCTGTGCGGGCATCCCGGACAGAGGATCGGCGGACGGTTCGGAGTATTCTCCGCCTGTACCGCATTGATTTCCATGCCGAGGAGCTTTTCGCGGATCATGTTCGCGGAGTACTCGCCGAGCTTTGTAAAGATATTCTTTCCGTCACAGGCAATTCCCCAGGACTTCACCTGCTCCTCGATGACCGGCATGAGCTCCTCGAAAATGATCAGTCTGTCGACCTTCGATGCGAACTCCTCGATCAGCTTCCTGGGAAGCGGATGGACAAGTCCGAGCTTCAGCGTGGAAGCCTCCGGCATTGCTTCCCTGACATACAGGTACGGTATGCCGCTCGTGATGAAGCCGATCTTCGTGTCGCGGATCTCCATGCGGTTCAGCTTCTCCATGGAACATGCGTCCTCGGCGAGCTTCTCCATCTGATCCTCGACGATCACATGGCGGCGGATCGCGTTGGCCGGAAGCATGACATTTTTCGCGATATTCTTCTCATACGGCTTATCCGGCACCTCCTCGCGCGGGCAGAGTTCGACCATGCCCTGCGAATGCGCGAGTCTTGTCGTTGTGCGGATCACGACCGGTTTGTCGTAGGTCTCGCTGATCTCATATGCGAGCTTCGCGAAATCCTTCGCTTCCTGAGAGTCCGACGGCTCAAGGACCGGGACCTGGGCAGCTCTCGATACGGCGCGCGTGTCCTGCTCGTTCTGGGAGCTGTAGACTCCCGGATCATCGGCAACGCACAGGACCATGCCCCGTCCGACACCCGCGTAAGCTGCGGAATAGACCGGGTCTGCCGCGACATTGAAGCCGACCATCTTCATACATGCAAATGAACGGACACCGGCGACCGACGCTCCGAACGCGACCTCAGCCGCGACCTTCTCGTTCGGTGCCCATTCACAGTACAGATCGTCTTTATACTGGACCAGATTCTCACTGATTTCCGTGCTCGGCGTACCCGGATAGGCAGATGCGACCTTGACGCCGGCCTCCCAAAGGCCGCGGGCGATTGCCGCGTTGCCGAGCATTAACTGTTTTTCACCCATGACTTTTCCTCCTAACAACTTTTCATATAGATCAGGTTCCTGCAAAACTCTGTGCGAAATGAAATTGTGTGAACAATTCAAACAATCTGCACAAGCCTTGGAACTTCTTCATGAACGAAAGATGTGGAATGAGCAAAAACCGT
>OMVU01000002.1:39104-140304 GCA_900314565.1 uncultured Eubacteriales bacterium
TTGCGAATGCTTTTCCACATCTTGAGTGAATGTTAGAAGTTCCTGGCGCGGAAGCCGTTTGAATGTTCATACAATTTCCATGAAGCACAGACTTTCGCAGCTGCCTGTTTCATACAGATTCAGGTAATTGCCGGTTTCTTCCGGATTTATCAGCGCAGATGCAGCTTTCTCAGAATGACCAGCATCTTCGTTCCCATCGGAAGCCTTCTCATCTCCGCGTCAGTCATTCCCGTCGTCTTCGTGTAGACGACTACATAGACGAGAACTCCGGCAAAAACACTCAGGCCCGTAAATCCGACAAGCGCGAGATATGTGTCAAAACCTGACCAGAGTACATTCGGGATCCAGAAAATGGCCGCGACGACCACGCCCATGACAAGCGCTGCCCGAAGCGGCTGCCAGATCAGCCGGTCCATGTTATGTCTGTAGCCCAGGTATTTTCGGATCGATCTCGCGTTCAGGAACATCATGCAGAAAGAATACACGACGGTCGCCGCAAGAATTCCGCGGACGCCCCAGCCAAGATAGCGCACTGTCACAAATGCGATGACCGCGTTGAGCGCGAGCGACTTTGCGGCATTCCGTACGGGATCGCCCTGATGGCCGAGTCCCTGCAGAACTCCGTTCGTGACGGTAGACAGACTGTATGCAATGACGGTAATCGATCCCATCGACAAAATGATCGCCGCCCCGGTAATATCTCCCGTCGGATACAGGATGCGCACGACCGGGTAGGAAAGGATCGCAAGCCCGACCGCGGACGGCACGGCGAGGAAGGTCGAGAGCTTCATGCACTCATCGATCTTCTCTCTCGCATCCCTCCGGTCCTTGTTGGCGATCGCTCCCGCAACTGCCGGGATCAGCGCCGTCGAGGTCGCTGAAGAGAGCGCGACCGGAATATTGATGATCGGTTTGAAACGATAGCCGAACAGTGCATACTGGCGGCTGGCTTCGACTGCACTGACCCCTCTCGCGGCCATTGCGTAATTATAGATGATCTGGTCAACGATCGCCGTCGCGTTATAGATACAGGTCGCGAAAATGATCGGTGTGACCATCATGAAAATGACGTTCAGGACCTTCCGGTAGGACTCCTTCTTTTTCGTACGGTCCCGCTTGATATCCCGGCGGATCCGCTTTGCATTTTTCATATAAATGAAAAGCATGAACAGAATGCCGGCGAGAACGCCGCTTCCTGTCCCGATGGTCCCTCCTGCCGCCCCGAACTTCCCGATCAGATTTTCATCGCCCGTACTCACATAAGGCCGCACAAGGAACCAGGCTGCAGCGACCGACATGACCGCATTGATGATCTGCTCCACGACGCGCGAGACGCCGGTGGGAAACATATCGTTGCGGGCCTGAAAGTACCCTCGCAGACAGCCGAGATAACCGGAAAAGAGGATCGTCGGCGCAAGAACGCGCAGGGCGAGCACAGCATCCGGCTGGCTCGCAAGAAAAACAGGTCCCGCAAAAAACGCGACCAGCGCTCCGATCCCTCCGACAACTGTGACATAGCCGAGCGATACGTAAAAGACCCTCTGGGCATTCCTGTACCGACCGACCGCAAGTCTCTCCGACATGACCTTTGAGATCGCGGACGGGATGCTGTAAGAAGAAATAAGAAGGATGATGGTATACCATTCGTAGGCGAAGGTGTAATACCCGTCGCCGACATCCCCCATAATAAGGTGCAGCGGGCTTCGGTACAGAAGGCCGACCACACTGCATATGAGCTGCGCCGCCATGAGGAAAGCCGCCTGGCGGACGACTGTACCCTTTTTTTCTGCCATAAAATTCTCCTGTTATTCGATCATCCAGTCGATCGGCCGAAGGCCGCAGGAGACAAGATAATCATTTGTTCTGGAAAAAGGCCTGCTTCCGAAAAAGCCCCCGGACGCCGAGAACGGGCTCGGATGCGGTGATTCCACAATAAGATGCTTCGGATTGTGGATGAGGGCCTTCTTCCGTCTTGCCGGGGTGCCCCACAAAATGAAGACCATCGGGCGGTCCTGCTCCGCGAGCACGCGGATCGCCGCGTCGGTGAATTCCTCCCAGCCGATATTTCTGTGGGAATTCGCCTCATGCGCCCTGACCGTCAGCACCGTGTTGAGAAGAAGGACGCCCTCCTTCGCCCATTTTGTGAGATCCCCATGGTCGGGAATCGGGCAGCCCAGATCCGCATTCAGCTCCTTATAAATATTGACCAGAGAAGGGGGAATGCGGATCCCCTTGTGCACAGAAAAACACAGACCGTTCGCCTGTCCCGGTCCGTGATACGGATCCTGACCGAGGATCACGGCGCGGACATTTTCCAGCGGCGTGAAGGAGAACGCATTGAAAATATCCCCCGAAGGCGGATAAATTTCCCGCGTTCTGTACTCATTCAGGACCGTTTTATAAAGCTTAGCGTAATACGGCTTTGCAAATTCGGGCTTTAAAGCGCGTTCCCATGCTCCCGTAATTGCCATCTTCTCCTCCATGTTTCACTTTGTGCATTCATCTCACTGACCAGATCACGTAAAATACTGCGTCAGAGAAAATTCTCACTTTGCGCATTAATCTCACTGCCTGAATAAATGCATTCTGCGTCAGAGATGAAATCCCGAACCGGTTTCCATACACAGAACCCGGATCGGATGCTCATGGTACGGTCACAGCCGGACCGGTACACCGCGGTCTCTCAGATACTCCTTCACCTCACGGATCGTCATGATCTTGTAGTGAAAAAGTGAAGCCGCGAGCGCTGCGTCAGCGCCTCCATCATGAAATGCCTTATAAAAATGCTCAAATGTCCCCGCTCCGCCGGACGCGATCACCGGGACACCGACCGCATCGGAGATTGCTCTCGTCAGCGCAAGGTCATAACCGGCTTTTGTTCCGTCGCCGTCCATGGATGTGAGAAGGATCTCCCCCGCTCCGAGGGCGACGCCCTTCTTTGCCCACTCGACCGCATCCAGACCGGTATCGATCCTTCCGCCGTTCTTATAGACATTCCAGCCGCTCTTATCTTCCCGGAGCTTTGCGTCGATCGCGAGCACAATGCACTGGCTCCCGAACTTCTCCGCTCCTTCGCGGATCAGATCCGGATTATTGATGGCAGCAGAATTGACCGAGACCTTGTCAGCCCCGGCGCGGAGAATGTTCCGCATATCATTTACCGTCCGGATCCCTCCTCCGACAGTGAACGGAATAAATACCTGATTACCGACCGCCTCGACCATATCCACGACCGTCTCGCGGTCATCCGAGGAGGCTGTGATGTCGAGGAAGACAAGCTCATCCGCTCCTTCCGCGTCGTAGGCCTTTGCGATCTCGACCGGATCCCCCGCATCCATAAGGTTCACGAAATTCACGCCCTTCACGACTCTGCCGGCATTGACATCGAGACAGGGTATAATTCTTTTCGTCAGCATGTCACGTCCCCCTTCCCGATCTCCGTGAAATTCCGGAGGATCTGCAGTCCGACTCTTCCGGACTTTTCCGGATGGAACTGGCACGCGAAGAGATTTCCCTTCTCGACCGCAGCGGGGAATGTTTCCCCGTATTCACAGACTGCGGAGACATCCGACTCTTCGGTGCCGGATGCGTGGTAAGAGTGCACGAAATAGACGAAAGAACCGTCCGGCACATTCTGAAAGAGCCGGCTTTCCTTCTTAAAATGAATACTGTTCCACCCGATCTGCGGGATCTTGCAGCCGTCCTCCTTCTTAAACCGGCTGTTGAATCCCGTGAGCAGATGAAGTCCCCGGGCACCCGGGCTCTCCTCGCTCCCGTCAAAGAGGAGCTGCAGTCCGACACAGATCCCGAGGAAGGGTGTGCCGCGCGACACCACTTCCGCTATGACGTCCCGGAGACCATACTCATCAATCTTGTCTACCGCATCCCCGAAATTTCCGACGCCGGGGAGCACGACATGATCGGCGTGAAAGATCACATCCGGGTCCCGGGAGAGGATCACATCCTCCCCGAGATAGCGGAAAGCCTTCAAAACACTTTTAACATTGCCTGCATCATAATCAATTATACAAATCATAAGGCATATTTTAGCACAGGAAAGCGGTGTGGTAAAGCAGAGAAAAAAGACCGGGTGGGCGATAGGTGTACGTGAGAAAACGACAGGCCGCAGGATGCGTGAACGCGAGAAAACGGCAGACTGCGCGCTGGCAGTCTGCCGTCGATCAGGCCTTCGGTATTTTATTTGCCTTCAAGCGTAAAATAAAAAGCCACTCCGTTCGCGTAATTCTTCACGCCGCAGGTCTGCTGATGTGCATCCAGGATCGCTTTCACGATTGACAGACCGATCCCGCTTCCGCCGTACTCCCGCGTGCGCGCCTTATCCACTTTGTAGAACTTATCCCAGATCTTATCGATATCCTCCTCGGGAATCGGATCGCCGGTGTTGAACACGGACGTTGTCACTATACCGTTCTCCGTCCTGATACGCACATCGATCTTCCTGTCATAATCCAAGTGATTCAGCGCATTGCTCATATAATTTGTGACGACTTCTTCGATCTTGAACTCATCACCCCACACATAGACCGGCTCATTTACCTTGAACGAGACAGCGGCTCCCTTCTCCTCGATCAGAAGGCGCATCCCGGACAGCACACCGTTGATCAGCGCAGTCAGGTCGAACCGCTCCATCACTGTCTGGTCATTTCCAAACTCCAGCTGATTAAGCGTCAGGAGCTTTTTGACCATGGTATTCATTTTATTCGCCTCGTCAATGATGACATCGCAGTAAAACTCCCTGCTCTCCGCATCGTCTGCAATATTATCCTTGAGTCCTTCGGCGTACCCGGAGATCAGCGCAATCGGCGTTTTCAGCTCATGGGAGACATTATTGAGGAATTCCTTGCGGACCTCATCGATCTGATTCTTCAGCTCGACGTCTTTCTGAAGCTCAACATTGGCTGTCTTCAGTTCGGAAATCGTCTTCTCCAGCGTGTCAGACATCTTGTTGAAATTTTCTCCGAGCTGATCGATCTCATTTCCGACATGCCCCGTATATCTGGCGTCGAAATCGAGCTCCGCCATCCTTTTGGAAAGCCCGCTCAGCTGGACGATCGGATTGGTGATCCTCTTTGAGAGCATGATAATGCTGATGACGGCGATTGATGTGACCAGCGCCCCGATGCAGAGGTAAAAATAATTCGACAGGTTGACAGCATTTTCGATACTCTCGATCGGTGTCCGTATAAGGAACCACTTTCCGTTGTCGAGCTGCCCCCACATCTCAAGATAGCTCGTATTGATGGAGATATCCTTCGTCTTCTGGATCGTATAGAAATCGGCTGTCTCAACCACCGTGATCTTATCCCTGTAAAATCCGGTGTAATACCCGAAAAGTCTGGCCGCTAACTCCTTGGCATCCCTGCTCGTTGACCGTACAGTTGTAAAATCTTCGTCCGTGATCAGGATCTGCAGATTGTCCTGAATTGCAATCTCCATGATCGCACTGTTAAAATCTTCTTCCGCCAGGGAGTCAAGGCTGTTGATCGTTTTATACGCCTTCTCGATCTCCTTTACCTTTCTCGACTCATAGAAACGGCCAAGAAACAGATGATTGATCAGGGCAATGGCGAGCAGAGCGATCACCATCGTCCCCACGAAAGTCACGAGAAGCTGGCGTCGGATGGATCTCTTCATAGTATTCCCCGCTTATTTCTTTTCGCCGTTCGGATCGAACTTGTAGCCCATTCCCCAGATCGTGCGGATATATTCACCCTTCTCCCCAAGTTTGCTGCGGAGTTTTTTAACGTGGGTATCAATCGTTCTCGCATCCCCGAAATAGTCGTAATTCCAGACAGCATTCAGGATCTTTTCGCGGGAGAGGGCAATGCCCGTATTCTCAATAAAGTACTGCAGAAGCTCGAACTCCTTGAAGGAGAGATCGATCGGCTTTCCGTCCACCGTGACCTGGTGCGCAGATTTGTCTACGCGAATTCCGCCCACCTCAAGGACATCCTCAGTATCCCCTTTGCCCGAGCGCCGGAGCACCGCATTGACACGGGCGACCAGGATCTTCGGTGAGAACGGTTTTGAAATATACTCATCGACGCCCAGTTCAAAGCCGAGCAGCTCATCCCTCTCATCAGCTCTCGCAGTCAGCATGATGATCGGAACTTTTGAAAACTGACGGATCTCGCGTGTCACCTGCCATCCGTCCATTTTCGGCATCATGACATCAAGGAGGATCAGGGCAATATCCTTCTCCTCGAAGAAGATATCTACCGCCTGCTCTCCGTTTTCCGCCTCTATAACGAGATAATCCTGTCTCTGCAGGAAATCTTTAACTAGCTTTCTCATTCTGGCCTCGTCATCGACGACGAGTACTTTCAGTTTTTCCATACGGTCCCTCCTGCTGCCACAGAGTTATACAGGAACGCAGAGACGTTCCAACATTCCCTAACACTATAGCATTTTCGAGGTTTTTCATCAAGTGAACTGTCTGTGAAAGATATTATGGCATTACGCATAGCTCAGCGCACATGATGCGAAGCTCTTTGCTGACCGCAGTGTATTTACAGAAAGCTGCCATTCTGCTGCCATTTCGAATTCTGAGCATTCAAGAACGCCTCTGCGTTCTTGCTGCGACGTGCGCGGCGCGTAAGCGCCTTCCACTGCGCACGTCTGCAATCCGCAGGAGGCTTTTATTCCTCATCGCGAGATTGTACTCACGATGAAGGCAACTATCACTTTGCGCGCGTATCTCACGACTAAAGTCGCGAATATTGCGCGATGAAGAATAAAAAAAGTCCGATTTTCCAGGTAAAACCTGGCCAAATCGAACTTTGGTCATATGGACCTGGCGGGAATCGAACCCGCGTCCGAAAGCCCGTCCATCAAGGCATCTCCCATCACAGCCGTTCCTTTTACATTCCCTCAACCGAACGGCGAACAGCGTCCTTCCGGAATCAGTAGCTTCATAATACGCCTGCAGACGCAAAGCTTTGCCTGCATCGTTTCCCGTAATCATAACGCCGGTTACCGGAAGTACGGGTACAACCGGGCCGACGAGCAGCATTTAGGCTGCTACTGCAACTGTATTGTTGTCAGCGTTTAATTTTAAGTTCCGGTTTTTACGTGGTCCGGGCCACGGATGGCTTCCTCGACTTCAAAACCCCCGTCGAAACCAGTACAAGCCCTGGTAACAGCCCGGCGGATCACTCCGCCGGACTTTTATTGTAAACCATAAACTCTCCTAAGTCAAGCCTGTCAGATGTAGCTTCCGTTCAGTTGTTCGTTGACCAGGTAATTGTCAACCAATCAGCACTTCAAAGTCACCAGCGGCTGCAGAGCATCCATCTTCTGAAGAAAAACATTCGCAGTCCGACTGAGAAATCGAAAAATGCTGTGCTTTTTGTGACCAAAAGTATGCGAGAAGCGACTTGCGGGAACAAAAAGCGCAGATGCATTTTTCGATTTCGCAAGGCAGGACAAGAGTTTTTCGAAGAAGAGGATGCCTGCGCCGCCGCTCGATCTGTGTCCGGTTCATTTGAACAGCTGCGAAGTGACGTCAGATGCTGCTTCAATTTAAAGTCCACATCTGCGCCGCTGACCCGTTCGGAGCATATGCCCAGACGTTAGTTCCCTGGCGGGCCTGGCCGCCCGCGACATCAAGCGCTGTGCCGAGGGCAGAGATGATGGTAAAGCTCCCGTTTTCTTCCTGCACGATCGTCCATCTCTGCGCTGCACTTCCGTTCGGCTGATACTTCCACACATTTGCACCGGATGCTCTGCTTCCCCCGTAAATATCGAGCACTTTTCCGGTCCCGTCGTCATAGATCGTATAATATCCGCTGCTGCTGTGGACCACTGTGAAATCCTGTCTGCTCTTCCCGACAACGATATTATCTCCGTTCGAGTTCAGATAGAGTGAGCCATCCAGCACCGTTCCGATCCGATAGGTTCCGTCCAGCGTATCCGCCGCGTCACACCGCTCAATATAGAATTTCTGTGCGGCAGAGCCGTTCGCGGTGTATGCCCATACATTCGTCCCGCTCGCCATAGAACCTCCGGCGACGTCAAGGACATTTCCCAGACTGTTCACAAAGGTATACGACCCGTCGCCGTTGTCCCGGATGTCCCAGAGCTGCGCAGCCGAATCATTTCTCCTGTACTGTGCAATATTGGTCCCTGCACGCGAACTGCCTCCGGTGACATCGATCGCCTTTCCGCCCCGGTAGCATGTGATGACCCAGCCGGCATCCGTCTGCCGGAACACGAATTTCTGCGCATCCGAATTATTATCCTGATAAATGCGGATATTCGCCTGGTTCCGTACACTTCCGCCTTCGACGTCCAGACTCATATAAACAGCGCTCACGGGATGGATCTCGTAGATTCCGCCGTCCTCGAGCGGGTCGCTCTGCTCGTCCGGAAGCTCATCCGTCACATCATCAAGGACAAAGAGCTGCGCACTCGAGTAATTCTTATCATAGAGCCATATCTGCTGCTGATTGGAAATCTGTCCCATGTAAATATCGACGACCCGCCGGCCGAGCATGGACTGCATAAAGACTCTTCCGATCTCATAGCCGACCGGATTCCAGCACTGAGCCGGGGTCGCATTCATGCCGTAATGCCAGATCGCAGTCCCGGACTGATTCTGTCCCATGTAGATATCCAGCACACACGCTGTCCTGAAAATAATAATCCTCTGATCTGTAATACGCGTTATCGCGCTCCACAAGGACAGCATTGTCATCGGACACTTCGATCCGGTCCTTCCCGAACTGGACCTTCTCGAAAATCAGATAAAGACCGACGTACTCTCCGTCGAACCATACATCGCTGTACTCGCAGTTCTGTACGGTGGCGTGACCGATCGCCTCACTGAGCTCCTCCGCGACCTTATTCTTCATGAGCGAGGCGTCTGCCGAAGCCGGGATCAGGAGCCAGGTCTTCGAGTCCTTCATCCCGAGGACAGACTTCTTCTTCTGAAGCTTGATCTGGTAGCCTTTCTTGGACCAGTTCGTCCAGCTGGTATTGCCGCGTCCCTTGACCTCTACCCCGGTCTCGGAAAGAACACTGCCGTCGACGGAAGTCAGCGTAATGGCATTGTCCTTATACCTGATCTCTTTATCCTTCTGGATCTCGGCGAGTGTCGTCCCGTTCAGGGAAATGAAAAGACTCGGCACCGTCGACTGCATGACACACAGAGGGAATTCTCCCGCTTCGGTGCCGACCGTTACAGTTTCCCCCGGGGAAAATGCTCCGGTCATCGAGGTCCCGTCCTCCGAGATCGCAAAGCCATCCGGAACGGAAGTAAATACTGTCGCCGAGCTGACCGTCATATTGGAAAGGTCTGTGCAGTTCGTCGCAAAAATGTAATGAATCCCGTCCCTCACATATTCGCGGACCGTATTGCCGGCGCTGTCTGTTACCGTGAAGCCGGTCACGGCTGTCTCGGCCGCCTGGACCATCTGTGCCTCTACCTGCTCCTCCGCGACCGCATAAGCTGTCTCATTCGAGATGCCGAGAAGTTCCTTTTCCTCGTCCGTGAGGTCACCGGAACCGCTCACTTCTGCTGCCTGTGCAGCCGCCGCATCGACATAAGAGCTGTCGTAACCATCGTAGATATTCTGATCTCCCTGCGAAAAAGAGGCAGTTCCCTCACCGGGAGTTTCTTCATAATGATCAGCAGAAGAACCTGTATCTTCACCCCCCTCACTGGCAAAAGATCCGGCGTCCTCCTCAATAACGGCTTCAGCATAATCCTGCGTATCCGCCGCGGCATAGACTGCCGCTGGCTGCGACAGGATGACCGCTCCGGCAAGAACTGCAGACATGATTTTCATCAGGATTCGTCTTTTCTCCTTTTCAACCCTCTCTTATTAATTACTGTCACTCCATACCCTGTTGCCTCAAAGAGTGAGTAAAACATCATACAGCTGTCTGAACCCCCAGTCAGCACCCTCCATTTTCCGGCGGCTCTCAGACATGCACAGTTGAAAATGACGTGCACATCACGTAAGAACGCCAGGGCGTTCCTGATGCACTTTACACTCAGAAATTCCTGATCTTGAACTCCCTCTGGGCTTCTCTTTTTGCGTCTTTCGCCGCGATGTCCGCTCTCTTATCATAGAGCTTCTTGCCCTTTGCAAGCCCGATCTCTACCTTGACAAGGCTGCCCTTCAGATAGACCTGCAGCGGCATCAGGGTATATCCTTTCTCCCTGATCTTTTCTCCGAGCTTTCTGATCTCATATTTGTGGAGAAGGAGCTTTCTGGTCCGAAGCGGATCCTTGTTGAAGATATTTCCCTTCTCGTACGGGGATATATGCATCCCGACGATGTTCATCTGCCCCGCCTTTATCTCCACGTACGCTTCCTTGATCGAGCACTTACCCATCCGGATCGATTTCACTTCTGTTCCGGCCAGGGAAATGCCCGCCTCATATTTCTCCAAAATGAAATAATCGTGATATGCCTTTTTATTGTTGGCGATTAATTTGACACTGCTTTTTTCAGCCATAACTCCTCCGGATGCTGCTTTTCTTCTCAGCTTACAGATGCCGTCTGCATCATTCTAACATTTCCCGTAATTTGGGACAAGCGCACGTTTTTACGCTCGCCCGTATGCAAAGCACTTTCGATCTCTGCTTTGAGTATCGCAGCAAGATCCCGTTTTGCGCCTGTATTCGGAGCACCTGCTGCGAGTCAACTCACTGATGACTGAGTCACGAATATCCCGCGCTGATCTGATGAACTCTTCCTGCGTGCTGATCAGCCCGGTATCGGCCGGGCCTCACGCCAGCTCGAACTCGATCGTCCGCATCCGAAGATCCGCATCTTTCATGATGACTCTGATCGGATCTCCGATCCTGAGTGTCCGCCCGGACAGACGTCCGTTCATTTCCTGCCTGCCCTCATCAAAAATGTAATAATCATCCGAGAGATCATGCACTCTGATGAGCCCCTCAACGGTATTGGGCAGCTCCACATAGACGCCCCAGGATGTGATCTGGGTTATGGTACCCTCAAAAGTTTCCCCGATATGCGGGATCATGTACTGGGCTTTTTTGAGCTTCACCGTCTCCCGTTCCGTTTCCTCCGCCCGCCGCTCGGCAGCTGAGCTTTTAAGAGCGACATCGGAAAGAATCTCCCTGTAATGCTGCTTCCTTGATTCCGTCATTCTCTCACGAAGCACTTCATGGATGATGCGATGGATCTGAAGATCCGGATACCGTCTGATCGGAGATGTAAAATGACAATAATATTTCGCCGCAAGCCCGAAATGCCCCTCGCACTCCGACGAATATCTGGCTTTGGACATGGAACGGAGCAGAAGCCTGCTCACCAGCTGCTCGCAGGGAGCCCCTTTGATCGTCTTCTGAAGCCTCTGGATCTCTTTCGGAGCAATAGAAGACTTCATACGGTCTGCCCGAAGTCCCTGACGCCGCACAAAGCTTAAGATGTTCTCGATCTTCTCCGGATCCGGGTCACCGTGCACGCGGTAGACGAACGGGATCTTCTTTCTGAAAAATTCCTCCGCGACCGTCTCGTTGGCCGTCAGCATGAAGTCTTCGATGATGCGCGTCGCATCCGTCGCGATTTCCGGGACGATATCGATCGGCAGCCCGTTTTCATCGAGAACGACCTTTGCTTCCGGAAAATCAAAGTCGATGGCACCTCGCTTTTCCCGCCTTCTGCGGATCTTAAGCGAGAGCTCATACATGAGCGCGATCATCGATGTATATTCCCCGTAGCCCTCCGGAATTTTGCTCATATCGATGCCTTCCGATGCTCCGGACGCGTCCTTATCCTTATCCTTATCCTTATCCTTATCCGCTGCGTGCGGCGCTTCCGTTTCAGCAGAGTTCTGCAGATTTCCTGTTCCTGCAGGATTCTCCTCTTCAGCAGCCTTCTGCAGATTTCCTGCACCTGCTGGATCCTCTTCTTCAGCAGCCTTCTGCAGATTTTTTTTACCTGCAGGATCCTCCTCTTCAGCAGATTTCTGCAGATTATTGATATCAGCAGAATCCTCCGGGACTTTCTTTGCCGGATTCAGGGCGTCGATCACCTTCTGGACCTCCGGATAGCTCATCCGCTTGTCCACCCGAATTACGCTCTCTACGATCCGATGGTCGGTGACCGCTCCGTTTTTGTCGAGCGTCATCAGGGCTGACAGTGTAAGACGATCCTCGCCGGCGTTCAGGGAACAGATCCCGTTCGAGAGTCGTTCCGGAAGCATCGGGATCACCCGGTCTGCCAGATAGACGGAGGTGCCGCGGAGAAGCGCCTCCCGGTCGAGCGCTGATTTCTCCTGGACATAATTGGAGACGTCCGCAATGTGGACGCCGAGAACATACCCGTCACCGTCCCTTGAGATCGTCACTGCGTCGTCGAGATCCTTTGCGTCCGGTCCGTCGATCGTGACTGTGCAAAGGCCGCGCAGATCTTCTCTTCCGGCAAGATCGCCCGGGATCACATGATCGGGGACACGCTCCGCCTGCAGAACGACCTTCTCCGGAAAGACCATCGGAAGCTCCATGGATCTCGCCACAGCCAGAATATCCGTCCCGGGATCGTCCTCATTTCCGAGGATCTCCGTTATCTCCCCGCTGGGATTCTCGTGGCTGTTCCCGTATTTTCTGATCTCGGCGACGACCTTGTCCCCGTTTTTTGCTCCTTTTGACTTGTCGAAGGGCACAATCAGTACCAGGTCAAATTTCGGATCATCCGAGATCACCCAGCCTTCCCACTTCTTTCTGAGATAGGAACCGACGACCGTGCGGGTCCCTCTCTCGATGATCTTGTCGACAGCCCCCTCGCGGCGTTTCCCGTCCCGGCTTACCAAGAGGCTCCCGAGCACGGTATCTTTGTTCATTGCTCCGTGCGTGTTCCCGGCCGCGACGAAAATATCTTCCTCATTCTCCCCGCCTTCCGGGGTAATGAAACCGAATCCGCGGGTCGTTGAGTGAAAGATTCCTCTGAACTGACGGCGGACGGCAGCCTTCACTTTTTTGTCTTTTTTTCCGATTTTATATTTAACTCTTTTTCCCATAATTTCCTCAGGAGACATATTTTGCCCACGGCTGCGCTTTTTGCAGGCATGGCTGCAAAATAGTCATCCGACGCCATTAAGTCACATTTAAAGCTATGTTTTGGGAAGATGTGCATCGGTCAGGACTGCTTAGCGTCGGGAAAGAAAACGGCCGCAGACAGTTTTCTCCGATTCGAATTTATTTCCGCTCTGCTGCGAACCGCTCACGCAAAGCTGGAATAAAGCTGAAAAATGGCGGCGCCCATACGGGCACCGCCATCTGCCATGCAGGCTTACACCTGCCGTCTTCCATCAGTTGATAAAGTTCATGACTAATACAAGAGAGAGGATAAAGAACAGGGCTGCCATGATCTTGGTGGCTCTCTCAAGTCCGCCTTCCATAGAACGTCCTCTGTTCTGACCCCAGTAAGTCTCTGCAGCTCCGGCGATCGCGCCAAGACCTGCATCCTTGCCTTCCTGCATCAGTACAACGACTGTAAGCCCGATACAGTCAATCACATAAATAATTGTTAAAATGATACGCAAGATATCCATACTGCACCTCTTAAAAACATGCTATCTGGTATATTAGCACAGCCGGAATCAAAGCGCAATATGTTTTTTGATATGCGTAAGACAGAAAGTTTATCGGAAGCTCCCGGAGGAGCTCCCGATAAAAAGCCGGTCCTGCGTCCACATTATGATCATGAGATTCGCAAAGCGTTTCTCATAAAATGTTTTTTATTTCTCGACCAGAAGAGAGATTCCCGTCATCTCTGCCGGCTTCTCAAGACCCATCATCTCGATGATCGTCGGGACGATATCGCAGAGACGTCCGCCTTCCTTGAGGCCGTACTTCGGATCTGCATTTACGATGATGAACGGAACCGGGTTGGTGGAGTGCGCCGTGAACGGCTCGCCCGTCTTCTCGTCGACCATCTTATCGCAGTTGCCGTGATCAGCGCAGATGAACATCTGTCCGTTGACTTCCTTCAGGGCTTCGACAACACGTCCTACGCAGACATCGACTGCCTCGACCGCCTTGATCGCAGCTGCCTCATTGCCGGTGTGGCCGACCATATCGCCGTTCGCGAAGTTGACGACGATGGAGTCATACTTTCCGCTCTTGATCGCTGCTACGAGTCCGTCGCAGACCTGGTAAGCGCTCATCTCCGGCTGAAGGTCATAGGTCGCTACCTTCGGGGACGGAACAAGGAGACGGTCCTCGCCCGGGTACGGCTCTTCCTTGCCGCCGTTGAAGAAGAAGGTCACGTGAGCATACTTCTCCGTCTCAGCTGTGCGGAGCTGCTTCAGTCCGAGTTTGCTCAGATATTCGCCGAATGTGTTGGCGATTGACTGCTTCTTGAACGCGACGAACTTGTTCGGGATCGTGACATCATAATCCGTGAAGGTCACGAATGTCGTCTTGATTCTCTCACCTCTGTCAAAGCCTGTGAAATCGTCACAGCAGAATACACGTGACATCTCGCGTGCGCGGTCCGGACGGAAGTTGAAGAAGATCACAGAATCGCCGTCCTTGATCGTAGCGACCGGAGCGCCGTCCTTCTGAACTACGAACGGAAGAACAAATTCATCCGGCTTTCCATCCGCGTAAGAAGCTGCCATGCCTTCCGGAGCTGTAGCTGCCGGAACGCCCTTGCCGTTGACCAGAGCGTCATAAGCGAGAGCAACTCGATCCCAGCGGTTGTCACGGTCCATCGCATAGTAACGGCCTGCTACTGTAGCGACCTCGCCGACACCAATCTCTTTCATCTTCGCTTCGAGCTCTTCGATATATCCCTTGCCGGATTCCGGCGGTGTATCACGGCCGTCCATGAAGCAGTGTACATAGACCTTGTCAAGGCCGTTGTCCTTTGCCATCTGGAGCAGTCCGTAGATATGTGTAATGTGGCTGTGAACGCCGCCGTCGGAGACAAGACCCATCATATGGAGAGCTGTCCCGTTCTCTTTCGCGTTGTTGACGGCCTTAAGGAGGTCTTCATTTTTAAAGAAATCTCCATCCTCGATCGCTTTGGAAATTCTTGTAAGCTCCTGATAAATGATGCGGCCCGCGCCCATATTCATGTGGCCGACCTCAGAATTGCCCATCTGGCCATCCGGAAGACCTACAGCAAGACCCGATGCATATCCCTTCTGGAACGGGCATTCCGCCTTCAGCTTATCCATAACCGGAGTGTTGGCAAGGTATACCGCGTTATGCTCATGCACATCGCTCTCGCCATAGCCGTCAAGAATCATCATAACTGTTGGTCTCTTATCATTCATAGCTGCTCTCCTTTTTCCTATGTGTTTTGCCTGTTCACATATTCGTATATGCGTATTCTCAGTGCACACCTGTACGCATCCTATTCTTTTATATTTTACTTCACAGGCCCACTAAAGTAAAGAAACTTCGACATGAAATCAGGCGAAAGTGGGCGTGTTTTCGGCATTTTTAACAACTAACTCCTGCATCTTCCATTTTCAGGGAAAAACAAAAAGCAGCTCAGGCCCTGAACGTGTGACGTAAGCGCACTGATTCGAGTCAGCACGGGCTGCGACGGTATCAAACCGGATCCTCATAAAAGCCGCATGGATGCCGGGACGAAAAATCGAATTTTTCCACAAAAAAGGACTGCCGCTTATGCGGCAGCCCTGTGTTCAATTATGGAATTGAATTACTTATTGTAGTGAATGATGTCAGCAAAGCTCGGCTTCAGGGAAGCGCCGCCAACAAGACCGCCGTCGATGTTCGGCTTAGCGAAAAGCTCTGCAGCGTTGCCGCCGTTTACGGAACCGCCGTAAAGGACGCGGACTTCCTCAGCGACCTCAGCTCCGTAAAGCTCTACGAGAAGTGCACGGATCCATCCGCAGACTTCCTCTGCCTGATCAGAAGTAGCTGTAACGCCTGTTCCGATCGCCCAGATCGGCTCATAAGCGATAACTACGTTCTTAACTGCATCAGCGTCTACGCCAAGAAGACCGATCTTGACCTGCTGGCGAACCCATTCCTGTGTCACGCCCTGCTCTCTCTGTGTAAGAGACTCGCCGCAGCACATAAGCGGTGTAATGCCATGCTCAAGGGCCTTCAGGACTTTCTTGTTCACGATCTCATCTGTCTCAGCGAAGTACTCACGTCTCTCGGAATGTCCGATAATAACATACTTAACGCCAAGGTCATCCAGCATAGCCGGAGCGATCTCGCCTGTAAAAGCACCCTTCTCTTCAAAATACATATTCTCAGCGCCGATCTTGATGTTCGTGCCTTCAGCTGCTGCAAGAGCTGCCGGAAGATCGATTGCCGGTACGCAGAAGAGAACGTCTACATCATCAGATGCGAAAGCAGCCTTATTGTCGTTGATGAACGCTGCTGCTTCAGCCGGAGTCATATTCATTTTCCAGTTTCCTGCTGCGAGGATACGTCTTGCCATGGGAATCACCCTCCTTCTATTTTATATGCGTTGCTTAATTAACAGCCATGCGCTCTTTTTGCGCTTGAGAGCGCATGGGTAATACACACTAAAAAGATTGCTTATTTGTCGTTCGCTGCTGCGACACCCGGAAGCTCCTTGCCCTCAAGGAATTCAAGGGAAGCGCCGCCGCCTGTGGAGATGTGGCTCATCTTCGCGCCATAGCCGAGCTGGTTGACAGCTGCTGCGGAGTCGCCGCCGCCGATGATCGTTGTAGCCTCTGTCTCAGCCAGTGCAGCTGCAACAGCCTTTGTGCCCTTTGCAAGGATCGGGTTCTCGAAGACGCCCATCGGTCCGTTCCAGACAACGGTCTTTGCTGTCTTAACGGCTTCGCTGTAAAGGTCGATCGTCTTCGGTCCGATGTCCATGCCCATCTTGTCAGCCGGGATCGCGTCAGCGTCAACGGTCACTGTAGCGATTTCAGCATCGATCGGGTTCGGGAACTCATCTGTGCAGACTGTGTCGAGCGGCAGATAGAGATTCTTGCCAAGGCTTGCAGCCTTCTCGATCATTTCCTTGCAGTAGTCAAGCTTTGTCTCGTCGCAGAGAGACTTGCCGATCTCTTTGCCCTGAGCCTTCAGGAATGTGTAAGCCATACCGCCTCCGATGATCAGTGTGTCGCACTTCTCAAGCAGGTTGGAGATGACGTTCAGCTTATCAGCAACCTTAGCGCCGCCGAGGATCGCTACGAACGGGCGAACCGGATTCTCAACAGCATTGCCGAGGAAGTCGATTTCCTTCTGCATAAGGTATCCGACTACGCAGGTGTCAATGTACTGTGTGATACCAACGTTGGAGCAGTGTGCGCGGTGAGCTGTTCCGAATGCGTCATTTACGAAAACATCAGCGAGGGAAGCAAGCTCCTTGGAGAAAGCTTCGCCGTTCTTTGTCTCTTCCTTGCGATAACGTGTATTCTGAAGAAGAACGACATCGCCGTCCTGCATAGCTGCGACAGCTGCCTTTGCGTTCTCGCCGACAACATTGTCATCCGCTGCGAACTTGACTTCCTGTCCGAGAAGCTCGGAGAGACGTACAGCGACCGGTGCAAGAGAAAGCTCCGGCTTCGGCTCGCCCTTCGGCTTTCCGAGGTGGCTGCAGAGGATGACCTTGCCGCCGTCAGCGATCAGCTTCTTGATCGTCGGAAGCGCTGCAACGAGGCGGTTCTCGTCTGTGATCTTGCCGGCCTTCAGCGGAACGTTGAAGTCGCAGCGGCAAAGTACGCGCTGGCCCTTTACATTGATATCATCAACAGATTTTTTGTTAAGCATTGGAATCAGTCCTCCTTTTATATTTAAACTATTGTATTTTGAGGATCCGCAGACTTCAGGAAATTAAATTCTCCTTCAGAGAATATCACGCCCCTCCGCCCGTCCCGGGCGGTCCGCCTGCCTGAAAAAGGGTCCGGCCCATATAGACCGGACCCTCTAAGGTCTTAGTTCAATTCAAATTATTCGGAAAGAAGCTTGCCGAAGTACTTGATTGTACGAACCATCTGGCTTGTGTAGGAGTTCTCATTGTCATACCAGGATACGACCTGAACTTCTGTTGTGCCGTTGTCAAGCGGCATAGCCATTGTCTGTGTAGCATCGAACAGAGAACCAAATCTCATGCCAACGATATCGCTGGAAACGATTTCATCTGTGTTGTAGCCGAAGGACTCTGTAGCAGCAGCCTTCATAGCGTCGTTGATCTGATCCTTTGTGACTGTGCCTTCAACAACAGCTGTAAGGATTGTTGTTGAACCTGTCGGGGTCGGAACACGCTGTGCAGCGCCGATGAGCTTGCCGTTCAGTTCCGGGATAACAAGGCCGATAGCCTTTGCAGCGCCGGTGCTGTTCGGAACGATGTTGATAGCTGCAGCGCGGGATCTTCTGAGGTCACCCTTTCTCTGCGGGCCGTCAAGAGTCATCTGATCGCCTGTGTAAGCATGGATCGTGCACATGATACCAGACTTGATCGGAGCAAGGTCATTAAGAGCCTTAGCCATCGGAGCGAGGCAGTTCGTTGTGCAGGAAGCTGCGGAAATGATGTGATCATCTTTCGTCAGAATGTCATGGTTTACATTGTAAACGATGGTCTTCAGATCGTTGCCTGCCGGAGCAGAGATGACAACATACTTAGCGCCTGCATCGATATGAGCCTGTGCTTTCGCTTTGCTTGTATAGAAGCCTGTGCACTCAAGAACAACATCAACACCAAGGTCGCCCCACGGAAGCTCTGCAGCATTAGCCTTAGCATAGATTGTGATCTCATGGCCATCAACTACGATCGCGTTGTCAGTATAAGTAACCTTGTCAGCAAGCTCGAACTTTCCCTGAGATGAATCATACTTAAGCAGGTGTGCAAGCATCTTCGGGGATGTAAGGTCGTTGATTGCTACGATCTCGAAGCCTTCTGCTGTATACATCTGACGGAAAGCCAGACGACCAATACGACCAAAACCATTAATTGCAACTTTTACTGCCATAATAGTGTATCCTCCTGTACTAATAATACATATCTGGGTTTTAAACCTATAGCTATTGTACTCAACATCCACAAAAAATACAAGGAATATTTCATTTCTTTTACACATTTTTCATGATGGTTGAAGGATTTTCGTCTTTTTCTTTACATAATACTGCCAAACAGGGCATACAGAAAATCTGCCGGCATACCGCACATTGCTTGGGAAGCCGACCGGACCCAAATCCGTCGGCATACCGCACATTGCTTGGGAAGCCGACCGGACCCTCTGCCCGCAGCATGATCTTCGTCTGAAAATGAAGAAGCCGCAGAAGCCATCCCCTTTGGCCGCTGCGGCATCTCCTTTGTTTTTGTTTTCCAAAGACCTTTTTCTTTATGACGTTCCGATGTCTGACTCAGCGGTCTCCCGCGTCATCAGCTTCTCGGATGTGCTCTTTCATAGACGTCTCTCATTTTGCCGAGATTCACATTCACATAGATCTGCGTGGACGATATATCAGAATGTCCGAGCATCTCCTGAACGGACTTCAGATCAGCCCCGTTCTCGATCATATGTGCAGCAAAGCTGTGCCGCAGCGTATGTGGTGTGATATCACGCTCGATACCGGCCTCCGCCGCATAGCCTTTAAGAAGCTTCCAGAACCCCTGCCGGCTCATCTGACGGCCCGAGATATTGGTGAACAGGATATCGTTCTCCTCCGCCATCGGAAATGTATCGCGCGCTTTTTCCAGATACTCTGTCAGCGCTTCCTTCGCCGCGCTTCCGAACGGAACTGCCCGCTCTTTGGTCCTCTCGGCGCAGCTTATATAATTCATCTTCAGATTGACATCATTAAGCCGCAGACCAATCAGCTCCGATACCCTGATCCCGGTCGCATAGAGAAGCTCAAGCATTGCCCTGTCTCTCAGGCCTTTGCTCGTCTCCCTGTTCGGCTGTTCCAGCAGAAGATCGACCTCGTGAACGCTCAGAATATCCGGCAGCTTCTTTTCCACTTTCGGAGGCTTCAGTTCATCGGCCGGATTGTCCGGAATCAGATTCCGTTTGTCCAGATAATGAAAAAAGGACCTGATCGATGCGACGCTCCGCGAAATGGAAGAGGACGCATACTTCTGCTCCTCCATGTAAAGCATATATGTATTCAGATTCGTCGCGGTCACATTCTCCCAGGCTGTTATGCCCAGCTCCCCGTTCAGAAATCTGTACAGCTTTTCAAGATCACGTCTGTAAGACATCTCGGTGTTGACGGATGCCTTTCTGGTCTTATGAAGATATTTGATAAACTTTTGAATTGCCTCTTCCATCTTACGATCCCTTCATAAAAAAGATATCGTAAAAAGCAATTCACCCTTCAAAAACAAAAACGACTCCCTCTTAAGTCAAGACGTATTATACTCGCGGATTGACATAAAATCAAATACAAAAAATCCGGGTTTTCCGCATAAAATCGCCGTTTTCAGGGGTTTTCCGCAAGATTTTGTTAACCATAATTACGCCGCCACAATATGTTGATTAAAAAAATTTTTCAATCGGAGGACAAAAAAAGGAAGAGCTCACGCTCTTCCTTTCTATCCTTCTTATCATTTCGCATAATCAACAGCCCGGCTCTCTCTGATAACACTGACTTTGATCTGTCCCGGATACTCCAGCTCAGCTTCGATCTGCTTCGAGATATCCCGGGCAAGCAGCACCATCTCAGAGTCATTGACCTGATCCGGCATGACCATGATACGCACCTCGCGTCCCGCCTGTATCGCAAAGGATTTCTCGACACCCTTAAAGCTGTTCGTGATATCCTCAAGCTGCTTGAGACGGTTCGTGTATGTGTCCAGAGTCTCTCTTCTCGCACCCGGTCTGGCCGCCGAAATAGCATCCGCCGCCTGCACCAGACATGCGATGAGGGAAGTCGGTTCCACATCACCATGATGGGCTTCCACCGCATTGATAATAAGGTCGTTCTCCTTGTACTTCCTGCAGAGATCGGCACCGATCTGGATATGGGAGCCTTCGACCTCATGGTCGATCGACTTTCCGATATCATGAAGAAGTCCCGCCCTTTTGGCCATTCTGATATCGCATCCGCATTCACCTGCCATAAGTCCGGTGAGCTCTGCAACTTCGATCGAATGCTTGAGTGCATTCTGTCCGTAGGATGTGCGGAAACGCATTCTTCCCAGGAGCTTGATGAGCTCCGGATGAAGATTGTGCACACCGACCTCAAAAGCGGCGGCCTCACCGTCTTCACGCATGCGTGCTTCCACTTCCTTGCGCGCCTTCTCGACCATTTCCTCAATTCTGGCAGGATGGATTCGTCCGTCGACGATGAGCTTTTCAAGCGCGATCCTGGCGATCTCCCGGCGAATCGGATCAAATCCCGAAAGGACGACAGCTTCGGGTGTATCGTCGATGATCAGATCGACACCCGTCATCGTCTCGATCGTCCGGATATTGCGGCCTTCACGTCCGATAATACGGCCCTTCATTTCGTCATTCGGCAGCTGGACAACAGAAATCGTCGTCTCGGAGACGTGGTCGACTGCGCAGCGCTGAATCGAATTCACAACGATCTCCTTCGCCTTCTTGCCTGCGTCGTCTTTTGCCTTCTCCACGAGTTCTCTGTAAAGTTTTGCGACATCCACCTTGACGTCGTCCTGCACCTTATTGTACAGGAACACTTTCGCCTCATCGGTCGTCATGCCTGCAATTCTCTCCAGCTCCTTTTCCGCGTCTTCATGCAATTCATCGACTTGCTTCTGTTTCTTCTTCAGTTCAGCCTCTTTCGATGCGAAATCCGACTCACGCTTTTCCATAGCATCCATCTTGCGGTCCAGAGTGTCTTCCTTGGACTGGATACGCCTTTCCTGCTTGGAAATCTCCGCCCTTCTGTCCTTGATCTCTCGATCCACTTCGTTCTTGGCAGCAAGTGATTGTTCCTTCACCTCAAGGAGAGCCTCTCTCTTTTTCGTCTCCGCAGTTTTCAGGGCATCATCAATTATAGTACGTGCCTTTTCCTCCGCGGTGCCGATCTTTGCGGCGTCATCCTTTGTTTTTCTGTCAATGGCAGCTTTCCACGTGATCGGAAGTGCAGCGATCAGAATGACTATAATGATTACCAAAACATACGTCATGTAAGGAGCACCTCCAATATTTAGTTTTCATTGTACGAGTATACAACTATTTTAATATATAGTTTTTTTCAATTTATGTCAAGCTAAAGACTGAACCCGCTAAATGAAATACCAAAGACCGAAGCCGCCTCTTTCAGAAGCGGTGCTTCCCTACTGGGACAGGCAGCTCTGAAGCACTTTCACGATATCTCCGGATGAAAAGCCGCGCCTTGCAAGATAAGCCGCCGTCTTCTGATAGAGCCCGGGCTCCGTAAGATCCCTGCCGTGCAGTTTCTTTTCCGCGAGACGCCTGATGAGGTCTGTCTCATCGTACTCCGGGTATTCCAGGAACGCATCCTCGATCACTTCCCGGTCCACCCCTTTCGCCGTCATGTCATACGTCATCTTCACACGGCTCTTCCTGTCCCTGAAGCTCTCGATATACCTTCTGGCATACTTCGCATCGTCAATATAGCCGAAGCTTTTGACATAGTCCATCGCAGCCCTGACGGTCTCCTCGCTGTACCCTGTCTTTTTCAGCTTATCGTACAGTTCTTTCTCCGTGCGGTCCATATCCGTAAGGAGATACAGTGCACGTCTCTTTGCCCTGACCAGTTCTTCCATCGCGTATCACTCCGATCAGCTGTCGATCCTCCAATCAGCTGTCGATCCTCCAATCAGCTGTCTCTCATCCGATCTGCTGTCTGTTCTCCAATCAGCAGTCTCTCGTCCGATCAGCTGCCGATCCTCCGATCAGCTGCCTCTCGTCCGATCAGCTGTCTGTCCTCTGCTCATCAGCTGCCGCATCATCTGCTCCGGCAAGCTCCTCTTCCAAATCAGAGGGAAGCCCGTATGCAAGACGGACTTTCTGCTCCACCTCATACATGATCTCAGGATTATTCTGCAGATAGTTCTTTGCGTTCTCACGGCCCTGCCCGATCTTCTCTCCGTTGTAGGCGAACCATGCGCCGCTCTTATCGATAATATCTGATCCCACTGCAAGGTCGAGGATATCCCCCGATTTTGAAATTCCCTTGCCGAACATGATATCGAACTGGGCCTCCTTGAAAGGCGGAGCGACCTTGTTCTTGACGATCTTGATGCGGGTCCTGTTGCCGATCACTTCTCCGGAGGCCTTCAGTGTCTCGGTCCTGCGGACATCCATACGAACGGAGGCATAGAACTTCAGAGCACGCCCGCCCGTCGTGGTCTCGGGATTGCCGAACATGACGCCGATCTTCTCGCGGAGCTGATTGATAAAGATCACGATGCACTTCGTCTTGCTGACCGTCGCAGTCAGCTTTCTGAGCGCCTGGCTCATGAGCCTTGCCTGCAGGCCGACATGAGAGTCACCCATATCCCCGTCGATCTCAGCCTGCGGCGTGAGCGCAGCGACCGAGTCGACAACGATGATATCGACGGCACCGGAGCGGACCATGGTCTCGGCGATCTCAAGCGCCTGCTCTCCCGAATCCGGCTGGGAAATATAGAGATTATCGATATCGACGCCGATATTTCCGGCGTAGACCGGATCCAGAGCGTGCTCCGCATCGACAAATCCCGCAATTCCTCCGCGCTTCTGAACTTCTGCGATCATATGCAGCGCAACGGTCGTTTTTCCGCTGGACTCCGGTCCGTAGATCTCAATGATCCTGCCCTTGGGGATCCCGCCGAGCCCGAGCGCTATATCGAGCGAGAGCGACCCTGTCGGGACCACTTCGACATTCATCTTCGTCTGGGACTCTCCGAGCTTCATCACCGTTCCCTTGCCGAATTCCTTCTCAAGGTGGCCGATCGCTGCTTCCAGCGCCTTGATTTTTTCAGTACGTTCTTTTTCGCTGTTCACTGTATTATTCTGATTCTTCAATTTTTTCTCCTTCATGTCGCGCATGCGGCGTTCGATTTTCTGTTCTGGCGAACGTCTGTTCGCGTATAATGGTACAATACTACTCCCGTGTTCAATTGTCAACAAAAATATAGCTGAGGAAATCAGAAAAAATACAGGGTTTGAACGAATCCACTCAAAAAGAGGCCGCCGCTTTCCCGCGGCAGCCTCTTTTATTGAAATCAAAGCTTAAGCTCAGCCGATCAGCCAGTCATAAAGCTCCTGATACTGAAGAGCAGATGCCGGCCAGGAATAATCCGTGCGCATAGCGCGCTCGACCATCTTATTCCATTCGCGCTTCTCATCATAGTAGATCTTCTCGGCATAACGGACGATGCCCATCATCTCGTGCGCATTGTAGTTCGTGAAGGAGAATCCGGTTCCCGTTCCCTCGAACTCGTTGTACGGAAGGACCGTATCCTTGAGTCCGCCTGTCTCGCGAACGATCGGAAGCGTTCCGTAACGCAGAGAGATCAGCTGGGAAAGTCCGCACGGCTCGAACTGTGACGGCATCAGGAACGCATCGGAGCCTGCATAGATCTTGTGTGCAAGCGCATCGTTGTAATAGATCTGTGCCGAGACTCTTCCGCCGTACTTCCAGGCGAAGTGACGGAACATATTCTCATAGCGCTCCTCGCCTGTTCCGAGGACTGCGAACTGGACCGCATCCTGGCACAGCTCGTCCATGACGTAAGCAATCAGGTCGAAGCCCTTCTGATCCGTCAGACGGGAGACGATGCCGATGACCATGGCCTTCGGGTCGACTTCCAGTCCGATGTCCGCCTGGAGTGCTGTCTTGTTCTTGACTTTCTCTTTGCGGAAATTGTCGGCGTTGAAAGGATTCGCGATCAGCTTGTCCGTCTCGGGATTCCACTCCGTATAATCGATTCCGTTCACGATACCGCGAAGATCATTCTGTCTCGCCCTCATCAGGCCGTCAAGTCCTTCGCCGTAATACGGCATCTTGATCTCTTCGGCATATGTGTTGGAAACGGTCGTAATTGCGTTCGCATAGACAAGGCCGCCCTTCAGCATATTGCCGTCGCCGTTGAATTCCATCTTGTCCGGTGTGAAATAGTACTCCGGAAGACCTACGATATCCTTCATCGTCTTGACATCCCAGATGCCCTGGAACTTCAGGTTGTGGATCGTCATGATCGACTTGATCCCGCGGTAGAATTCATTGGCCTGGAAGGAGTCATTCAGATAGACCGGGATAAGGCCTGTCTGCCAGTCATGGCAGTGAATGATGTCCGGGCGGAATTCAATCGAAGGAAGGATCGAGAGTGCCGCTTTGCTGAAAAATGCAAAACGTCCGATATCATACGGCATCCCCGCATATGCCTTGTCGCAGGTGAAGAAGTCCTGATTGTCGATAAAATAGAAGTGTACTCCTTCGTATACGCACTCCATTACGCCGACATAGTAGCTGTTCCAGTTGAAGTCCATGTAGAAATGCGTCTTGTACTCCATGAGATCCTTCCACTTCTGGTTAATGAAGGAATACATGGGAACGATGACACGGCAGTCATAATATTCCTTGTCAAGGACCTTCGGAAGCGAACCGACAACGTCCGCAAGTCCTCCGGTCTTTACGAACGGAACACACTCGGATGCAACAAAAAGAATATTTTTCATCTCTTCCAACCTCCCTGGTTGTCAAATTTGCTGATTCTTAATTAACATTTTAATGCATTCTCTTTGTATTGTCTACACATCTCCTTCATTTCAGTGGCAGTTTTTTGTGTATTTTGCGTAATTTCGGCACCGCCCAGAAGCCTTGCAAGTTCGTCGACAGATTCCTCCGGTCCGAGGCTTTCGATCCTTGTCACAGCCGCTCCGTCGGTCACTTCCTTGGTAATTCCGTAGTGCGTATCCGCCATCGCGGCGATCTGCGGAAGGTGTGTGATACACAGTACCTGACGGTTCATCGCGATCACAGCCATCTTCTCAGCGACCTTCTGTGCGGTCCGTCCGGAAATACCCGTATCCACCTCATCGAAGATCAGCGTCCCGGTGCGGTCCTCCGACGCGAACATCGTCTTGATCCCCAGCATGATGCGGGAGAGCTCACCGCCGGAGACGACCTTATTAAGCTCCCTGCGGCTTTCTCCGGGATTGGTCGCGATCATAAAGGAAACGGTATCCTGTCCGCCGGCCGTATAGCTCTTCGTCTCCCCGAAGGAGACCGCGAAATCGGCGCGCGCAAAATTGAGGTCTTTAAGCTGGGCCGCTACATCGAGGGCAAAGCTCTCCGCATATTTCTTTCTGGCCTCCGTGAGCTTCTGCGAGGCAGTCTCAAGCTCCTTTTCCCGGAGACCGAGCAGAGACTTGAGCTTCTTCCTGTTCTCCTCGTAGTTCTTCAGCTCCGCAAGAAGATCCTGCTTCTCCTTCAGAGCTTCCAGAATATCATCAACGGTCCTCCCGTACTTTGATTTCAGATGATTGATCAGGTCGAGACGTTCCTCCGTCTCGGCAAAGACTTCGTCGGCAAATGTAAGTCCGTCCAGATAATCCGCCGCACTGCGGTTGAAATCACCGAGAAGGCTCTCGATCTCCGTGAGCATTCCGAGAAGCTCCGATACGTCCTCGTCGTACGAAGCCGCGCTCTCCAGCTCCCGGACGGCAAGCCCGACCGACTCCCCGGCCCCGCTTTCGCTGTCGTATCCGGTCAGCTCGTGTGCCCTGCCGACCGCAACGACGATTTTTCTCGCATTCTGCATCTTCCGGTATTCTTTTTCAAGCCTTGCATCCTCGCCGGGCTTAAGGTCCGCGTCCTCGATCTCCCGGGTCTCGAATTCAAGAAATGCAATCTGCCGGTTCCGCTCCTCCTCGCTCAGGTCTTCTCCTCCCAGGCGCTTCCTGACATCAGACCAGGCTCTGTACTTTTCGGCGACATCCGCCTTCAGATCCGCGATCTCGCTCCCGCCGTATTCATCGAGCAGGGCGAGCTGATGCTCCTCCCGGAGCAGCTTCTGATGCTCGCTCTGTCCGTGGATGTCCAGGAGGAGGGATGCGGCCCGCCGCACATCCGCTGCCGTCCTTGTCTCCCCGTTGATCCTGCACGTGCTCCTCGTACCCGTGACTTTTCTTGCTATGAGCACATACCCTTCGTCCTCCGGCTCCACGTCGACCGCCCGGAGCGCCTCAATTGTTTCCGGATCGTTCACAAGAAAAACAAGCTCCACGAGGCCGTACGGCGCGTCCTCCCGGAGCAGATTCCTCGGCGTCTTTCCTCCGAGCGCCAGTGTGATCGAATCGATAATGATCGATTTTCCGGCTCCGGTCTCGCCTGTCAGAATATTGAGCCCCTCCGTGAAATCGATATCGATCTCACGGATCAGGGCAAGATTTTTGATATGCAGATTCTTCAGCATTTTCCCCTCCGTGTCAGCTCTTTGCGGGCCTTGCGATCGACCGGATCCTGCCGACGACTTCCGGCCCCGCCTCTTCGCTCCGAACTGCGATCATGATCGTATCATCCCCCGCTATGCAGCCGAGCACCTCCCGCCAGTCAAGACTGTCGATCGCTGCAGCCGCTGCCATCGCCATGCCGGAGACAGTATGCATGACGACCAGGTTTCCGGCGCAGTCCGCGGAGACAAAGGCGTCCTCGAGAACGCGTTTGTACATGAGGCTCAGATCTTCCTTTCCGAACGCCCCGACCGCATAGTGAAATCCCCCGTTCGCAGAAGGGATCTTTCGCAGCTGGAGCTGCCGGATATCCCGGGATACCGTCGCCTGCGTGACGGTGAAGCCTGCCTCGTTGAGTCTCTCGGCAAGCTCCTCCTGTGTCTCAATTTCGTACTTTTCTACGAGCAGCAGGATCTGCTCATGCCTTGCATTTTTCATCTCTTATGTACCTGCCATCTTCTGTCTCAGGACTTCGAGAAAACTGATATCATTGATTTTTACGATCTTCGTGCACTTTTCTGACTTTTTGATCTCTATCCGGTCACCCTCCGTGACGGATACATAGGCCCCGCCGTCAAAGGAGACACAGGCCTCCGCATCGGTCTTTATATGGCCCCTGCCGATCTCGACGACGATCCTGTCCGAGCTCTTGAAAATGATGCTCCGCATATTCATGGTGTGCGGCGAGATCGGCGTCATGAGAATGACGTTCGCCTCCGGGGAGACGATCGGTCCGCCCGCAGAGAGGCTGTAACCGGTCGATCCGGTCGCTGTCGAGAGGATCACTCCGTCCGCCTGATAGGAATTCAGGAAAGCTCCGTTCACATAATTCAGAAAACGGACGACCCTCAGCGGTCCCTGCCGGACGATACAGACGTCATTTAAAGCAACATCAGAGAGCAGCTCCTCATTTCCGCGGAACACAGTCCCCTGCAGCATCATGCGTTTCTCGATCGTGTACCTGTCGGTAAGCAGACGGTCCATGGCCGTATAGATCGAATTCCGGTCGACCTCGGCAAGATATCCCAGTGTCCCGAGATTCACGCCCAGAAGCGGAAAGTCCCGGTCTATGACCTTCTTCGCGGCCCGCAGAAGCGTCCCGTCGCCTCCCAGGACGATCGCGCAGTCGACCTCTTCACAGAGTTCTTCATCATCGTCCAGAACAGAGCAGATGCCGCCTTTCGCTGTCAGATGATCCGCGATGTTCTTCGAGACCACGCCGCGGGGATCCTTATCCGTATTCCTGAAGATAGCAAATTTTTTCATTTCAAGTCCTTTCCAGATCAGGTAATCCCGGGCGGTCGCGAAACTCTGCTCTGCAGATGCGAAACTCTGCTCTGCACAGAATTGTATGAACATTCAAACGGCTTCCGCGCCAGGAACTTCTGACATTCACTCAAGATGTGGAAAATCATTCGCAAAAAACGTTAACTCGCTTCGCTCAGACAGAACGGTTTTTGCTCATTCCACATCTTTCGTTCATAAAGAAGTTCCAAGGCTTGTGCAGATTGTTTGAATTGTTCACACAATTCCGTTTCGAGCAGGATTTCGCAATTTCCTGCTCCGGGAATCCCCTTAAGATCCGCCCTTATGCATCCTGGCGGTCGAGCTGCGCGTGCGCCCGCCCGACGGTCTCCTCAATCATGAACGATTCCGTATCCGGCACTTCCTTCTTCGCAAGATACGCGAGATATTCGATATTGCCTTCCGGCCCCTTGATTGGAGAAAAGTCAAGCCCCAGCACGTAAAGGCCGATGCTCTGCGCGTAATCGAGCACCTTTCCGATCACTTCACTGTGTACGCGCGGGTCTCTCACCACACCGTGCTTTCCTACCTTCTCGCGTCCCGCCTCGAACTGCGGCTTTATCAGACAGACGATCCGTCCGTCCTCTTTTAGCAGGTCACGGACCGGGAGCAGCACCTTGGTGAGCGAGATGAAGCTCACGTCTATACTCGAGAAATCCGCCTGTACGGGGATATCCCCGGGAACGACGTGGCGAATGTTTGTCTTTTCCATACAGGTCACGCGGGGATCGTTGCGCAGCTTCCAGTCGAGCTGGCCTCTGCCAACATCGACCGCGTACACGTGCTCCGCACCGTTCTGCAGCATGCAGTCCGTGAATCCTCCCGTCGAGCTGCCGACGTCCAGGCAGGTAAGACCCTTAAGCGCAAGCTGAAAGACCGAGACCGCTTTCTCGAGCTTCAGACCGCCCCTGCTCACATACTTGAGCGTTGTCCCGCGCACTTCGACCGGCAGCGTCTCCTCGTAGGTCATGCCGGCCTTATCCGCCTTCTGTCCGTCTACATAGACGATCCCCGACATGATAATGGCTTTCGCCTTCTCGCGGGATCCGGCAAGTCCCTTTTCGACCAGCAGCACATCCAGCCTCTTTTTCATTCAAAGTCCTCCGTGGTCCCGTCTTCTTCGACTTTGCGGATCTTTTTCTCCACCTCGTCGATCCTTCCGTTCACATCCCTGAGGAGCTTCATTCCCTCCTCGTACAGCGTAAATGAATCCTCGAGCGAAATCTCGTCGCTCTCCAGCGCCCTGACCATCTCATCGAGCTTTGCGAAGCTCTCCTCTATCGTCATTTTCTTTTTCAATGTTCTCTCTCCTCCACACCGCGGACATCCGCCCGGATCAGTCCGTCCGTGACATGGATCGTGACCGCGCTTCCCGTGTGCACACTCTTTATATTCTTTACCGCTCTGCCTTCTTCATCCGTGACGTAGGAATATCCCTGCCTGAGTTTATCCAGAGGATTCAGCCCCTTGAACCGCTCGATCAGCATGAGCTGCCTTCTTGTTCCCGCATCAAGGAGCCGGTGCTCGGCGGTCTTCATTTTCTCCTGCGTCTCCCGGGAGCGTTCCCGGTTCGCCCGGATCTTCTCCCTGAGAATCTCAGACATCCGGATCTCCGCGTCCGCGAGCGTCCTTCTTCTGTCATTGATCCTGTTCTTCGGGCTCAGAGCCTCGAGCCGTACCCCGTAGAACCGGATATTTCCCCTTGCCGCGATGACCCGCCGCGCAGTGATGTTGTGAAATGAAGACAGAAGAGCCTCCGCTCTCCCTTTCGACCGCTCGATCCGGCGCTCCGTGCCGCTCCGAAGAGCTGCCTCGAGGCGCTCTGTTCTCTCCCTGAATTTCTCATAGTCGAAGACACAGAGTTCTGCGGCGGCCGACGGCGTCGGTGCCCGCATATCCGCTACGAAATCGGCGATCGTCACGTCCGTCTCATGACCCACGGCCGAGACGACAGGCGTACTGCACGCAAAGACCGCTTCCGCGACCTCCCTCTCGTTGAAGGCCCACAGATCCTCAAGTGAGCCTCCGCCGCGGCCGATAATAATTACGTCCACGCCAAAATCGTCCAACACCCGGATCCCCCGGACGATGGACGCCTTTGCCCCCTCCCCCTGCACGCGGGCAGGGTAAAGATAGAGCTGCACATATGGATTTCTTCTGTGGGAAATATTCTGGATGTCCCGGATCGCCGCGCCCTCCGGCGCAGTCACGACACCCACTTTCATCGCATACTTCGGGATGGGCTTTTTATATTCTTTTTCGAACATGCCCATTTCTTTGAGCTCGTTACGCAGGGCGATGAACTGTTCGTAGAGCAGTCCCGCTCCCTCAAGGCGGATATCCCGCGCGTACAGCTGATAGCTTCCGCCCTTCTCATAGACATCGACCGTGCCTCCGCAGATCACTCGGTCCCCGTTCTTCATCGGGAACTGAAGATTCCTGCGGTTTCCGGCGAACATGATGCATGAGAGAGTACCCGAAGCGTCCTTCAGCGAAAAATAGATATGTCCCGAGGAGTGGTACTTGCAGTTCGAGACCTCTCCCCGGATATACACGTTCCGAAGGAGGATGTCCTGACTGAACATCCCCTTGATATATCGGTTGATCTGACCGACGGAATAAATATCTTTCATTCTTTGTTTTCTTTGCTCTCTGCGGATATTTTTCCGAGGATCCCGTTGACAAATGCGGGAGATTCGTCTCCCCCGTACTGCTTGGCGAGCTCGACAGCCTCGTTGATCGCTACGCCCTCCGGGATCTTTTCATCGAACAGCATCTCATAGACAGCTACGCGCATGATCGCAAGATCCGCGCTGCCGAACCGGTCTGTCTTCCAGCCCTTCGCCGTCGCGTTCAGAATGGCGTCGATCTCCGGGACCTTCCCGCAGACTGCCCGGAAACGTTCCTCAATGGTCCGGCGGTCCTCCTCGTCAAGGCCTTCGATCCCGTCAAGGTAAAGACGGACCTGCTCCTCCATGTCTTTCTCCCGCGTAAAGGAGAAAATAAAAACCAGTTTAAAAAGATGCTCCCTAATCTTTCTTCTACTCACTTGGTGTCCTCCCCGGACCGGCAGCCGCCGTCTCCGGATCTATCTGACCTGAACTGTCCCGCCTTCATGACCCGGCAAAAGGATCTCAGTTTTCCTCAGCGCCGACGCCTGCGACAGAAATGTTGATCTCCGTGACCTCCATGCCGGTCATATTCTCGATCGCGCTCTTCACTCTCTCCTGAACGGCACGGCTCACTTCCGGAATGCTGTGCCCGAAAGCGATCGTGATTGCCAGGTCGCAGGCGACCTTTCCCTCATTGACCGATACACGCACACACTTCGAGATGGACTTGCCACCCTTCTTCGGAATCACATCCGCAGTGACATTGCCTGCGAGGGAATCGACACCCTTCACCTCTGTGGCAGCAAGGCCCGCGATGACCGCGACGACCTCATCCGCGATCTTGACGGTGGATACATCCCCATCGTCTTTTATGGTATATGTATTTCTGTTCTCAGCCATATTAACCTCCATCTGTCAAAAAGCCCTGAATCCCGTGCATAAATGCCCGTCTGACCGGGCTCTCTGCCTTTTCATGTCATCGGAATCGCTGCGCGGATCCCTGAATGAATGCGGCGCAAAAAACCGGCCCTTCTGTCACGGCAGCTTCGCCGCTTTCGACAAGATTCATTATAGCAACATTTTTTCAGCTCTTCAATTGAAACGGTCTTTAAGGAGAGGGCAGCCTCAGTCGTCGTCCTCTTCCCAGCCACCGAATTCAGAGAGCCTCAGGCCCTTATTTCTGTCAAGCGTCATGCCGACGCTCCACTCATGCGCAAAGAGCAGGAGCGGATTGCCCCGCATATCCACGACCTTCTTCATATCCGTCGTACCCGTAAGATTCTCGAGATCGATGTCATCCGGATTCTCGATCCAGCGGATCACCTCGTACGGAAGCGACTCCATGCGGATCTCCACCTTGTACTCACTCTCGAGCCGGAAGCGGAGAACGTCGAGCTGAAGGATACCGACGACGCCGACGATTATTTCCTCCATTCCCGAATGGAACTCCTGGAAGACCTGGATCGCACCCTCCTGGGCGATCTCCTCGATTCCCTTCGTGAACTGCTTGCGCTTCATCGTATCGACCTGTCTCACGCGGGCAAAATGCTCCGGCGCGAAGGTCGGGATCCCGCCGAATCGGAAATCATTTCCGGGCATGCAGACCGTATCTCCGATGGAATAGATCCCGGGATCAAAGACGCCGATGATATCGCCTGCCCAGGCTTCAGAAACGACGTGGCGGTCATCCGCCATCATCTGCTGCGGCTGGGAGAGTCTGGCTTTCTTCTTTCCCTGTACATGCCAGACTTCCATATTCGCATCAAAGTGCCCGGAGACGATCCGCATGAAGGCGACCCGGTCTCTGTGATTCTTATTCATATTCGCCTGGATCTTGAAGACGAAGGCGGAGAAATCATTTTTCTGCGGATCGATCAGTCCCGCGTCGGACATGCGCGGCAGGGGGGCGGTCGTCATTTTCAGGAAATGCTGCAGGAAGGTCTCCACACCGAAGTTCGTCAGCGCCGAGCCGAAGAAGACGGGTGAAAGCCTGCCCTTCGAGACCTCCTCCTGATCAAATTCCGCGGCAGCTCCGTCGAGGAGCTCCATCTCCTCCCGGAGCAGCTCCGCCTCATCCTCCGTGACGAACCGGCCGAGATCCCCGTCTTCGAGACCGATCTCCTCGATCTCGCCCTCCTTCGTCCCTTTCTGCGTGTCGTGGAAAATGAGGACCTTCTCCGTCTGCCGGTCGTAGACTCCCTTAAAGGACTTGCCGGATCCGATCGGCCAGTTCACCGGGCAGCAGGGGATCCCAAGCTCCCGCTCGATCTCGTCGACCAGCTCAAAGGAGTCCCGCGCCTCACGGTCCATCTTATTGATAAATGTAAAGATCGGAATGTGGCGGCGGGCGCAGACCTTGAAAAGCTTTCTCGTCTGGGCCTCCACGCCCTTGGCACCGTCGATGACCATGACCGCAGAGTCCGCTGCCATCAGCGTACGATACGTATCCTCGGAGAAATCCTGATGGCCGGGCGTATCCAGGATATTAATGCAGAACCCGTCGTAATTGAACTGGAGGACCGAGGAAGTGACCGAGATACCTCTCTGCTTCTCGATCTCCATCCAGTCGGAGACCGCGTGTCTCGCCGTCGCCTTGCCCTTTACGGAACCCGCGAGATTGATCGCACCGCCGTAGAGCAGGAATTTTTCTGTCAGTGTCGTCTTGCCCGCGTCGGGGTGCGAGATGATCGCGAACGTCCGGCGCCTAGTTATTTCGTCCATGAAATGTTACCTCAGACTGTAGATCAGTCATATCAAAATATAGTGTCAAATTTCTGTTTATTCTTCATCTCGCTCGCGGCATCCGCATTCCGCGTCAGAGATCAGAGCTTTCTGAAGCCATCCCCTTCCCGTCGGTATTCCGTCAGAACGATCTCTGCCGGAAATTCCGTCCGGAGCGCCGCGAAATACCGCCCGTCGATATAGAGGAACATGCCCCATCCGTTCATCGGAAGTCCCTTTATCTCGCCGAACATCCCCAGTCCGGTCCACTTCACATAGCTTTCCATAAGGACCCACTTCCGGTAGAATTCCGCCTCGCGGTCCTCTCTTTCAAGAAATGCCTCATACTCCGGATCCGTCATGATCCGCCGTCCGATCTTCTCATAGCTGATGACCCGGCGCTGCTCTATATCAACTCCGAGCGGTTCGGAGCCGATGGCGATCAGAATATACTCTCCGGCGTGGCTTATGCTGAAATGAATGTCCCTGCGCTCCACAAAAAACGGCTTGCCGTGTTCCGTTCTCCCGATCGTCAGGGACGCGGGATCTGCTCCGCAGATCCGTGAGACCGCGATGCGCAGAAGGTCATACGCCATTTTGCTGATCTCCTTCTGCTTATACCGGGAAGGAACGATCCGACTGTAAATGACTTCTATCCGTCTGCCGGATCCCTGAAAAAGACTCATACGCAGTCTCTCTCAAGCTTTTCGATCGCAGCCCGGATCCTCGTGACAGACTCATCCCGTCCGAGCAGCATGAGGAGCTGTGTCGCGCCGCCGGGCGTCATGGCCTTACCGGAGACCGCCGTGCGGACCGGCCACATGACCTGCCCGTTCTTTAGACCGTTCTCCTTCGCAAAATCGACCAGAAGAGCGTACAGCGCGTCGTTGCTGTAATCTTCGAAGGACTCAAGGACCGGAAGGACCTTTTTCAGGACGTCGAGGGACAGCTCGGGGGTGGTCTTCATTTTCTTATGCGCATACATCGAGATGTCGTACTCCGGCACTTCCTCAAAGAAGCCGAGGAGCTCCGGAATATCGTTGAACGTTTCGATGCGGGTCTTGGCGAGATCCGCGAGCGCTTTCTTATCTTCTACCTTCGTGACCGTCTTCTCAATGATCGGGAGCGCCAGCGCATAGTAGGCTTCATCGTCCATGCGCTTGATGTACTCACCGTTCATCCAGCGAAGCTTGCCCATATCGAAGACAGCCGGGGATTTATTGATCTTTCTGTAATCGAACCGCCTGACGAGCTCGTCGAGTGTCATGATCTCCTCATTGTCCTCCGGGCTCCATCCGAGCAGCGCGACATAATTGACGATCGCTTCCGGCAGCAGGCCGAGCTCCAGAAGATCCTCAAAGGAGGAATGGCCGGACCGTTTTGAGAGCTTCGCATGATTCTCGTCCGTGATCAGCGGGCAGTGTACATAAGTGGGCACCTCCCAGCCGAACGCTTTGTAGAGAAGATTGTATTTCGGGCTCGAGGAAAGGTATTCATTTCCGCGGACGACATGCGTGATCCCCATCAGGTGGTCATCCACGACATTGGCGAAGTTGTAGGTCGGATAGCCGTCCGACTTGATGAGGATCATGTCGTCCAGCTCGCTGTTTTCGACCGTGATCTCCCCGTAGATCTCGTCCCGGAAGGTCGTCGTCCCCTCGGCGGGCACATTGAGCCTGATAACATAGGGGATCCCTGCGTCGAGATTCGCCTGAATTTCCTCTTTGGAAAGATGGAGACAGTGCTTGTCATAGGAAGAGATCTCCTTGCCGGCTACGACACGGCGCAGGCTCTCAAGACGCTCCTTCGTGCAGAAGCAGTAATACGCCGCACCCTTTTCGACCAGGATCTCCGCGTACTTTTTGTAAATGCCCTGCTTCGTGCGTTCGCTCTGCACATAGGGACCGACGCCGCCGTCCTTGTCCGGTCCTTCGTCAAAGGAAAGGCCGGCCAGGTCGAGTGTCCTGTAAATGATCTCGAGTGCGCCTTCATAGAAGCGCTCCTGATCTGTGTCCTCGATACGGAGCATGAAATTTCCGTCTTCATGCTTTGCGATCAGATAGGAATAGAGCGCTGTGCGAAGATTTCCAACATGCATCCTGCCGGTCGGGCTGGGTGCAAACCTTGTCTTTACCATAAGTCTTATCTCCTCGAAAAAAATTTAGTCACTTATATCTCCCGGTATGGACCGAATCTCCCCACAGATCCTTCTCCTGCCGCCTGAACTTGATCATGCGGGATACGGAGAGGGCGATGGCCATTTCCATCATGAGGAAGAGCACGGACGTGCCGCCGTAGCTTATGAAAGGAAGCGTGACGCCGGTCGTCGGGATCAGATTCAGAACAACGCAGATATTGAGGACGACCTGCAGCGCAAGGTGCGCGAAAATGCCGGTCACCATGAGCGCCCCGAACTTGTCGGGCGCGTTCTGTGCGATGAACATCAGTCGATACAGCATGAAAATGAAGAGCACGATCACGATCGCGCCTCCGAAAATACCTAATTCCTCGCATATGATCGGGAAGATCATATCATTCTGAGCCTCCGGAAGCCACCCGAGCTTCTGGGCGCTGTTGCCGAGTCCTTTTCCGAACACGCCGCCGCTTCCGATGGCGTAGAGCGCCTGCATGATCTGATAGCCGCCGCTCGCGATGTACTTCTCCGGGTTCTGCCAGACAAGGATCCTCTGCAGACGGAAGTGGCCTCCCGAGGAGTCAAGCCTCCACAGGAAAAAGACCAGGATCCCCACTAACACCGCGCCGACTGCCACAATGATCAGAAAAGGCACCGTCTTCGGATGAGCCACAAAGACGATCACGCAGGCGATCGCGAAAATGATGACCGCGGTAGACAGATTGTCCGTGAAGACATAGGCGAACAGAGCGAGAAGCCCGCCTGCCCCGATCGGCAGGCATGTCCCCGAAAAGGAATTGAACCACTCCTTCTGCCACACTATGATCGCGGGAACCGCCACGATGACCGCGATCTTCGCGATCTCAGCCGGCTGGAACTCAATGCCGATCTTCAGCCAGCGCTTCGCTCCGTTGTGCGTGATTCCGAAAAAATGCACCATGAGCATCAGAATCGCGGCCGCCGAATAGAGGGGAATACTGAACTTTGCAAGTATGTGATAGTCCACCAGGGAAATGATCAGCGCAGCGACGATCGCTCCGACTGAAATAATTGCCTGTCTCCGGAAGAAGTACATGTCATTGCCCTGCGTAATTTCTGCCGTGTAGGCGCTCGTGCTGTAGAGCATCACAAGCCCGAAGCCGACCAGCAGCAGAATGACGGCAACTAAATTGTAATCGTAATAATCCGCCTTCCGTAATTTCAATCCGTTCCACCCATAATCTTCAGAAAGTCCTGCTGTGCACTCCGCATCTCATCGTAATCCTCCTGAAGGCTGTCAAGGTCTCTCAGTCCTCTCAGATCCTCGACGACCTTGCACACGCTCTCATAGAGCGGAGTCAGTCCCAGCGCCGCTGCCGATCCCTTCAGCGTGTGGGCAGCGTTAAAAGCCTCCTGATAGTCCTTTTTCTCAAGCGATTCCAAAAGCATATCAAAAGCCGGTTCTTTTGTAAACTTAAAAAGGAAATCCAGATACATCTCCGTGTCACCGAGAAAGCGCGCAAGTGCACCGTCCGTATCGCATCCCTGATCCCTGAGATCCTTTATGATTTCCCGCATCCGCCTTTTCGCCTCCCATCTTTTCTGAGAAAGACCCTTCGAATGTAGTTGACCGTATAATCTTCTCCCCGCTCAGCCCACATGGTGAGCAGGAATTCCATCTGCTGCAGCGTGACCGGATGAATGTACCAGGACCGGTCCTTCGCCGCGAGGAAATATTCGAGCGGGCTTCTGTCCGTATAGGCATCTCCCTTGTACACGCGGGATGCGCTCACCCGGTCAAAAATCATCTCCGCGACATACTTTCTCGGCATCTGCATGCCTCCGAGGCCTCTGCCCTCCGGCGCATTCATGTCATAATCGATCCAGTATTCATAGTGATGCTTGTTGCGGCCTTTGTGATGCAGCCAGGCCCTTGAAACACCTGTCGCCTCGCGCTCGGCATTATTCGGACTTCTGGTGCCCTGATAATACTTCGCGCCGACCAGGAACTCTTCCGGGCTCAGCTTCGAGAGATCATGCAGGAGTCCCTGCTGATAGAGGCCGGCCCGAAAACAGTATCCCATGACCAGATTATGATGTTTTGTGATAGTCTTCAGATGTCCCAGTACGTTCATGATCTGCTTTCCTTATCCGTTGCTGTTCTCCCGGTCTCTTCGGGTACCTGTAAGGACCGTCACCGATCTTGCAGGGACCGTGATAAATTTCTGCTCATCCGGGAAAAGAAGAGGTTCCCCGGCCGGTTCGGCAAGCAAAGCCTCCTCGGCCTCCCGGACGGCGCGAAGAAGAGCTTCCGTACTATGCCGTTTCTCCTCCGGAGAGTCTGCCTCTTCCGCAAGAGCGGTCTTTTTCGCATGATCCCTGTAGGAGGCGAGCTTGTCCTCGGAAGGCTCTCCGTCAGTGCTTGTCCGTACGGCGTATTCCTCCGCAAGCCTCATTTCCCGGTCCTGCGCCTCAGCCAGGCGTGCCTTCGCTGCGTGAAGACGGACTTCCGCATTGGCTCTCGCCATGTCCTTTGCATTTTTCAGCGCGGCGATCAGGACTTCTTTCTCCTCGTCCCGGGCCGTCTCCAGTGCCTTCTGCCATGTTCTCCCCTCAGGAAGAACAGGAAGGGCGAACGTGTGCGGTTCCCAGAAAGCATTATATGCTATGTACAGATACTCATCCGTACCGCCGGAACCCTCCGCATAGCGGGGATTGTACATGGCGGCGACGGACCTGACCTTCGGATCCTGCTCTGTGAACCATGCGCGCGTGTCGTGGAAAGAAATATCCGGACAGCCGGTATTCTTATAATCGATCCCTCTGTAAGGGAAGCGGTTCTTTAAGATCGGATGCGTCTTTCTGAATCGGATAAGATCCATGACGAAAGCCCGGAGATCTCTGTTCCTTCTCAGCCCGGACCAGTTCACCCAGCCGGTCGGATCATCCGACGCGTAGGCGTTGTTGTTGCCGCCCTGAGAGTTCCCGAGTTCATCGCCCGCATAGAGAAGCGGGATCCCCTGTGCCAGGAAAACATAGGAGAGCGCATTCCGGATCTGCTTTTTCCGGAGATTGATGATGTTCTTTTTCTTTGTCTCCCCCTCGACGCCGCAGTTCCAGCTGAAGTTCTCGGAGGATCCGTCATAATTGTTCTCGCCGTTTGCGTCATTGTGCTTTTCATTGTACGAGACAAGGTCGGCGAGCGTAAATCCGTTCACGTTCGCGATGTAATTGACGCACCCCACTGAGCCGTCATTCCTCACGAGGATGTTCCGGAAGGATCCGATCGTCCCCTCGTCTCCCTTCAGGAAGCGGCGCGCGTCCGTCTGAAATCCGCCGTTGCAGGACGCAAGGGTCCTTACCTTGGGCACCCGCTTTCCGTAAACAGCGCTTCCCTCCACGTATTCAAAAAAGAGCTTTGTCCTCGCGAGGATCGGATCTCTGGCGATCAGGTCGGAACGGACGCCGGCTCCGACAAAGTGGAATCCGTCGACGTGATACGCGATCTTCCAGTAACGGAGCGCTTTCATGACGAGCATCATGTCTGCCGTCTCCGGTATATAGAATTCCATAATGCACTCGATTCCGGCATCATGGAGGGCTTTGATCATTTTTTTCATTTCCGTGACGGAATCCTCTGAAAATGAAAAACTCTGCTTCGGCGCGAAGTAAAAATTATCCTTCGCATAGCCCCAGTAATTCTTTTTCGCTCTCCCGGTCTCCTCTCCTTCGGAGAAATCGATGCCCGCCTGTCGGACCCGGAGTGAATCGTCCCACTCATAGGCCGGCATGAGCTCGACCGCATTGAAGCCCATCTCCGCAATGTACGGGATCTTCTGCACAAGACCGCGGAACGTGCCTTTATTCCGCACGCCCGACCCGGGATCCATGGTAAATCCCCGGACATGCAGCTTATAAATCATAAGATCCGCCATCGGGATCGCAGGCATCTTCTCGCTGCCCCAGGAAAAGCGCTCGTTATCCGTGTAGGAGACGCCGTGCAGGATGCGCTTCGCGTACGGATCCGGCACTTTTTTTCCTCCGATCACAAAATAATATCCTTCATTGATCCTTCGTGAGGTCCTGATCTTAACGCTTGCGACCTCGCCGATCCGCTGATCGACCGGCAGAGGGATTTCCTGCACAATATCCTCTCCTGACGGATCTGTCAGAATAAGCCGGGCTTCCTTGTCGTCCGGGACCGTCACAGAAAAATTCACGCCCCCCGGAACATACTCTGCCCCCATGATCCTGGGGTCGCCCTGTTCCACAATATAAACGTTATTCGCCATACTCCACCCCCAAATAACACCCTTACCCACAACATCATTAACCAATATATTATAAACCATTTCGTGTTGCTTTTGAAAGTATTATCTGATATTCTCAGTTTGTGGCTGTTCTTCACAGTCCTGCCCGCTGAAAGGCCGGAATCAGCCGGCCGGTAAGAGCGGCAGTTCATACTATGCAGCATGATCCGCGCTGCCGCGCTGTGCGGCTGTTCGTATCGGGGTGCCTGTGCGAGCAGGCTCTCACCGCGCATTATGCGCCATCCGCGCACCGCCTGAAGGTACGCGTAAATGTTTATTAAACGAATGGAGGTATTTTCCTTGGCTGATTTTGAAAATCTGAATTCTGAAGAAGAAATGGATCTCGGTATTATCACCCTCACACTTGACGATGACAGCGAAGTCGACTGCGCGATCCTCGCGATCTTCCCGGTCAACGGCAAAGACTATATTGCACTCCTGCCGCTGGACGAGGAAGAAGACGACGATGAGGTCCTGATCTATCGTTTCATCGACAAGGGCGATGACGAAGATCCGGAAATCGAGAACATCGAAGATGACGACGAGTACGATGCTGTCGCAGACGCATTCGACGAACTTCTCGACGAAATGGAATTTGATGAGGAGGAAGAGGACTGATCTCTTCCCCTCAGAAGATACTGCTTTTATCAGCGGGGCGCTCCGGCCGCACTCTCCGTGCTTCCGAAGCCCCCGTTTCTTTTTCCCTTTGCATCGTCTGCGTACGTGATCCCGAACGGCATGAAGATCCCCTGCAGAAAACCGTCTCCCCTCTTCAGTGAAAGGGTCCGCCCCTCGTTGGAGTCATTTGTGATCTTCGCGAAAATATGGCCTTCATTGTCCGAATAATAGTAATCGCTGTCGATCACGCCGACCGTGTTGTTGAGCTGCAGCCTGAACTTGAAGCCGAGGCCGCTCCTCGGATAGAGAAGAAGGACCCATCCCTCCTCCATGCGCGCCCGTATTCCCGTCGGGATCTTTACGGTCTCCCCCGGAGCAAGTACAATGTCCGACGTCAGGAAAAAGTCATAGCCTGCAGATCCGGACGTTGCGCGGCGCGGAAGGCAGATCCCGTCATAGATTTCCCTGATCTCCGATATCCCGGGGAACGCGTCTTTCATGGCTTCCTCAAAATTCTCAAAACTGACCTTTTCAAATTCCGCTATTCTCTCCATCTGGACTCCTTTCATCGGTATTTCTCACAGTCTCCCAGGCAATTGCGAAAATCTGTGCTTCATGGAAATCGTGTGAACATTAAACAGGGCTGCCGCACTCAGAAGAAAGAGCACTGTACACGGCTGACATTTGAAATGCTCTCCGCCCGTACAGCGGTCTTCCGCTCTGATGCGGCAGCCCCTGATGATTCTTTATTCTCTGTTAAATTCTCGCTCGCGAGAATTAGCGCGGGATTCGGGTCAGCGTAAGCTGACATCTTCCAAACCGAATCCCTGCGCATCCTCGCGGAGCGTTTATCTCAGTGGGGGATTGTAACTCGCCACTGAGACGAGCAGGATATTAATCTATCCCCCGCTTATAGAAGCAGGAGTCTTTCCCACTGAGATAAATTATTCCGGATCCGCCGAAGCGACAACTCTTCCGATCGTGCCGTCTTTCGGGCAGTCCTTAATGGAGAAGCTGATCCTTCCCATCTTGTCCTTGCCGAGGCAGATCGCGCGGACGACATCACCGATCTGAAGGACATCTTCCACCTTATTGATACGCGTGTTGGCGATCTTCGAGATATGCACCATGGCTTCCTTGCCCGGCGCGAACTCGAGGAATGCGCCGAACTCCTTGATGGAGACGACCTTTCCTGTGAGGATCATGCCCTTCTCGAAATCCGTCGTGATGATGCGGATCGTCTCGAGCGCCTGCTCCATCTTATCCGGATCCTGTCCGCAGACGGAAACAGAGCCATCGTCCTCGATGTCGATCGATACATCGTATGCTGCGATAATAGCGTTGATATTCTTGCCCTTCTGGCCGACAACGTCGCCGATCTTCTCCGGATTGATCTTGATCTGGACGATCTTCGGCGCATATCTGGAGACTTCCGCTCTCGGCTTTGCGATGACCGGCTCCATGACCTCTGTGAGGATGTACTCTCTCGCCTCTTTCGTGCGGGCGATCGCTTCCTCGACGATCTGTCTTGTCAGACCGTGGATCTTGATATCCATCTGGATGGCTGTGATACCGTCATGCGTACCGGCGACCTTGAAGTCCATGTCGCCGAAGAAGTCCTCGAGACCCTGAATATCCGTGAGAACGATATAGTCGTCATCTGTCTCGCCGGTCACAAGACCGCAGGAGATACCGGCAACGCTCTTTTTGATCGGAACACCTGCTGCCATGAGCGCCATGGAAGAAGCGCAGATGGAAGCCTGCGATGTCGATCCGTTGGATTCGAATGTCTCGGAGACCGCACGGATCGCATACGGGAACTCTTCCTTGGACGGGAGCATCGGAATGAGGGCTTTCTCAGCAAGAGCGCCGTGGCCGATCTCGCGCCGTCCCGGTCCTCTTGACGGCTTTGTCTCGCCGACAGAGTAGGACGGGAAGTTATACTGGTGCATATATCTTGCTTCCGTAATATACGGATTCAGGCCTTCGATGCGCTGTGCATCGGAGAGCGGGGCAAGTGTGACAACGTCACAGATCTGTGTCTGTCCTCTCGTGAACATTGCAGAACCGTGCGCTCTCGGGATCAGATCGACCTCCGCTGCGAGCGGGCGGATCTCCCTGATGGAACGTCCGTCCGGGCGCTTGTGATCCTTGAGGATCATCTTGCGGACGGTCTTCTTCTGATACTGATAGAGCGCATCACCGATCAGGCCCATCCACTCTTCGTTATCAGCGTACTTTTCTTCGAATGCCGCTCTGATCTCAGCCACGTTCTTCTCACGTGTCTGCTTGTCATCCGTGAAAACGGCTTTCTCCATCTCTTCCGGCGGGCAGATTTCATAGAGTGCCTCGAAGAGCTCCTGCGGAATCTCATAATGGAGATAGTCATGCTTCTCCTTTCCGCACTCGGCGATGATCTTGTCAAAGAATTTAATGATTTCTTTGTTCACTTCATCGCACTTGTAGATCGCCTCGATCATCTTTTCTTCCGGGATCTCGTTGGCGCCTGCCTCGATCATGATGACCTTATCGCGTGTCGACGCGACTGTAAGGGAGAGGTCGGATTTCTCCTTCTCCTCATATCCCGGGTTCACAACGAATTCACCGTCGATCATGCCGAGCTGTGTCATCGCACACGGGCCGTCGAACGGAATGTCAGAAATGCTGGTCGCGAGCGCGGAGCCGAGCATTGCAACGACTTCCGGATCGCATGCCGGATCGACAGACATGACGAGATTGTTCAGCGTCACGTCGTTGCGGTAATCCTTCGGGAACAGCGGACGCATCGGACGGTCGATCACGCGGCTCGTCAGGACCGCATGTGTGCTGGCCTTGCCCTCGCGCTTGTTGAAGCCGCCCGGGATCTTGCCGACCGCATACATCTTCTCCTCAAATTCCACGGAGAGCGGGAAGAAGTCGATTCCTTCTCTCGGGGCCTTTGATGCCGTAGCCGTGGACAGAACGACCGTATCACCGTAGTGCATAAAGCAGCATCCGTTCGCCTGCTTGCCCACACGGCCGATGTCGATCGTCAGTGTTTTTCCTGCGAGTTCCATTGAATAGCTTTTATATTCTCCCATTCTTCCTTCCTTCTGGCCGTATGGCCTGTTTTGCGCCTTGCGGCACGTTTTGTGTCCATAACGCAAATCAAGGGCAGGAAGTATCCTGCCCCGTATAAATTGCATTACTTTCTGAGTCCGAGTCTCTCGATCAGTGAACGATAACGCTCAATATCTTTTTTCTTAAGATATGCAAGAAGGCTGCGTCTGTGGCCGACCATTTTCAGAAGACCTCTTCTTGAATGATGATCCTTCTTGTTTGCCTTCAGATGCTCTGTAAGCTCGTTGATACGTGCTGTGAGAACAGCTACCTGAACTTCCGGTGAACCCGTGTCACCCTCTGTGCGGCCATATTCCGCCATAATTGCCTGCTTTTTTGCCTTGTCGATCATGTTTCTTTCCTCCTGTGGAATCATTTAATAACTGGCCTTCCATTCAGCGGCGGTTGGAGTTTCCGCTCCCCGAATGGAGGTGAAATGCCGTATCCCGGCAACGTGCACAAGTATATCATGCCGGTTCTTCTTATGTCAAGCTGTTTTCAAGAACGCCTCAGCGTTCTTGCCGCGCCGCGCATGGTGCGAAGCACCTTCCTCTTTGCGCGGCTGCGATCCGCCGGACATTCCGTATGAACCTCATTTCCTGAAGCTTCTGAAAAAATCAAGGCCGGCTTCCTGATCTCTCCCGATCTGCAGCTTCAGCTCCTCGACCGAGGCGAATTTTTTCTCGGGCCTTTCAAAGTGCAGGAGCTCCACACGGAACGGCTTCCCGTACAGATCTTTGCTGCAGTCGAAAAGACAGGTCTCGATCCCCAGTTCCGTTCCGCCCACTGTCGGCTTGACTCCGATATTCGCGACCCCTCCGCAGACTTCCCCGTCCACGTGTCCTCTGACAAAATAGACGCCGTTCGGCGGCAGGAGCTTTTCCTGTCCCGGGACGATATTCGCGGTCGGAAATCCGATCTTTCTGCCGATTTCCCGTCCGTGGGAGACCGTTCCGTCCACGAAAAATGAAAACCCGAGCATCTCACTCACCCGCTCCATATTTCCTTCCTGAAGCGCCCTGCGGATCCTTGTGCAGGAGATATCCCCGCCTTCATCCTGTACCTTCGGCAGGATCTCGACGGTGAAGCCCTCCTGATCTCCCATTTTCCGAAGCAATGCGGCATCGCCTCTCCGCTCATGTCCGAAGTGATAGTCCGCTCCGACGACCACGTGGACCGCATGCAGTCTGTCCCGCAGGATATTCCGCACAAAGTCCTCGGCCTCCATGTTCATGACGGACTTCCCGAACGGGCACTCAATGAGGACATCCATCCCGGTCTCCTCTATGACAGTTCGCCGTTCACTGCGGGTCAGGAGCATTTTCTGAGCGATCAGAAGAGAGAACACTGCCCGCACAGGCTTCTTCGGGCTCTCTTCCGCGTAAGCGCACACTCTGTCCATGAGTGCTCTGTGACCGCGGTGGACTCCGTCGAATTTCCCGAGCGTAACGCTGCTCACCCCGTCAATTGAAAAATCTGTAGTATCTTTTATCACCTGCATGGCACGCGTATGAGCCTCCGTAATTATTGCTGTACCGGCGAATAGAACATTTTTTCCGGTTTCATGATGCGGCCTTCCTTTTTATAAATGCCGATAAATGTCCCGTCCGAAGAATAGATCCGGAAGAACTCCGGCTCTGTCTGTGAAGACGTTCCGCGGACCCGGAATGAATTTCCGTTAAAGACCGCTTTGTCGAGGGACTCCCACACGTTCATCGCGGGAAGGTCCATGTAGAACGCGTCAAGCGGGCGCACGAACGAATACTGATCCGCCCTGCCGCCGGCCTCAAGGTCCTCGTTTTCTTTCATCGTTCTGATCTCATCGAGCGTATATGCGTCCTCTATTCCGAACCGGCCCACCCGCGTCCGGAGAAGAGATTCCATGCATCCGCCGCATCCGAGCCTGTTTCCGATATCCTCGCAGAGGGTCCTGATATAGGCTCCTTTGCTGCATGTGACCGAGAACCGGATCCGGGGCAGATCGATCTCCTTTATTATGATTTCCGAGAACTCGACCTTCCTCGGTTTTCGCTCGACCTCCACGCCCCGGCGTGCAAGGTCGACCAGCTTCTGCCCGTTCACCTTGATCGCCGAGTACATCGGCGGGATCTGTTCCTGCTCTCCCGTGAAGGACAGGACGGCAGCCTTTGCTTCCTCCTCACCGACTGTCACTTCCTGTTCGGTGAGGACTTTACCGGACGTGTCCTGCGTGTCCGTCGTGACTCCGAGGAGGAGAACGGCCTCATACGTCTTCGTCCCTTTGGTCAGCGACTCGACAAGACGGGTCGCCATCCCCAGGCAGACCGGAAGGACGCCTTCCGCGTCCGGATCGAGCGTTCCGGTGTGCCCTATCTTTTTCTGACCGAAAATCCGGCGCATCCGTGAGACGACATCGAAGGACGTCATCCCGGATTCCTTGCGCACGTTGATCACTCCGTTGACCATTCTTTCACCGCTTTTCCAGACATCCCGAAAGGACATCCATCACTTTCTCTATGCTCTCACTGAGCGGTCCGGCGAGCGTACATCCCGCTGCCCGGACATGTCCGCCTCCTCCGAACGAGGCTGCGATCTTCGAGACATCGAGATCACTGTTACTTCGGAAGCTCACCTTGAACTCGTCAGGCCCAGTCTGATAGAAAAAGACAGCCGCCTGCGTCCCCTCGGTATAGCGCATCTCAGCGACGATCCCGTCAAGATCTCTCTTGTCGGCCCCTTCCGCCTTCATGTCCTCCTCCGTCACGCAGGTCATGATCACCTGCCCGTCAAGGCACAGCCGGCTTTCGCCGAGTGCCTTCCCGAGCATCCGCTGCTTTCTGAAGCTTCTCATATTAAAGCTCCCGTCGATGATCTTTGAGCAGGCTGCCCCCTTTTCCATAAGGCGGGCTGCTGCCCTGAGCGTCTCAGGTCTCGTGTTGGAATACTGGAACACTCCGCTGTCGTGAATGATGCCGGTAAAGAGGGAATCTGCAATCTCTTTCGTGAGTTCCTGACCGTCGATCAGACTGCACAGGACTTCCGCACAGGAGCTCGCCTCCGCGTCGATCACGTTGACATCCGCGAACCCGGGATTGCTGACATGATGGTCAATGCAGACTCTTTCTGCTGCTGCATGGAAGAGATTTGCCGCGACACCGATCCGGTCCACAGAGCTCGCATCGCAGGAAATGAAAAGATCCTTCCGCTCCGTTTCCGGAATCTCCGATACGATCTCCTCCATCCCCTTAAGGAACATGAGCTCATCCGCTGGACGTTCCAGATACAGCGTCACATCGATCTCCGGACGGTATTTTCTGACATACTGATATACCGCCGTCACCGACCCGACACAGTCCCCGTCAGGATTCACATGTCCGGCGATCGCGCAGGTCCTGATCCCTTCGGGGATCAATTCACTCAGTCTCTTCATTTTCAACACTCTTTCCGCAGACCTCATCAATCAGACGGGACATTTCCACTCCGCGCTCGATGGACCGGTCCGCAAGGAACGTGATCTGGGGAGTGTTCCGAAGGTTCAGCGAGTGGGCAAGCTCCCTTCTCACATACCCTTCCGCACTCTTCAGACCGGCCATCGTATCTTCCCTGGCCTTCTCGTCCCCGAGCACGCTGATATATACCTTACAGGTCTTTAAGTCTGTCGCGACGACCGCGTCGACGACCGTAGTCATCGGAGCGATCCTCGGGTCCTTGAGCTCGCGGATAATGACCGCAAGCTCATGGGCGACCTCCTCATTGATCCTGAGGTTCTTTGTACTGTTTTTTCTCATTCTCTCGGTACCTCTACCATAGTATACGCTTCGACTGTATCCTCGATCTCGAAATCTCCGAAACCGTCGAACACAAGACCGCACTCGAAGCCTTCACGCACTTCCTTGACGTCATCCTTGAAGCGCTTCAGAGAGGCAAGAGTGCCCTCATACAGCTTCTCCTCGCCGCGGAATACACGGATCTTGCAGTTCCTCTGGAAGATACCGTCCTTCACGTACGCACCCGCGATATTTCCTACGCCGGAAGCCTTGAAGATCTGACGGATCTCCGCATGGCCGAGGACCTTCTCCTCGTAAACGGCTGCGCGCATTCCCTTGAGTGCTCTCTCGACATCCTCGATTGCCTCATAGATAACGCTGTACAGGTTGACTTCGACGTTCTGGGACTCTGCCATCGCCTTGGCTGTCGCGTCCGGACGGACGTTGAAGCCGATGATGATTGCGTTCGAAGCAGCTGCCAGAGACACGTCGGACTCGGTGATCGTGCCGACGCCGCCGTGAATGACCTTGACGACGACCTCGTCGTTAGACAGCTTAAGCAGCGACTGTCTGACCGCCTCGACAGAACCCTGTACGTCTGCCTTGACGACGATCGGAAGCTCCTTGAGGCTTCCCTCCTTGATCTGGTTGAACAGATCGTCGAGAGACATCTGTGTCTTGGTCGCCTCGATCAGGTTCTTCTTGCCTTCTGTGATAAATGTCTGCGCAAAGGCCTTTGCCTCCTTGTCGCTGTCAAGCGCAACGAGGACCTCGCCCGCATCCGGAACGGAGGAGAGACCGATGATCTCGACCGGCATGGACGGCGTCGCTTTCTGCAGTCTGCGTCCCTTCTCGTCTGTCATCGCGCGGACCTTTCCGCTCGCGCTTCCGCAGGCGATGAAATCGCCCTGTTTCAGCGTACCCTTCTGTACAAGAATCGTCGCGACCGGGCCGCGGCCCTTGTCAAGTCTCGCCTCGAGGACAAGACCTCTCGCCTTGCGGTTCGGATTAGCCTTAAGCTCTGCGACCTCCGCTGTCAGCAGGATCATCTCGAGCAGGTTGTCAATACCCTCATGCGTCTTCGCGGAGACCTCGCAGAAGATCGTGCTTCCGCCCCAGTCTTCCGGAATGAGCTGATACTCGGACAGCTCCTGCTTGACTCTGTCAACGTTAGCGCCCGGCTTGTCGATCTTATTGACTGCAACGATGATTTCCACGTTCGCAGCCTTTGCATGATTGATCGCCTCGACAGTCTGCGGCATGACACCGTCATCTGCCGCAACGACCAGCACGGCGATATCCGTGGAATTCGCGCCGCGCATACGCATAGCCGTAAATGCTTCATGACCCGGTGTGTCGAGGAATGTGATCTTCTCCCCGTTGATCGTGACCATGTAAGCGCCGATATGCTGCGTGATACCGCCCGCCTCGCGGTCGGTCACATGTGTATCCCGGATCGCGTCAAGGAGGGATGTCTTGCCGTGGTCAACATGACCCATGACACAGACGACAGGCGGACGAGCGACCATATCATCTTCCGACTCTTCGCTCTCTGCAAGAAGGTTGCCGATGACGTCTTCCTTCTCCTCCTGCTCCGCGACGATGTTATAGTCCATGGCGATCTCTTCAGCCTGATCGTAAGTCAGCTCGTTGTTCAGCGTGACCATTTTTCCCTTCATAAAGAGGTCTTTGACAAGAGCTGCCGGCTGCATCTTCATTGCCTCCGCGAGTTCGCGGACTGTCAGCTTCTCGGGGATCTTGATCTCGGTAATGACTTCCTTCTCCTTGGGCTGTTCATTTCTCGGCTGAGTATGCTGAAGAGCCTTCGGGATCCTGTTGAACTGTTTCTTATTCTGATTCGGGCGGGAGCTGAACTGAGCATGCTTGCCGTTCTCTCTGCGCTCCTCGCGGTTGCGGTCATAATCTTTCCCGCTGTCTTTACGGTAATCTCTCGTCGTCTTGTGAGCAAGCGCACCGTCACTCGCTGCAGGTCTGGCCGCACCGGCTGTCCTGCCTCTTCCTGCAGGCGCAGCCTGTCCGAAGGAAGGTCTTCCCTGCGTTCCCTGTCCGAAAGCCGGACGTCCCTGGTTCTGGCCATAGGAGGGACGTGCATCGCCTCTTGTGCCGCCAAACGGAGCCCTGCTGTCGCTTCTGGTCCCGGCATATCCGGTCCTTCCGTCAGTCCTGCCGGTATTGCCCGCAGGTCTGCCGTCGTTCCTCGTTCCGCCGTACGGAGCTCTGCCGTCACGGCCTGTCCCCGCATACGGCTGCCTCATGTCGCGGCCTGTGCCGGTATACGGCGCCCTGCCGTCGTTCCTTGTCCCGCTGTAGGGAGCTCTGCCGTCACGGCCTGTCCCCGCATACGGCTGTCTTGCGTCCGTCCTGCCGGCATTGCCCGCAGGCCTGCCGTCATTCCTTGTCCCGCCATAGGGCGCTCTGCCGTCGCGGCCTGTCCCTGCATACGGCTGTCTCGCATCACGGCCTGTCCCCGCATACGGGGCTCTGCCGTCATTCCTTGTTCCGCCATAAGGCGCTCTGCCATCTGTCCTGCCGGCACTTGCCCCTGTTCTGTTATCGTTTCTGCCGCCGGCGTAGGGCTGTCTCATATCACGGCCTGCACCGGTATACGGCGCCCGGTCGGACCTGCCGCCCGCAGCTCTTCCGTCTCTCCCGGCTCCCTGTGCCGAAGCAGGTCTGCCATCGCGGCCGCCCGCATTTCTTCCGTCACGGCTGCCTGCCGCTCTCTGCTCGCGATTCTCAGTGCTTCCTGCCGCTGCTCTCTCACGGGTCTCAGCGCTTCCTGCCGCTGCCTTTTCACGGGTCTCAGCGCTTCCTGCCGCTGCTTTCTCGCGGGTCTCAGCGCTTCCTGCCGCTGCTCTCTCACGGGTCTCAGCGCTTCCTGCCGCTGCTCTCTCACGGGTCTCAGCACTTCCTGCCGCTGCTTCTTTTTCACGACTTACGGAAGCTGCCTCCGGTTTTGCCGCACTCTCATGCCCGGAATCCCGGCTTTCGGCCGGAGCCGGCTCAGAACGTCCGGGTGTCATATTCGGGGCGCTCTCCACAACCTTTACCGGCGCGGAGGGCGTCTCAACAGGTGCCTTCGGTGTCTCCGAGGGCACTTCATTTTTCTTATCTGCCACAGGGGAAGCAGCGGGCGTCTTGCTGTCCGGATCAATGAGATCCGTCCCCCTGGCTTTCTTCTGCACCGGAGCAGACGCATTGTGAGAGCGGAACACGCGGACAATTCCCTTGCTTTTTTTCGGTGCCTCCTGCCCTTCCGCGCGGCCTGTCTTCGCATCCGCCTTCTCACGGGCAGCTGTACGGCTCTTGCCGCCTCCGAATCTGGAGCGAACGTTTTCGACCTCGCCTTCCGGCACTGCCGTGACACCTGTCATAGCCGCGTAGCCCTTGGCTCTCAGATAAGCGACGATCTCGCCCTTATCCGCGCCCAACTCTTTTGCAAGCTCATGAACCTTGATTTTTGCCATTCTTATCTCCTTTTACCTCGTCCCTCATTGTCTTAATGAACGCTCCGGCAAGATTCTCATCCGTTATTGCGCAGGAAGATCTCTCCCCCCTGCCGATCCTTTGTCCAAGCGTCTCTTTATCTGAAAATTCGAACACCGGAACATTTCTGTACTCGCACATGTTCCTGAATTTCTTTTTTGTATTCTCTGAAGCGTCCCCGGCTATGATCACGGCATATGCCTTCCCGTTCCGGACTGCATTCTCCGTCTGAAATTCACCTGACGGGACACATCCGGCGCGCGCCGCAAGCCCCAGGTATCTGAATGCCTTAGCTTCCATCCGCACCTCCGATCTCCCGCGTGAGACGGCTGATCACTTCCTCCGGGATCTCGGTCTTCAGCGCCCGGGAAAGCGCGCGGCTTTTGACAGCCTTCGCAAGACATGCGCTGTCGGGGCAGATATACGCGCCCCGCCCGTTCGCCTTTCCCGTCAGATCGCAGGAAACTGTTCCTTCAGGACTTCTGACGATCCTGATCAGTTCATTTTTATCTTTAGATGTCCTGCAGCCCAGACATGTCCTCTGCGGCTTTCTCTTCACCATCGATCAGCTCCTGTCCACTTAACCCTTCTGTCAGCTCGTTAACATTTCCGGAACTCTCTTCACCGAATTCATCCTTGAAGATCTTATCAAAGTCTCCGGCCGCTTTTGCCTGCGTCTCCGACTTAATATCGATCTTAAAGCCCGTGAGACGCGCTGCAAGGCGTGCGTTCTGTCCCTCTTTGCCGATCGCCAGCGAGAGCTGGTAGTCGGGAACGATGACCTTTGCGGAGCGCTCGTCCGGGTCGGCGACGACGGAAATGACCTTCGCCGGACTCAGGGCATTTTCAATAAGGACCGCGGCATTTTCATCCCACGCGATAATATCGATCTTCTCACCGCCGAGTTCTTCGACGACTGCGCTCACACGGCTCCCGTTCAGGCCTACGCACGCACCGACGGCATCGACGTCCGGATTATTGGACCACACGGCCATCTTCGTTCTGGAGCCCGCCTCGCGGGAAATGCCCTTGATCTCGACCACGCCGTTCCGGATCTCGGTGACTTCCTCCTCGAAGAGTTTTCTCACGAGCTCCGGATGGGTCCTCGAGACGAGGATCTTCGGTCCCTTTGCCGTATTCTTGACATCCAGCACATAGACCTTCACGCGGTCCGTGGGCTTGAACTTTTCACCCTTGACCTGTTCGTTCTCGCTGAGCAGCGCGTCCGCCTTGCCGAGATTGATCGCATAGGATTTTCCCTGCTGTCTGGAGACGACGCCGGAGACCAGCTGCTTCACCTTGCTGTTGTACTGGTTAAAGACGACGTTCCTCTCCTCCTCGCGGATCCTCTGGAGAATGACGTTCTTCGCATTCTGCGTCGCGATTCGTCCGAAGCTCCTGGAGTTGATATCTACCGTAATAATGTCTCCCGCCTCGACCGTCGGATCATCCTTTCTCGCCTCCGCAACAGTCACCTGCATGATCGGATCGACGATGTCCTCTTCGCTCTCAACGACTTCCTTTTCCGCTGTCACGGAATAGTCAAATGTATCAGGATCAATGCTCACATTGATATTATCGTTCTTACCGAAATTGGCCTTGCATGCCTGCATCAGGGAAAGCTCGATGGACTCCAGAAGGGATTCCTTGCTGATGCCCTTTTCTCTCTCCAGCAGTTCAATTGCCTCTTTTAACTCGGTATTCATTCCACGTATTCCTCCATCTTAAAAATCAAAGGCCAGGCGGATCAAAGAAATGTCCGCTTTGCCAAATGTATACTCCCTGCCGTCTGACTCGATCGTAACGTTCCCGTTCTCTGCAGATTTGAGTATTCCCGTGAACTCTTTCACGCCGTCCACAGGCTTATATGTATGGACCTCTACCTCCCTGCCGGCAGCGAACAGAAAATCTCTTGGGCGCTTTAAGGGTCTGCCAAGTCCCGGTGAACTCACAATAAGCGTATATGGATCGGAAATGAAATTCTCCTCATCCAGCAGCGGATCCAGCGCCCGGCTGCACGCTTCACACTCGTCGATCCCGACTCCGCCCTCCTTGTCGATGTACATGAGGAGATTATATTCCCCTCCGGTCTTCGCATATTCCGCGTCGACAGGGACTAGTCCCTGTTCACTGCACACCTTTAAAAGGAGCTCCCACGCTTTCTCTTCAATCGTATCTTTTCTGCTCACTTTCCTCCTCCCAAAACAAAGTTCTGTATTCTGGCTCAATGTACCGGACGTCTGTTCCGCAGCCGCTCCTGTCAGACAGGCATTCACGTACAAAACAGGTCTCCTTCCGGAGCCGTCCGCTTCCCGTACCGGCAAAAGTTAAGAGCGGGCTAAGCGCCCGCTCTCAAAGTCCACAGTATCTATCATCGAAGTTACTATAACACCGTCATTTCAAAAATGCAACCCTTTATCGGCTCTTTAGACCTTTTCTTTCGTCTTTTCTTCCGCCTTAACTTCAGCTGTCTGCTGCCTTTTCTTCAGACTTTTCCTTATCGGCTCTTCGTCCCTTTTCCTCCGCGTTTTGCAAGCTTAAGCCGGTTCAGTGAAAGCTTTTTGCCCATGTAATCGACAGAGAAATCCCGGCTGTTCTCGAGCAGGTAAGCCGCGCCAACCTCGTCGCCGTCGGAGAGCTTTATGCCGCGCACGCCCACGGCACTCCTCTTATATCCTGCGACCTCCGCCATGCTGAAGCGGATCGAAAATCCTCCCTTCGTGAGGAGGACGATGAACTCATATACATCCGAGGGAGCGGCAAGGATGACCCGGTCGCCCTCTGCAAGCTTCGTCGCCATGATCGTACGGCTCGTGCTCACAAATTCCGCGCCGGCGGTCAGCTTTACATTTCCCATGGCTGTCGCGAAGAAGACCGTCGACGTGCTCACCTGGGCCAGCGGGCAGACCCACACGATATCTTCCGTACGGTTGCTGAAATTACTCAGATTGTCGACAGGAGTACCCTTATCGCGCAGCTTCCTTGCGGGAATATCCAGGACCTTGATCGTGTGCATCTTTCCCGTATCCGTGAAAATACAGATCTTATCCGTATTCATCACCGGGAACACATACCGGTTGTCCGCATGGACCGCATCATGATTCTTATCATAGGCACTTCGGTCTATGATCTTCGCGTAGCCGAACCGGTCCATCACGAAGACGACCTCTTCCTCCTCGATTTTTTTCTCCTCGATCACGATCTCCCCGGCGTTTTCAATCGTCGTCTTCCTCGGGGAAGCGTACTCCTTCCGGATCGACTGCAGCTCGGAAATAATGACCTCCGACATCGCACCGTAATCATTGAGAAGCTTTCTGTATTGCTTAATGCGGGCAAGCGTCTCGTCGTGCTGCGCTATGAGCGCCTCGAGTTCGAGTCCGATCAGCCGGACAAGACGCATATCGAGGATCGCCTGCGCCTGCTTCTCCGTGAATCGGAGCCGGGAAGCCATCTTCTCGCTCTTCTTTGTCTTAAATCGGATCCCCTCTGTGATCCCGCCCGTCAGACACAGCTTCGCCATCTGCTGGTCCCTGGATCCCCGGAGGATCTCGATGATCAGATCGATCACATCGACGGCTTTTATGAGGCCTTCCTCGATCTCCTTTTTCAGCAGATCCTTTTCGAGAAGGCTTCGGTACTTTCTGTTGGCGAGCTCAAAGCGGAATTCCGTGAACGCTTCGAAAATCCTGCGAAGCGGCATCGTCTCGGGACGGCCGTCGGAGACGACCAGCATATTCACGCCGAACGTGTCCTCCAGCTTGGTCTTCTTATAAAGAATATTTCTGATATTTTCCGCATCCGCGCCCTTCTTCAGCTCAATGACGATGCGGATCCCCTCCTTGGAGGACTGATTCGAGATATCCGCGATATCCGTGATCACCCGGTTCTCCGCGAGACCGGCAACATCACTCAGGAATTTGCCGATCCCGCTCCCGATCATGGTATAGGGAATCTCCGTGACAACGATCTGCTGCCGTCCGCCCTTGACCTTCTCAATGGAGACACGCCCCCTCACTCTGAGCTTCCCCGTTCCGGTCCGATAGATCTCCGGAAGATCGTCCTTGTTCACGATAATGCCTCCGGTCGGAAAATCCGGACCGACAAGCTTTCCGAGAAGCTCCTCATCTGAGATGTCATTGTTCTCTATATACGCGACCGCCGCATCGATGACCTCTCCAAGATTGTGGGGCGGAATGGAAGTCGCCATGCCGACCGCAATGCCCTCAGACCCGTTCACGAGGATATTCGGGATCCTGACCGGGAGGACCTGCGGTTCCTTTTCCGTCTCATCAAAATTCGGTCCGAAATCCACGACGTCCTTATCGAGATCGGCAAGAAAGACCTCCTGCGTGATCTTCATGAGCCTCGCTTCCGTGTATCGCATCGCGGCTGCGCCGTCCCCCTCGATCGATCCGAAATTCCCGTGTCCGTCCACGAGGGCCTGACCCTTTTTGAAGGTCTGCGCCATGACGACCAGGGAATCATAGATCGAGCTGTCGCCGTGCGGATGGTACTTGCCCATAGTGTCGCCGACGATACGGGCTGATTTTCTGTAGGGCCTGTCATAGCGTGTGCCAAGCTCATACATATCGTAGAGGACGCGGCGCTGTACGGGCTTCAGTCCGTCCCGGACATCCGGGAGCGCGCGGGCTACGATGACCGACATCGCGTAGTCTATGTAGTTTTTCTCCATGATTTCCGAATAATCCGTCCGGACTATTCTTTCATCTGTCTGATTCATGTTCTGCCTTTCTTATTGCCGAAAGGTCCGCTCATGCGGACCTGTATTTCAGGAACGCTCCGACGTTCCCGCCGTGCCGCGCAGGGTACGAAGCACCTTCCTGTTTGCGCGGCTGCGATCCGCCGTACCTAAGCATGCGTAACAATGCTCCAGTGGAGCATTGTGCAGCTGAGGCTTTAAATGTCGAGCTCCGCTTCCCTCGCATGCTTATAGATAAATTCCCGTCTGGGAGGAACATCCGTCCCCATGAGCACGCCCGTAACGTCCGAGGAAAGCCTCGGGTCTCCGATCTCGATCCTCCGGAGCATGCGGGTCTCCGGATTGAGCGTCGTCTCCCAGAGCTGATCCGGATCCATCTCTCCAAGTCCCTTGTATCGCTGGAGAGTGAACTTCTGATCCGGATGATTCCTTCTGTATTTTTCAAGCGCCTTGTCATCGTAGAGATACTCTCCCTGTCCCTTCGAAGGGACCACCTTATAGAGGGGAGGCATCGCGATATAGATATGTCCCTCGCGGATCAGATCCGGCATATATCGGTAGAACAGGGTCAGCAGGAGCGTCCCGATATGGGCTCCGTCGACATCGGCATCCGCCATAATGATGATCTTGTCATACCGAAGCTTCGCGATGTCAAAATTATTGCCGTATCCCTCCGAGAAACCGCACCCGAACGCGTTGATCATCGTCCTGATCTCAGCGTTTGCGAGGACTTTGTCGATGCTGGCCTTCTCCACATTCAGGATCTTTCCGCGGATCGGAAGGATCGCCTGATAGTTCCGGTCCCGCGCTGTCTTCGCGGAACCGCCCGCAGAATCTCCCTCCACGATAAAGATCTCGCACTTCTTCGCATCCCTGCTGATGCAGTTCGCAAGCTTCCCGTTCGAATCGAACGAATACTTCTGCTTTGTGAGAAGGTTCGTCTTCGTCTTCTCCTCTGTCTTTCTTATCTTCGCGGATCTCTCCGCACAGGAGAGGACTGACTTCAGCATGTCCAGATTCCGGTCAAAGAAATGCGGTGCTTCCTCGGAGACGATCTTCGCCACAACGCGGGCCGCGTCCGGATTGTCGAGCTTTGTCTTGGTCTGTCCCTCAAAACGGGGCGCCGGGTGCTTGACCGAGATCACAGCCGTCATCCCGTTCCGGATATCCGCGCCGGTGAAATTCTGATCCTTTTCTTTCAGGATCCCGAGCTCTCTCGCATAGACATTCATGACCTGCGTAAAGGCCGTCTTGAATCCGGTCAGATGCGTTCCGCCGTCCGCGTTAAAGATATTGTTGCAGTACCCGAGGACATTTTCATGGAACTCGTTGACATACTGGAGCGCCACTTCGACTTTTATATTCTCATCGCTGCCCTCAAAAAAGATCACATCCGTGACTGCCTCACAAGCCTTGTTCATCTCCTTTACGTATCCCCTGATCCCGTCGGGCTCATGGTAGATGACCGGTTCCGCCGGTTCCTCCCGCTTATCCGTAAAGCAGATCGTAAGGCCCGGATTCAGGTATGCTGTCTCATGAAGGCGTGACTTTACTTCCGTTGCGGAGAACCGCGTCACCTCGAAAATATCCGGATCCGGAAGGAAATTGACCGTCGTTCCGGTCTCCTTTGTCTTGCCCATGATCGGGAGCAGTCCGCCCACGAGCTCGATATCCGGTTTTCCCCTGACATAGCGGTCGTGATGGATCGCGCCGTCTCTTTTGACTTTCACATCCAGATAAGCCGACAGCGCGTTCACGACGGAAGATCCGACACCGTGCAGACCGCCGGACGTCTTATAGACCGTGTTGTCAAATTTTCCGCCGGCGTGCAGGGTCGTATAGACCAGACGCTCGGCAGGCACACCTTTTTCATGCATTCCTACCGGAATACCTCTGCCATTGTCCGTGACCGTGCAGGAACCATCCTGTTCCAGACAGACATCTATATGATCGCAGCAGCCCGCAAGGTGCTCATCCACCGCATTGTCTACGATCTCATAGATCAGATGATTGAGTCCCTTACGCGAAGTACTGCCTATATACATACCGGGTCTCATTCTTACAGCCTCTAGGCCTTCGAGCACCTGGATACTTTTCTCATCATATCTCTCGGCTTTCGCCATGAAAAAACCTCCTATATCAAGTCTCGCTCGCGGGACCTGGCGCGGGATCCGGGTCAGCAGAAGCTTACATAATACAAAACCGAATCCCAGCGCATCCTCACGGCGCAGCAGGAACGCCTCAGCGTTCCTGAAATTTGAGAGGGAGAAGATTCCCTGAGTTAAGGATTATAGCACACAGAGCTCACATCTGAAAAGCCCATCTCGCCTTTTTTCGACCAAATGTTCTGTCAGAAGCCGTTCAAAATGAACAAAAGACGGCTGCCGCATAAGATTGAAAGAAGGCCGATGTATGGAAGACATTTCATAAATGTCGGCCATATACGGTTTTCCATCTTAATGCGGCAGCCGCCGTTGATCTCTGTTCTTTTCTCTTCACTCCGCCGAAGCAGAAGCTATGCGGGATTCTCAATCAGAAATGTCTTCCGTGTCTGCGACCCCTGCCATGCAGAAGACCTGCCGCTGCAAGGATCCCTCCGCTCACGAAAAAAAGGATCGCGGGAATCACGGCATCCGTATTATCTCCCGTCTTTACGGGTCCGGCTTTGCCTCCTCCCGTGCTGCTCCCCCCGGAGCCCGTCGGAACAGAATTCTTTGTGTTCGTGAATCTGCAGTCCGCCGCTTTCCCATAGACAGTCCGGCCTTCGCTGTTCTCCGCCTCTGTTGTATATCCGTCCATATTCGCCCGGATCTCAGACACACTGTACGCTGTTCCTTCAAGAAGACCGCTGATCAGGATAGTTTCACCGTCTGCAAGCTCCAGAGTTCCTCCCGATGACACGCTTCCGCTTCTCCCATCCGAAGAAGTATAGGGGAATGGGCCTTTCTCTCCGAAAGTCACTTTAAATCGGAACCGTTTTTCCCTGTCTCCTGCATTTCCTCCGACAGTCTTCGTGATCTTCAGGTCACCGGTCCTGACCGGTTTCGGAGCGACCCGGACGTCATAATTCCATCCGCTTCCATCCTCCTCCATGCAGGGTACAGTCAGAAGTACCGGCTCAGACGCTCTGTGGTATTCAACTGCTTCTGTCTCCTCCAGCAGATAGACTCCCGTTTCAACAGCGGACACAGCTGCCATACCGTTTTGATCTGTCTCGAGCTCATAGCTCACTGCCGGCTTCCCTTCCTTGCAGACAGCCTTTATGCTTCCGATCACGTCCGCTGCCTTTGTCGTCTCGTTGATTGTCAGGCCGGGGATGAGGGAAATGAAAGGATAGCTGTCAAATCCTTCCCCGACCTCCCCGACCTTCACCGCACGGAATCCGGCTCCGGATACGCTTTTCTTACCGTCCGTATCGTCATAGTAGTTTATTGTGATACTGCCTGTCCTGTCCTGCACGGAACCTGTCTGACCGCTTGCGGCAAAGACATTCATCGTCCCGGCGAGGAGCATAAGGATCAGACCGCCGGCAAAGCCGGCAGTTATTCGTTTCAAGGTGAATTCCTCCTCTCCTTTATCAGGCGCAGACGCCTGCGAAACTGTGCGCTTTCAATGCGTTTCGTAATACTCTCACTTGTTCGTGAGTTTATGAAAAGTGTCTTCAGATGCGGATTCCGCCTTCCTCCCCCTGCATACTGCAAAAAAGCACAGGCTGACGGGAATCAGGATGACCGCAGCTCCTTCCAGGAAGAGCAGCTGCCATGCCTTATTTCTCTTCTTTCTGATTCCCTCCTTCTCGCCTTCCGCGTCATCCTCTGTCTCCTCCCGGCTGCTTCTCTTCGCTCTGACAAGAAGTCTGTGCGTGTTCTTACCAATGGGCGTACATGTGTAGAGCGTGACGTGGTCTTCTCCGGGGATGATCTGAAGATACCGGCTCTCGTCCTCAGGTCTCACGACATTCACTGCATCCACGCGGTAGTGGAGCGTCCTCGCTCCCAAATGGATGAGCACCAGATCCCCTGTCCGCACATCCACCAGATCCGTAAAAAGTCTGGCACCGGCAAGGCCTGTGTGCGCGGCGATCACGGCATGGACGGATTCCCCGCCTGCCGGGAACGATGTCCCGTACATATGACCGGCTTCACGGGCCAGAGTCTGTTCTCCTGTCCCGTGTCCGACCGGCAGATAGATATCCGCAGCAGGGACCTCGACCCAGCAGATCGTGTCGCTTCCGCCTGCGGGAAGCGAGAGATACTCCGTATCCTGTCCTCCCGCCTCCGCACCTGCGTAAGCAAATGCCTTCTCTGCCTGCAGCCGGGCGATCTTCTCATTATAGCGGACTGCCTCCTCATAATTTTCGCACTCATCCTGAACAATCGCTTCATACGCCTCCGTTAAGAGCCGGATCCGGCTGATCTGATCACAGATGCGTGGGAACAGAAATGTCCCGGTCGCAGCAATCATAAGGAGACAGCCTGCCGCAAGCCTGACCGCACGTCCCTTCACTGTTTTCTTCCGCCATTTCTCCCTGCGCTTTTCAGGATCACGAGCGCAGCTCCGAAGAATACCGCTGCAAGAAGTCCGTAGACAAGATATCCCGCACCTCCCGTATGGAGGGTCAGCGCCGTCGTATTATTGACCGGGAGGCAGGCGACCGCCTTCGCTGTTCCCTTCTCTGTTGATACGACTTTCAGAGTCTTCGTGACCTCTCCTGCCGAGACCGAAGCCTTCTGGAGCGCTCCGGTGAGGGGCGATTTTGCAGTCAGCTGTACGGTAAGCGGTCCTGTAAGAAGATTCTTCCCGGGTTCCGTGGAAGTCTCACGGAGCTGATATTTTCCGGCATCCAGACCCTTGATGAATATCAGGCCGTTTCCATCCGGGACAAGGGAAGGCCCTGCGCCATCGAGGACCGACGGGAAGTAATTCCCTGCTGCATCCTTCCGGAATGTGAGCGCCTTTCCATCTTTCTCCACAGAGAAGGAGACCTTCGAAAAATCGCTGACACCGCTCTTTTCGATCCTTATCCCGTATGTGTATTCTTCCGTCTTATTCCCGTCAAATCTGTGCTTTCCCGTATGATTTCCGATCTCGTACCAGGGTTCGTTGGTCATGGCAGTACCGGGCACAGCTTCCTCAGTGATCTCTGTCCCGAAGACCACATAGCATGCAGAGTCTTCCGTGAGAGCATTCAGAGCGGAAATCCCGCTCTTTCCGAAACTGACTGTAAAGGAATGTCCATCCTCAGAGACTTTCGCAGTATAACCGCCGGTCTTGATCTGTTTTAACGCCTCAATATCGGATATTTTCGCTTCGCTGCTCATTTTTCTGCCGATATAAACGCCGAAGATCTCCCTGTAGATAAGCGTATTATCCATCTCATCCGTGATCTCGAAGGACGTATAGCCGTCCGCCAGACACGGCGCGTCCGCTATGATCACCTTGCGCACCTCATCGCCGATCGAATAGTCCCCGCTCTTTGTGAGCGTCTCGCCGTCATCCGCAACGATATACTTTTCGATCACGGGGCTTACATTTTTCGGAGCGGCCTCAATGTCATAGACCCACGCCGTCCCTGCAGGATAAGTCTGTCCGCCTGCCGTAAGTTCCTCGGTATTGGTGACCGGGAGCATCACAAGGAAAGAATTCCCCGGCAGATATCCGTCCGGGGTCTCTGTCTCTGCGATCAGATACACGCCCGGTACCAGGGATTCTGCCGTATACGTCCCGTCCTCACCGGTCACTCCGGATGCGGATGCGCTCCCTGAGGAAAGCGCGTTCAGCTCCTTCCAGGCGCTGCGGTTCGCTGTATCACAGGCTGCTGCGATCTCATCGATCCGGTAGCTGGCACCTCCGTCCACAGACTCAGGCATAACGCCGCAGCTCTCAAAAATACCCTGCAGAGTGCCATCAAGTCCCGTCACATACGTCCCGGTCCCCTCCGATGCGGAGACAGTCGTGATCGCACCTACCTGTGCAACGGAAAAGCCCGCTCCCGGGACGCCTTCTCCGGATTCCGCATCTGTCTTATGAATGGTGATCGATCCTGTCATCCCGGGATCAATGATTCCTGCTGTCACTGCGCCGTCCGCAGATCCTCCTGCCGCCCAGACACTCGATGAGAGCATTCCTACAAGGAGCGCTGTTCCCGCCAGAGCAGAAGCGATCCGGCTGATTCTTTTTCTGATCATCATATTTCCGTCCTTTCCGACCTGATCTTCCCGTTCCGTCACTGATCAGGCCTTATCCTTATTTTTTCCTGTCCTTCTCTTTTCCCTGTTCTTACTTTTTCCTGTCCTTCTCTTTTCTCTGTTCTTATCTTTTCCTGTTCTGATTTTTTCCCGTTCTGATCTTTTCCCGTTCTGATCTTTTTCCGTTCTGATCTTTTTCCTGTCCTGATCTTTACATCAGGTGTCTGCAGGCCTCTTCTCTTCCGCAGAAGAGGCTGTTTTCCTGTTATTTCAGCGAAGCGCGGCCGCCCTTCTTCTTTCTCCTGAGAGAGAAAAGAACTCCGATTCCTGCTGCAGAAAAGGCCGTGCCGAGGAAGACAAATCTTCCGAAGCCGCTTCCGCCCGCCGCGAGAAAAGCGTTGATTCCGGTCTTAAAGTCGTTGGCGGTGACTGTTCCGATCTCAGCATGACCGTTCTTCACGACCACGGCCGCTTCCCCCGCACTGAGGCTGTAGCCTTCCGGCGCTCCGGTCTCCCGCAGATAGTAAGTACCGTCACGGAGACCCGTAAAGACCGCTTTTCCGTCTGCACCCGACACCGCAGTACAGGGAAGTCCGCCGTTCGCATAGCTCTCCTGATCGGGTGTCAAAATCATCACGGAACCATCCGTCTGCTCTGCACGGAGAACGGGCTTTTTCGTGATCGATCCCTCCGCACTGTAAAGGGTGAACTCTGCCCCGGAAAGCGCTTCGCCTGTCTTCTGGGCAGTCTTCTGTACAACGATCTCCCCGGTATAGACGTAGGGCGTGTAAGGATTTTTCTTAATTTTTACCGCCCCTTTATTTTCAAAATGAAGTTCCGTATCATTCGGGATCATCGTTCCCGCCCCGCTGCCGTTAATGAACGCGTTCCCGTTGATGGAAGTGTCAAAGAGGATCTGGAGATAACAGCCCGTGTGTTCTGCCATCTTTTTCCTGCCCTGCTCCGTGATGTCCACGGCAAGGCTGCCTCCCGAAACGCCCTTCTCCGGCTCTTCCGCAGTATAATCCTCACCCTCTGACAGGACTTCGATCACCTTTCCGGAAATGAGCTCCGGAAGCGCTTCGACATCCTTTCCGGCCCTGATATCGAACCTGCTCTTTGTGACCACGTCCGCCTCGGCGATCCGTACAACGAGATTTCCCTCATAGCTGAGACGCTTCTTTTCTCCGTCGATCTCGTCTGTAAAGCCGTAACGGATATTCTTCCCTCCGATGCCGTCCGGGATCGTTCCGGAGATCGTCCAAGTATGTATTTCTCCGATGTGACAGCTCTCTCTGCTGACCTCCTTGTAGACTTCCGGCTCTGAAGGTTCCTCCGGCTCAAATGTCGTTTCAACAACGTTGGAAATTACGACCAGGTCGGGATCTGCCGAATTCTGCGGGTCTCCGTTCCCTCCGTCTCCTGCGCTTCCGTCTCCGTCCGTGTCATACTGCATGACAGCCCTGTTACGGATCCAGTCTCCCTTCGCTCCTCCGTCCGTCTTTACACAGATCTTCCAGGATGCGGTCTTACCGGCCGGAATGACGCCCCGAAGCCCGGTTTCAGCCACATCCGCGACCTTCCCGCTGCTGTAGGACTCAAAGGTCTCTCCGTCACCCCGCTTTTTCACAGAGAACACAGGATCGCTGACATTCGCCGTCTGCATCCCGGTAAGCTCATACGTGACCGGATCAGCCGTCTCTGTCCCGCATGCATCCCCCGCCTCCGGAAGATGATCATACAGATAGAATTTCATATCCGTGCTGCTGTCATTTTCCGCGCGGATCTCCCAGGTCAGGAGTTCGTTCTCCGGATCATAAATGATCTTCCTGTCCACTGTCTTTTTGATCTGAACTGCGGTGATATCCGTCACCCTTAAGGAGGCGGAGGCTGTTTTTCCGTCCTCATCCGGAGACCTCCAGTCACCGCTGATCGAAGCCGTGTTCGTCAGCACGTAATCGCTTTTATGTTCCTCTCCGGCGAGATCATAGACCGCGTAGAGACGGGGAAGTCCGCGCGCCGACTCAAATCCGGTAAAGCGTACTGTAAATCCTCCGTCTTCCTCCTCAAAAAGGACAGACCCCGGCGCATCTTCAAGGATCTCCGAGAGCGAAAGCTCCTCTCCTCCGGTCATCCTTCTGCCGGTAAAATCGTCTTCCTTTCCTCCCAGCCCGCCGTATGCATCAGAAGGCGTGAAATCCCCTCCGATATAGACAGCCTGCAGAGACAGCCCCGCGGTACCGGGATCCCTGATGAGCGCCGAAAGTCCTGAGGCAACGAGCTCACCTGTGACCTGCGGCTCCAGAAGGAATACCGCCCTCGTCTGTCCGTCTGCGGGAACAAAGTTCTCTGACTCCGCCCCGTTATGGGCAAATTTCTTGCTGATGCTGTAGCGCGGTCCCACGACAAGCACCGTGTTGCCGAAACTGTAGCTGTTCGGCAGATCACCCGAGAACTCGTTCATGATCCCTTCGTCATACGTAGCCTTCTCATAAGCCCGGCCGTCTGTCTGGATCGACATTCCTCCGGTGTACATATGCGGCTGGCTGTACATCCCCTCACTGACCGAGGAGGAGAGGTAGCTCTCCCCTGAGACACCTTCATCCGGACTGCTCTCAAAGGCTCCCGTGTACATGTAGGATGTATTGACTGTCACGGTATCCTTCTGACTGAGCCTGAGCCGCATCATCTCACCGTACCAGTAACCGGATTCCGTATTGTCAAGATTCCTTATCTCCGCACAGATGCCGCAGACTTCCCAGTCAGACGGAACGTCCGAGTAATCGGAAAAATAGCGGAATGCGTTCGCGGAATGCAGATCCAGGCCCTGCATTTCCCCTTCGTCCGCCCAGAGAGATCCGTCTGCCTTCGTGATATATAAGAACCGCACAGACGGCGACAGCGCTTCGGAAACACTGCTGCCCGGGTATGTCCTCGAGCAGAGGAGACGCACTTCATTTTCGTCCAGTGAAGTCTGCCCCAGCGAAAAATACCGGTTGTCGAAGAGAAGGAACATATTTGCCCCTCTCTGATTGAGAAACGTCTGGGATGACCCGGGAAGGGCAGAATAATCTATCCCTGCCCAGAAATCTTCGCCGTACCCGATCCGTCCGTCGACCGCTGTATAGATCGAAGCGAGATATTCGCCGGGAGAATGACTTCCGCCCGAGACGACATCAGCACACGGGCTGAAAAAACGGTAAGCGGTCGATCCGAAGTCCAGCGTATTGCTGATAAGCGCTTCTGCATCCTGATCGAAAAGGACCATGCGTCCGTCTCCGTCTTGCACCGTGAGGTGAGATGTGGAGATCGTCGCATTATAGGTGCCTCCGCTCTGATTCTCATTTTTAACCCGCATCTGTTCCTGCCAGATATTGATCAGGCCGGATGAGACCACGTACGGACAGCCGTTCGAGAGGATCCTGTCCGCATCGCACCCGGAGAGACGCAGGGTGTAGGAGCCGGCAAGATCCTGTTCGGAACCGGAAATGCCGTTGTGGCCCGTGACCTCCACATTTCCGAACCCCCGGTCCTCCATATCCTCCGGGACCCACTTTTCTGCCTCCGCAAAGGGATCCCTGTACCAGAAGGGTTCCTCACCGTATGCGCGGATCCCCCTGATTCCGGCTCTTGCAGCCGTGCCGGAAAGGTCTGTCCACGAAAGGAGATCCAGATCCCAACTGATTTCCATAGCATTTGAGAATGGAATGCAGCCCTTGATCGATCCGTTCCGCTTTCCCCAGACCACAGAGTACTCAAAGGTCTTCATTCTTCCGGGAAATGCAGGCTGGCTCCCGTCGGCATAATCGCAGCTTTTGTATGTATACTCACCGGCGACCTTATCGCTCATACCGAGCCTCACATACTCGACATACGCATATGGCCCGCAGGTCACGGTGCAGTCCGCAGTGATCCCGTAATCTTCCGTGCAGCGGACAGCTTTCTCCGGAAGTGCTCCGTTTTCTCCGTCATCCATCCAGGCATAAAATTCGGGAGAGAGCACTTCCCCGTTCTCCATATCCAGTACGTTAATAATGCAGTTCACGGTCCCGGCTCCGGGGATCCCGTATCCTTCCGCATTGTCCGGAACCGCACGCCATCCGGTCAGTACCTGCCGACCTTCCTTCTCCGAGACGGCCGGATCCCGAAGCCAGCTCCCCATCGCCTCCGTATCAAAAACAGCTTTTCGGGGGCTTACGGGAAGGACATACTGCACATACATCCTGGCATTTCTCAGCGTGTTCCACCGATATTCATCGCCCAGGGCTGTAGAATAGGCCAGCGTATAGGTCACGCTGTCATTCGTCCTGACGATGCCGTTCACGTCGGACGAATCATTTCCGTTCCCGTCCGTCGTCTCGTCAAAATCACCGTTCCCGTCATATTTCTTTGCGATGACAAATGCAGAGACCTCGGCCGCCCCCGGCACATAGTCCAGGACACTGCCGGTCTGATGATCCAAAACTGCATTCTCCGAAGCCTGCAGCAGTCCTCTGTCTCCCGCATCGACCTTCGCGATGACCTCCGCAGCGTTCACATTCGCATCAATTGCAGGGTCCACCCCTGCACGAGACGCGATCAGCATGGTAAGGCCCCGCTTTGTCTCCTCCTCACTGAGGATCCTCCGCCCGTCTTCCGCCGTCTCCGTATCCTGTGTACCGTATGAGGAATCTTCTGTCTCTCTTCCGGCATACTGTATCCGGTCTTCCTCATCCGCATCCTTCCCGGCGGGTTCATTTTCCCATACGTGCGATGAACCGCCTCCATCCTTCCCATTCGCAGAGCTGCTCTCCTCTCCGTTCGAGATACCGCTCTCCTCTCCGTCTCCGGAAGCATTCTCCTCTCCGTCCCCGGAACCGTTCTTCTCTCCATCTCCGGGACCGGATTCAAAAGCCTTCTCCGCAGAGGATCCGGGATTGCTCTCAGAGCTGCTTTCGCCCCCGGAGCTGCTGTCCTCGGAAGCACCGGGCGGCGCTCCTTCAGAGATTTCAAGGACCGTATCCGTCCCGGCTGCCTGTGCAGCCAGCGCAGGGTACGGTTCCGAGAAGACCAGCAGCCCCGCACAGAGCAGGGACACAATTCTCTTCTTCATAACACACTCCTTCCTTTACGTTTTTTGACAGCCGGCCATACGTGCCGGCTGCTTTTTTATGCTGATCGCCTCGTGCACATTAAACGGACGGACCGGGATATCCGGGCCCTTCCGGTCTGCGCACCGGCGGCGATTCCGCTGATATTCGATTGAAAAGGTGAGAGTGTGTCCGTACGGACAAAAGAAAGGTCTGCAAAGAAAATGCTTCTGCCAGAACAGGAATCTTCCCGCTTTGGCGAGATCACAGGGAAACAGGGGACTTCCCGCTTTTCGTGATGACACAGGGAAACGGGAGACTTCCCGCTCTCGTCGAGGTCCTGCGCAAGCCGGGGGGACTCCGCATGGCTCGAAGCAAAAAGATCCTGTGTCGTAAACATAAGTTCCGTGAAAATCCTGCTCTTTTTCGGGACAGGATCCGGATTTTTGGAAACAAAAAAACCCCGGATCATATCCGAGGTTTTTAAGATAGCCGGTAGGGGAATCGAACCCCTGTTTCCGCCGTGAGAGGGCGGCGTCTTGACCGCTTGACCAACCGGCCGTATCTGTCGTGCCTAATTATAATAGCATTGCCTGCAGGGAAATGCAAGAGGAATTTTCAAAAAAATTAATACAATTTTGAAGGGAATTTTTGAGCTGCCTCCATTTCCCGATCGCAGAAGCTTCATAAGTTCACTGCACTTCCTGATCGCAGAAGCTTCACGGATATGACCGCACTTCCGGTCATAAAGCGAGGGCATGCTCCCCCAAAAGAATTTCGGGATGCACGCCCTCACATTTGTTCTCTTATGTCTTTTATAGGAACATACCGCCTGTGTCTCTCAGGACTCGCTCAGGCAGTTCATGTCGGATTGCCCTGCCCGTATCTCTTATGACTCACTCAGGCAGTATGTCGTGTTCCTGTTCGGATCAAAGAATGACGCGATGTCATAAATTCCCAGCTGTTCAAAGTCATAGGCATACGTCTCATGGGACGGTGTCCCGGGTGTCATTGCATTGTACATGCTGACCCCGTCAAGCGCAACACGTCCTGTGCGGACATAGTCATTGCCGAATTCCGTCCAGCCGATATTGCCGTCAACATTGCAGAAGATCGTAAAGCCCTGGCTCTTAAAATACATGAATTTCTCGTTGTTCTCCGTATATCCGTTTACCGGACCGATATCCGCGCCGAACGCAAAGATGATCTTGTCCGTCGGGCCGACGATCTGCTCGACCGCGATCTTCCATCTCTCATGATCATTCATGAGCGCCTCTGCAGAGGATTCGGAAGCATTTCTGTGGCCATAGGTATGGCTCGCAAAGGTCCAGCCGTTGGCCTTCATCGCCTCTGCGATCTTTCTGGCCTCCGCGCAGTCCGTATCATAATCGTATTCCGGATGCTCGAGAAGGAAATTCTTCTGGGCCTGATTCAGATCCGCACCATCCGGACCTTCCTTATAGTAGTCATTCGTGCGGTATCCGAACACGCCGTTGTACCCGGTGAGGGCAACGGTCGGCTTCGCTCCCCTGTAGGAGAAATCCGGGTGTTCACGGATAAATGTATCGATCAGCGGGACCATGTCGTAATCACCGATCTTCTGCACGCCGTCTACATCCGTGAAAAGGCACTTGACCTGTCCGTTCTCGTCGAGTACCAGCTTGTCCGCGTACCCTTGAGCTCCGTTCTCGCCATAGGCATGATAATAGCTCAGGTCATCCTCGGACATGATGAGCGGCTTTTTATCTGCCGGAAGATACAGATTTGTATTCTTCGTCACAGAGACCGAACCGTCGTCATTGACTGTCTTCACAACGAGATCATCCAAGCTGATCAGGACATAACCGGCCTCGTACATGTCCTGGATCATCGTGTTAAATTCACCGACAGTCGCCATCGCCTTATTGTTCTTTGACACGCGGTCCTCTGTGCAGGTCGCGGATGCGATGAGTCCGCGGGAGTCGTTGATCAGCGAGTGGAAAAAGACATGCGGTGTCCTCGACACATCGACAGCCGTGCAGGCATCTCTCTGCGCCGTGATTGAACTGATCTCATTCATCAGGTCTGCGTCTGACTCATATCCGCCGAAAGCCTGGATCGTAGCGATCGCCTTGTCATAGTCATACTGCATGGCCTGAAATCTGGCAAGATTAAGAGCCTCTTCCTTTGTCGTCGGGACAGTCACGACCGGCTGCGGAACTTCCGCAGTCTGCTGCGGCTGCTCTGGAATCGCCGTAGTCTCCGCCGTACTCTGCGTATTCTGCGTGTTCTGCTGCGCGTTCTGGGTATCCGGAGTCGCGGCCTGCGTCACGACCGTGTCAGTGACCGTATCCTGCGGCACAGTATCCTTTCTGGATATACGGATCGCGACCACAATGATCGCGACAAGGACGACCAGCAGGAGTGCGAGCGTAACGGCCCTGGCGACCAGCGCCCGCTGCCGTTCTTTCCGCCTTCTCTCTGCCCTGCGTTTCTTTCTCATTTTTTCTTTGCGAATTTCTTCATTATCAGGCATTGTCAGCCCCCTTTCTGTTATTATCCCCTCTCAAATCAGGAACACCGGAGTGCTCCTGCCGCACCGCACAGACAGAAAGACCGTCTTCCCCTTCATACCGGTCTTTTCAGCCTTCATGACCATACAGAGACGGCTGCGCTCTGTCGGCACCGTGTGCCTGTAAGCGCCGCTCCGCCTGAATACCGTCGGGATCCCGAAATCACTCTTTCCGGGAATCCGCCGGTCACCGCGAAACAACGGAAGACCTCACGACTATTCCGCCATGCGGACATATTGCCAGTATATCATTTATGGAACCTTCGCACAAGGACGATAAAATCGTTATTCTGCAAGGACCGTACTTACCCCATATAATCCCCGTTATAGCTCACGAGCACCGCGCTCTCGACTCCGTCCACATCCGCGAGCTCATTGACGAAATCGGTGTTTTCATCCTGAAGACGGATCTCAAGATTGAGTTCGACAAAGCCCTTCTGAGCGGTCTTGCTCTTGACCACGCATTTCTTCACGTGGCTCTTAAGGAACTCAACGGCCTTCGTCTCACTCTCATGCCCGTTCGTCCGAAGCACCACAATATACGGGTTCGACATATCCTTATGGTTCGCAAAAACAAGGATGACCACACCGATCAGCACGCTTCCGAAGACCGCGAGGGGAATCATTCCGGCCGCGAGCACGATGCCGTCAGCGATCGCCCAGAAGAGGAACGCAATGTCAAGCGGCTCCTTGATTGCCGTCCTGAAACGCACGATCGACAGTGCGCCGACCATGCCGAGGGACAGGACGACGTTGGATGTGACCGCCAGGATCACCAGCGTTGTGATCATTGTCAGGGCGACAAGAGTGACACCGAAGCTCGATGAATACAGGACGCCCGAATAAGTCTTTTTATAGATATAAAAAATGAAAAGCCCGAGGCAGAACGCCAGCACGAGCGCAATGACGATATCCAGAATGCTGACTGCAGTTACATTTTCCAAAAAGCTTGATTTAAAAATGTCTTTGAATGTCATATCCTTCTCCTTAATAAAATCACCGGCGGAAAGCAGCCGCGCAAGTGAAACGGTGCTTCATATCCTGCGTGGTGCAGAAAGAACGCCGGGATGTGAAATTCACTTACCCGTATACTCTGCATTGGGCATATTTTGAAAATGCCGTCACTCTCCTCCCCGGCATCTGCACGGCAGCGCGGATGATCTCCGGAAGGAACTCGTCCCACTTTACCTCCATGAGGATTGGCGCGTCGCCGGCCGGAATCGTCACGCAGTCGGGATTCAAAAAATCCGTGCAGGAAAGCCCTGTGTGAAGATCATAGTCGAAGGTGACCCGCACATTTCCGGGCCTGTATATGAAAGGCTGTCTGGTATAGTCCACGATCGTCTTCGGACGAAGACACTGATAACGCATCTTGCAATAGAGCTCCCGGACCAGGGAATCGGGCGAATCCATCATAAATCCGATATCCCCGTCCACGATCTTCTGCGCCTCCTCCTTCGTAAGCGGAGCGCTGTATTTCGTCTCAAGACCGTTCAGCTTGCTCTTTTTTTCCAGCTTTATGAAGGAAGTGTCTCCGTTATAATAGCGTATCCGGAATTTTTCCCTCCGATTGACTCCGTCGATCTTCTCGCGCAGAGCCCGGTCATTCAGATTGTCAAAATAAAGACTTCGGATATGATAACATCCGTCCTCTGCGTGGGGATCTCTCTCTGCGACTGCATAAAGCCGCGCCCTGATCGCTAGGAGATCCGACCAGGTGATCTCATGCTTCCACTCATGTCTGTAGTGAATGTCCATGCTCATTCTATCCTCTAAAGTCATATGCTGCAGCAGGAACGCCGGCGTTCCCGATTTCAGTCTCCAGGATAATCTCTCATATTATATCCCACAAAAAAGTTTCCCTCAAGACTATTGAAAGGATCACTTTGCGCGCGTATCTCACGACTAAAGTTGCGAGGAAAAGCGCGATGAAGAATAAATACATAAATTATTTTCTGGTTCTCCCGGCGATCATGGTGTAGAATCTAGGATAACGCCTGCAGATAAGACACTCCCGGGGGACTCTTCACTTCCAAAGCCGGGAAATATACCTGCGGCAGTATTCAGTAAGAAAGAAAAGACGGCAAATTATGAGTAAATCATTGTTGATACGAGGCCGGACCATCGGCCAGGGAGCTCCCAAAATCGTTGTTCCCATTGTGGGCAAAACAAAAGACGGGATCCTGTCTTCCGCGAACAGAATCCATGAAATGAAAGCAGATATCGTTGAGTGGAGGGTGGACTGGTTCTCCGGGGGATGTGACATTGCATCCGTGAAGAATGTCCTCCCGGATCTCAGAGATGCGCTGGGAGAGATCCCGCTCCTCTTCACCTTCCGGACCGCAAAGGAAGGCGGGGAGACCGAACTCCCTCCGGATTCCTACGCTGAGCTCACAAAAAGCGCGGTCTCGACAGGCCTTGTCGATCTCGTCGACGTCGAGCTCTTTACCGGAGAGGAATACGTCAAAGATATCCTCTGCTCCGCCCATGCGCACAGCGTCCCGGTCATCGCGTCGAGCCACGATTTCCAGAAAACTCCCGGCAAGGAGGAAATACTGTCCCGTCTGAAAAAAATGGACGCTCTCGGCGCTGACATCTTAAAAATAGCGGTCATGCCTCTTGGCAGAGCTGACGTCATCACCCTGCTTGACGCGACGCAGGAGGCCGATGCATCGATCGATAAGCCCATCGTGACAATGGCCATGGGAAGAATGGGACTCATAAGCCGCCTGTGCGGCGAGGCCTTCGGATCCGCTCTGACCTTCGGATCCGTGGGAGCGGCCTCCGCCCCCGGCCAGATAAATGCGGAAGACCTGCGGGAGATCCTTGCCCTGATCCATGCAAATTCATGAGACAGCACGGGGAACATCCCGGCGCTATGCCACGCTTGGAGCTGGGCAGATCATCTTCCCAGATAAAAACAAGGGAAGCCGGATACCGCCCGCGAACGCATATCATGAACAACTGAGGGATCCGGTCCGGACCGCTTCCGTTTGAACAGATTCCGATTCGAACGGCTTCCGTTTCGGAAAGATTCCGCAAGAAACAGAACAGCCGTTATCTAAAGGAGCGATTATTATGAATACACCGCAGGAAAGCAGTAAAAGAAGTCAGGGGGATTTCCCATTTTCGAAAACCCTTATACTCATCGGTTTTATGGGAGCCGGAAAGACCTCCGCAGCCTCCTGTCTCGCGGAGCGGTTCGCCCTGCAGGTCATCGAGACGGACCAGGAGATCGTCCTGCGGGAAGGCATGTCGATCCCCGAGATTTTCAGCGCCCACGGGGAAACATATTTCCGCGACCGGGAGACCGAAGTCTTCCGCGACCTCAAGGAAAGCGGACCGGTGATCGTCTCCGCAGGCGGCGGCGCAGTCCTCCGGGATGAGAATGTAAAATACATGAAAGCGAACGGTGTCATCGTTCTCCTGACCGCTTCCCCGGCTGCTATTCTCGAGAGAGTCAGGGATAACAGGGACAGACCGCTCCTTAACGGAAAAATGAATGAGGAGTATATAAGTGCGCTGATGGAAAAACGCCGGGCCAGATATGAAGAAGTTGCCGATCATATCATTGATACGACCGGGAAGACCATACCGGAAGTGTGTGATCTGATTATCAGCGCCCTCCACACATAAAGATTCAGATGTGTGCCGTCATGAGCATCAGCGCCTTTCATTTTAGGGTACTGTAAAACAAAAAGAAGGAACCGTCATACTGACAGTTCCTTCCGTCTTTACCGGTAAATATTCAGCTGTGCCGCCTGTGAAATTCCGGCTTATCAGTGACCATTTCAATCAGAAACTGAAAGAAAACTGAGATATCCTGAATTCGCATCAGTGATTCATCTGTGCAGCAACTTCTGCCGCGAAATTCTCCTGCTTCTTCTCAAGGCCTTCGCCTGTCTCATAGCGGACAAAGCCCTTGATGGCGATCTTCGCGCCGTTAGCCTTTGCGACCTGGTCGACATACTTCTGTACGGACTGCTTGCCGTCCTCAGCCTTTACATAGACCTGATCCATCAGGCAGATCTCGGAAAGCTCTTTGTTGAGACGGCCCATAACGATTCCGTTGATGACCTTCTCCGGAGCATTCGGCTTCTCGTTCTTAGCTGCTGCAAGAAGGATCTCCTTCTCCTTTGCAAGGTAGTCTGCGGAGATCTCGGCACGTGTGCAGTACTCCGGACGCATGGCAGCTGCCTGCATGGCAACGTTCTTAGCCATTTCCTTGACTGCATCGTTGATGACATCGGTCTGAACGTCAACAGCAACGACGATCTTGCCGCCCATATGTGTATAGGTCGTCACGAAGCCGTCTGCTTCCTCGACTCTTGCGAAACGGCGGATCTTAAGGTTCTCGCCGATCGTAGCGATCTGCTCTGTAAGAAGAGCCTGAAGATTCTTGCCCGGCTCGACTTCCTCAGCAAGGAGTGCTTCCACATCCGCTGCATCTGTCGCCATGACAGTCTCAGCGACCTTAGCGACGAAGTTCTGGAACTTCTCGTTCTTTGCGACAAAGTCTGTCTCAGAGTTGACTTCGACTGTGACAGCTTTCTTCTCATCTTCAGAAACAACTGCAAGGCAGAGGCCTTCCGCGGCGATTCTGTCCGCCTTCTTCTGTGCCTTCATCTGTCCGTTCTCTCTCAGGAACTCGATTGCCTTCTCCATGTCGCCGTCTGTCTTCGTGAGGGCTTTCTTGCAGTCCATCATACCTGCGCCGCTCTTCTCACGGAGCTCTTTTACCATCTTTGCTGTAATAGCAGCCATAATTCAAATCCTCCTTAAACTTATCAGGGCAGCCGCCCTGAACGCATCGTTACTCTTCTCAGGCCTTCGCTGCTGCTTCGGACTCATCATCCGGATAGGCTGTGTAGCCTTCTGCCGGAACTTCCTCGACGTCAGCTTCCATAAGGCCCTGGTTTGCCTCGATGACAGCGTCTGCCATCTTGGAGACGATCAGCTTGACCGCACGGATCGCGTCGTCATTGCCCGGGATGATGTAGGAAAGTTCTTCCGGATCGCAGTTCGTATCGCAGATACCGATCAGCGGGATGTTCAGAGTGTGGGCTTCCTGTACGCAGATGCGCTCTTTCTTCGGATCAACGATAAAGATCGCGTCCGGGAGCTTCTTCATATTGCGGATACCGCCGAGGTTCTTCTCGAGCTTCTCAAGCTGCTTCTTGAGCTGAAGGACTTCCTTCTTCGGCAGGACTTCAAATGTTCCGTCTTCTGCCATGGCCTCGATTTCCTTCATGCGTGCGATACGGCTCTGGATCGTCTTGAAGTTCGTCAGCATACCGCCGAGCCATCTCTCATTGACGTAATACATGCCGCAGCGCTCAGCTTCCGTACGGATCGCGTCCTGCGCCTGCTTCTTTGTTCCCACGAAGAGGATCTTGCCGCCGTTCTTAACAATATCAACAACTGCGTTGTAAGCGTCATCGACCATGCCTACAGACTTCTGAAGGTCGATAATGTAGATGCCGTTACGCTCTGTGTAGATGTACGGCTTCATCTTGGGGTTCCAGCGTCTTGTCTGATGTCCGAAATGGACGCCTGCTTCCAGCAGCTGTTTCATTGAAATAACACTCATTTTGTTTCTCCTTTGTTTTGGTTTTTCTTTCACCCACGTGTTTAGACGTCATGACCGAAAAGGCACCGAATGACGTGATCCGCACGTGTGATTTTTTAAGCGACCCTCCGATTATAGCACGCGCATATTGTGCGGTCAACCACTGATCTGACTTAATCTGTCAGCATTTGATCTGACCTTCCTCTTTGCGCACGTATCTCATAAATAAAAATCCGCATCCCCTCTCGTGACAGAGAGAAGACGCGGAGCATTTATATCTTATTGACTTTCTTATCCTTCAGGAAAATGTACAGTCCGATCACAACGGCAGCTATGAACGTAACTGCCAGGAAGATGATATAGACAATATCCGGCAGATCGAGCCTGTCGATCACGGCATTCATCAAAGTCGCCAGGATATTATTTGCAATATGCGCCGCGATCGCAGCCCAGATCGTTCCGTAATGCTCGTAGATCATAGCGAACAATACGCCCATGATCGTTGCAAAGATCCCCTGCGTGATATTCCCGTGATAAATTCCGAAGACCAGTCCGCTGATGATGGCTGCCGGCCAGAACCCCCCGTAATCCCTGATCCTTCTGAATACAAGACCGCGAAAGATGAGTTCCTCGGAGATCGGCCCGATCACGCCGATCACAGCAAGCTGCATGATAAGCCCGGTCTGATAGAACATCTGCTCGCTCGTCTCCTCATAGACGGCATCCTCATAAGGGATGAGCGCGATCAGGAAATTCACTGCCTGTGCAATACCGATCGCAAGTAGTGCAATGAGGAGGATATGCAGTATCCCCATCTTATTTCGTTTAAGAGAGCCTGACTCCAGACGGCCGGCTTTTCTTTTTTTCTCATCAGCCCGCAGGAAAAGCCATGCGACAGGTACGACCGCTGCATCGGCAATTCCGGTGAGAAGGACCATCTGATTATTCACTAAATCATAGACGCTCACACCACCGGGGAGACTTACGAGTCCTTCGATGACCGCGGCAACGATGATCAGTCCCGAAACAACTACCGTCGAGATTCCCAGGTGAAGCAGGATGGGATACACGATTCTCCAAATCTTATAAATCGTCTCGCCCAGACGGAGGCCCTTGCCCTTCTTTGCAGGCTTTGCGGCTTCACGGACGACATTCGGATTGAGGGATCCGCCCTGCGAAGGATACCCGACCTGTGTCCCGGCCCTCAGCTGCCCGATCAGAACATTTCGAAGTTCTGTCGGGTTGTCGACGATACAGTCAGGCCACTCATATTCGAGTTCATTGCGGGAGCCGTATCCGTAGCTGACTCCCATGGACCCCACTCCGCACTGCTTCGCTCCGATCACATCATATCTGCGGTCGCCGACCATGACGATCTCGTTCCTGTTTACGTTACCGATGACCCGGACAGCCTTCTCGATTGCATCGCGTTTTCCTGCCACCGGGATGTTCTTATCATTTCCGATCACGTAATGAAAGTACTGCGTAATTCCGACCCTCCTCAGGATCTCACGGCAGTACTCCGTCGGTTTTGTGGAGACGAGCGCGATCCTGAGCCCGGCCTGGCGCAGCTCAGCGAGCATCTCCGGAATTCCCGGATAAACGGAGCTTTCATAGATCCCGACAGCCCGGTAGCGCTCCCGGTACCGTTCGATGGCACGGTCTGCCTGTTCCGGCGTAAGGTTCGCAAAGCGAATAAACTGTTCCCTGAGCGGCGGGCCGACAAAGGACCGCAGGTCCTTGCTGTCTGCCTTTATCCCGAATTCCCTGTCAAGAGCATACTGAACACATCTCATGATACCCTCGCCCGAATCGGTCAGCGTTCCGTCAAGGTCAAAAAACACTGTTCTCCACATGTAACAAAAATCCTTTCAACAACACTTTGTACAGGCCGGAAGAAGCGATCCTTACACAGTTCCTGCCGGAAACGAGGCTTTCTTACAATGCCGCTTCTCAGCCGGCAAAATACGCGTCGATCCCATTCGCAAGACCGGTCGCGATCGCATTTTCTCCTTCCTCGGAAGCGATATACAGATCCTCCTCCGGGTTGCTCATAAATCCGACTTCCACGATGGAGACCGGCATGGTCGCCCAGTTGATGCCCGTCATGTCATCCTGATACAGGTTCTCCATAGGTCTCTGTCCCGTGACCGCACACTGATTGTCGCGGAGAAGCTCGCACAGCTTCTGGCTGTTCGTGATCAGCTCGGCGGACAGATACGGGTTCGCACCGGACGGTCCGTAGCACATGACACCGGCGACGGTCGGATCGTCCACTCCGTTGCAGTGGATCCTGATAAAGGCATCCGCGTTCGCGTCCGTGGCGATCTGCGCGCGCTGCACATTTGAAAGGGTCACATCATGCGTCTCACGGGTCATAACGACCGTGTACCCTTTACTGGTAAGGATATCCCTGAGCTTCAGACCGATTTCAAGGACGACCTCATATTCATTCTTTCCTGAGGCCTCCCCGTAGGCTCCGCTGGTCACGCCCTGCTTCATAACATCCGATCCGGGGCCGTTCGGCTCCTCCTCAAGGATTTCCATGAGTTCGTGACCGGGGTCAATGCAGATAATTTTCCCTGTCGCAGGTGTCACTGTCGGAGAAGGTGCAGGAGAAGGCGTAACTGCCTCAGTCGGAACTGCCTGCTGCGCAGCAGCAGTCTGTGCAGCCTGGTTTTCCTGTCCCGCCGCGGTCTGCGGAGCTTTCACTCCCTCGGCGTTGCCTGCGTGCGCGACAGATGCTCTTGCCGCTCCGCGGATCGTGACGCCTTCCTGAGCGGGAGCCTCCTGTGTCGTGGAGACCGTCTGGGCCGAAACAGCGGTCTTTCCGGCATTTCCCTTTTTATGAAGATTGCCGAAAAAAAGTCCGATGAGAACGCCCGCCAGTGCAACGATCACTGCCAGGAGGACCAGTGACCCGTAGTTAATACTCTCTTTTTTTGGTCTTTTTGCCATGGATAATGCTCCTTTATTCAAGACCCGCTCTTGCGGCGTTCTCCATTACATATGATCCGGCGCTGTAAAGCCCAGAAGATCAATGCTCTTAAGAAGGATCTTCTCCGTCAGGGCCAGCAGGCGGAGATAGCCGCTGCGGCGGTCTTCATCAGCCTCCGTAAGAATTTTCGTCTCGTGATAGAACCGGTTGAAATCATTGCACACTTCGTAAATGTACGCGCAGATCTTATGCGGGGCAAGCTCACAGTATGATTCCCACACTACGCCGCCGAATCCTGCAAGATCCAGCATGAGCGCCTTTTCCTCTGCGCTTCCCGGCGGATTGAGTCCCGCTTCTTCGACCGCGATCCCGGCTTCTGCAGCCTTTTTCAGGATCGATTTGATCCGGACGATCGTGTACAGAATGTACGGACCCGTATTGCCCTCGAAAGCCGTAAATTTCTCAACATCAAAGATATAGTCCTTTGCGGCCTGATTCGAAAGGTCACCATACTTGATCGCAGAAAGAGAGACCATCTCCGCTGTCTCAGACGCATCCTCGTCGCGCACATTGCGGTTCTCACGGATCTTTTCGATCATCCCCGCGTTGATCTCGTTGAGGAGGGATTCAAGACGCATCACTCCTCCCTCACGCGTCTTAAAGGGCTTTCCGTCCTTCCCGTTCATCGTACCGAAGCCGACATGGACGAGCTTTGTCTCCGGCTTAACGAGCTTTGCCTTGCGGGCAGCGCGGAATACCTGTGTGAAATAAAGAGACTGCCGCTTGTCGACGACATAAATGATCTCCTCCGGATCAAAAAGCTTCATCCGCTCTACGATCGTCGCGAGATCCGTCGTATTGTAAAGGGAAGCCCCGTCAGACTTCAGGACCATACAGGGCGGGATCGCCTTCTTATCCTCCGGCTCTGAGACGTCGATGACCAGTGCACCGTCGTCATAGTGGGCGTAGCCTTTTTCTTTCATTTCCCGGACCATGGGCTCGATATACGGCTGAACATCCGATTCACCCTTCCAGAGATCAAAGGAAACGGAAAGCCGCTCGTAATTCTTTTTCAGATCCGCGACCGAAATCTCCATGATCTTCTTCCAGAGCGCCCGGTATCCCGGCTTTCCTGCCTGGAGATCATGCGTAGCCTGCATCGCGAGGGTTTTATAGTCCGCGTCTACCTTGGAGCGTGCGGAGGCAAACGGATAAATTTCCTCGAGCTCTCCGATCGTGAAGGGTGCCTCCTCGGGATATCCTTCCTCCCCTTCCGGAGCGTCATCCGAAAAGTAAATGAGATCGGGCTTCCGCTCACGGAGCTCCGTAATGATGAGGCCCATCTGAAGCCCCCAGTCGCCCAGGTGAACATCCCCCAGCACCTCATTACCGACTGCGCGGCAGATTCGCTTGATGCTCTCCCCGATGACGGCACTGCGAAGATGTCCGACATGGAGCGGCTTCGCTACGTTCGGTCCGCCGTAGTCGATCATAATTTTTCCCGGTTCCCCGACCTGCGGGATGGAAAGAAACTCGTCCTCTCCGATCCGGGAGACATAGTCTGCAAGGAAAGTATCCGTGATATTCAGATTGAGAAAGCCCGGCCGCACAACTTCCGCGGTAAAAATATCACCGGCGTTCTCCGAAGCATGTTTCAGGACATCCTCCGCGATCAGGAACGGCGCCTTATGATACTGCTTCGCGGCAGCCAGCGCCCCGTTGCACTGGAATTCGCACAGGTCCGGACGGTCTGAGAGCCGTACGATCCCGTAGCGCTTATCATATCCGGCAGACAGGAACGCATCGCTTACGTACTTCGTAAGAATTGTCTGTATTTTTTCCATAGTCAAAATCCACCTGTCAATCAAAGATGCCGGCAGACCCTGCCTGCCGGTAAAAAGACGCCGCACGTAAACTTTGCGGCACAGTCAAGAACGCCTCGGCGTTCCTGCCGCGCCGAGGGGATGCACTAAGCATCTTCCTCTCTGCGCGGCTGCGATCCGCCGGAGGCTTTAATCTCTGACACAGATTTGTAACCCATGTCAGAGCCAGGTTTCACTTTGCGAATTCATCATAGATTTACATCACGAGAATTCTGCGTCAGAGATCAAATTCTGGTAAAGAGCTCCGCCATCGCAGGAAGCACCTGCCAGTTCGCAGCCCAGATCGCGTCCCACTGATCTATGCCGATCGGGCAGTCTCCTGTCCCGGTCTCGATCGTAATAGACGGCACGCCAAGTTCCCTTATAAAGTAATCACTGCAGCCGGACGTCGACTGATTGCTCGTCACGGTCGATTCGAGCGGATAACCCGTAACTGCTCCGACTGTCAGCGCGAGCTGTTCATCTTTCGCGTACAGATCGCCCTCCACACCGTAATTCCAGAAGATCAGATCTCCTTCCGAATGATACGCGATCTGGGCAGAACAGTTCACCGCCTCCTCAAGTGCGAGAAGCGCGACCGTCTCTTTTTCAGAATGCGCGGACGGACCCGGATACCTTGCTGAGGAAGGCTCTGTTGTCCCTCCTACACTGGCATCCTCCCAGAGCGTGTCGTAGTTTCTGTTCAGGTCAACACCGAGCGCATTGGCCTTCCAAAGCGACGTGTACGCCGCCAGATTGACATCTCCTCTTCCTGCCTCATTGTCAGTCGCCCAGATCTTATTGAGATCTGCCCGGATCGTCTCATTGTTAATTCCGTCAAATCCCAGCTGTGAAATCGTCACGCCGTCCGGGTTCATGAGCGGAATGATATGCAGCCTTACATCCTGCAGGAGCGCCGAATAGGTGATTCCGTTATACTCCGTACCGCTCTGCATGCCCTTGAGGAGCTCCTCCAGCTGCTTCATGCCGAGCAGCGTGTTGATGTACTCTCTGGCATGCATAGAATATTGAATGATCACATTCTTCGATGCGGTCTTCGAACCGACGGCGACATCGATGATATCCCTGCCGTCAGCCGTTGTTCCGAGCTTGATGATCTCACAGAGATCCGGATACCGCTGCTTCAGGAAGAACATATCCCGCATGACCATATCGTACGTATACAGCACGCTGTCCGTCGCCACAATATCTCCCTCAGGCATCGGACTCGCGTTCGTATAGGTCCAGGTCCCGAACTTTTTCTCGAGCTCGCTGGCCCCGGCCTCAACGACAGGGGTGGGCGTCGGCGTCACCGTAACGCTTTCCGTCGGTGTCGGTGTCGTGGTCGTGGCCGGCGCAGGAGTCGGAGTTCCGGTCAGACCGGACTGCCCGGAATCTGACCAGGTCGTTCCTGATCCGTCTGTCGGAGTCGGTGTTAAACCGATTCCGCTGTCCGTCGATTCAGCCGGTGAAATCGTTCCGTCGTTCCCGGAGTCTGTGACCGTCTGTTCGGATATGCTCTCTGACGGATTGTCTCCGCGTGAAACGATATGCACGATCACTCTTGTCGTATTGAACACCACGAGGAACAGAACAAGGGCTGTCAGCGCCCGAAGCGTATATGCGATGATCAAGCGTCTTCTGTGAAGCTGCCGCCTCTGTTCCGCACGGCGGGCTCTGAGTCTTCTCTGTCTCCGCTCGTTATAAAGAGCATCTTCTTCGGTTTCTTCCTCCCGAAGAAGCTCTTCGATCCTCTCCGACTCCGCGCGCCTTCTCCTTGTCTGATCTGCTGCAGTGTTCCGTCGCCTTCTGTCGGCAGCCGATTCTGCCCGCTCCCGCGCGCGTTCTCTCTCCCGATCCGATTCGTCATTCCCGAGGTCAGTACTTTCTCTCTTTTTACTTTTTCGGTCATTCAGTGCATCCAGAGCCTCTGACTTTTCCAATTCCTCCAGATATTTAAACCTGACTTCACCCATAACTGTTACTATGTTTCCTTCTATATCAGATCGTCATACTACCTGCAATTTTACTCATACGGTGAGATTATAACGTACATTTCTGAAAATGAAAACCCTAAAATCTCCGGATGCACCGCCCCTTCAGCGTAAAAAGCAGTAATTCTGCAGGCTTTCCGATCCAAAAGAAAGGCTGTCATTTATTCTTTTCTTCGTAATTATCCGGGATCGGCTCGCCCCAGGGTGTTCCGTCCAGATCATACGGCGTCGACTGATATACATAATAATTCAGCCAGTTGGTATACAGATTGTTGGCGTGTGCGCGCCATAAAAGCTGAGGACGCCGGCTCGGATCATCATCCGGGAAATAATTCTTCGGGATCGCCGTACCAAGCCCCTTCTTCTGATCACGCTCATATTCCCTTTTCAGCTGCGTGCGGCCGTATTCGGGATGTCCGGTCACGAAGATCTTCTTTCCGTTCTCGGCCATGCATAAGAATACACCGGCCTCCTTCGACTGGGCCAGGATCGTAAGCTCGCTGCAGGCGGCAATGTCTTTCGTCAGAACATCCGTATATCTCGAATGCGGCATCAGGAAGCTGTCGTCAAATCCGCGGACCAGCGGCACCTTCCTGTTATAAATTTTATGCCAGAAGAGCCCGAAGAGCTTCTTATCGAGAAGTCTCTTCTCGAGTCCGTAGTAATAATACATCGCCGCCTGTGCGCCCCAGCACAGAAAAATCGTCGATGTCACGTGCGTGTTGATCCAGGAAAAGATCTTTTCCATCTCCTCCCAGTAGTCGACCTCTTCGAACGGAAGCAGTTCGACGGGCGCGCCCGTGACGATCATTCCGTCATAATGCTTTTTCCGGATCTCGTCAAATGTCACGTAGAACGTATCCAGATGGCTCCTTGACGTGTGCGTTCCTTCGTGGGACATCGTCCGCATAAATGTGCAGTCGATCTGCAGCGGTGTATTGGAAAGCTCCCTGAGGATCTGGAGCTCCGTGTCCTCCTTGAGCGGCATCAGATTCAGGATCAGGATCTGGATCGGGCGGATATCCTGATGAATCGCCCGGTTCTCATCCATGACAAATATGTTTTCCTGTTCTAAGATCGTCCTTACCGGCAGGTCATTCGGTACTTTGATCGGCATTGTTGTCCTTCCCCTCCAGTCCTTTCAGGAATTCCTCCTCCGTCAGGATCGGAATTCCAAGCTCTTTGGCTTTTTTGTTTTTCCCCGACATGGATGTCAGGTCATTGTTAATGAGCGCAAATGTCTTCTTTGAGACGCTGCCGGCGCACTTGCCGCCGCGTTTTTCGATGAATTCCACAAGTTCAGCCCTGTTCCTGAACTGCGTGACCTCACCGGTCACGACATAGGTCCGGCCGGCCAGCTCATCCGAGCGGTCATTATCCGTACTCTCCATGCGAAGTCCCAGCTCAAGAAGTTCATCGAGGAGCTTTCTGTTCTCCTCCGCATCGAAGAAGCTCCTGATCGTACCTGCAGTCACTCCTCCGATATCCGGAACGGTGAGAAGGGTCTCAATATCCGCGTCTGCCAGTTCCCGGAGCGACCCGAACCGGTTCATGAGCGTGCGGGCCGAAGTCCTGCCGACATTTTCTATCGCGAGTCCCGCAAGAAGTCTCCAGGGTTCATTTTCCTTGGATTTTTCGATCGCAGCAAGGAGCTTGTCCGTGCTTTTCTCAAGGCCGATGACTTTCTTAAGAAGAAGCTCCTCCCGGTGATCTTTCAGCCTGTAGATATCGGCGATATCCCTGAGATATCCCTGAGAGACCAGCGTGAGGACGATCTCCTCGCCAAATCCCTTGATATCCATCGCATCCCTTCCGACGAAGTTGATGAGATGTCTCTCGAGCTGAGCCGGACAGTTCGGATTGATGCACTTTTTATCCACTGCCCCGGGTTCTGTAACGATCGGTCCTCCGCAGACCGGACAGATGTCCGGAAGCATGAAATCCGTCGTCCCGGAAGGTCTTTTTTCCGGCACGGATCGGCGGATCTTCGGAATGATCTCGCCCGACTTATAGACGACGACCGTATCCCCGATCCCGATGTGAAGCGAATTGATAAAATCCTGATTGTGGAGCGTCGCCCGCTGGACCGTCGTTCCGCACAGGCGGATCGGGTCGAACACCGCTGTCGGATTCACCCGTCCGGTCATGCCGATCGAGATTTCAATATCCCGGATGACCGTCTCCTTCTCCTCGGGAGGATACTTGTAGGCGATATGGCCTGCGCTGTATTTTGAGCCCGCCGGAAAGTCTCCCCGGTAGGCGATCTGGTCGATCTTTACGACGGCCCCGTCGATATCGTGGTCCAGATCTCCGCGCAGCTCTCCGATCCGGTCGATTTCAGAGAGGATCTCCTCGTTGGTCGTACAGACCTTTGACGGGACCGTGCTGACCCCGGCTTCCCGTAACTTTGACAAGCCCTCGCTGTGGGACCGCATGAATTCAGCCGGTCCGTCCTGGACATTGAAAATGAAAAGCGAAAGTCCCCTCTCCCTCGTCATCTCCGGGTCAAGCTGTCTGAGCGTGCCCGCCGCGCAGTTCCTCGGGTTCGCGAACGGTTTTTTCCCATTTCGCTCCTGCCGCTCGTTCGTCTTTGCAAAATTCTCACGGGTCATGTAGACTTCCCCCCGGACTTCCAGATATCCGGTCATTCCGGGAAGCGTCTCCCTGACATCCGGGATGACCCGGGCGTTCAGCGTCACATCCTCTCCGACCATCCCGTCTCCGCGAGTCTCCGCGAGAACAAGTTCTCCGTTCTCGTAGCGGAGCGTCATCGAAAGCCCGTCAATTTTCTGTTCCACACAGAATTTTGCGTCAGGATGAAGTTCTCTGACCGCATTTACCCATTCAATAACATCTTCCTTATTAAAGACGTCCTGGATCGAGAGCATGGGCACGTTATGGGTCACAGTGACGCCGGCCTCCCTCTTTACAGCCGCACCCACAGTCTGTGTAGGGGAGCTGCTCCCGACAAGGCCCGGCCAGGTCTTCTCGTAGTCCTTCAGGGATAACATCAGCTGATCATACTCGTAATCCGAGACAACGGACTCGCCGGCTTCATACTTCTCATTATAAAAACGTATCTTCTTCACAAGATTCGCGTATTCTTCTTTTACTTTCGCCGTCAGACGCTTCTTTTTTATCTCAGTCATCCGAACCTCTCTCCTCCGCCATCTTCTTCAGCGTGCTGATCTCCTCCTTCGTGAGAAAGCGCTTCATGCCTTCCTTTAAATTGCCCAGGCGGAGATTCATGATCCGTACGCGCTTTATCTCAAGCGCCGTATAGCCGCACGCAGCGCACATCCGGCGGATCTGCCTGTTATATCCCTGCGTGAGAATGATCGTGAACTCTTTTTTCCCCTCCTGCCGCACAGAACACGGCCGCGTTCTGACGACAAGACCTTTCTGCTTCCCGTTCGGCCCGAGTTCCCCCGTCAGATGACGGTCATCCGTGAGCTCGATCCGAACGCCTTCCGACATTTTCCTGATGAATTCAGGGGTGATCTTCTTATCGACCCGGACCCGGTATTCTTTCTCGTGATAATTCGAAGCGCGCATGATCTTATCGTTCAGATCTCCGTCGCTCGTGAGAAGGACCAGCCCGGTCGAATCTTTATCGAGCCGCCCTGCGTAGGATATATAGTGTCGGAGCCCGGCAAAATCAATGATATTCTCCCTGACTCTCCGGTCTCCTGTACAGATGATCCCTTTCGGTTTATTGATCATCATGTAAAGCTTCTCATTTTCATCATTCCGGACCGGTTTCCCGTCCACGAATACTGCTGCGTCTTCCCTGATCCGCTCTCCGATGTCGGCCTTCCGTACGGTGCCGTCCTCATTTTCGATCGAGACACGGCCCTCCTCTATCATCCGATCCGCCTCCCGACGCGAGCAGATGCCGGATCCGGCGAGATATTTATTCAGCCTGATCAGTTCATTTTCCATACAGAACGCCTCCAGGTGGTAAAAAATATTTACGTTATAATACCATTATGTCAAATGAAAAGCAATCCTGCGTGCCCCCGTGCTTCCGGGAAGGATTCCGCAAAACAGTTCAGACGACCCTGACCTCTATCGGCGTCCCGGCGCAGGCATCCTCTTCTTCGAAAAACTCTTGTCCTTCCTTGCGAAATCGCAAAACGCATCTGTGATTTTTGTTCCCGCAAGTCGCTCCTCGCATACTTTTGGTCACAAAAATCACAGCGTTTTCCGATTTCTCATTCGGACTGCGAATGTTTTTCTCCAGAAGATGGATGCGCTGCTGCCGGAAGCGAAGCAGAAGCGATGGTCGTCTGAACTGTTACGATTCCGGAGGCATCCGTATTTTTTACTTGTATTCATTTTCTTTCGTGGTATCCTAATAAAAAAGGCCGCCGTCCCCGGACAGGCAGCCGCAGACAGCGATAAAAATCATTACGATGATTTCCGTGATGATGCGTGTAAATATAAAGTAACGGTTTCGTAAAAACATAAGGTGACCATATTGAGAAGAACAAAAAAAGATATTGCAAGACTGCGGATGCGCCAGCAGGAGGCGCTCGTCTTTTTCGGCGGATGCCTCATCCTGGTCTTCCTTCTGGGTCTCATCACCCTGCCCCTTCGAAGCTCGGTGAAGGCCTCTGCGGAGAAAGCAGCAAAGACCGACTCCGCCTCAGAAGAGACCATTGCCTTTACTCCCGGATGGCAGACCGATCAGAAGGGCTGGCGCTACCTCGACGAATCCGGAAACTTCTGTCACTCCGCCTGGATGGACATCCGGGGGCGGAAATATTACTTCGACAAGAACGGCTACATGGCTGCCGGCTGGACTGAGATCGACGGAAAGACCTATCTTTTTAACGAAGTCGGACAGCTCGCCCAAAGCGGCTGGACCACGGATGCGAACGGGCTTCCCATCTTTATCGGTACTGACGGAGCTGTCGCGACCGGATGGTTCACCGATTCGACCGGGAAGACCTGGTATCTCGATAAGGAAGGGCATGCCGTATCCGGATGGCAGGCTGTCGACGGAAAGCACTACTATCTCGGCGCGGACGGATCAAAAGCGACCGGATGGCAGACGATCGACGGAAAGAACTACTACTTCGATGCAAACGGAGTCATGCTGACTCTCTGGCAGGATATCGACGGGAAGCGGTATTATCTTGGAAATGACGGCGCACGGGTGACCGGATGGCAGATCATCGAGACAAAGAAATACCATTTCGGAGAGGACGGCGTCATGTCGTCGAAGCTCACAAAGATCGACGGAAAGCAGTATTATTTTAATGACACAGGCGTCATGCAGACAGGCTGGGTCGATGCGGACGGATCGCGCTACTATTTCGGTCCGACCGGTGTCAGCGCGAGCGGCTGGAACAAAATCGACGGCGGATGGCATTTCTTTGACGGAAACGGCGTACTTGATGCGTCAAAGACCACAGCAGGTGTCCCTGTCGTCGCGTTCACGTTCGAGGATGGCCCCGGCAGCTACACGTCCGATCTGCTCACACCCTTCGAGGAACACAATGTAAAAGCCACTTTCTTCTTCACGGGAAGCAGACTTGAGGACGCATCCGACCAGGTCGTCCGCGCCCACGATCTCGGAATGGAGATCGGCAACAACACCTGGTATCAGGAGAAAATCAGCGGACTCGAGCCGGAAATGATATACTCTGAGATCGAGGAAACGAATTCCATGATCCGTTCCCTCACAGGAAGCAATCCGACTCTCCTGAGACCGCCCGGAGGTTCCTACGACAATACCGTTCTGGCACAGGCCGGAAGCCTTCCGATCGTCCTCTGGACACTTGATCCGCATGACAAGGAGGCGACCGATTCGCAGACCGTCTACGACGCAATAATGAACAATCTGAAGGACGGAGATGTCATTCTCCTTCATGAGATCGGACTCGTCACGATCGACGCAGTAAAACGTCTTGTGGCGGATCTTCAGGCAAAAGGATATATCATCGGGACTGTCAGCGACCTTGCAGCGTTAAAAGGTGTCACGCTCATGCCAGGCACTGTCTGCAACTCCCCCGCAGATGCGGTTCCGAAGCCGGCCCCCGCCGTCCCGGAAGCGGTACCGGAAGCGGCGCCTGCAGAGGAGGCTCCGGCGGAAGCGCCCGAGGAGGCCGCAGCCGGGGAACCTGCTCCGGAAATGACGGAGGAGGCTCTTCCTCCGGAGGATGTCCCAGAGGGATGATCTTTCCCTCCGGGAACGCGCCTCCTGATCCGGGCATAAGTAAAAGAACTGAAAAAGAACTCCATGGCGCTCAAACGTCATGGAGTTCTTTTATATACGTACATCAGTATTGTATTCAGGCAAGGGAGACGAACTGGCTCCCCACATATCCCTCACCGTACTCCGTCTGGATATGGCACCATCCTGTACCGACATCTCCGATCACGGTAACGGATGCTCCCTGGGGAAGAACTGTGAGGACCGGATAATCATATCCTTCTCCGCCTCTCAGATTGCATGTAGCATTGATCGTGGCTGTCCTCATCGCAACGACCGTAGCCGTCGGCTGTACACCTGGTGAGACCGCTGCAGCCTCCGTGCCTTCCGTGGACTGTTCCCAGTTCTCGGATGCCTCCGCCTGCATAGCTTCCTCAGCCTCTGCCGCCTCGGACTCTGTCTGGACCTGTGAAAGTATTGCCTGAATTTCAGGCGTGGCAGTCAGCTCATTGACATACGGTTCGACCCTGCTCAGATCTTCCTGATTTACGACGATCCGGAAAGCACCGTCCTCTCCACGTCTCAGATAGAGCCACGAAAGTCCCGGGTGCGCCACGAACTGCGACGGATTAATGTAATGATACGATACATAGGCGATCGCAGAATCCGCATTGCCGTCCGGCCCGGGTTTGACTGTGATCGACAGGTCTGAGTACTGTGTCTCCGATACCTCGATCGAGAGTATGTCAGATTCGGAGAGCCGTTCTGTCACAGTCCGGATCGCATCGATGCTTTTCGTATTCAGTGCTGCATAATAGGTATTGATCACATCTGAAACTTCCTGCTCCGCATTCTCATCTACCGGAACCTGCGTCACTTCCGGAGCGGCGGTGGGCGTCGCTGTGACATTAGCCGGTCTGGATTCCGATACCGGCTGGGTCGGTGTCGCCACTGCTGTAGAGCCTGCCGACGAAGGCGTCTGCACAGCCGTGCTGTTTCCGGCAGATGCCGTGACAGCGGATCCGGCTACAATACTGTCTTCCTGTACCTGCTGTGAGCCATTTCCACTGCTGATAACACGTGTCAAAGTCCTCACTCCGAAAAATACACCGATCAGTATGATCAGGATTCCAAGTATCAGACAGATGTATCTCAGATTATCGGACAACCATTCTCTGAAAGAGTCCAAATAGCATACCTCCTCTAAAAAAACTTACATGACCATCCAACCGACCGCCGCAGCAAATGAATCATCAAACCGGGCGGTCTCTCAAACTGTACGGTTCTTATTCTGCCTTATGTCCCCGGGCTCTGTACTGCCATCTCACATTCAGCTGTCATCCGCGGCAGAATATGCTTTACGTTCCTCTGCTTCCAATCTCACGAATCTGTTCCACCAAAACATCTTACCATAAGAGGAGCTTTATTGCAACCTGCCTGATTTTGACCGGCCGGCGGGTGCGAGGCACCTTCCACTGTGCTCACATATCTCACGGCTCAAGTCACGAGCGCTGCGCGATGAAGAATAAAAAACATGGGGATATGCCCTGCATATCCCCGCAAGCACGTCTGACAGGAATCGAACCCGCGCACCTGGAACCGGAATCCAGCGCTCTATCCACTGAGCTACAGACGTATGTTTTAACTTTTGAAAGCAGCCTGCCAGAACTGGCAGGCTGCTTTATGGAGATAATGAGATTCGAACTCACGGCCTTTCGGATGCGAACCGAACGCTCTCCCACTGAGCTATATCCCCATGCACAAATCTTATAATAATATATTCTGAAAGAAAGTGCAAGGTTTTTTTTGAGGAAACAGCTCTCCCGGAGAACGTCCGGGCGAAAGTCCGGACGGGCCGCTCACGCGATCCGGATCTCACCCTTCTCACTGTCGTAATAATAAACATTGTTCGACAGCACCTCATACGGCTCCACCTGATCCTCATTGATCTCACGCACGAGCCTCCGGAGACCTTCCCCGTCAAACACATTTTCCGGCGACAGGAGCAGCACCTCATGTATGCTGCTGGGGAGCACAAAAAAATCACCCTTTATTACCGGCGCAGCCTGTCTGAACACGCCCGGATACATCATGCAGGCAGCCCCGAACATCCTGCTCTTATTGGTCAGTACATACAGCGGGAACTCCGGCAATGTATTTTCATCCGGCATTCCCCGAAGCTCAGAGAGCATTCTCCCCATCGGCCAGATTTCCGCCGGCTCAAAAAGGAGCATGTTCCTCTCTGCGGTCTCAAAGAGCTCATCCGGGGATACTCCCCACATTTCCGTAAAGCTGTTCTGAATAAGTACAGAGGCATTTGAAAACAGAGGATCCCGGACATCGTAGTACAGGATCCCCGCCAGGTCAAGGAACCGCCTGTGCGGCACATCTTTCAGCATGTCCCGGTTCATTTCATAATTGACCAGACGCAGCCGGATACCGGACGCGAGCTTTCCATAATCTTCGAATTGCCCTATGTCTATCTTTCCCGCACAGGAACGGCTGCGATAAAGCGCAAGAATTTCGTCCGTCAGAGAATCGAGATCCGCTCCGCGCCGGTACCTGTCATAAAAAGGCTCCAGATAAATCGTTGGGGAGACATTCTCCCCTTCCCTCATGATCGTCAGACCATCGAGCATGACACCGTTGTTCTTTCTCACCCGGTGTACGCGCACGCAGGCTCCCGGCCCTTCCCGGTCAACGATCCTCGTTGTAACTTCCGCTTTGAATCCCTCATAATCCATATTTACCAGTCACTCCTTATTATTATTTGGGTTCAGAGGCCCATTCCTCGCACAAAGAAGTCACCGGTTCATGCGAAGTCAGTTCTGGAACGCCCAGGCGTTCCTGCCTCGCCGCGCAGCGGGCGGGGCATATTTCAGATTGCGTGGAGACGATCCGCATGAGGTTTTCATAGCTGCATCCGGTTCATGCTGAAAACTGGGGGTATGGCGCATGCTGCGTCAGTGAACAGTTCATGCTGCAGACCTCAGTTACGGATCGATCGAAAAATGGCAATTTTCAACGAAATAGCAAAAAATAAGAAGCCTCCCCGCAATGGGGAGGCCTCTGTCTTATACTCTTGAAAGATATTCAGCAGTCCGTGTGTCGATTTTGACGACATCACCTATATTTACAAAGAGCGGAACCTGAATCGTCGCTCCGGTCTCAACTGTCGCCGGCTTCGAAGCGCCCTGCGCTGTGTTGCCTGCGAATCCTGGCTCTGTATCCGTAATCTCGAGCTCCACAAAAAGGGGCGGCTCAATAGAGAATACTTCTCCGTTGTAAGAGCAGACCTTAACGTTCTCGTTCTCTTTGACAAACTTCAGTGCATCGCCGATGACGTCTTTATTGATCATGATCTGGTCAAAAGTTTCCGGATCCATGAAATAATAAAGATCTCCGTCATTGTAAAGATACTGCTGATCCTTGCGGTCAATTCTTGCTGCCGGGAATTTTTCTGTCGGGCGGAATGTCTTTTCGACGACACCGCCGTTGATAACATTTCTCATCTTCGTGCGGACAAACGCAGCGCCCTTACCGGGCTTTACATGCTGAAATTCTACGATCTGCATGACCTGTCCGTCGATTTCAAGCGTTAAACCATTTTTAAAATCACCTGCTGATATCATGGGTCTTCCTCCTTAAATAAGTACACTTAATTTTATAATAAAAAGATGACTGATGCAATACCAATCTTTTCTTATGTCCGCTCCCGGGACCGTACTCTTTTTGCTGCTTCGCAGACGGGTGCCCGGGAAGGTGCCTCGCACCTCGCGCGGCGCAGCAGGAATGCCGGGGCGTTCCTGAAATGAATTTTCTATCTTATTTTTTTATGCTATACTATCAGGAAAATGTCTGTCGAGGTACACTATGGAAAAATATTACCTGATCGGCTCACCGGTCGCTCACAGCAAATCCCCCGCCATGCATAACTGCGCTTTTTCAAAGCTCGGAATCGACGCAGTCTACGGACTTATAGAAGCGGATGAGAACGAACTCCCGAAGGTCGTAGACCGTCTCCGCAGAGAAAATGCAGCCGGCTGGAATCTCACCATGCCCGATAAGACCGCCATGTGCAGCCTCTGCGACGAGCTGTCTCCTGCCGCCAGGATCGGGCGCTCTGTCAACACAGTCAAAAATGAAAACGGGCGGCTCATCGGTCACACGACAGACGGTGCCGGATTCATCCTTGCTCTGAAGCGCTCCGGGCATCTCATTTCCGGAAATAAAATGACGCTTCTCGGAACGGGCGGAGCCGCTTCCTCGATCCTGATCGGCAGCGCGCTCGAAGGGGCCTCGGAGATCTCCGTATTCTACCACCGCCCGGCTTCCGTGGACAGGATCCGGGAACTTTCCGAACGGCTTTCATCCTTCTCCCGGACCAGGATCACTTTCCATGCCCTGAGCGACACAGACGCCCAGAGAAAAGAGATCACCGAGAGCAGTATTCTCGTCAATGCGACGAGTGTGGGAATGCTGAAACAGGGAGCAGACGGCTCTGAATGTCCTTTAGGCGATGTCTCCTTTTTCTCAAAGGATCTCTTTGTCTATGATGTGATCTACAATCCTCCGGTCACCCGGCTCATACAGATCGCGGAGGAAGCCGGCTGCCGGACCGAGAACGGTCTGTCCATGCTCCTCTATCAGGGCGCAGAAGCTTTCCGGATCTGGACAGGCAGAGATATGCCGGTCGATTATGTAAAATCCCAGGTCTTTTAAGAAGTGAAAACGGCAGATGATCCGGCCTTCCCGGGGCCGGTCCATCTGCCGTTTTCATTCTCCAATCGATCCGACTCAGTTGTTTCCCTTACTGTCACACTCGATTATCTCTGCAACGATCTCCGCCGTTGTTTTTCCATCCACCTTGATCGTCACATCCGCCACTTTCTTATACGCGGGCTCGCGTTCTTTCATCATCTTTACGACCTTGTCCTCAAGGTCCCCTGCTCTCAGCCAGGAATGCTTCTCTCCCTTGGAAAGCCTCTCCACAACGATCTGCTTTCCCACCTTGAGGTAATACACAGTTCCCAGTTTCTCAAGATACGGAACATTCTGCGGCATCAGCGCCAGTCCGCTCCCGAGTACAATAATCGATCTTTGTGTTTCATCCTGCAGTTCTGCCAGGGCGACTGTCTCCATCGCCCGATAATAGGCATCCCCATAATGACTGTATACTTCCGCGGTAGTCATTTTCAACTTTCCGGATACCCTCTTATCGATATCGATCAGAGGCAGCCCAAGTTCCCTGGAAAGCGCTTTTCCAACCGCACTCTTGCCGGATCCCATAAATCCTTCAAGAATAATGTGATTCATAAACCCCTCCATGCTGCGTGTCATACCATCTCGAAGAATAACTTCATCTCTCTCCGACAATTCACTGTCCGCTCAGGCTTTCCAGAGCCCGTGCAGGTTGCAGTAGTCATAAGCCGCAACGAGCTCGTCACCCTCGCCAATCACGAACGACGCTTCCGGAGCATCTCCCGGAGCCAGGTCGGCTTTCTGGCATCCCTTCTTCGTCTCGATCATGATCCACTCAATATAATGCGCATCCACCATGGGATGTACGACTGAACCAATCTTTACAGATACCTTATTGCCGTCCACCGTCACATCGGGGACATGCTTCTCCACAGCAGCATCCGTCGTGTTCGCGACAAGCTCTTCGAGCGGCTCACCGCAGCATTTCACCGGACATGTGCCTTTCTTAAGCTCCGCGACCATATTCCCGCACTTTTTGCACACAAGAATTCTCATTATCAGACCTCCTTTTCTTCTCTGCAGTATATCTGCGTCCCTTGATGTCGAGGCGAATCACCCGTGCAGAGTGTATGCACAGGTTCTTCAATAAGCTCCGCTACGTACCGGCGGATCGCAGCCGCGCGCCTTTTAAGGTGCTTCGCACCTCACTCGGCGCGGCAAGAACGCTGAGATGTTCTTGAATTATTATACTACACTTTCAAGTGCTTATGCCACATAAAGATTCTCGGCCGGATTGCGGGAGGCTCTGATATTTTCGGAATATTTTTTATTTCACCTGACAAAAGAAATTTTTTAAATTTTTCTGTTGACAAATCTTTTTCAGCTGATATAATAACACTTGTTGACGCGCGGAAGTGTCGGAACTGGCAGACGAGCAAGACTAAGGATCTTGTGGCTATTTAGCCGTGTGGGTTCAAGTCCCATCTTCCGCACTCTCAATAGTAAAGGGCTTGTGAATTCATTTCACAAGCCTTTTTTCTTTCCTTTCTTAAATGAACTTCTCCATCCGCACACAGTGAAAATTCCCCCAGTCCGAGACAAGAGGGTCTCCCGCCGTAAATCCGATCTTCTCATAGAAGCCTGTGGCAACATCCCTCGCGTCGATCACGATCTTCCTGTACCCAAGCTCTTTGATCCACTTCTCCGCCTCGAGGACCGTCACGCGTCCCAAGCCCGCTCCCCTGTATTCCGGAAGAACGACCACTCTTCCGACGAGGACGGTCTCCCGATCGATCTCATAAAACCTGCAGGTCGCGACCGGAAAATTCTCGATCAGGAGCGCAATATACTTTGTATCTCCGCCGTCATGCTCGTCAAACTCCTCGTGAAGTCCGATCCCATGCTGTTTCGCCATCCCCTGGATCCGGACATAGAAAGCTCCTGCCATCTGCCAGAGCATGGTCCCCCGGATCACTTCAACCTTTTCTTCTGTTTTTCCCATAGTCTCCCCTTTCTCTCAAAAAGCTCCTCAGGCAATTGCAAAAAGCTGTGACTTTTATCCCTGCTTCTTGTACCGGCTCTTTTTCATGGAGTAAAATATATGGCAGAGAGCAGAACAGACAGCAGAGTCCGAATGCGCTCTGTCCCTGCATATCAACGAAAGGACCTTTTTCTCATGACTGAATTCAACGAAAAGCAGCTCTCAAGAAGAGAACTGCTCGAGGCAGAGGTAATCGATATCCTGTCTCATATATCTTCCCCTGCAGAGCGCACACAGGCCTCAGCCCACCTCTTCGGGACCGCCCGCATGGCCGTCCTCATCGCAAAAAAAAGAGGTCTTAACGAAGATCTCGCCTATCTCACGGGTCTTCTGCACGATCTCTGGCGCTATAAGACCGGCATTTCCCGAGAACACGGTCCAAACGGAGCCGTGCTGGCAGGATCCCTGCTCGATTCGACCGGCCTCTTTACAAAAGCCGAGCGGGAGATGATCTGCGGGGCGATCTATTTTCACAGCGAAAAAAGCCGCCGGCACCTGCCCTTTGACGAGCTCCTGAAGGACGCGGATATCCTTGACCGAATGCTGGCCGAGCCCGATGAAAAAATGACCGGGGCAGACGCCGAGCGGGCAAAGCACCTCTCTCTGGAATTCATGTCCCGGTCGTAAAGGATCTGATACAAAAACTTCCAACATCCAGGTTCTTAACGCTCCCGGAATAAATGCGTGTGGTAAGTTTCAGTCTGCTACTTGTCAAAGGGGCTGTCGCATTAAGCATTATATGCATAAATAGTTCATTCAGGGACCGCTCGCGCTTAGTCCTCGCGCAGCGGTACTAATAAATTTTCTGCACTTTCGTTTGAAAATTTAAAGTACCGGCTGCTTATTGCAACAGCCCCTTTTTCCTACACCGCTGACAGCAGTGCTCTGTCAGTGCGCAAACAGTCTCGTAAGATCGTGATACATAACGTAGAACATAAGGAACAGAAGGAGCGCGACCGTCACCATCTGAATTGTCCCCTCCAGCTTTTTGTTCATCGGCTTTCTCCGGATCGCTTCAATTGCGAGGAAGAGCAGTCTTCCGCCGTCGACCGCCGGAATCGGAAGAAGATTCATGACGCCGAGGTTCGCAGACAGAAGCACGATCATATTCAGCATGTTCATCCAGGTCATGAGCGCGCCTTCCGATTTCACCTCCTCGTAGGTCTCGCCGACGATATCGACGACGCCCACCGGCCCGGACAGATCGTTGACCGTAAATCTTCCCGTGAACAGCTGGGCCAGAGATTTCACCGTCGTGACGATCCAGTAGCGCATCTCGATCAGACTGTACTTCAGAACGCCGAGCGGCGTCGTGTTGACACGGCCGAGATTGTAGGAAAAACCAAGATTCACAGATCTCGACTCATACGGAACAAGCGACGCCGTGAAGGCCGTCCCGTCCCGCTCGCACCCAAGCTTTACAAGAGATCCGTCCAGCGGATTTGCCGCAAAATACTCTTTCATCGAGAGTGATGTAGTGATTTCATTTCCGTTGATGGAAGTAATGACATCTCCTGCCCGGACTCCCGCATTGTACAGCGGAGAACCTTCCGAAACGCTCTGTATGATCGCTGCCGCATCGTCGACATTATAGCTCATGCCCAGCATGTACCGGACGTTGACCTCGGGGACGAATTTGATCTCTTTCTTCTCCCCATTCCGCTTATAGGTCATGCTGACTTCCCGGCCTTCCGCAAGATCATGAAGAACGAACCAGGAAGAGACGTCACGTCCGATTTCGATACGCTCACCCATAAATTTCGTGATGATGTCTCCCGAGGCAAGCCCTGCCTCGTATGCCGGCGAACCTTCTTCGACCGAAATCACCTCGGCCGGGTCATAGCCCACCACGCTGATAATGATGATCGAGCAGATGAAGGCAAGGAGAAAATTAAAGAACGGTCCTGCGAAAATGATCGCAGCCCGCCGTCCGATCGAGGCAGCCTCAAAGGCTCCCTCCTCAGGCTCGCGAGGCCCGGCATTTTCTTCATCCTCATCATAATCCTCATACATTCCCTTCATCTGGCAGGATCCACCGAACAGAAGAAGTTTCAGCGAATATCTCGTCCCTCCCCTGACCGTGCTGAGCAGCCGCGGTCCGAATCCGAGCGAGAATTCCTCCACTACGACGCCGTTCATTTTCGCGACAAGGAAATGTCCGAATTCATGAAATAGCACCAGGAGTGAAAAAATCAGAAACGCTATGATCCATTTCATTCAAAAACCTCCAACATTGTTATAAAAGCAGCAGTCCCAGATAATAGATGACCGGCGCTGTAAAAATCATGCTGTCAAATCTGTCAAGTATTCCGCCATGCCCCGGGATCAGGAAACCGTAATCCTTGATTCCCTTGTCGCGCTTCACCGCCGATGCGGCAAGGTCTCCGACCATGGAAATCAGCGCTCCGGCCGCGCAGATAATGGTATAGGGGATCTGCGGCTGCTTAAGGACCGTTGCGTAGAGAAGCCCGAGAAGGCCTGCTCCGATGAAACCGCCGATCGCCCCCTCAACGGACTTTTTGGGACTCAGGACCGGCGCCATCTTATGTCTGCCAATCAGACGTCCGACGCAGTAAGCGCAGGTATCCGCGCCCCACGAGCTGAGGAAGATCAGCCATACGAGGATTTTTCCGGTCGGGAGCATCCGGGTCGTATACACAAATCCCAGATTGACAGCGAGATAAACAAATCCGAAGAACGCTGCGATGACATCCTCCGCGCTGTAAGCGGGAAATGTAAAGACATACACAACGAGGATCATAAGGAACACAGCGACGATCTCCATGAGCCAGATATTCTCCGGACAGAACCAGAGCGCGAGGTCGTAACCGATCGCTCCGCAGAAGCCGACCGCTGCAAGGATCGTGATCGACGCTTCAGGAGCTTCCTTTATGAACTTGTCCTTCGCCTCATACTCCTTGCCCTCCACCTTTTTCTGGGCGCGGTTCGGCTTCACTATGCGCATGGCTCCATAGAACTCATGCATGCCGACAAGGGTAATGAAGAGAATCGTCGCAAGGAGGACCGGGCCTCCGAGAAGGATCGTCGCAAGGGCGACCGCGACCAGTATGATCCCGCTGACAAGTCTTGTCACAAACATAATAAACCTCCTAAGATACGCTAATAATACTCTTATAGCATAAAAGAGCACGAGTCGAATTTTTTCGACAGCAAATCATCTCAATCATACCACACCATCAGTTTTTTTCAAGCAGGACACATAAGCCCGGCACATAAGAAGGCCGCCGCATCGAACGTTCCCGCCGCCAAATAACGGAATCCTTTGTCAGGTCATCCATTTAGCGGCCGTGAACCTCAACGCAGCGGCCTTCTTCTTTTCATTTTTTCGGGCGAACTTCAGCGCCCGTACTTCTCTGCACAGTAGCGGTCGATCTCCTCCTGCACCGCGAGGATCTCCTCCACGGAAGGATCGGAAATGACCTTATGCCGGTCCATCACATCCTCAATGATGTCGTAGATCTGCATAAAGGAAATGCCGCCGCGCCTGAAAATGGCATTTGCCCACTCATTGGACGCATTAAATGCCGTCGGCATGGATCCGCCCGTCCTGATCGACCGGATCGCCAGCGGCAGCCCTCTGAACGTCTCATTGTCCGGCACATCCAGATCGATCCCCTTCAGCATCCTGAAATCCAGCGGAACCGCCGGAGAAGGAAGATGCGTGGGATACGTAAGCGCATACTGAATGGCGATACGCATATCCGAGGGTCCCAGCTGGGCGAGAATTGAGCCGTCCTCATATTCTACCGCCGAGTGGATCAGGCTCTGCGGCTGGATCACGACCTCGATCTGATCGACGTCCACATCAAAGAGCCACTTCGCCTCGATGACCTCGAGTCCTTTATTGACCATCGTCGCAGAATCGATCGTGATCTTCGGCCCCATCGCCCAGGTCGGATGCGCGAGCGCCTCCCTGGCAGTGACATGCATGAGCTCTTCCCTGTGCTTTCCGCGGAAAGGTCCTCCGGAAGCGGTCAGCAGAATTCTCCTGATCTTTGAGTCAGCCCTGCCCTGCAGCGCCTGAAAAATAGCGGAATGCTCAGAATCCACCGGCAGGATCTGTACTCCCGCTTTCTTCGCCATCGGAATGATCAGATGACCCGCTGTGACACAGGTCTCCTTGTTCGCGAGAGCGATATCTTTACCCGCAGAGATCGCAGCGATCGTGGGCCGGATCCCGATCATCCCGACGATGGCCGTGACAACAATGTCGACCTCCGGAAGAGAACACATCTCAATGAGTCCGTCCATGCCTGAAAGGACACGCACGTCGGTATCTTTGAGCCTCACGCGAAGATCTTCACAGGCCTTCTCATCATAGACCGCAACGACCTTTACGCCGAACTCTCTCGCCTGCTGCTCGGCAAGCCCGATGCTCGACCCGCAGGCGATCGCCGTGACTGCGAGAAGCTCAGGGTGCTTTCTGGCAACATCCAAAGTCTGTGTACCGATTGATCCCGTCGATCCCAGAACAGCAATATTCTTTCTCAAATCGTCATAAGCTCCTTTGTCTTCTGCTCGATCACCTTGTCGATCTTCTTGACATATTTATCCGTAATCTTCTGAAGCTCCTCCTCTGCATCGGCGATCTCATCCTCGGAGACCTCCTCTTTCTTCTTCAGCTTCTTGAACGCGTCGTTTCCGTCACGGCGAATGTTCCTGCAGGCGACCTTTGAATTCTCGCCCATCTTCTTAACGTCCTTGACCAGGGCTTTACGTCTCTCCTCAGTGAGTTCCGGGAAGATCAGACGGATCACACGGCCGTCGTCAGACGGATTGATGCCGATATCAGACTTCTGGATCGCCTTTACGATCGGCTTGACCAGCTTTGTGTCCCACGGCTGGATCTGGATCATTCTCGGCTCCGGTACAGCGACCGTTGCGACACCCTGGATCGGTGTCGGAGATCCGTAATAGTCGACCGTCACTTTGTCAAGTACGTGCGGGTTTGCGCGTCCGGCGCGGACAGACTGAAGCTCAGTCTCCAGATTTTTCAGCGTTTTACCCATCTTTTCTTCATAGATTGCAGTTCTTTCGCTCATGATAACTCTCCTCTTTTATAGACATATTTTTTTATACAGTGACGACCGTACCGTCGATCTTACCGTTTGCAGCGTTGATAATACTGTTCTCACCGTTCAGTCCGAAGACCAGCATCGGCATCTTATTTTCCTTTGCGATGACCGCTGCGGCACCGTCAACGACACCGAGTCCCTTCTCCACGACCTCCGCAATGGATATCTCACTGAACTTCACGGCATCGGGATTATCCTTCGGGTCGCTGTCATAAACGCCGTCGACAGATTTTGCGAGAAGGATCATCTCCGCCTCGATCTCGACCGCTCTGAGGACAGTCGCCGTATCCGTTGAGAAATAGGGATGTCCGGTCCCTCCCGCAAAGAAGACCGCCTTGCCTGCGCGAAGACTCTCCTCAGCAAGATCATGCGAATAGAGCTTTGTGAACGCCCCGATCATGAAGGGGGTCAGGATCTCTGTCTCGATTCCGCAGGATCTGAAAATCTCAGACACGTAAATGCAGTTCATGACCGTCGCGAGCATCCCGATCTGGTCCGCTTTGGAACGGTTGATCGCCTTCGATGACCGGCCTCTCCAGAAGTTGCCGCCGCCGATCACGATTCCTACTTCAACGCCGCCTTCCATGACCTCTTTGACCTGGGCTGCGACCGCTTTGACCGTCGGCTCGTCAAATCCCATCTTTTTATCTCCGGCGAGCGCCTCGCCGCTCAGTTTCAAAAGAACGCGTTTCATGTAAACCTCCTGTCCGCACTCCCGGATGAGTGCTCCGGACATAAAATTCCGTCCTGCAAATCATTCATTTTCATGTGCTGTTCAACAGTTACAGATACTGCTAATTAGTATAACACGATATTCATCAAAATGGAAAAAAAGGGAGAAGCATTTTGGGCACTTCACTAAGGGATTTTAATTCCTGAAAAGAATAACGGCATAATCAGGCATTGTTCTGGTTATGCCGTTTTCTCTTTGGTATCGGGGATCT
>OMVU01000002.1:140352-143626 GCA_900314565.1 uncultured Eubacteriales bacterium
ATGACCTCGATCTTCTCCACGAAGGTGCGGATGATCTCCGCAGTCAATTCTGTGATATCTGTGTACTTCCGTACCATATCGAGGAAGGAGTCTACACTCGGATCGAAGATGAGGACGATGACGACAAAGACGGAAGTTCCGGCGGTGAGACGGTAGAAAAGACCGTATCTACAACAGACCCAGAGAGCGGAATATTTGTCAAGGGAGAGCATGAGCGGCAATTTGCATATGAAGCACACACAGCGTGTGACAAACATGGGGTGGTACTGGCGGTAGAAGTAACTGCCGGGAATATCCATGACAGCGTTGCATGGGACGCTGTATATGACACTGTCACAGCAAGATTTCCCGAAACAGGCAAATTCATCGTGATGGACGCAGGCTACAAGACCCCCTGGATCGCAAAGAAGACACTGGAAAAACATGACATCCCCATTTTGCCCTATACTCGGCACAAAGGAAAAGAAGGCAGATTTCGTCCTTGGGAATATGAGTATGACCCTGCAAATGACTGCTACATCTGCCCGCTGGGCGGAATGCTGAGACATACCACAACAGACAGGGATGGGAAGCGAACCTACCGAAGCATACCAAAAGAATGCGTTACATGCCATATAAAGGCAAAGTGCGGAGCAAACGAAAAAGGGCAGAAGTTATACACAAGCCACATCTGGCAAGAGCATCTGGACTTGGTGGAAGCACTCCGAAAAACAGAACGAGGTAAGGAGCTGTACGCCAAGCGCAAAGAGACGATTGAGCGTGTGTTTGCGGATGCCAAGGAAAAACACGCGATGCGTTATACACACCACCGAGGTCTGGCCCGAGTAACAAACTGGGTGAGGCTTAAATATGCTGCCATGAATCTCAAAAAGATAGCAAATTGGAGTTGGAACAACTCCTTTTTCTCATATTTCTCGGCAATTGTTGCTCCATTTCAGACTAGAACCCCCTATTTTGCCATGGCAAAATAGGGGGTTCTTTGACAGGCTGGCCTCCTGTTCCGTATTCAGGGCTCCCAACCCCAGCGCCCGGGCGGGCAGGAGCAATATGAGCGTCATGAGTCCGAGCAGGATTGCGGTGATCCGCTTACTCCTCTTCATCGGCATCGCTTCCACGTTTCTTTCTCGGCTGCCGGGGCAGCAACAAAATGATCACAAGCATCAGCAGCATGGGGATGGCCACAATGGGAGCCACGATCAGCGGCTCGATCTGGATGGCATCCGCCACCGCCACGGTTGCTTTTGCTTCCTTCATGTTTTCAATGCGGTGCCCACGCACCAGCAGTCGATGGGTGTTGATCCTATAGGGGGTACAGGTCATCAGCGTGCAGTAGTCCTCCCCCGGCACAATTTGCAAGGCTGTGGTATCCTGAGGCTCCACGATGAGAATCTGATCCACCTGGTAGGTCAGCACCTCGTCCAGCACGCAGAGCATGAACACGTCCCCCTCCTCCAGTCTGTCCAGATCGGTGAACAGCTTGGCGCTGGGGAGTCCCCGGTGGCCGGAGATGACGCAGTGGGTGTTCGCCCCGCCGGTGGGGAGGCTTGTCCACTCCAGATGACCTGCGGCGATCTGGAGGGCAGCGTCGTCGGTGCCGTGGTAGATGGGGAGGGAACAGGCGATGCCGGGGATCTCCACGTAGCCCATAATGCCGGTGCCGGACACATCCAGCAGGGACTCGTATTCCGCCCGTTGCTCATCGGTCAGGGTGTAGGCCACCTCGCCCCGGGCAAGCGCTGCGTTGTAGGCGATGGCATCCGCCCAAAGCCGGTCGTATCGGTCTGTGTCCAGATTGGCCACCTCTTCGGCGTAGCCGGCAATGGCTCGGGATTGGTGGAAGGAGTTCCAGTAATCACTGACGGAGGGGTACAGCAGCAAGGACAGCCCTACAAGCAAAACCAGTATTAAGATCATGGTGATTCGATCGCTTGTCTTTTTCTTCATGCAGGGTTCTCCTTGCCGCTGCGGGCTGGGGAGGGCGAGCCCTCCCCAGCTTCACAGCGGAGTTGGATTTAAGTAATTTCCCGAATAATCGGTGAAATCAGCGGTTCATGCGGCGCTTGGTGATGAGCAGGATGCCAGCGCCCAGGGCAAGGACAGCACCAGTGACGTAGAAGATGGTGGTGCCGATGCCGCCGGTGGAGGGGAGGGAGTAGGGGACGACTTCTTTGTTGTTGAAAGTGGTCTCACCGTTGAGGTCGGTCAGGGTGATGGACTTTTTGTTTTTACCAAGGTCTTCCAGATTACCGGCCTTCGAGCCGATGGATACGCCATTCTGCTCCAGTTTCAGCTCAACCCTCTCAATGGTGTAGTTCGTGATCTTTGTGTTATCACTGGTTGTCGTGGTGCTCTTTACCATGACGCCGATCGTGTAGAGCGTGGGATCCTGTTCGTAGGTGCCCTCAACCGTCGTGATGGGGTTCTCGATCAGATAGTAAGTATAATATGCAGCGATATTATAGTCAATCTCGTCAAACTTAATATCGCCGTTTTCAACATTCGTCTTCGTCTGGAGAACCACGGTACCTTCAGCATATTCAAACTGCTTGGTGTCCGGATTCCAGGTCGGCTTCTTGTTCAGCAGCACGAATTCAAACTCAGGAAGATCCGTTGTCTGCACGCCGCCGGCAGCTTTCATCACCTGCTTGGTTGCGCTGATCGTGAGGGAGGTATCGTTCTCTGTTGTTGTGGTCTTGCCCATGTCAAGCGTACCGTTGGTGGTGATGCCGCCGCCATGGGTGTGGGACCAGTTGCCGGAGATAATGACGGAGGCTGCAGCCATTGCTGCATCCTTATGTGCATCTGTAGGATACGCAGTCAAGGCCATAACAGGATGATTAGTATTACCATCCAAAATATTCCAAGGCATATTGATCCTATCTCCCGGATTCTTGCCCGGACCGGTCCAGTTTTCCCTGCCTCCACCCAACATGAGTTCGTTGGCATCTTGCTGATTGGTGCAGAAGTAATCCTGAACATCGGTATTGGGGTTAAAACCTCCACCTCCACCGTATGTCTCATAGCTCGATTTGAACTCACGGTCATAGTTCTTCACGCCGTCCGGAGGACGAACCACAGAACAGTCTGCCGTATTATCAAAGATCGCAGCGCCCTTATCGGAAACAGCATCGACACCGCCGGTGGGGCAGGAGGCCACGCCGCCGCCAAAGCCCTGGGCATGGTTATTGGTGATCAGCACATCCATGATGTTAAATGTGCCATCCGTCTGAACCATGATGCCGCCGCCGCCCCAGTCTTTCGTGGTCATGGTCGT
>OMVU01000023.1 GCA_900314565.1 uncultured Eubacteriales bacterium
TACGGGCTAAGCGAACAGCCTGATGTGGAAGACGCTCAAAAGCGTTGTTCGACCACAGGGCAGGTACAAGCTCGTGACTTCAGTCATGAGTAAGTTGACTCCTCTGTAAAGTAAAATCCCCCGCCCCGGTCTTTCCGGCCATGGAGCGGGGGCATCTGCAAAAAGCAGAGAGGATATTCATATTTTCAGCTCTTTCTGTTGAAAAGTGTGTTCAGTAGACCGCGCCCGAGGCTCGCACCCAGATTGCCGCCCAGCGTCTTGCCGAAGGTCCCGAACTTTCCGCCGAATGTCTTGCCGACCTCGCGGCCGACTGTTCCGGCGACTGTCGAACCGACCTGCTTCGCTGCTTTAGCCGCCGCGGCATCTGCCTTGGCTTTCTCTCTGGCAGCAGCCGCCTCTGCCTTTTCTTTTTCTTTAGCGGCGAGCGCGTCCGCCTTTTCTCTCTCCTTCGCCTCCAGCTCTGCCTGAGCCTGCTTTTCGAGTTCGATTTCCCGTCTCAGGAGGAATTCATACGCAGAATCCGGATCTTCGGAGACCGCATACTTTGAATAGAGGATACTTCCCATCACGATGTCCTCTCTCTCCGAATCCGTGATCGATCCCATCCGGCTCTGCGGCGGAAGAATGCTGACCCTCTGCGCGGTCGAAGGAATTCCGCCCTCATTCAGGAAGGAGACGATCGCCTCGCCGGTCCCGAGTTCCAGAATTGCGTCATAGGTCTTAAATGCGGGATTCTCGCGGAACGCCTGCGCCGCCGCTCTGACCGCCTTCTGCTCCGCCGGTGTGTATGCGTGGAGAGCATGCTGCACTTTATTTCCGAGCTGAGCGAGCACATTGTCCGGGATGTCCCGCGGATTCTGTGTGACGAAATAGACGCCGACACCCTTCGAGCGCACAAGCTTCACGACCTGCTCGATCTTATCGATCAGGCCCTTTGAAGTTCCCTTGAAAAGAAGATGTGCTTCATCAAAGAAGAAGACCAGCTTCGGCTTCGAGAGGTCTCCGACCTCCGGAAGGGTCTCGAAGAGTTCGGACAGCATCCAGAGAAGGAATGTAGAATAGAGACGGCCGTTGTTGATCAGGCTCTGGCTGTCGAGTATGCTGATCATTCCTTTGCCGCCCTCTCCCTGAGCGATCCAGTCTGTGATCTTGAGTGCCGGCTCGCCGAAGAAGACGTCCCCGCCCTCGGATTCAAGAGCGACGACTGCCCTCAGGATGGCCCCGATGGAGTTCTTCGCGATGTTGCCGTACGCATCGGCGAATTCTCTGTTATTCTCACCGACATAATTCAGCATGGCCTTCAGATCCTTCGTATCAACGAGGAGGAGCTCGTTGTCATCCGCGATCTTGAATACGACGGACAGGAGATCTGTCTGAAGATTGTTGAGATCCAGAATTCTCGCGAGAAGGGACGGCCCCATCTCGGTAATCGTCGTGCGGAGCTGAATTCCGTTCTTCCCAAACAGATCATAGTAGGTCGCCGGATATCCCGTGTAGGAAAAGCCTGCGTCACCGAGACCGAATCTCGCGATGCGGGCATTCATGTCCTCGCTCTCTTTTCCGGGAAATGCCGTTCCTGCAAGGTCTCCCTTGACATCTGCCATAAAGACCGGCACACCCAGGTCGCTGAACGCTTCAGCCATGACCTTCAGAGTGATCGTCTTTCCGGTACCGGTCGCGCCTGCGATCAGTCCGTGACGGTTCGCCATGGAGGGAAGCAGATTCGCTCTCTCCCCCTCGTCTGTGAGTCCCATCCAAACTTTGCCTTCTGACAGCATTTTAAGTCCTCCGTTTCTTTTTTATTATAAATTTCTGTTATACAAACAGCAGGTCTCTTAAAAGCAGACGCGCGCAATGGAAGGCGCTTACGCGCTGCGCACGTCGCAGCAGGAACGCTCTGGCGTTCATGAATCTTTTCCCACATCTTATTATAACAAATGAAAGCCCCTGATGCGATAAAACTTCCATTGCCCGGCGGTGTATACTGCAATAATTCCTTCCCGGGTCCCTTAATCGACATCAGCCCAGCGGGATCTCGACCACCTTCGCCATCTTCGTCAGGCAGTCCTCGATCTGACCTGTGATCTCCTCCACCATCCGGTTGGAAATCTCCTCGTTCTTGACCTCCTCGAGCGATGACAGAAAATTCTCCCGGACATCCCTGCTGATGTCGTCAATATGATTTTCAAAATACTTCTTCGGGATCACTTTTCTCATCGGTTTCGGGATATCCGCACCCATGATCGCCGCCTGCATACGATTTTTCCCGAGCGCAAGGATCGCAAGGGACAGGACCGAGCCCGCCACGATCCCCGGCAGTCCGCTGGCGATCAGGGCAACCTCTGATCCGCCGCAGATAAGCCCGACCAGAAGGGAGATCACCGTATCGATCAGCCATGTCAGAGATTCAACGTTGAAGACATTTTTCGTATCCAGATGAATATCGATATCCGAAAGCGAAAGATAAGAACTCAGGCTCATGGACCGGTAGGGAATGCCGTGCCGGACACAGATCGGCATCGTGTAATCTTCGATCGCGTAGGATACCGGCTTCAGCCACTCCGCGACCGGCTTGATGAGGAGCTGCCTGGCTTCCTCGGTGTGCAGATAGTACTCGATTTCCTTCTGCATCTCCGCGTCGATATCCGAAAGCCTCTTGATTTCCCCTTCTCTCCAGCGCAGGATCACGGGCAGCGCCGCGTTCTTAAGGATCGGCTCTGTCAGCGAGTCGACCGCGCCCCGGTACAGGTCGCTGATCCGCTCCGAGACGATCCGTTCGATGATCGAGGAGTCGATCATGTTGTCGACTTCCCGCGAGAAGTCTTTCATTTCCTCATCGATCCGCCCGCAGTAGGCAAGCCCGCGCGCGATAGAGAATTCAGGCTGGATCTCCGAGATGATGACCGCCTCCGGGTAGACTTCCCGGCACCAGTCGCTGATGCAGGCCATTCTGGATACGCCGCCGGTCATAAAGATCAGATCCGGCATATTTCCCTTGATGCTCTTACGCGTCTCTCTGAGGCTGTCCACGAACACTTTATAAAAGGAAGACCCGAAAAGCTTTTTCATCTCCCCAAAGAGGATCCGGTCCGCGATTTCGGCATTCATGCGGAGCGTAAAGCGAATGACCTCATCATAGGCGATCGTGATCTCCTCGCGGCACTCATTGTCCTTCCAGTAGTCCTCGTCAGAAAAATACTTTTCCTTGAGCCTGCGGGCCGCGAACTCACAGTATGTGCGCCACGGTTCGCTCTCCGAAAAGACCCTGCGGATCTTCTTCTCGTCTTTTGAGGCTTTGAGGGACTCCTCAAGAACAGTCTCGTCCATGAGCCCGCCCCCCAGGAAGACCTCTCCGGCTGTCCGGAGCTCGACCTCCCGCCCCTTCTCTATGTAGGCAAGATCTGTCGTCGAAGATCCGATGTCTACGACAAGCACGGGATGGGAAAGAATGTCATATCCGACCTGCAGATGGCGCGACTGGCAGGCCGCGACAAGCGCCGCTCTGGACTCGGAAATGATCTTCGTCGGCGGATACCCTGTCCGCTCAAAGATCCGTCTGTAGCGCTCCCGGGCTGCTCTGTCCCAGCCTGCAGGGCAGCCGACATAAAAGCTGCAGTCCTCATTCTGGATCAGATCTCCGGAGGCATACAGCTCTCCCAGCACGCCGCCCGCAAAGCTTTTGATATCCTTGTCCACCCCCGGATCGACCAGGTATCTGCTCTTGAATCGCAGATGGCGCTCGGATGTGTTCTGAGCGTAGCAGGCATTTTCACCGATGAGGATCCCCTCCCGGTCCATCGTCCGCGCATACGCTGTGATAAAGCTCTTTGCGTCGCACACCGTAAGCACCTCGGGCTTCGATGTCTTTTCCTTTCCGAGGACGGCGACGGCGCTCTCCGCATCGCCGAGATCAAATCCGAAAAATCGCTCCATTTTTCAAATCTCCTCCACTTAATCTTCGTATCGGTCAGGGTCCCCCGAAGGGCAGCTGCAGTACAGTCCCCGGTCAGGGTCTCTCAAAGGGCAGCTGCAGTTCAGCCCCCGGACACGGTCTCCTCAGGGGACGGCTTCTGCTCACACTCCGGTCACAAGTCCCTTCGCAAGTACCTTCCCGTCCTTCACCAGAGCAGGTTTCAGCGTCGCCTCCTTCTTACCGGGCATGCGGCTGAACATTCTCCGGTTCTCCTCGGAATAGTCAACCACCTCAATTCCCTTCCTGTGCAGATAATAGCGGACATCCGAGATGACTGTCTGCGACACACTCTCGCCGGGCGCTCCGTAGGCCGAGGTGAGGAGCCCGGATATGAGCTCCATCTCCTGACCCGGGAGAAGATTCCGGATATCAGTCTGCGATTCTGCAGTTTCCTCCTTCTGTACCTGCAGGCGTACAGCGGCATCGTCAAGATTTTTGTCCACGATCACAAGTGCATGGGACAGGTTCCGGTAAATTTTCTCATGATCCATGGTCACGTCGATGATCCGGTCAGTTTCAGGGGGCTTCGCATGCTTTTTCCCGGCACGCATGCCCGCAAGGAAGAGAATGACCGCACCTGCAGCCACCGCGATGAGCCCGACCGGCATAAGGATCGACGGGGAAAATGCAAGCACTGCGGCTCCCCCCAGACACGCGCATGCGCCGCCCGCTGTCGGCAGGATCGGAAAATCCCCGTCTGAAGAACTGACAGCGTGCTCGTATGTCTTCACTTCCCCGATGCTGTCGATGAGCGGAACTGCGGCTCGAATTGCGGAAAGGGCATAGCCCGCCTCCTCGTTGATCTCCGGATCCTCCGAAGATTCGCCGTACATGAGCTGGATCCGCCTGAGCTCATCGTCGAGGACAGACCGGGCCTGCTCCACATTGTCCGCCTTCGAGAGGCGGTTCATAAGACGCTCTTTATCCTGCTCGAGGAGATCAGATGTTTTCATGATTCTTCCCCCTTACGTAAATATAGTTCCCCAGGCAATTGCGAAAGACTGTGCTTCATGGAATTGCATGAACATTCAAACGGCTTCCGCGCCAAAAACTTCTAACATTCACTCAAGATGTGGAAAAGCATTCGCAAAAATCGTTAACTCGCTGCGCTCAGACAAAACGGTTTTTGCTCATTCCACATCTTTCGTATTGTAAACGCAGGCCTTCTCTCACGCCGAAGCCCGCGGCTCCCTGACCGGATCACACGCCGAGCTTCTGTCTGAAATTTCCGTAAACGCTCTGAGGATTCTCGACCCAGATGAACGCTTTCGGATCGACCTCCTCCATGAGCAGCCGGAAACGGTGCATCTCGTACTTGTTCATGATGATGACGTTCATATGTCTCTTCTTGCCGGAGTACTCTCCGACGACCTCCCAGCTCGTCACCCCGCGTCCCATGGCCCGGTTGATATACTTGCCAATCTTCGGCTTCTCCGAGACAAAGTAGACAGTCTGGCGCACGTTCTGTCTGTGCGCACGGTCGACAACAAAGCCTGAGAGCATGGAATAGCACGCCGAATAGATCGCGACCTCGAAATCCCGCGTAATTGCCGCGTAAATACAGATACAGATATTGATGAACATGGAGATGCGGCCGACTGAAAATTCGGGCCTGCGCTTTACACCGAGCAGCCCGACGATATCCGTTCCTCCGCTGCTGCCTCCCTGGCTCAGGAGCGTACCGATTCCAAAGCCGTTCAGGGCACCGCCGGCAAGGCAGTTGACTGCCGCGTCTGAGACCAGCTGTTTTTCCGGAGTCGGTATTAACGTCATGAGCAGGGACTGAAAAGTGATGGCAAAGATCGTACGGATCATGAACATCCGCCCAAGTTCCTTGTATCCGTAGATCATAAGGGGAACATTCAGGCACCAGACGATGATACCGGTCGGATCCGAATGGAAAGTGTGCCCTGTGAGAGACTGGATCACATTGCGGATGATCTGGGCAATACCGGTGAAGCCTCCGTTAAAGAGACCGGCGGGGGACAGAAAGCATCGATAAGCCAGGGCGCAGCAGGTAGTACCGAACATGATCCTGATAAAACGCCGGGCTTCATTTCTCATATTAATCCTATTCATAAAAAACCTCCCTGCAAGGGTCTGCGCCACAGTATCAGACGGTCCGGGCCCGCGCCCGCCCCGATGCCCCGATTCCGAGATTTGTGCATACCTTATAAGTATATCATAAAAAGGATAGTGCCGCCCTCAATTTCTATGAAAACGCACATGCTCCCGCACTGTTTATCCGGGCTCCGCAGCAGCTCCGCCGAAGAATGTTTAAGCATGTGGCAGGACCTGACAGGTGAACAGCCTCCGTCTCTGAAAGTCGGCTTTTCATATGGAGCAAACACCGGCGCTCCTTATACATTTTCTGTAAAACATGCACGAAAATACGAGACATCTCAGTTTATTCATGGTATATTTGATGTGTATGTGACAAAACGCAGGGCTCAAGAAGGAGGGTCCTGAATTTTTATGAGGTGACACGTTATGAATGCAACAGAGACATGGAACTCCATCCCGAATTTCGGAGATGAGAACGCAAAGGTCAGCGAATCCGTACACCGGATCTCCGGCGCGCGGAAAATTGAAGTAACTTACGACCTCCTTGATGAGGCAGGCAATCCAATCACACCGCAGAACGCGGGGGTAGATGCGCATGGACACTGGATCGCACTGGAACTTGATTCTGTCTACCACGTGATCTACTGGCGCAAGCCCCTTCCGGACGGAACGTTCGAGGAATACGGGACAGATGATGACAGCATTCTGCCGGCGCTCGAGGCGGATCTCGAAAAGCGCAATGAAATCATCAATGAGGTATTTGACAAGCTCCGCGCGGGAGATCTGACCTCCTTCGAGGAGTACACGGCGCAGTGGAACTCCATTAAAAAATGGGGCGCTCCGAACGAGGAGAAGCTCGAGCAGAGATGGGAACGGGCCTGCGCAAAGTATCAGGAATCCATTGACAAGGAAGAGGCCCGCGTGAAGAATATCGAGAGCAAGAAGGCTCTGATCGCGCAGGCGGATGAGATCTCCGGGTCCGACGACTGGAAGCAGACCGCAGAGACCATGGATGCCCTGATGGAGCAGTGGAAGCAGATCGGACACTGCGGGCGCGAGGAGGATGAGTCGCTCTGGGAAGAATTCCGGACTGTCCGCAAGAAGTTCTATGACCGCCGTAACGAGGAAAATGTAAAGCGCCGCGAAGCCCGCAGACAGAACCGCGAGATCAAGGAAGGACTCATTGCGGAGTGTAAGGAGCTGGTCGAAAACTTCGACAGCTACAAGCAGACAAGAGCCGCGATCGAGACACTTTTCGAGCGCTGGAAAGCGACAGGAAGCGCAGGATATAAGGAAGATAACCGTCTCTGGCAGGAGTTCAACGGACTTCGCCACGTATTCTTCGACAAGAGCCAGGCCTTCTATCAGGATCAGGAGAACCAGAGGAAGGAAAACCGCCAGGCGAAATCCATTCTGCTCTCCGAAGCACAGCAGATCTCCAGAGAAGCGGATTTCTCCCCGGCTGCAGTCAATAAAATGATCGATATCCAGGCTCGCTGGAAGAAGATCGGCCCTGCTGAGCGTGAGTACAACGAACAGCTCTGGACTGATTTCAAGGCTGTGATGGATAATTATTTCAAAGAGAAGAACAGTTTCCTGAATCAGAAGCATGAAGCCTGGGTGGCCAAGACGCAGAACGCGATCGATCGCCGCAGGGAAAAACTGGCCAACATCATCCGCAACAACGAAAAGCTGCAGGATCGTCTCGATACGACGCACAACGAGGAGAAGATCGAGCAGATCACCGGCTGGATCAACGAGAACAACGCCCAGATCGCAGATCTCGAGGCGGATATCGAGCGGATGGAAGCGGAGCTTCGCTAAACAGCTATTCAGGAACGTCTCCGCGTTCTTGCCGCGCCGCGCGAGGTGCGAAGCACCTTCTTCTTTGTGAAAAATAATAATATGAATAAGAACAGATCAGGAACGCCCCGGTGTTCATGATCTGTCAGAAAAGATAAAGACCTCCATGTCCCGGTGTACGGCACCGGACATGGAGGTCTTTCTGCATCATTCTTTCTTACCAGCCGATCCCCAGAATATCCAGGATCATCTGCCCTTTCTCCAGATCTGTCAGCTCCGAAAAGACCTTATAATCCTCCGGCGCACTGACAGGTTCGCTCTGATCGTATCCGTCAAAATCAATTCTTACCTTCATCGTATCAACTGTCAGGGCAAGGTCCACATAGCTGAATTTCATCGACGCGTCTGCCAGATTTCCCATCTCAAGCTCGATGCGGGCCGGCAGCTTTGTCTTTTTGTCTATATAAAGCGTGACCGGAATATTTTCCTTCTCCCAGTCGATATTCAGCAGTTCCGCTCTCTCAAGGCCGATCACATCACGGACCATCTCTCCGTCCAGTGTCACGGTCATTGTTCTGCAGCCTTCCCCGTTCACGACGGCATCTTCTCCGAGCTTTGCATCGATTTTCCTGCTGAGGACCGCTCCGACGATCTCGCTCACTTTGATATCCGATGTCTTCGGGATCTTCGTGTCATCCGTGACTTTATACCAGATCTGGTTGCGGCGGACATAGTCCTCTATGCCGTTCCCATCCATGACGCAGACCGTCTCAACAGCATCCTTCATCTCAAAGCCGAGAAAATTAAAGCCGAAGGTCCCGTGCAGCGTCCGGGCTTCATTTTTCTTCATGGTCATGTCGAGCGTACCGTCCAGAGAGACCGTGCCGTCGAATGCCTTCGACAGGAGACCTGCCAGTCCGGATACCTCTGTCTCGACGTTCATATCCATCTGAATATCCGCGGTCACAGATTCAACCTTTTTCAGCCTGTTCGCAGTCCTGAAGGCGACACCGGCTGCCGTATTATTCAGCAGATAAAATGCACCGAGTGACCCCCCTCCAAGAAGAAGTAAGATAATAAGAATAATTACAGCAGCTTTTTTCACGGGTCCTCCCCCCCTTTCCGGCAGCTCATGTCTGCACTGCGTCTTCCGTTTGCTGCCCGCCGCCCTGCAGGGCGGCAGTCATCTCACATTGAGCTATACTCATTATATACATTCTTTTGTGTTCATCCAATGAAATGTATGGCAGAAATTGCAGTCACACGCAACTTTTTTCGATTCTGCTTTTCTTGACTTTTCTGTCTTCCGGTATAATAATGTGTATGACAATTTAACGCTAGGGGTGCGAATGCTGAGATTTCGGTCTGGACCGATGACCCTCAAGACCTGATCCGGATAATACCGGCGAAGGGAAGCGGCATCTGTATGGAGCTATGGTTCTTCCGTCTCCGTTCCGTTCACACATCCGCATCTCCCGGCACATTCTTTTGTGAGGGGGTTTTTTTATGTTCGTAAATGCTGATGGCGGTCTGACGACCGCCGGTTATGTGCTCTTCATTGTTCTGGCTGTCATCGCTCTGCTCGCTGCGTCCGTAATCGCAGGAAAGGTCTCCAAAAAGGGAAAAATGAGCGCCAAGCAGATCGCCTTCTGCTCCATGGCCATTGCCCTCGCCTATGTCACGAGCTATATCAAGCTGTTCTCCCTTCCCTTCAGCGGATCCGTGACGCTCTGCTCGATGCTCTTTATCGTGCTGGTCGGCTACTGGTACGGCCCGGCCACCGGTATTCTGGTCGGTTTCGTCTACGGCATCCTGCAGTTCATTCAGAAGCCGTACTACCTCACACTTTTTCAGGTGTGCGCGGATTACCTGCTGGCATTTTCCGCACTCGGGCTCTCCGGTTTCTTCTCCGGAAAAAAGAACGGTCTTACCATCGGCTATCTGGTCGGTGTCTTCGGAAGAGGCGTTTTCAACGCGCTGGCCGGCTACATGTACTGGATGGAGTATATGCCGGAAACTTTTCCGAAATCACTGGCGGCTCTTTACCCGATCGTTTATAATTTCGGATTCCTGCTGGCTGAAGCAGTGATCACGCTCATCATTATTAATTTCCCTGCAGTGAGCAGGGGACTCGAGCGGATCAGGAACATGGCGCTGGAGTGAAGCTCCTGCTTTGCGGTTCACTCTTCAGCCGGGTATTCTTTACGCATCAAGAACGCCTCGGCGTTCTTGCCGCGCCGCGCGAGGTGCGAAGCACCTTCCTAATTGCGCGGCTGCGATCCGCCGGAGGCTTTAATCTCTGACGGATTTACATCACGAGAATTCTGCGTCAGAGATTAATACAGATCCTTTAACAGACCTCGCCGGGAGGTCTGTTTTTTCTCGTCTTCATCGCGCAATACCGACAGACAAAAAGGAGGAAAGGCCGCTGTAATTGTGAATTTTTGGACACAAAAGGCCCGGGGCGTTGCAAATTTCAGGCAAAATGATACAATCACTTTTGCGCGCAGAACACATATGATCCGCCGGCAAAACGGGAAATGCATTTCCCACTCTGCTGCCTGTGCCGGTAAAGGATCTGACTTATCACCGATATTCGAAAAAACGCGCGTAAGACCCCGGATGAGCCGGGAGAAAGGATACGCTGCCGTTTCCGACAGCCAAATAATAATTGAAAATAAGTAAAATCACTGCACTCATCACCTGCGCATGCATCCTTCTTTCCGCATGCGGTTCGCAGACCACAGGAAGCAGCACACAGGACGCAGACAGTGCGTCATCCGCCGGACAGACCGCATCCGCCACAGCCGAAAGTTCTGTTCAGACCGGAGCAGGAAACACATCCGGCGAGACGAAGAGCGCCATGCCGGTCCCGGCATTTACCACGGAAGATCTTGATGGAAACGAAGTGACCGAATCCATCCTGAAAGACAAAGATGTCACCATGATCAATATCTGGGGAACCTTCTGTCCGCCCTGCATCGAGGAGATGCCGGAACTTGCCAAACTCTCCGCTTCCCTTCCGGAGAATGCCCAGATCATAGGAATTCTCTGTGATGTCTCTCTCAATGATACGTCAGCGCTTCAGGACGCAAAGTCGATCGTCAGCAAAGCAGGTACGAACTATCCGTGCCTTCTTCTCAACGATTCCCTCACGGACTATCTTTCACAGTTCATGTATGTTCCGACAACGATCTTCGTCGACAGCGAAGGGAATCAGATCGGAGAGCCGGTCGTCGGAGCAGATTTCAATGCCTATACGGCACACCTCCGGAAAGTGATCGGTGACTGGACGAAGAATTAACGGAGATTTTTTATGGAAAAAAGACGAAGAATCCTGCAGGGAGCACTCCTGACCGGAGCCGCCGCCATGATCGCCTATGGCCTCATAAGCGGAGAAGGGCTCATCGTTCTGCATAAGGCCGTCCGCATCTGCATGGAGTGCATCGGGCTCGGCTGAGATCCGGCCCGGTCACGGAGCAGCACTCTCTCGAGTCTGCCGAAGCGAATCGCTCTTTCGGACCATGCAGGTCTCCTTCCGGGACCAGACCCGTTAAACGAAAAACGAATGGTAATCTATGAATAATTCAAACGCACATGCTAATACGGCCCCGGTAAAAAAGATCCGGGGCCTTAAAAGAAAACTGATCCAGATCGCTGCCTTCGGTTTCACGAACGCGCACATCCCGAACTTTCTGTCGGGTAAGCTTTATACCGGAAAGTGGAAAGAATTCTGTGCGCCCGGACTCAACTGTTATTCCTGTCCGGCGGCAGCATTTGCCTGTCCGATCGGAGCTCTCCAGGCCGTCACCGGCAGCAGAAAATCCCCTATAAGCTTCTATGTGTTCGGACTGCTCCTTGCTTTCGGCGTCATATTCGGGAGGGCTGTCTGCGGATTTCTGTGCCCCTTCGGACTTCTCCAGGAGCTGCTCGCGAAAGTCCCGCTTCCCAAAAAGAAGCTTCCGGCTTTCATGCGATATATAAAGTACCTCATTCTGATCGTCTTCGTGCTCATCCTGCCGCTTGTTCTCACGGTGGGGCCTGCCGGTGTCCCTGCATTTTGCAAGTACATCTGCCCGGTCGGGACCCTGGAAGGCGGAATTCCGGCTCTCCTTACGCAGCCGTCGATCCGTTCTATGCTCGGACCGCTCTTTTCCTGGAAAATCGGCATCCTCATCGCGGTCATCTTCCTCTGTATGTTCGTGCACAGGTTCTTCTGTAAGGTCCTCTGCCCGCTCGGCGCGGTCTACGGCCTTCTGAACAAGGTGAGCATTGTCCGGCTCCGGGTAGACCACGGAAAATGCATCCACTGCAGAGCCTGCGAGCGCACATGCAAGATGGACGTCTACCCCGTCATGCACCCGGATTCCGCGGAGTGCATCCGGTGCGGGGAGTGTGCACAGATCTGCCCGAAAGGGGCAATTACAGTGGGTGCGGGTCCCGTACGTTTTGAGAAGGATCCGACACAGGCCTCATAAAGTCAGAAATGGGGCTGTCGCAATAAGCATTAAAAGTGCATAAATATTCATGAAGGGACATCCACAGCGCCGGTACTTTAAATTTTCAAACGAAAGTGCAGAAAATTTATTAGTACCGCTGCGCGAGGACATTTATGCATAGAATGCTTAATGCGACAGCTCCTTTTTATCTCAGTGGGGAAGACCACCGCTTCTATAAGCGGGGGATAGATCAATATCCTGCTCGTCTCAGCAGCGGGTTTCAATCCCCCACTGAGATACGCGCGATGAAGAACAGATCTTATCGGAAGTTCCGCAAGGAACTGGCGATATCACAGAGAACGTGGTAAAGTGGATGTATCACAGTTGATCAGGAACTCCCCGGCGTTCCTGCCGCTCTTTGCAGGCAGGAGGCATCCTTCTCTTTGCGATGCTGCGATCCGTCGAAGACAGCGAAAAGGATTATTTATGTCCACGAAACCCAGATCAGAAAAAGTAAAGTCCATCCTCTCGAAGCTTCTGGTGCCCTTTAAGGTCATCCTGGATTTTCTCGGCAAGCTGGCAGAAGACGGAGTCGGCTCTTATGCGGCTCAGTCTGCTTTTTTTATCCTGATGTGCATCTTTCCCTTCCTGATCCTGCTCCTTCAGCTCATGCGATTTGCCCCGATCAGTCAGGAAAGCCTTCTCTTAGCGGTCGATTCTATTTTTCCGGACTATCTTCTCACGACGATCCATGGGATCCTGCAGGAAATCTATACGTCGACCTTCGGCCTGGTTCCGCTGACGATCGTGACGACGCTCTGGGCCTCCTCAAAGACGGTCCACTCGCTCACATCCGGACTGACGCGCATCTGTAAAGGCCATGTCATCGAGAACTGGTTCATCGTCCGTCTCTGGGCCCTGCTCTACACCTTCCTGGTCGCTCTTCTTCTGATCATCATCGCAGCTTCGACCGTCTTCTGGCAGACTGTGCGCAGTGTGCTCATACATTTCCGTCCGAAGGGAATCCCTCTTTACTTATTCTCATCGACGATTCGCGCGATCTATGTGATTCCCCTGCTGGGTCTCTGCTTTGCGGTCATGTACAAATTCCTTCCGCACAAGAAAATGAAGTTCGTATACCAGCTCCCCGGTGCCTTCGCCGCATCGATCGCCTGGTACGTCTTCTCCATGCTCATCGCTGTTTATATCACTGAATTCAACGGATTTTCCATGTACGGCAGCCTTGCGACCCTGACGCTCGTCATGTTCTGGCTGTTCTTCAGCTGCTACATCATCCTGATCGGCGCGGAAATCAACGAGCTCATCCACCCGTCCCCGAGAGAGGACCAGCCGGGACCGGAGAACGGGACAGAAGCATCGATACCGAAAAAAAAGAAAGATGCCGCTGCCTGAAAAGCTGCGGCATCTTTTCTATGCTCGTTTTTCACTTGTCAGAGCCAGGTTTCACTTTGCGCATTCATCATAGATTTACATCACGGGAATTCTGCGTCAGAGATTAACTACTGCCCTTCTTTCATCTCCTCAGCTGCCGGATCGTAAATATCATACGGCAGATAGATCTTCCGATCCAGACCATTCTTTGTATCTCTCATATACTCTTCCGTCCCGGCAAAAAGGTCTTCCCCCCACGCTGCGTTCTTCGCCAGAAGACAGATGCACTTCGCCATCTCCTCAGTGCTCTGGATGATCGTCCCGGTCATGCATCCTTCCGCGATCAGGTTCTTTCCCGTTTCCGTCGCGTCGACCCCGAAGACCGGGATCGTGATCGAATTCGATGTCTTCCCCAGATTCAGATCGACATCCTGCAGCGCGGAGATCGCACCTGCAGCCATATTGTCATTGTTGCAGATGATCAGCTCGATCATGTTCTTATTTGTCAGATTATACTGAGACAGATTCGTCATCATGTAATCCCTGGCCGCATTAAAGGACCACTTACCGGTCAGATCCAGCTGAAAATTGTCCACACTGGCAGAGTTAAAATACTGAAGCTCCGGATACCCGGCCTTCACAAGGATCTCATTCGCATCCTCGACCGAATACTTCGTCCGGTAGATCGCCTCGACATTCTTGGCTTCTCCTTTGAACAAGGCGTAGCTGATCACGCCGTCCCGGTTCAGATCGACTTTGGAATAGTACTCTTTCAGATACTCGCCGATCATCGATCCCTGCATGTGGCCGGCCTCCGCCGGATCCGTCCCGACAAAGGCAATGTTCTCATAAAAATTCAGGACGACCCCCTCATCCCCGTCCGCCTCGATCGCACGGTTAAAGAAGATCACAGGAATATTCTTCCTGTCCGCCTTCAGACAGATCGCATCGGAAGTATCCGACGAGCCCGAATTGACAATATTAACGATCAGGAGATCCGCACCCCGGTCGATCGCATTCTCAATCTGTGTATTCTGCTTTGACTGGTCAGACTCCGCATCATATTCAGAATACGCGATGCCGGCCCTGACAAGTCCCTCCGTCAGATCCGCGCGAAGTTCCGAAATAAAGGAGTCCGAATAATCATAGTAGAAGACAGCAGCGCTGAACTCCTCTGATTTTGAGGACGACTGAACACTGTTCGCGGAGTCCTCTCTGTGAAAGCTGCAGGCAGTGAGGAGCAGACAGATAAGGAGGACCGTCACAGGCAATGCAGTCCTTCCGGAAAGCCTGAACCGGCTGTCCGCCGCGTTCCGGAACGCATGATTCCCTGCACGTTGTGCCACGCTCATCCATCCCGGACGCTTATATTGACTTTTCTCTGTTCTTCGGAACATCTTATTCACCGTCCGCTCCTCCTTTCTGCACACTGTGCTTTCTGTCCTCTTTCTTTTTGCGATCTCTCCTCCTCTTCCGTCACAGAAGAGAGTAAATCTCAGTCATTTACGATAACAGCGATGACTTCCACGACCTCATCCGTCCTGTTCGTGATGCCATGGCCTGTGCCCGGAGGACAGATCGTAACATCCCCGGCCTGCACTGTTTTGATTTCTCCGTTATCATTGTATTCCGCCGTTCCCTTCATGATGTAGAAGAGCTCAGACTCGCCCTCGTGAACGTGAAAGCCGATCCCGCATCCCGGATTCAGTGTAATATTTGCGAAGAGACGGCCCTTGCCGCACAGATCTTCCGGCCCTCTGATGAACTTTTTGACGATGACGGTCCCGTCGCCGCCCCTCATATGTTCATTATAAGCTACGCTTAATTCTTCCTGTTTTCTGATCATTAGAGATCCCTCCTGAAAATGATTTCCCGAAGCCGGCCGCTGCAGCCGGCGCTTTTCTATTTAAAAGAATAGCATACTTGCATTGAAAATGCTAAACTAATGGAAAATACAAAACCGAAAGAGCGCCTCGGCGTTCCTGCAGGGACACGCGCAGCGCCCGTGCGCTGTGCCGCCTTCCACTGCACACGTCCGCGCCCCGCCGCTCCCGGCTCTTCAAGGAGGATCTTATGTCAACATTTTATATGCCCACCCGATTGTTTGCAGAAGAAAATGCAGTGATCCGTCACGCGGGAGACCTCGCATCCTTCGGCAAAAAAGCCCTGATCGTCACGGGCAGGCACTCTGCCTTCTCGAACGGCTCCTACGAAGACACAACGACTGCGCTGGAAAACGCAGGCATCGGGCACGTTCTCTTCTCCGACGTCGAAGAAAATCCCTCCGTTGCGACTATCATGAAGGCCCGCGATTTCGGACTTGCAAATTCCGTTGATTTTGTCATCGGCATCGGCGGCGGTTCTCCGCTCGACGCTTCAAAGGCAATCTCTCTCATGATCGCGATGGCCGATAAGGACAAAAGCTACCTCTACTCTCCGGACTGTCCCGGAAAGACGCTCCCGATCGTCGCAATCCCGACGACCTGTGGGACCGGGTCGGAGGTCACGGCGGTCTCGGTCATCACCGACCGGGATAAAATGGTCAAAAAGTCCATCGCACACAAGATCTTTCCGGATCTCGCTCTGGTCGACGGACGCTATCTCGCCGGCGCTCCGCTCTCCGTACTCTCGAACACGGCATTTGACGCGCTGACCCACCTCATAGAGAGCTTTCTGAACTCCCACGCGTCGGATTTCAGCCGAATGTGCGTCGACGCCGGTCTCCGGATGTGGGCAAGGAGCCTGCCGGTCCTCCGAAAAGAAAAGACCCCGGACGCCGCCGACTTTTCCAATATGATGCTCGCCTCGACAATGGCCGGGATGGCGATTGCCCACACTGCGACAACGCTTCCCCACGGACTGAGCTACGCTGTCACGACACACCTTAACGTTCCGCACGGAAAAGCGACCGCTTACTTTACGGCAGGATATCTCTGCGCGGCTTCCGAGGAAGACCGGAACTATCTCCTGAAGACCGCCGGCTTCGCCTCGATCGAAGACTTCCGGACCGTTTACTGCGCAGCCTGCGGTACGATCGATGCTCCGGAAACAGAGCTTCGGAAGGTGCTTGAAGCAGCGGTCGATGAACTCTCGGGGAATCCGGTCAAGATGGCTCTTGCTCCGTTCCCGGTCGACCGGGACGTACTGGAACAAATTGCGTTCTATGAGCTTTCGCAAGATATCTGAGCACAGTTTGCAAGTGCTTCTTCCAAGGTCTCGGGCTTATTTTGTGCTCCGTGTATGAGATATTATTCACTTTGCGCGTTCATCGCAGACTTACAGCATGAGAATTCAGCGTCAAAGAATCAGGAACGTCTCTGCGTTCCTGCAGTACCGGTTCATAACAGGATAATTCTGAAAGAATACGGCCGGACACCGCTGTCCCCGGCATGCCGGCAGCACCGAAGAGCGCTGCGGAATCCGGGGGGCAGAAGATGTCCGGCCGTATTTTCTATATTATGAATTTCCTCGGTATTACGTCAGCTTACGCTGACCCGAATCCTGCGTTTTCATCTCACCTTCTTTACGGATCGCAGTTTCCGCAGGGTGAATACCCCTGCGCGATCAGCTCATCCCTCGAAAGGCTGCTCTCCCCATAATTTTTCTCCGAGATTTTCTTCACTGAGCTGCACCCGGGACGATGAAATTTCATCGTATTATTGTTGAGGACGTATAAGCTCTCTGCTGTCTGGTTGTTCTCAGCTGTGTCCGTGCCTGTCTTTTCCACAGACTCCGTGTTCCGGTCCGGCGCATTCGCGGGCACGACGCCCGGTGCCCAGGTCTCACTCGGAGATGTGCTCCAGGTGATCTCCTTCCCATCCGAGGTCATGATGATATTGCCCTGCTCATCCGTCCGGAATACGGAGACATCCTTATCCCACAGACGGTCCAGTACTTCCTGCGTCGGATGTCCGTAATCATTTCCGGTCCCGCAGCTGATCACCGCGTATTTTGGCCTGACCGCATCGAGCAGAAGCTCCGAGGATGAAGAACTGCTCCCGTGGTGTCCGACCAGATAGACGTCAGCACGGATATCTCTGCCTGATTCGACAAGATACCGTTCTTCTTCCTGCTCCGCATCCCCTGTAAAGAGGACCTTGTTGTCCCCGTTCGCGAGCAGAACGCAGATCGACTGGTTATTCTCCTCAGAACTGTTCAGGGCAGTTCCTTCGTCAGTACTATTTTCCGGTTTCTTCGGCGCAAGGACCGTAAATTTCGCATCTCCGAGCGTATATTCCGCGCCGGGCTCGGGAATGATGACCTCCGCCCCGCTCTTCTTCTCCGCCTCCTTAAAGGAAGTGTAGATGCTCTTATCCGCCTTGTAGGATGGTTCAAGAACTGTCCCCACCGCGAATTTGTTGAACACGCCGACGAGCCCCGCAATGTGATCCTCATCGAAATGCGTTGCCACGAGATAGTCGAACTTCTCGATTCCGAGCTGCGCAAGATAGGAGACCGTGAAGGAAGATGCATCCCGTCCGCCGCCGTCAATCAGCATATAATGCCCGTCCGATTCGATCAGCGCGCAGGCCCCCTGCCCTACATCCAGAAAATGGATCTTCAGAAGGGCTTTGGGCTCAGGCTTGCTCTCGGTTCCGGATTCTGTCTTTTCTGAGTCCGTGCCGGATTTCCCGGATTCTGTCTTTCCTGAATCTGTTCCGGTCTTCCCGGATTCTGTCTTCCCTGAATCTGTACCGGATTTCCCGGATTCTGTCTTTCCTGAGTCTGTACCGGATTTCCCGGATTCTGTCTTTCCTGAATCTGTTCCAGTCTTCCCGGTCTCTGTCTTCCCTGAGTCCGTGCCGGGATTTCCTGTATTCGGGCTATCCTTCCCCTCCTCTTCCTCCGTATCCGGTGTCTTTGACGGTGTTGATGCCGTCTCATCTGCCGGTGTCTTTGCAGGTTCCTCTGTCGGTACTGCCGTCGGTTTCTGCGTCCGCTCCTCTTTCGGTTTTTCTGTCGGCGCTGCCGTCGGTTCCTGCGTCGGTCCTGCGGTCGGTGTCGCCGTCGGCTCCTGCGTCGGTCTTGCGGTCGGTGTCGCTGTCGGCGCTGCCGTCGGTTTCTGCGTCGGTCTTGCGGTCGGTGTCGCTGTCGGTGCTGCCGTCGGTTTCTGTGTCGGTCTTGCGGTCGGTGTCGCTGTCGGTGCTGCCGTCGGTTTCTGTGTCGGTCTTGTTGTCGGCTCCACTTTAGCGGTCGGCCTCGGGGACTGCGTCGGTGTCACTGTTACGACCGGCGCCGTGCTCTCCGTACCGCCTGCCTGCTGTCCGCTCGACATCGTTGTCTGAGGAAGGAGCGGTTCCTTCTGCGTCACCGCCGGATGCAGTCCTACCCATGCATAAAGGACTGTCGTGTAAGCAATCGCAACGGCTCCGGTGATAATACCGATCTGAGACCGCCTTCTGTCCTTTGCGCTTTTCGAATTTCCGGACGATATGATCCCGAGCACGATCGCCGCGATACCGAAGACGGCACCGACCAGCACCACGCCGGTCAGACAGCCTACTATACCGAGAATCAGCGATATGAGCGCCAGATTTTTCTTGTTTTTCATAAAATGACCCTTTCTCATGTACAACCGGCTCAAATGATTCCGCCGGCTTTTACCATGCATATCCTGTGCATGAAGTGCCGGACGCTCCGCTGCATACATGGCATTCTGCAGCAGCGGACGTCCTGTTTCCATGGAAGACTCAGGTACCGTTATCTTATCATTTTAAGGAAATTCTGTACAGAGTGGATTCCTTCCGCCATTTTTCACCAATTTTCCGGCAAAAAAAGCGGATGAGGAACATCGTAAGCCTGTTCTTTCCATCATCCGCTGTACTGTTAAAGACAATATTGGTTTCATGAACGCCTCTGCGTTCCTGCAGCTGCCATGCCGCACCCTCAGCGCCTCACGTTCCTGCTACGCCGTGCAGGGGCAGAACACCTTCCTTTTTGCGCGGCTGCAATCCGTCTGAGGACCTGACCGTTCCGTCGATCGCCTTATCCCTCAAATCTCCTGTACCCGGTCTCCCGGTCCACGACATTGAGCAGCTTTTCTCCGGCCAGGAAGGCTTTCAGATTGCGCTCCGCGATCGCAATGACCCGCTCATAGGTATCATGCAAATGATAATTCCCGGATATATGCGGTGTAATGTAGACATTCGGGCAGTCCCACAGCGGGCTGTCCGAAGGCAGAGGTTCCGGGTCCGTAACATCCGTGATATACGCGCCGAGATCCCCGTTCCGCAGTGCGCTGATCAGGGCCTCCGTGTCTACCAGTGTCCCACGTCCGATATTGAGCAGGATCGCGTCTTTTTTCATGCGGGATAACATATCACCGTTCATCATGCGGTTCGTCTCCGGCGTCTCCGGCAGCGAACAGGCAATAAAATCCGCCTCGCCGATCCACTTCCCGATGTCTTCCATTGTTCCGGACTCCGCCATCCACTCCGGCGCTTCCGCCTTATGACGGCGGATCCCGATCACACGGCTGCCAAGCGCAGACATCCGCTTTCCGAACTGGGTTCCGATATCGCCTGCGCCCACCACAAGGGTCACAGACCCGATGATTCCGCGGACCGGACCCGCATCGATCCAGCTGTGCTCTTTCTGGGCGTCCAGATAAATATCCAGTTTCTTAATGACCATGAGGAGCTGTGCGAGCATATGCTCTGCAAGGGCAACCCCGTAGGCTCCGGACGCATTACAGAGGACTGTCTCCGGGGCGAGAACACCCGGTACCGTATAGGCATTTGCACCCGCAGTGTACGTCTGGAAGAATCTGAGCCCCGCCGGGGCATGCAGCATCGTCGGCGGGACGTTGCCGATCAGGATATCCGCACTCTCAATATCGCTCTCCGAAAGTTCACTGCTGTCCGCGAACACAAATTCCGCGTGGGGCGCAATGCCCTGAAAGCGCTCTCTGACTCCGTCCTCTGTCGGGATCGTAAATAAAATTTTCATAATGTACTCTCCTTTTCCCAAATTCTGCTCCGAGAAAAAGGCGCTGGATTTAGGGTCATCACTCTTTCGGCTTAATTCCCAACGAATCCCTGAGCGTTTGTTGCCGTACCGTACGCATTTACCGTATAAAATTCGTTCTTACAGTTGCGGGTTCCTGCGGATGCTCAATTCCTGCCGCTTTTCCTGCCTCGATGCACTGAAGGAGCCAGGCCATGTTCCGGCCCAGGTTCTGCATGATCTGCACCCCCTCCTCGTCCTTCATGACATCTTCCGGCGTATAGCCGTGGACCATGTTCCAGTATGTGGAGGAGACGACCGGCATCTGGTTGATCATAAAATACTTATTGAGCCCGTCGAGCGTCGCAGTCGTGCCCGCCCGCCTTGCGGAAGCGACCGCTGCCGCCGGCTTGAATTTCAGATCCTTCCCGTACTGCATGAAAAGGCGGTCCAGGAACATCTGGCTCTCCCCTGACGGAGACGCGTAATAGACAGGAGACCCTACGACGAACGCGTCCGCGTCAGAAAGTGCTTCTCCGACTTCCTTCACGGCTTCATCGACCTTTCCGTCAATCACTTTTTTCCCGATGAAATAAATCTCTGTATCGATCCCCGCCGCATTCAGCTCTTTTGCGATCAGGCTCAATGCCGTAAAGGTACAGCCCTTCTCTCTTCTGCTTCCGTTCACTAAGATTGCTTTCATTTTCTCACACTTTCTTCAAATACTACATTCCGCTTATGTTACATAGAAACTTTTCTTCGCAGGCAGTCCGTGGGATCTCAGACTGCGATCAGTCGATCTTTATAAAGAACCGGATCTCCACACGTCTGGACTTCTCCTGATCCTCCTTCCCATCCTTGTCATAGACCGGGGATGTGTAGGAGTAGCCTTTCGTCACAAGAAGCTCTCTCATATCCTTCATCTGCGCCTCTGTCAGATCATTTTCCCCGTCCACGAAGGCGTCATAGACTGACCGGGCACGCCTGGTCGACAGAATATAGTTGTCTTCATACGTTCCGTTCGTGTCTGTATGCCCGCCGATCTCCACGGCCTCGATCGAGTCACGGACATCCGCATCGAGCATGACATTGGCGAGCACCGTCAACACATCGTTGACGTATTTCACCGAATCCGGCAGGAGGTCGTACTTGTCGACGTCAAAGAGAATGTCATTGCCCATGGTGATCACACCGGTAGCCGGATCGATCCGGACATCGATCCCCGCATCCGCGTAAGCTTTCGTAAGCTTTTCAAGCACTTCATTTCTCTTATTGGAGGCCGCGGCGATCTTGTCCTCATCCGCATCCTCGAGATCATCCTCGCTCGCGTTGTCCTGCATGCCTGCATACAGGTAGGAAGGGGCGAACATGCGGATCTCCTCGAGGACGTCATCTTCAAAAATGAAAGACACGCGCTTCTCACTGTCATACGGGATGAGATCTTCACCTGTGTCGAGATTCAGATTGATGGGATCTATAATGAACCCGGCATTCGCACCGGCATACGTCAGCCGTCTCGGGGAGGCCGACTGCAGGTCACTGTACGCGTCCTTCACCTGCATGTATGTCGTCTTGCCGGGCAGGATCTCATACCCCTTGCTCGAGCTTACATTGACCGTGAAATCACCGGAATCTTTATCCCCACTGATACAGCAGACAAAGCACTCCTCGAGCGGGATCTCCTTCTCATAGGGGTTGATCGCCTTCACATCGAAAGATACCTTTCCATACGTCGCTGTAAAGTCATAGATCTGACGGGAAGCAACGTTCTGCGTAGATTTCTCACTGGTTTTATACCCCTGGTCAAGGAGCGACGCAACTTTATTGCCCAGGCAGGCCGGAGCCTTATCCTTGCCCACGATAAAGCTCAGGGAAGGTGTATTGGTCCACTCAAAACGGAACGGAGAACTCACAATGTCAATGACCGTCACGCCTTTTTCTTCGGCAAGTGTGATCACATCTCCGGAATAATAATAGCTGCCTGTGTATTCATTTCCTATGTAGTCCTTAATGCTGTAAGTCCCGTCGTCCTTAAACTCAAAGTCCGCCCGGACCCTCGGGTCATATTTCGTCTCGATATAGTCGGGATCCTCCTGACCTACGCTTATGTGCACGAAGCCATCCTTCATACTGGAGACGAGCTGCTCTGAATGACCCACGAAAACTTTCCCGTCATCGTCTTCCTTATAGCAGTACGGGACATACGCTGCCGAAGTCCCGCCATAGGACAGCACAAGCCTGGGACCTTTCCATTCCATCTCATAGTCGATCTCCGTAATATCGATCTTCGTTCCCTTTTTGGGCTTCTCCGGGAGATTTCCCAGGCCGATCGCGAGCGTCCTGTTCTTTACGGCAAAGACCGTCCTGAGCTTGAGGTCGCCATCATGGATGCTCCCGTCCGTACTGATTGAAAAGGGCTTATTCACCTTGCAGTCCGGGCCGAAGTCATACCCGACATTGGCATATGTGCCCTCATCGAAGATCTCGTGCAGCCTGCCTGCGTATAACGCCTGCTTCACCGTATCGGTCCCGAGCAGGAATTCGGACGGGAAGGCCTCGAGCTGATAGTCCGTCCCGTCGATCTTCACGTCGACATATTTACTGAAAGACGCCTCTTCATCCTCAAGCACCCATGTGCCCCAGAGCATTCTCTGTGAGTAGAGATCCACAGGAACTTCTCCCTCGTCGACTGTCCCTTCATCGACAGCCGCCTGCGTGACTTCGACGCTCTCCGGAAGCAGGCCTTTTGTCTTTTCGCCGCTGTTCTTCGCCCAGGCAGGCATGGCCGGCACGAGCGCAACGCAGAGTGCGATCATCGCTGCTGCAATTTTCGTCTTCATGCTTTTCCCTCCTAACGATGCAAGTCTGAATTTCTGTATATTCATCCGGGGACCTGGTGAATCCCGCGCCCCCGGATCTTCGCGGCAGTCATCCACCGCATGCCTTCTTCAGATCATCAGGATTTTTTCCCGTCAGCCTTCGCTGCTTTCATCAGATCATCACGCCTTTTTTCCCGCTGCCTTCGCCGCTTTCTCCTTCTTCCTGATCTGAATCGCCTGTTTCGCCGCATAGGGCAGGATCAGCTTCAGCTTGTCTTCGCTCTTCTGATAATCCGTGCACTCCGGCTCGTACTTTGTGATCGGTTTGAGGCCAAGCTTGTAGGGGATCCTGTCCGTGATCATTTTACCGAGTTTTGCATAAACAGGCTGAAATTCATGGTCTTCGATCCATTCCGGATAATATCCATTCGTGTAGTCGTGGAGCTTTTCTGCCCGCTCCGTGTTCAGATTATCGATTCCCTGCATTCTTTCCTCTCCTTTCAAGTCCGGCACGCGAACAGGCAATTGCGAAAAAGCAGCAAATGCTGTTTAATACTGGTATCGGAACTTCCTGTAATTAATTATAAATTCCACCGGACCAGAGAACAAGCAGATTTCTTTTCCGCATGTTTTTCATCGACAAAAACAGACTTATGCCGCTTTCTTTAACAGGTAACTGCGAAGCGCTGTCCTTCAATACAGTTCCGTTCCGAACAGCTTTCAGCGTTTCGTAAGCGCCTGCTTCTTTCAGCGGGAAAGGATACTTTCTTGAGAATAAAAAATAACACTTCCGACATGATGTGCGACTATATCGTCGAGGCCATGTTCATTCTCCTCAGAGAAAAAGATTTCGAGAACATCCGGATCAGCGAGATCGCGGATCTGGCCGGCGTGAACCGCTCGACCTATTACCGTCATTTCCACAGCCGGCAGGACATCGCCAGGTTCTACTATCAGCGCCTTCTTGAGCGCTGTTTTGCAGAGGCGCACGAGAGACGACCCGATAACGAGGAATATCTCCGCATCATTTTCCGGACTTTTAAAAAAGAAAAAGAGAAGCTGCTCCTTTTGGATCGGAACAACCTCTCTTTTCTTCTTCTTGAAATCATGAATTCCTACTTCTTCGCCCGAAAGGACAATTGTTCGGCACGGTCAGAAATTCACTTTTACTATCATGTCGGCGGCGTCTTCAACGCTTTCCTCTGCTGGCTGCATGAGGACATGAGGACCTCTCCGGATATCCTTGCGCGGATCGCGCTGGCAGCCCTGCCACCGGATTTTGAACCGCTGCTCATGTAAAGAAAATATCCCGGAAGGCCGTCTGTTCAGTCTCAGAACACGCCGGCCTGTGCCATCTGACCGATGAAGACCAGGACGGACAGTGCAATACCGATTACGATAGAGGCGATGCCCCACTTCTTTGCAGAAGCATATCTCGCCTGCTGCTCCGCATAGGTCATCGCATTGTTGATATTAATCGTCTTTACCAGAGTAACGATCCCGCCGATCGTGCAGAACAGAATAGCGACGATAGAGAGCGCGATCATCCCGCCGGTCGGCATAGGCGCCGGTCTCTGCTCCATTCCGTATCCGGGTCCGCCATTCATGTTGTAGCCGTTTCCCATAGGCTGGTTGTTGTAGTTATTGACCGGCTGGTTGTTGTAATTATTGACCGGCTGATTGTTATAGTTGCTTACCGGCTGGTTGTTATAACCGCCGGCTGACTGATTGCCATAGCCGTTCCCTGCAGGCTGCGAGTTATAATTACCGCCCGAGGGCTGGCCCTGGTTCGGTATATATGCCTGTGTCTGGTCGAACGGATCTTCCTCCTGGACCTGCTGCGGCATTCCGCAGTACGGACACACCTTAGCAAGCGGAGAAATCTCTGCTCCGCAGTTCTTGCAATTTGCCATACTATTTTCCTCCCTGCTCTTAAGAATCCTGTGCGGCCCATTCCGCACACTCTCTGTCTTTATTTCAAACTCTTACGAGTGAGAAAACTCTTTATCCGCACGCCCCGCGAACCTGCCGTCCGTTACGCGGGCGCGAGAAATGAAAACGCCGGTATATTCCGAAGGATCCAGTAAAGAACGATCACGGTCAATGATCCAAGCTCGACCCTTCTTCCAAGACAGACCGGACGAAGACCCATCCCCGGGAAAACAAGTCTCAGATATTCATGGATGAGGATCCCCCCGAAAGGTATTCCCAGGATGTACAGCATGCTGTTATACCGGAAAGATTCCCCGATCCGCCCGTGAACAAGGGCTTTCAGCGCGCGCCCTGTCCCGCATCCCGGACAATAAAGACCGGTCAGCGCAAGGTACGGGCACGGCACATTCCACAGCCCCCGGTAAAGGAGCACGCAGACAAAAATGACTGCCGCCGGAAGCCCGGCTCCGAGCGCGATCCTCTGCCACCGTTTTAATCTCGTTTCCATGCTGATTCCCTGATTTCCGAAGTCCTTTCGTTTCGCAGCGGCAATCGGACATACATCTGTACCTGTTCGCTTTTCGCATTGATCTCACTGCCCAAATTACTTACAGTATATTCGTTCAAAACGGTCCAGTCAAGCAGTCTGCACTTCCTGTCAGACCTGTAAATTCAAAGCCTGCACGGGTCCATAAAGAAGCTCCATGAGCCGATACAATAAACCGCTCATCTCAAAATGAATCAGGATTTTGACCCTTCCGCCCGGATACTGTATACTACTCTTAGCTGAAAAAATCCGTCGGCAGAATGCGCGTTCACATCCAAAGAAAACTGCGGATCGCAGCGCGATAGTACATTTTGCAGGCGTCTTTACCATTGAACAGGCTCCTGCAAAAGTCTGTCTGCATTGAATGATCAAAGGAGGATCCCATGGAATTCACGGAAGTCATCAAAAATCGCTATTCCTGCAAAAAATATGCCGAACGGCAGATCTCTGACGAGCAGCTGACCGAAATCCTCGAAGCCGGCCGCCTGGCTCCGACCGCAAAGAACCTTCAGGAACAGCACATCTACGTTGCCCGTTCCGCAGAAGCGCTCGCAAAAATAGATGCCGTGACTCCCTGCCGTTACGGTGCCCCGACAGTCCTGATCGTCGCCTACAACGCGGACGACGTATACACGTATCCGGGCGACGTGTACAGCTCAGGCACAGAGGATGCCACCATCGTCGCGACGCATCTTACGCTTGCAGCGTACAACGCAGGCGTCGACAGCTGCTGGCTCAACCGCTTTGATCCGGACCGGCTCGCGAAAGATCTGAATCTTCCGGAAAATGAAAAGATCGTCATGCTCCTCGACCTCGGATATGCGGCGGAGGGCGCCGGTCCGCTTCCGAACCACGGAAACCGCAAGCCGCTTGAAGAGACCGTGAGCTATATCTGAATACACTGAATTTCAGTTCTCATAAGCCCGGCCGGAAGAACCGGCATCGCTGAAGTGAAAGCCGCCGCTGAGATAAAAGACTATGAGGAAAAAGAACCTAAGCACCCGCTCCGGGGAACAAAACACTGCGGTCTGTATCCTGATCCGGGACCCTGTCTTCGAAGACAGCGCGGACCGGCTTTCCGTGCGTCTGGGCCTCCCGGTCTGCCGGGACCCGGAAGCAATCGGGGAGACGTTCGGTCTCGCGCTCGTTCCGGATGCGGACGGACTTTCCCTGTTCGACGGAAAAATGACTCTCCGCGGGGACTTCACACATATGCAGAGCCGCCTTCTGCCCGGAAAGCTGCCTGCAGAACTCCTCGTCCGCGCGGCGAAGCTCAGGGATCCGGGGCCCTGCCCCGTTGCGATCGACTGCACAGCCGGTCTCGGGGACGATTCCCTGCTGCTCGCAGCGATGGGGTATACGGTCCATCTCTTCGAATACGATCCCATAACGGCGGAACTTCTGGACAGCGCGCTGCGCAAAAGCCAATCTTCCGACAGTTCCGGTGCTCTCTCTGACATCACGAACCGCATGATCCTGCACAGGGAAGACAGTCTTGCAGTCCTCTCTGCCTTCCGGGAACTTCCCGTCCGTTCAAAGGGGGAGGAAACGACCTCCGGTCAGGATCCGGAGCCCGGAGCCTTTCCGTACGTCACGTATGCACCGGACCTTATCTATCTTGATCCGATGTTTCCGGCACGCCGGAAGAGCGGGCTCATCACCAAGAAACTGCAGATGCTGCAGATGCTGGAAAACCCCTGTGCAGACGAGTCCGCCCTTCTTGCTGCCGCAGTCCGTGCGAACCCGAGGAGGATCGTGATCAAGCGCCCTCTCAAAGGGCCTTTCCTTGCGGGCATAAGACCGGCTTACTCTATTAAAGGAAAAGCGATCCGCTACGACTGTATCGTGGTGCGCGGATGACCGTCTCCGCTTTTCCTGCGGCAGCCGGAACGCTCTTCTCCTGAAAAAATGAGCAGTCTTATGGCAATTCTTTCTCATCTCTGTTAGAATGGTATTTGATCAGAAAAAGAGCGGAAGTATCCTCTGCCTGATCTGTATTTTAAGGAGGGATGTTCCTTGCCGGATAAAAGCGTCAGAGAAATGAACATCTTTGAGCGACAGCACTATTCTCTCGGCGGACGCGTAACACGGGCGACCATCTTTGTCTCAGCCATACTCGGGTTCGTCACGCTGCTCTTAGGATTATCTCTGTATACCAGTACTCTTTCGAAACAATATATCGCTTCCGGTTTTAATCTTACCCAGAGCGTAAGCCGGACCCTGGACAGGATCGTAGACGTCAGGGACTTCTCAGAGGAGATCCTGGAGACCTACCGGTCTCTCTCGGACGAAGAGCGTCAGGCAGTCGGAACAGAAGAATATCGTGCGCACTTTGCCGCTTTCGAAGAGAGCGAAGTCTACAGATCATCCATGGAAGTCCTCCATGATTTTCTGGATACCTCGGAAGTCTCCGCGCTCTATCTGGGAACGTACGATCTGGAATCCGGGGCGCTCATCTACATTTCCGATCCGGATGACAATGAGGCGGTACGCCTTCACCCCGGTGACTGGGAAAGTGCGAAGAGAGATGAAATCGCTGATTTTCTGAACTGGGACGGAGAGGGAATGCTCTATGCCATCGGAAAGACCAGGAATTACGGATGGCTCTGTACCACCGCCACCCCGCTCAGGAACAGTGACGGTAAGGTCGTAGCATTTGTCCTCGCGGATATTTCACTTGCCGACATCAGAGAAGGAATAAAAAGCTTCACGTTCCAGTACCTGGCCGCAATTCTCCTCATAACCATCCTGCTCGCCCTCTTCATGGGGCGCCAAATGCGGCGGACAGTTGTCGAGCCGATCGACAGGATTGCAGAGGCTGCCTCGCTATATATGGACGATCACAGAAATGAGACGCTGGGCACCAGCCATTTCTCCCGTCTCAACATAGCCACAGGTGACGAGATCGAAAATCTCAGTCTCCTTCTGGCCGATATGGAAAGAGATATGGAGAATTATATGGAGGATCTTACCAACGTCACGATCGAGAAGGAGCGTATTCATACAGAACTCAATATGGCAAGCCAGATCCAGGAGGGAATGATTCCCGGTATCTTCCCCGCTTTCCCTGACCGTCAGGAATTTGAGATCTTCGCATCCATGGATCCGGCGAAGGAGGTCGGCGGAGACTTCTATGACTTCTTCCTGATCGACGACGACCATCTCGGCCTCGTCATGGCTGATGTCTCCGGCAAAGGCGTTCCTGCTGCTCTCTTTATGATGGCCTCCAAGATCCTGATCAACAATTTCACCTTTTTGGAAAACGCCACGCCCTCCTCTGTTCTGGAACGCGTCAATCACAGCATCTGCCAGAGCAACAAGGCGGAACTTTTCGTCACGGTGTGGCTCGGTATCCTTGAGCTCTCTACCGGAAAACTGAAGGCGGCCAACGCCGGACACGAATATCCGGCCATCCAGCGCACCGGAGGCGGTTTTGAGATCTACAGGGACAAACACAGCTTCGTCGTCGGAGGTATGGATGGGATCCGCTATAAGGAGTATGACCTGCAGCTCTGTCCGGGAGACAGCATCTTCCTATACACGGACGGCGTCACGGAAGCGACAGACGCGAATTCCCGGCTGTTCGGGACCGACCGAATGCTCAGCGCGTTAAATAAGGCCCCGGATGAAACGCCCACTGTCATCCTGAAGAATGTTAAAAGCGGGATCAACGATTTCGTTGGATCTGCCCCGCAATTTGATGATATCACGATGCTCTGCATACGCTACTATGGGAGGGACGGAAAAACCATGACGATTCCCGCAAAAACAGAAAATCTTGATTCAGTCCTCGCTTTTATTGACGGTGCTCTGGAAGAGGCCGGCTGCCCGATGAAGGCCCAGATGCAGCTCGATCTGGCCGTAGAGGAAATGTTCGTCAACATTGCGAACTATGCGTACGGGAGCGGAAGCGGCAATGCCGTGGTCGACATCGATATCAGAGACGGGATCTGTACCATTACGCTCTCAGACAACGGTATCCCGTATAATCCTCTGGAGAAGGTGGATCCGGACGTAACGCTGTCGGCGGAGGACAGACAGATCGGTGGTCTCGGCATCTTCATGGTGAAGAAATCTGTGGACGATATGGTATACGAATATAAGGACGGGCAGAATATTCTGAAACTCATCAAGAAGATTTGATCGTGAAGCGTAAAACGCTTACTTCCTCAGGAACTCCCCGGCGTTCCTGCAGCATAAAGAACCCCCCGGGACATCGTCTGTTCGATGTCCCGGGGGGTCTTTATTTCAGCTCTGTTCTGTTCTCCGGAGCATTGCTGCAAATGTTCATTCCGCACAAAGCTCATAGAGAATCGATGCGAAATCTCCTCCCTGTGTGTTCAGATCAGCACGGTCGATCGGAATCCCGATATTTACGAGTTCATCGCCCCACGCCGTGTATTCGCGGGTCTCTTCCCCGATACTGTATCTCACCCTGTAGCAGACATCCGCGTCAAGGCCGTCCAGCCTGAAGCGGATCCAGGAGTCATTGACCCGGTTCAGCGTCTGACAGAAGAGGGCCAGCGCGCTCTTCCTGTCCTTCGCCACACAGATCCAGCCTGTCTCATTTCCCTTAAAAGGATCCAGAAGACGATAAAAATCGCTGCCCAGCTGGATCATCTCCCGGTACTTCTTCATCCGGATGATCTGCTCCTTCACGACCGCGGATTCCTCCTCCGTCATCGCAAGGACATCGAGCTCATAGCCGAAAGTACCGAACATCGCGACATTTCCGCGGGTCGAGAGCGGCGTCGTCCGGCCGAGCTGATGATTCGGAACAGCCGACACGTGCGCTCCCATCATGGAAAGAGGATAGACATAGGATGTACCGTACTGGATCCTGCATCTCTCGGAGGCATCCGTGTCATCGCTCGTCCAGGCCTGGGGCGCGTAATAGAGCATGCCCGGATCAAAACGGCCTCCGCCGCTTGCGCACGACTCGAACAGAATGTGCGGAAATTCGCCGATAAGCCGCTCGTAAAGGCTGTAGACGCCTAATATATAGCGATGCATCATCTCTCCCTGACGGTCTGCCGGGAGAGCAGGACTGAAGGACGCTGTCATATAGCGGTTCATGTCCCACTTCACATAGGAAATCTTCGATGTCGAAAGGATCTTTGCGATCATATCATGGATACAGTCGACGACCTCCTGTCTCGAAAAATCGAGCACATGCTGGTGCCTTCCCTGACAGTGATACCGCCCGGGTGCCTGGATCATCCAATCCGGATGTGCGCGGTAGAGGTCACTGTCCTTGTTGACCATCTCAAGTTCTACCCAGAGGCCGAATTTTATACCGATCTCCTCCATCTTTTCGGACAGTCCGTCGATGCCTGACGGAATTTTCGTCAGATTACAGAACCAGTCGCCAAGCCCCGCCCAGTCGTTATTTCGCTTCCCGAACCAGCCGTCATCCAGCACGAAGAGCTCTGCTCCGAGTTCCCTCGCCTTCTTCGCCATTGCAAGAAGCTTCTCCTCAGTGAAATCAAAATAGGTCCCCTCCCAGTTATTGAGAAGGATCGGACGGGCTTTATCTCTCCACTCTCCGCGCACCAGGCGGGTCCTGTACAGGTCGTGGTAAGTCCGGCTCATCCCGCCCAGGCCCTGGTCCGAGTAGACGAGAACGGCTTCCGGCGTCGTAAAAGTCTCCCCCCTGCAGAGCTTCCAGGAGAAGTTCCGGGGATTGATGCCGAGAAGGACACGGGTCATGTCAAACGTCGACACCTCGACCTGTTCCAGATGATTTCCGCTGTAGACCAGCGAAAAGCCGTAGACTTCCCCGGTCTTCTCCGTTGTCCCCGGCCGCATGAGGGCAATGAACGGATTCTGCTCCGCTCCGCCGGTCGTTCCGGCAAGTCCCTGGATTCCCTGGAGCCCGCGTTCCAGCCTGCGCGTATAGACATGCCGTTCTCTTGCCCATGCACCGGACAGCTGCAGCATCTCATAATCCATATCAAGGAACTCGACACTGGCAGAGAGCGCTCTCTCGAGCATGACCGGCTCATCCCCGGTCTGGGTAAAGCGGGTGTGGCGGGTGATGACAGGATAATCGCGGAACAGCGTATAAGACAGGACCATGTCTGTTCCGCTCACCTCATCGGTGAGCGTGATCTCAAGTGTCTCCGCCTCGTCCTCCGACTCCGCATACGTCGCCGGCAGTCCCGGGAGCCCCGGTTTCCCCGGAAAGATCGCATAGGTCCTGAATTTAAAATCGGACACACGGCTTCCGTTGGCGAGGCGGATCTCCCCCGCCGGAGAGCGATAGTCACCGGTCCCGTAGAAAGGATACTCCTGGCGCACAAAGTGCATCGAGAGATTGGACGGATCCGGCTGAACGAGGGACATCTGCAGCCTCCAGGACAGCTGATGCAGATGAGAGAAATCCTCTCTGTCGTGAACGCGTCTTCCGTAATACAGGTTTTCCAGCTGATCGTTCTCCATCACATAGATGATGTAGCTGATATAATCATTTGTAAGATGAAATATCCTTGATTTTTCATGATAAATGATCGCCATACACTTCCTCCTGTCCGTCTGGTATCAATTCAGACAATTAAAGCCCGTCGAGCTTCCGCATGTCTTCGAGGATCTCCTCCTCTGTCCTCATATGGCTCTCGGGCTCTGCGGCTTCTTCCCCGGCTTCCTCCTCTTTCGAGGCAAGGTAAGGCGCAAATTCAGGCAGAAGGAGCGTCGCCCCGAGCATGGCCTGAAGACCGAAACCGCACAGTACCCACAGAAATGCATAGAGTGGAAGAGACTGCAGATCCGAATAAGTAAGTACAAAGGGGAATATGTCAAAAAAGAGGATCACCACCGTCTTCCACGGCTTTTTGATAAGAAAATAGACTGTGTTCCGAATCAGATGCGGCAGCGTGTCACGAAAGACGGTCATCACGGGAATAAGATACAGATAGATGATGACTGCCGCAGCGCCAAGTGCATACACGCCGATCTTCACCAGATCCAGTGCCCCCCCGGCCGCTTTGCAGATCCGGATGTCTGTCAGGAGAAAAGCGATCAGCAGAACAAAGATGATCCAGGAGATCGTTGCCTGCTTAAAATTCGCCTTCAGTCCGGCCCAGAACTCCTTGAACGGATTGACCACTCCGTCTCCCCGGAGCGTCCTGAACATGACGTAATAAAGAGCAGAAAATCCGGCGCCGATCGTAAAAAAAGGAATGCTGAGCAGCACGAACATAATATTGGCGGCAATAATGATGCCGAGCTTCGTCATGAATCTGCCGAAGAAGCTGTCATTATCCAAAAAGCCCTGTATCAGATTGTTCATTACTTACCCCCCAAAAACTACATCAATATGCGCCAGATCACCGCATAGATCACGATTTCCAGAACGATTGCGGCAAGATAGGCGTACATGATCTTCTTCGGCGCATCACCGGCTGTGGCTACATGCACGGTTCCGTTTTCTTCCATATAATAGCGGATCTCCACTTTGTTCCCCACCTGATACTTCGCCGCCTGATCCTGAGGAACAATGATTTCGGAACTCTTCTCTTCGCCCCCGATCTCGTAGGAGAGAAGAATATCAAGGGCAGGAGGCTCTTTTGGGCCGGACGCCTCATGGTTCCTCACCTCTTCGACGGCGGCCGTCGTCTCCTCTTTATAATTTTTAACAATACGAAAATATTGAAGGAATCTGGCTGATGTATAGATCAGGGCCCAGAACATCAGCAGCAAAGTCACATAGTAGAGCATACTAATCATCTCCTTCCGGCAAAGAACTGCCCGGGGATCCGCCGCGTCCCTGCGGCGCAGCTTTTTCACTGAGGCGCATAAAGAAAATCCAGAAACTGTTCTACCGCTTCCACATTTTTCGAGAGAGCGCCTATACCGATCGCGCATGGTTCTGAATAAATCCCATACTCGCTGACAAGGCGGCTGTCGCTGATGTCTATGCAGACAGGCACTTCTTCTGTGCTGTACTCCGTATCAATCGGAACCGCATAGAGAAAACGGTCTCCGTATTTTGCCCGAATTGAAGCGCAGGCCTCACTGTTCAGATCCAGAAGTCTTCCGGTCCTGCCCAGCGCCGTCAGGGAGTCGCTTCCCATCACGATCGCATCCAGCGTCCCACTGTCCGCATACGCGACAAAAGCTTCAAAATAGCTGTTTCCCGTGACGCCTTTAAGATAGTCAAAATAAGAGCTCGCGTCAAATCTCACCGCTTCCTCGCGCAGATCAATACCTGCATACTCTATATAATCTTCCCAAAGCTTCGAATGATCACCGGCATCGGCATACGTGTTCGCAAAAATCATAAAACAGCGGTAATCCCGCAGATTTGTCGTGTACTGGCGAACGGCAAATGTCACGAACCAGATAAAGAAAACAATTCCTATGATCCAGAGCTTGTAATAATCCCAGATGTATTCGATTTTTTTGCCCGTACCGGAAATCTCTTTGATCTTTTCTCTCTCACCCTTGAGCCGGTCGGCAAGGCGTATGTTCTTTTTACTCATTTTCAGTCCCCTGACTCATTATACAGCACGAACCTCTTCAAATTGCACTCGTTGGAATAATAAGTGCTTTAAATAGGCAGCCAGGAAAAAATCTGTATAAATCCCTGCGAATTCAAAGCAATTTAAAAAGGGCATGCCGCACAAGCGCCGGATCAATCCTTTTCGCTTATTGCGGCATCCCCTTTTAAAGGATCACTGTCCGATTACAGCTTTCCACCGGAGGTAGCGATACCTTCGACGAACTGTTTCTGGAAGATCACATAGATCACGATCATCGGCACGACTGCGAGAACCGCTGCTGCCATCATCTGCGGATAGTTGCTTCCGTACTGTCCCTGCGCCTTTGCAAGGCCGGCTGCAAGCGTCGTAGTCTGTACGCTGGAGCAGACGATCATGGGCCACATAAGGTCCTTGAATGCAAACAGAGCGGTGAAGATACCCAGCGATACCATGGATGATCTGGTAAGCGGCATCATGATCATCAGGAATTTCATTCCGATGTTGCAGCCGTCAATACCGGCCGCCTCTTCCAGATCCTTGGGCAGTCCCTGGTAGCCCGTCTTCAGAAGATACGTTCCGAAGGCTGTTACAATACCGGGGAATACAAGTCCCGCTGTGGTATTGAGCCATCCCAGTGACGATACCATCAGGTACTGCGGGATGATGAAGATCGTGGACGGGATCATCATCTGGATCAGAACGAGCGAGAAGAGGAATTTCTTTCCCGGGAACTCAAGTCTGCCGAAAGCGTAGCCTGCCATGGTGGCAGTCAGGCACGCGCAGACAACGCGGAAGAAGATCATGAGCAATGTGTTCTTATACAGAAGCACAAAGTTGTAGCTCTGCCAGACCTCCCCGAATGTCTCCCAATGCCAGCCGTTGCTCGGGAAAATATAGAAGGGATCGACTGAAATTGCTTCCTGGTTGGTCTTGAGCGCCGTGAGGATCATCCACGCGAAGGGAACCAGCATGATGAAAGCCATGATGATCAGGATGATATATACAATGATCCTTCTGATCATATCTTTGCTACTTGCACTTTCCATGAATCATTCCCCCCTTTCTCAGTTATAGAATACGAAGCGCTTCTCAGCACGCTGCATGATGACCGTGACAAGCATGATGAATGCGACGAGGATCATAACGATCGCCGCGCCGTAGCCCTTATTTCCCTGATCAAATGTATATTTATAGAAAACATATACAGTCGACTGGACCTTGGGAAGAGCGGCATTCGTCTTGTCCATGACCATGAACATAAGGTCGAAGATGGTCAGGGCGCCGATGACACGGGTCTGTACGATAAAGAACGTAGTCGGGCTGAGCAGCGGGACTGTGATGTTGAAGAACTGGCTGATGCCGGTCGCACCGTCGATGGAAGCCGCTTCGTAGTAATCGCCGGGAATCTCCTTCAGTCCTGATATGAACAGGACCATGTTATAACCGATGATCGACCACACACCGATCACACCGATCGAGATCCATGCGATCTTCGGATTGGAGATCCACGCAATATTCGTATGGAGAATGTTATTGAACAGTCCGAACTGCTGGTTGTAGAGCCATTTCCAGACCATCGCGACAGCTGCGGGAGCGCAGACCATCGGGAGGAAGAAGATTGTACGGAACACGGAAACTCCCTTGATTTTTCCGTTCAGAAATACCGCAAGGAGCAGCGCGATTATAACGCCCAGCGGCACTTCGATGATGGCGTACTTTATCGTATTGATCAGAGACTGCCAGATTTCCGGATCTGAGAATGCCTTTGAATAATTGGCAAGTCCTACAAAGGTATTGCCTTTTCCGAAATCACCGGTCTTACAGAAAGACTGATATACCGTATTAATGGCCGGATAAAAGTTCAGAATGATCAATCCGATCAAGGTAGGCGCCACAAAAGCATATCCCCATAACGCCTCATTCCTTGCTCTGGGCGTCATCTTTGTCTTTGTTTTCATGCTTTGCCCCCTTTTCATGAAAAGACCTGTATACGGACTGCCGCCGTATGACGGCAGCCCGTAAAACTTCAGATATTGATACAGATAAGATCAGGTCACTGCTGCCTGCAGTGTCACAGATCTTTACTTCTCTGCAGCGATAGCGTCACGGATCATCTTTGCGACTCTGTCGCATGCATCGGACATAGCCTGCGGATTCTCAACATCCTGCCATGCATCGAGGAAGCCGCCAGCCTGCTTCATAGGAGTCTGCCATACGCCGGAATTACGTGTGCCGGGACGAGCGTACAGTGTGCCGTCTTCTTCAACTTTTGTAAATGCGGAAACATCCATGCCCTCAAAAGCGTTTGCGAAAGCTTCAGAAATTCCGGGGATACCGGCCATGGTAACGCCCAGCTCTGCCTGCTTGACCTGTGCATCCTTGGAGCAGAGATACTCGATCAGGCTTGCTGCTGCATCGGGATTACCTGTGTTTGCTGCTGCCGCCCATCCAAGGCCGTTGTAGCAGCTCCATCTCTCGTCCTTCTGGCACTTTCCGTCACCGTTCCTGTCGCAGTAAGGAATCTGCGCCCATGCATAATCCTTGCTGTTCTCAGCTGTGTAGAAAGAGTTGATCATCCAGGAACCCTGTGTGATCATGCCGACCTTTCCGGACTGGAACAGAGAATCTGTGCCGGATTCTGCAACGACTGCCTGCGGTGTTGCGACAGTGAGCATTTTGCGGACCATTTCCATAGCAGCCTTGGACTCTGCGGAGTCAATGCCCGTATCCGTCTTTTCTGTGTTGACTACATTTCCGCCGTACGAATAAATGTAGTTGTACCAGCCGTCCTGATCGTTGGATGTGTTGAGAGCGTAGCCATAGGTGTCATCCGGAGTTGCCTCTGTGATCTTCTTTGCAGCTTCATACATATCCTCATAGGTCCACTCATCCGTAGGATATTCCACGCCTGCCTGATCAAAGAGCGCCTTGTTGTAAAGAAGCGCGATGGTATCATGATCCTTGGGAAGAGCGAAGATCTTGCCGTCGTCACGTTTGTAGATCGCAGCGATGTCAGGATAATAAATGCTCATGTCTACGCCGTCTTTTTCAATGTAGCCTGTGAGATCCAGCAGGATGTCATTCTCCATATAGATCTGAGAATAGTCAGAGTGCATCCAGAATACATCCGCAAGCTGTCCGCCGGAAGCGCCTGCTTCAAGCAGTGTCCAGTAGTTGTCCCAGTCAATAACTTCAACTTTGACTTTGGGATTGCCCAGAGCTGTCCAGTCATCGCAGATCGTCTGAATACCCTTCTGCTGATTTGCATCCCAGATATTGATGGTCAGGTCGCCGCCGGAAGAAGACGAGCCGGAACCTCCACCCTGGGTGGAACTGCCGGAGCCGCCGCAGGCTGCCAGAGACAGAACCATTGCCGAAGCCAATACGGTTGATAACACTTTTTTCATCTTCATAAACTTCCCTCCTATGTGTGAAAGCATCCTGCAAATCGCAGGCATCACTAAGTATCACTATTTTAACGAGAACAAATGTATTAGAAAATGGACAAATGTAGCATATTTATAGAAATATGAATTGTCTTCCGGCTTTTATTGTTCAATTATGATATTTTGATAGCGAAATCCGGGGACATCTCTACTCTTCTTCCACAAACAGCACAGGGAAGAGCACGATCTTTTATATAAATTCGCCAACTCCTCTGACCCCCTGCACCCGTGACTGGCATTTTCTTCCGCATATTCATCTCAGACTCCTGTCCCGGGAATTCTGCGCCGGAGATCAGTCAAGGTCCTCTGTCTGCTCCGGACAGGTCTTGTTGTGCTGCATTCGGTACTCGCTCGGATTGACGCCGAACTTGGATTTAAAGACTTTAGAGAAGGCCAGCGCGTCGTCATATCCGCACTCTGCCGCTATGCTCTGTATCGGATCATTGGATCTGCCAAGGAGATCAGAGGCTCTGCGCATCCTTATTTCGATCAGATATTCCTGCGGCGACATCCCCGTCACCTGTTTCACAAGCTTGACCAGATAGCTTCTTGAAATCCCGATGCGTTTTGCCAGATCCTGGATCCGTATTTTTTCAGAGAAATGATTGTTGATGTATCTGACTGCATATTCGGAGTAGGAAAAACTCGTCAGCCCTCTTTCATTGCCCGTCTTCTCCGTCCTCTCACTGATCATATCCGAGAGGATCTGCATCATCTCCGCGTTTCTGCGCAGCTGTCCGTCGAGTGTCAGGGTCTTTGAATCCAGCATCTCTTTAATCTTGCTTTCGACCATTGAACTGCCTTCAAAGGATAATACCGGCGTCTGTGAAGAAAACCCGATGCTCTCCACTATCCTGTCTGCCGGATTTCCCTGAAATCCGAACCAGCAGTAATACCACGGATCTTCCTGATCGGCGTAATAAGTGGTGACTTCTCCGGGAAACAGTATGAACATCTGCCCTTTCCCGATCTCCCATCGGCGCCCTCCGTAATCGAGGATCCCTTTCCCGTCGATCACAACGTGTATTACATAATTACTCCTTGCGCAGGGACCGTAACTGTGACCGGGAAGACAATGTTCAAATCCGAAAAAATCCAGTGCCAAGGAGGTATCCGACCCGTTTTTTTTCTTCATTTCCGAAAAAAAACCGCAGTTCTCAACGATTTCCGCTTTTCTTTTCCATTCCATATCCATGCCCTCCAGCTGATACTCTGCCTCAAAATCCGGTCATCAGTCATTGTAATATAACAATATTCGACTTATAATAGCCTTATGGCACTGGTTTTATACCATTTTGCCGCTTTTATACAGATTTATATATATTGCGTCGCATTATGGCATATTTGAGCAGAAGGAGCTTTATAATGGCACAGGATTTCACCATATTTCCGAGCATAAATTTTGTGGATCTGGGATTATATCAATTTGGAAGAGAGGACTGCGATCCGGCCCACTCCTTCGGTCCCGCCATTCGAAATCACTATCTTTTCCACTACATCCTGAGCGGAAAGGGCACCTTCATGTGGCAGGACAGAAAGGGACGCGATAACACGGCGGTGCTCAGGGCAGGGCAGGGATTTCTGATCTCCCCCCGCCAGATCACGACATATATCGCGGATGAACGCATCCCCTGGGAATACTGCTGGCTGGAATTCGACGGTCTGCGGGCCAGGGAGGCCCTTGAGATTACCGGCCTGAACATCAATCAGCCGGTCTATGATCCTGTCCATCGGGAGTTTGAAGAAAAGATGCGCGACGAGATGCTCTATATCGTGCAAAATAAAAAAGAGGCGCCTCTCCATCTGATCGGACACCTCTATATCTTCATTGATGCACTGACAAGATCTGTCAGCGAATACAAGCCCTCCGAAGGAAAAGTCAAGGACCTCTATATCAAGGAAGCTCTGGCTTTTATTGAAAATAACTACATGCTGAGCATTTCCGTGGAGGACATCGCCGAGAGCTCCGGCCTCAACAGGAGCTATTTCGGAAAAATATTCCGGGAAGCCGTCGGCAAATCTCCCCAGGAATTTCTGATCAGTTACCGCATGATCAAGGCGGCTGAACTGCTGAAACGGACCCGCTATTCTGTCAGCCAGATCGGGGCCGCCGTCGGCTACCCCAATCAGCTCCATTTCTCACGGGCTTTTAAAAGCGTTTATGGCGTCTCCCCAAGAAACTGGAGAAACGCCAATTCTGCCGTAAATATGCCGGATGACCGGTCCTGATCTTATGTCGACCCTCTCAGACCGGGTCTTCAGAGTCTCTTCGGTTCATATCCTCCTTTGGCGGAAGAACGGGCGATCTCCGGCTTTGTCTCTCTGTAACTCTTCGGACTCAGATTATATTCTTCCTTGAATTTCTTGGAGAACGCCAGCGCATCCGAATACCCGACCTTTGCGGCGACTTCATTTACGGGAAGAGAGGTCGATGTGAGGAGCTCAGCCGCCCGCTCCATCCGGATATTGATCAGGAATTCCTGAGGCGACACTCCCAGTTCCTTCTGAAAGCTCTTCGTCAAATAATTCCTGGTAATACCGATCTGGGACGCCAGCGCATCGATCTTGATCTTTTCAGGATAATTCGACATGATGAAGAGCATCGCCTGCTTTACATAGACGCCCTGAGGATACTCGAGCTTTGTCCGATCCCCGGGCTTCCCGCCCAATTCTATCATGCGTCCGAGAAAACGGAAAAAGCCGCCGAGGCGAATAAGATAGTTGGAATACGTAAGCTGTGACGCTTCCAGCATCTCCATCATGATCGGGTAAAGCCCCTCCACACTCTCGAATGACACGACCGGATCATCCTCCGAAAAACCTATCCTTTCAACCAGTTTTTCAGCAGCATATCCGTGGAATCCTACCCACATATACTGCCAGGGATCCTCAGAATCCGCTTCATAATAAGTCACTTCCTCGGGGCGGATCAGAAATGCCTGATTTTTTACCAGGTGAAATTCCTTATCCTGACGTCGGAACATCCCCTTGCCCTCGCGGATCACATGAATCAGATACGAATGTCTTTTCGTCGGTCCGTAAAAATGCCCCGGACTGCAGATTTCATTACCGCAGTAATCAAGGTTCAGGCCTGAGACGATTCCAAACGAATCGGAATTATTTAAATCTTCGAGCGCTGTAAAATTCCACGATTTTGTATGCCCGATTGTCCGTGACCCCATACTCTCCTCCAGATCATGCAAAGCAGACTGCCGCAAACTTAATTGGAGCGGTGTCGTTCAGCGCTGTGACAGAACGCTTTTACACATGCTTTTGTGCTCATTTTGACATATTTCAACCGCCTTTTCAACACTTTATTCAGATTAAATTTAATCTGTGACGCTTACTTTGTCTCCCTCGCCAGACAGAAGTTTCACCCTGTACATTCATCTCATTTTTTCATCCCGGGAATTCTGCGTCAGAGAAGAGTGCGCGAAAATTCTGCATCAGAGATGGAAGCACGAAAAATCTGCATCAGAGATGAAAGCAAAATTACATCCAGCTCCAGGCCGCTCCACGGCCCAGAGTGTCCGCTGCATCCGGAGCCGCGCAAAAACCGGGTGTTCCATGCGCACCTTACGCATCACGAACACCCGGTTCCTGTCAGTGCTCCTCAGGCACAGGGCTTTATGCTGCGTGCTTTCCTGCAGCCTCCCTGCCATCGGAGCGAAAATATTATATGAAATTACATAAGCTTTCTGAACATCTTCTCGAAGTCCTCAAGCGTTGCATGCTTCGGGTTGCCCGGTGCGCACGCATCCGCAGCTGCGGACTCGCAGAGGAACGGAAGATCCTCTTCCTTGAGCTTCTCAAGCTTGGTCGGAATACCTACATCGATGGAGAGCTGACGGACTGCATCGACCGCTGCCTTCCTGTAAGCCGCCTGATCCATGCCTGTCGTATCGACGCCGAGCGCCTCAGCGATATCCTTGAACTTTGTGCCTGTAGCTTCTGCGTTGAACTCCATGACGATCGGGAGCATCATCGCGCATGCGACGCCGTGCGGTGTGTCATAGACTGCGCCCAGAGTGTGTGCCATGGAATGTGCGATTCCGAGACCGACATTCGAGTAAGCCATCGCCGTCACATACTGAGCAAGCGCCATACCCTCGCGGCCGTCCGGATCATTTGCGACAGCCTTGCGCAGGTTCTTGCCGATCAGCTTGATCGCCTCGAGGTCGAGACAGTCGGACAGCTCCCATGCTGCGGCTGTTGTATAGCCTTCAATTGCATGTGTCAGAGCATCCATACCTGTGGAAGCCGTAAGGCCTCTCGGCATGGAGGACATCATATCCGGGTCGACGACTGCGATATCCGGGATGTCGTTAGGGTCTACGCAGACGAACTTTCTCTTTCTCTCAACATCCGTTACAACGTAGTTGATCGTAGACTCAGCACCTGTTCCGCCCGTTGTCGGGACAGCGATCGTGAAGACCGTGCGCTTCTTTGTCGGAGCTACGCCCTCAAGAGAGCGGACATCCGCGAATTCCGGGTTGTTGATGATGATGCCGATTCCCTTACCGGTATCCATGGAAGAACCGCCGCCGATCGTGATCATCATGTCAGCGCCTGACTCCTTGTAAGCCTCAACACCGTGCTGAATATTCTCGATCGTCGGATTCGGCTTGATGTCGGAATACAGAGTGTACTCGATACCGTTCTCCTCAAGAAGATTCGTAACGTTCGCCGTTACGCCGAACTTTACAAGATCCGGATCGGAAGCCACGAAAGCTTTCTTAAAGCCTCTCGCCTTGATGAGGCCCGGGATTTCCTTGATTGCGCCATGTCCGTGATAGGAAATTCCGTTCAGGACGAAACGATTTACTGCCATAGTCTCTACCTCCTTAGTTTTCCAGATACATAAGCCGCCGGAAGACCTTTTTTACTCCGGTCATTTATCTTAGAAGGAAATCGAATTCCCGCTGAGACAAGTCTGATAAGACCCGCCACTGGAACGAACAGGAACTGTTTTTCCAGCCGCCGGCAGAACCGGGAGTCTTCTCACACTGTGATAAAGTGCTTCGGCTGCACAGGTATCATGCTGTCGTGGCAGAATTCTCTGCCACAGGAACTGATCTGGGGAGGACGGTCATATCCACCCCGCAATATCGATTATAAATCCTTGCTTTCGTTCTGAAAAGGACTTCTTTTGCACAATACAGTGTCCTGCCATGCAGGCAAAAGACAAATCACACTTTCATCTGCAGCCTTGTCACGAGCCTCTCCGTCTGCACGTCGCTCCACTCGACGACTTCAATATCGAGCTCAGTGGCCCGCATGCGCATGAGTGCCCTGCCTCTCGACGGATTCGCGGAAGTGACAATGATCGCCCGGGAGCCTTTTCCACCGAACCGGTCCCGAAGGACTGCCAGCTCGTTCAGAGCCTCCGTCCTGATCTCACTTGTCTTGCAGCTGATAAATACCGGGGAGATCCCGCGCACAGCCACAACATCGATCTCGTTGGTGACCGCATCCCGCTGACTCGTTCCGCCCTCCCAGTTCACGACTGCACTAAGGACGACATCGTCAAAGCATCCTGCCAGCACTGCGGACCGGTAGACCTGCAGCTCGAGTACCGAGCCGATATCCCTGAGCCAGAAGCGGACCATCTCATCCGGGAAACGGAAAGAAACCGATTGATCCGTCAGGGCAAGGTCATGAATAAGGTTTTCATTTGCAAGGTCCAGCAGAAGCTCCTCCTCCACTGTCACGCTCCCCCGTCCGGACTTGACCGTGCGTGCGCCTTCCGCCATGAGCTCTCCGGACTCTGACGAGGAGATCTGCTGAATATAGGAGATCTGCCGGTTCCAGATCCTGCGGTACTTTTTGAAAACGGAAAAGAGCCGGTCGATCTCGTCAAGCCGGTCCCTGAGCGTTTCGTTATCCTCACGGCCGGGAAGCATCGTCCCGCCCGCCATAAGGAAGCAGGATTCCGCGTCAAGATGCACGTTGCAGGGCAGATTTCTTGCGTAGGGCGCGTTCCGTATTTCGAAGAACGTATTCTTTTTGCGGCTGTAGGTGATGACCGGCACGTCCGGGTCCACACAGCCAGCAGCGAAGAGCGCTGCGTCCGTGCCTCCCGAGATGTCGATCACGCAGTCCTCCCGGGTCTCGATCACGCGGCGGAGCTGTTTCTCGACCTTTTTTGCATCCAGCAGACTGACGGGCACGACCGTGACCTTGATGGGACAGCCGCGGTGCTCGAAATATTTTCTGAGGGATTTCGCCAGCACATTTGTCGATTCGACCTCCGCCGGACAGAGGATGACAAGTTCCTTCGGGCGAAATACTTCCGCTCCGAGGACGTTCTCGATGGGGCGCTCGTCATAGAGTTCAATAATCGTTTTCATGGATCACCTGGGTCTTTCTTCTCTGATAGGTCCTATCTGACGGTGCTGCCTGCCAAAGCGGCGGAATCATCTTTGCGCAGCAGGTACTATCCGTATTATTACATACATCGACTTCCCTCTGCACGCAGGTAGTGTCAAATCTACTACCTGTTTTATATTTCAAAAACCTTGATTTTACGGGAGATTCAAATAAAAAGAGCATTGACCTCCCTTTTTTGGTATAAT
>OMVU01000115.1 GCA_900314565.1 uncultured Eubacteriales bacterium
GTTCATTGACGAATACATCGACTTTATGGACACCTATTCAAAGTCCGACAATCCTATGTCCTTAATGGCGGAGTATGCAGACTATATGCAGAAATACGCCGATGCTATGGAGAAGATGGACGCGATGGAAGATGACCTTTCCGACGAAGAGTTAGTCTACTACACAGAGGTAATGGGCAGGATCAACACAAAACTCGCAAAAGCATCAGTAGCATATTGAGAAATGAAGATATGAAGATTTCCGAATTCACTTGCCCGGCATGCGGCGCACCGATTTCACTTGATGAGAGCATCGAAGCAGTAGCCTGCAAATACTGTGGAACAAGTCATATCGTGATATTAGAAAAAAAGGGAGAAATAATATGAAAAAGTATTTGTTACCTATTTTATCATTCATGATTGTAATGGTACTTTCTGGTTGCGGTCATGAGCATAAATGGATGGAAGCAACATGCACAGAACCTAAGACATGTTCGGAATGTGGCGAGACAGAGGGTGAAGCATTAGGACATAAGTGGGTGGAAGCAACATGCACAGAACCTAAGACGTGCTCAGTATGCGGTGAGAAAGAAGGAGAGCCGCTAGGCCATGCATGGGATATGGCAACTTGCCTGCATCCTACTACATGCAAAGTATGCGGTTTTATTCCGGATGATAAACTGGCTGATCATGCATGTGATAACTGGGAAGAAGTACAAGAAGCGACATGTGCAGAGGAAGGCTACCAAAAGGGAATCTGCAAATACTGTGGTAAAGAGTTCACGGTTGTACTTGAGCGTATCGATCACACTTTCGGGGAATGGGAGACTACGACAGAACCGACATGCAATTCCGAAGGAGAACAGAAGAGAACTTGCAGCGTATGCGAATTGGAAGAAACTAAAGTACTTCCCAAGTTAGAGCACGATCTTGGTGATTGGGAAGTTGGCGAATACCCTGAATATGGAACTGATGGAGAATATGTTCAGAAATGTAAACTGTGTGAAGAAACAATTAATACAAAGCCATACACATTTGCAGAGTTTATCACTAACCGATATTCACTAAAAGGCGATAAAGAAGGCTTCACTGTAACAGATGCAGAAGTCTATTATTCAAAAGACGATTTATTTGTAGTACTCCATGCATTGGTGGAAATCACTAATACCGGTGAGAATAATCTGAAATTGTCAAAGTGCTCATTTGAGTTCAACGATGATGAAGGTCATCTACTTAGTAGCGTGGATGATATTCATAATACAAGTGGGCCTAATATAATCAAACCCGAAGAAAAGGGTTACTTTACCGTTTCTTACATTTATGATGCGCAGAGCAATGAACTGGATGTTAGTAATGGCGTGAATGTACTTGCAAATATTACTGTTGAACAGACTAAAGAAGAGCCAGTTAGGTTAGAAGTATCTGATACAAGCTGGAGAGGTGAAGATCCAACTTGTATTGGAAGAGTTACTAATAATACCAACAGTACACCTAGTTCGGTCGAGATTTTAGCCCTTTACAGGAATGCAAACGGAAGAGTGATTAGTGTTGGTCATAAAACTATATGGGAAGAAAAAATGGCTCCTGGAGATTCAATCTCTTTTGAGGCTATGGGTGATTGGTATAATCTTCAAAATACATCAGATATTAATGACTATGAGGTGAGTGCTTTCCCTGGAGATTTTTAAAATCGCTTTGTAAGGGACTGCGTTGGGTGCTTTTTTGACCACCAGCGCTTGGCGTGTTACTATTCACACACTAAAGCCCTGATTCCGTGCTAGAATCAGGGCATAGAAAAAGCACTCCAACAGGCGGCGCATTCATGCGCCGCCGTGAGAGATATTCAATTCTTCCAGGGAATAGGGGAGCCTTTTGCCAGACGAAGAAGGGCCTGATATTCATTGACTCCATTCCTGGCACAGGTTTCGATATATGTCCTTATGACAGCGAAGTACTTTGCGTGTTCTATGTTCTGGAACTGCCCGGAGATCTTTTCTTTGCTTTTTATAAAGCGGAGTGATCGTTCGCTGAGGTTGTTCGTTGTTGGAAGAGAGAAATCATAAAGCCAGGCGGTATAGTTGGCCCGGTACTGTTCAAGCCTCAGGAGCAGGGCATTTTCGTCTTTACTGAAGTACGACAGGCATTCCTTGAAATATTCTTTATAACCGGAGCGCAGGAGAGAGTCATATCTTTGCCGGAATGCACTCAGTTCTTCGTCGCTGAAGCTGCCTGCACCGGATGAGACCAGCAGCTTCCGCTTATGGATCATGCCTGTGATGAGTTCCTTCATGTCGGCTGCCCATTGGTGGTTTGATGCATTGTAAGTCTTCTGAAGGTCCCGTTCCAGGTGCTGAAGGCATTCGATGTTCCTGAAGGAGAAGCCGTCGTTATAGTTAATAAAGTTGTGGTCATGCATTACGGTATTGGATTCCGTCAGCTGTGGGAGGACATTGTCATCAAGGATCCCATCCATGTCTTTTTTCATATGAGCGCAGTAGAGGGCGACGCGTTCATTCCCGTAGAACCTGAAGCAGGCTCTTGAGGTATTGACAAAGATGACGGTATCGTCCCAGTAGAGGATGGGTGCAGTAATACATGCCTGCCGGACATCATCGACAAATCCCCGGAGCTTTAAAGCGTAGCGCTTCTGGAGCTTTGACAGATAACCATCGCTGATGGAAAGGGAGCCGGGGTCCATGCCGCTCAGGATCTTCCGTGTCCGGTTGATACTGACGAAACCCAGGTCCAGAAGGGACATGGCCAGGGTCTGGATAACGGGTCCGTACTGGTTTTCAGATTTAAGCGAATCGTCTTTGGACCGGACGGTGTGTCCGCAGCCGGCACAGACATATTCCTTGAAAGAGTGTCTTTTTTTGACAGTGCGGATCTCATAATCCAGTTCGTCCTTTGTGATGTCGCGGACATGCTCAAGTGCGCCGCCGCAGCACGGACAGATGCAGTCAAGGGGATGATCCTGTGTATCGGTGATCTCGTCATCAGAAAACGGTGCCATGGAACACTTTTTGTGTCCGGGCTGCCCGCCCTTCTTCCTGCCGGAGGCTGTCCGGGAATTAGGGATGATCTTTTTCTGGCTGACCGGAGTCTTCGAGGTAGGTATCCCTGCTTCCGAACCGTTGCGTCCGAGCAGGGAACGCAGCCTTGCGACCTCGTCCTTAAGGGACCGGATCTCCTCCTGGGCCGCCTCATAAGCTGTTTCAGAGCGGTCGCTGTGCACATTTTTGTAGCAGTCATTCTGCCACTGCAGTTTTGAATTCAGCTTCAGGAGTTCTTTGTTTTCCAGACGAATCCGGGCGTTTTCTTCCAGCTGATGCGAATACAGGGAGTGGTACCTGTCAGCTTCCTCCTGAAGGGACCTGTTCTTCCACGTAAGATCACGGATCTGCCTGAGGTGCTTTATCTTCAGGGGATCCTCGTAAGAGCCGGAGGACACCTGATCGATCGTTTTCCTGAGTTTTCCGACTTCATTCTGGAGGGAGAACTTCTCCTTCCTGAGAAGTTCGTAAGCCTGTTTCAGATCCATGACAGAGTCCTTTCAGCAGGTCAGGAGGACAGCCGTGAGGTGAGTTCTTCGACCTGCCTGCGCAGGTCATTGTTTTCGGCGAGGAGCCGCTTGACTTCGGCTTTGAGCTCCTTCATGGTCTTAGGCATCTGGTAGTCGGGGGAAGAATTATCTGCGCCGGAAGAAGGGCTGAGTCTTCTGCACCTTCCGTCAGTCGGGACGATCTCGCCGGTTTGCGGGTCAACGCGTCCGATGAGAGTGCGCCTGGAACGAGACTGCTTTTTCTCCTTGTCCCAGAAAGCCTTATTTTCATAGGCGTAGGTAATGCCGGACCTTTTGTCCGTTTGAAAGATGATTCCCATAAGAAAAACCTCCTAATCGTTATGAGTAAAGTATAACGCATAACGATTAAAAAGTCAACCCAAAACACGAAAAAAGCCTTTATTTATGGGGAAAACTTGGGTTTCAGAGAGGATTTATACTCGTTAGGAAATGGCAAAAAAGATATCGAAAACTGTGAACAGTAACCTTGGCGTTTCATGAATCGTGATTATCATAGTGAATTGTAATCAGCGCATGAGTATAATTGTATTTGTGCGCAAGACGGAAAGGTCAATCGTACCGGAACTATTCAACTAAGGGGACGCACATTTGAGGGAGTGTGTCCCCTTCATTACTGTTTCATCAACAAGGGGAAAATGTTATGAACGAAAACACAAATGAAAAACTGACAGAAGCAAACATTAGTACCAATGAATTTCTGGCAAAAGTAGAAGAAGCTGCCAGAGAAGGGGCAAAGCAAGGAAGTAAAGGAGCTGGAAGAGGCATCAGTCCGTTTGAGCTTCTTAAGACGTTCATCCTAATTGCATTGATTGCAGGCGTGGGATTCATGGTCTACCGGTTCAATAACTTTACAGGAAACTTGAAAGACATCGTGAGCCGTGAAGTGCCGGTTGAAGAGAGAGATTTAACACTTGAGAATCATGGAATCCTTGGTTACACAGCAGCGGATTTTCAGGACGCTATCTTAGGGGACTCTCAGCAACTAAAGAAATTAGAAGTCTATTCTACGGAAATATCTGAAGCCGCAACGCTCGTAGATACAGGCCTCGCAAACCTTAAAGTCTTTACCAAGACACAGCTTTTCAACTACAAAGGAACCGTAACTTATACCGTTGATCTCGGAGGGCTTTCAAAAGAGGATATCAGCCTGGATGAAGAAGGCATGACAGTTCATTTAAAGATTCCTCATGCAGTTCAAGAAGAAATCAACATCAATGAAAATGATATCGAACTTGGCGACGTTGATCGCGGACTCCTCGGGATCGGAGAAGTCAGTATGACACCGGAGGAACAACAGAAACTACAGAGCGAAGCTCGTAACAAAATGCAGGAGAAACTGGACGAAGAGAATGTCATTGCAGAAGCAGATCGATTCGCGAAAATGTCCGTTTGGGAAATCTATCAGCCCATCATTGACAAGGTCACGACTGGTTATTCCCTGGAAGTGGAGTTTGAGTGATTCGTTCACTATTCTTGGTGCTGCGAAACCAAAGAACTATTAGTGATAAAAATATAGGAGGCATAATATGGCAACAATATCAAGCGGCATCACAATGGATGCAAACATTATGAATCTTAAGGAGATCAGTCTGAAAGAGGTAAGGCCTGAAGTTCCTACACTTTTGGTTGGTGGCGAAAACATGGTAATGGCATTCCAGACTGTTCGAGACCAGGTCATATTTACTGATAAGAGGATCTTTGTGGTAAATGTACAGGGAATCACAGGAAAGAAGATTTCGTATTTCTCATATCCGTATTCCAAAGTACAGTACTTTGGGATTGAGACAGCAGGAGTCCTTGACATCGATAGCGAGATCATATTTGCATTCAGCAACGGGGCAAGGCTTCAATTTGATTTCAAGTCAAAAGTCGATATTCATAAAATCAGTAATATGGTTTCCAACTACATTCTTTAACAACATTTTTCAGGCATCGTTGGTTAAACGATGCCTGATTCTTACTACAAGTTCAATGAAAAGAAGTCTATTTCAAAGTTTATACATCCATTCATTCCACATCGCTTGACTTAACACTAATATATTCTCTGACAAGATACATCATAATGAACATACCGCGTAATTCATCTTCTTGGTTACGATAGTGCATACTGCATTTGAACAGATCTGTATGCATATTGCTTTCATCAACTATTTCTAGTATAGGTGATTTGTTTTTATTGTAGATAACTGTGCGTATTCCTCCGATATCAAATTTCCATCCATAAGATGTCATAATTCCTTCGCGGGCTTTTAGTACACCACAACCAGTAATCTCTAATTCATCGATTTTCTTATTATTAAGATATAAAGAATAGCTTCTTTTTTTAATTATAACTTTCCCAACCAGTGAGACTATATAAAAGCCTATAGTTTTCACCGGAATGAGTCTTTTGACAACTCAAGCGGTTGGATCAACCGCCG
>OMVU01000038.1 GCA_900314565.1 uncultured Eubacteriales bacterium
GGACTTCCCGATGACGATTATTTCTTCCTCAGGTTGTTTGATGTCAGCAGGAAGAACTATGTCCGTAACCCGTCATCCCATAAGATTTGTGATTGAGACTTTTTTATCTTCTCAAAACGCAATAGTTGAGATAAATAATACTTATTTAGGCCTTCTTTTAACTCTAATTTCGCATTTCGTTGATTTAGGTAGTACTTGCTATAATCGTTTCCAAGTATACACACGTTACCATAGTCATCTTTGCCTACCGTCCCTGTTAAGGACATTACAAGATCGCCAGGGTGCATGATGTACCGTTCCAAATTTCTGTCCTCTTTCCAAAATACCATGTTCACGGGTTTAAAGAAGCCAGCATTGATATTACCAATCCTTAAAACTGGGATACCGTCCACCTCACTAAAGCCATCACTTTTAAATGCATACCCGCCTAAAACATCAAGCATTTCTGAGAGCAACCGTTCAGGCCAACGCTTGGAATTCGTATCAGGATCTCCAAACATCTCGACAAATCGGGCTCTGATAAGGTCATCTAATACTTGCAATTCTTGTTCTCTTAGAGATATGATTCTTTTTATTCTATCAAGCCTACTTGCCAAATCTCTTTGCTGATCTATGTCCGGGAGCTCTATCGGAAATTCATATAACATCGCGAGTTTGAGATTATCTCGTACACTTCCTGTTGCGACTGCTCTAATTCGCTGAAGGGCAAAATCGCTTTTCAGATAATAGTATAAGTACTGCTGATCCAATTGCGGCGCTACCGAAAAAACATTATAAAGAGGACTCACTATCACTCGTTCCTCAAACCGCTGCCAGTCAACCGATCCTACATTTATTCTCGAGGGATTATACGCGAAGCATCCTTTAGGAACAATTTTATATGTTGATTTATCCTTACTCGCTACTTCTTTTCCAAAGTAGTCTTGGCAAAACCCCTGCGTATTTGTAACACTATATACAGGGATATCTTCCCCTGCTTTATTACGAACGGAGTATTCATTAATATAATCTCCTAATTTCGCCTTCATGCTCGCCTCCATAAATCCGAATTGCCTACGCGATGTACTTCTGATGTGAGTTCTTGACATTACTCTGATTCACAATCGCATACTGCATAGTAGTGTCGATCTGCGAATGACCCAACAGCTTTTGTACCTGTTCGATAGGCATTCCTTTGTCGATGGCCCGTGTTGCCATGGTTCGACGAAATTTATGAGGATGGATTTTGGTCAAATTTAATTTCCGGCCCAGCGATCGCAGTCGTATCTCTACACCGCTTATTTTCAGACGGTCGTAAGGGGAATCGAGGGTCACAAAGAGAGCAGGATTAGAATCCGTTCGCGATGCAATATAGTCCTGGAGGTGGAGCTTGGCTTTTGCATCAAAGTAGACTCGTCTTTCCTTTTCTCCCTTCCCGTAAACGATGCACTCCCTTTCTTCGAAGTTAATATCATTGATATCCAGATTTACCAGCTCGCCAACTCTGATACCTGTCGAATATAAGAGATCAATGATTGCAAGATCTCTGATTTCCTCGCAATGGTCACGCAGTCTCTCGATATCTTCATCAGAAATTGTTTCTTTGACCTTTGTTTTGGTCTTTATCTTATGGATTCTCCTCATCGGGCTTTTCAGAATGTGATCCTCTTCTTCAAGCCAGGAAAAAAAGCTGGAAATATTCCTGCGTATATTGTCTACGGTTGATTTTCCGCAGTTATTAATCTGTTGATATGCCGCAAGGTACTCTCTCAGCTGTTCTGTAGTAATCTTTCTGACGGGTGTTTTAATCATGGAAAGCATATGTCGAACGCTGGAGCGGTAATAATTAAGAGTTCTCAGTGAACAGCCTTCAATCTTTTTGGCATTGATAAACATTTCCAGATACTCATCATTATGCGCTGGTTCCTTCTGCTCCTCCGGTTCTTGTAAACGACGGAGCAGCACTCCCTGCAGCTTCTTGAGCTGCATTACCGAAAGCTCTTCTGCCATATCATTCAGTATTTCGAATACAATCTTTTTCATCCTGACTTCCTCGCTTTTTCAACGAGTATATCAGGAAAAGAAGAGTAGTTTAATGCTCAAAGCATGTATCCCACATCTTTCCTTAATAAAGTAGATCCTGATTCAGACTGTACTTTACTTCCTGTATTCTAAGAGAAGCCGTGCTCTTTTTCTGACCTGATTTTGTATCAATGTAAGTTCATGATCCGGCAGATTATATCGATTGTGCTTTTTGAATTTGAATGTCAGCAAATGCCGCAGCTCTTCTCTGTTTTCTTCGTCCATATAAGAGGCAGCTGTTCCGATAAAATCATCGTACACACACGGCTGTAGGGTCCTTGTGTAGGAATCAAGCGTAGTCTCTGTCTGAAAAAACTCGTCGCCGGCATAATTAAACAACGAATTTCCGTGATCAAATAGCGGAGCAGGAGCTGCTGGCTGATTGGTATTGCTGTCAATTAAAAGACCAAAATTTCCGTAATGCCGATCAGTATTACAGATTACAGCATCAAAAACCAGCATATCCCGAAATGCTTTTTCAAATTCCGGTCCCAGAGAACGGTAATAATCAGCGACTGCCTCCAATCCGCCTTTTGTGACGATTCTTCCTATCGGGATGTATGATACATTTTTGCTGGTAAATAATTCACAGGTGGAGCAAAGATTTCCTTTCCATTTTGCAAGACCGTAAGGAATTGCATTTATTTTCATCGCCTTAGCAACCTGTGAAGCATAGAATTCTGAGTACGGTTCATTACCAGCGTTTGATGCGCCGCTTGTTCCGCCTTTATAGAGGAATATTTTTCCAGACATGCGACGCCAGCACTTGGGCAGCATGCCATTCGTGGTGAACTCCGGACTGGATGCCAGTGAACTTCTGATACTGCTTCCATAGCCGGTGAATGCAATATCCGCAAGAATTCTGCTCAATCTGTTTTCATAGAGATTGTAGTGATCAAATAATCCTGTGAAATCGTCGTCAACAACCCAATAGCTGTCATTTAGCGAGAGCCCTTTGCTTGCGGAAATGATATTCATTGGCCTGTTTATACTGAGTCCGCATTTTGCAAGAAATACTCTTGCGAATGCTCTGCTTTTCGGAATCGTTCGCCTTCGAAGCCACTTGCTGATTCGCTCTTCAGATGGTTCGCCTAGATCTAGTGGTAATAAATGGCGGCTTTCTTCATTGATCCATTGAATTGTGATCTCAGGTCTATTTGAATCCTCGGAAGCATGAAATCTGATCAGAGGAGTATCAAAATGTTTTAGAGTATAATTCATACTGGTCTTTTGATCTCGAAAAGATTATCCAAAGTATTGCTGCATCAGGCTGTCGAACAATAATTGCATTTTGTCCAGCGACTTTTGAACGACCGATTTTGATTTGTCGGCTTGCACAACAAAGTCCACGAACTTATTCTGAAGCTCAATTGGCGGAAGTGGCATCTTTAGTTTCCTGACAATGCCAAGATTTAAAATATCCATAGTTCCACCATGCGTATTATCTGCCAATGACCTTTTCAAAGAGTCAGATTGAAAATAGTGTTGAAAGTAATATGGGTTCACCTTGCTTTTATCAAAAGTAATCTTCATCAAACGAGGATTGATAATCCCTGGCTCAAAGCAGTCAGGCATAATCAACAGTTTTCCATAAGTTCCAACAAGACTGATGAGCACATCTCCAGCCTGAACTGCACAATTTTCAAGCTGTTTATACCGTTCTTCATCAATATAGTAATCTCCATAATTCGAATCACCGCTAATTACTTGCTCCTGACCATAAATCTTGTAGCCAGATTCAACATAGTATTCTTTCTTCAGCGCCGAACCAAACGGTCCTGCTTTAAGAGCATTCTTCTCTGGAGATACAACATCCTCTATAGGAGGCATCGGCCACCCTTTAGGATTGCTAACCGGATCCCCAAACATCTCGACAAATCGGGCCTTGATAATTTCGTCCAGTTTGGTTATTGCCTCTTGATGAAGGAGCATTATTCGTTCAACTTCTTGCAATTTGTCAACGACATTTTGTTGTTCATTAAGATCTGGTAATAATATCTCTATCTTCAGCAAATCTGACTTCGTAAGGCTTGGAATTGTGACAGCCTTATTTAATCTTTCAAAGTCAAAGTGCATGCAAAAATAGTATAAATACCTCGGCAACAAAACATCTTTTTTAGCTGTCAATCCAAAGGCAGTATCAACATTCCAGAAAGGCTCGCCAACAAAGATTGGATTGTTTATACTGCCTTTCCGTCCCACAATGACCGTACCTGCCTCACAAATATAGTCGTCTGAATGGCCTATTATGCCTCCACTGCCATATATGGGATATCTGCCATCTGGATTCTCGACTGCTTTTTGATTTCGACCATTTTTTATTTCAAGAACATCATTAAATGTCATCACTCATCCCCACAAATCCGAATTGTCTACATAAATTGCACTGAAACACCAGCAGGATCTTTTACAAAGAAAAATCTTACATTCGGATTTGGATTTATCATTTCTGATACTCCAAAGCCCAAGGCTTTTAATTCATCATATTTCTTCTCGATGTTATCTGTTTTAAATCCTATTGAGAGAAATTCAGTTTCGATAGGTTTTGCTTCTGGGTTTTCGATAATTTCTATTTCTGTATCTCCTTCATTATCTGCCAGGAAAACCATTTGCATACCCATCGGTCGCATGTCTGTAATCATTTTCAATCCGACAATACTCAAATAAAACTGCACTTCAGCTTCAAACTTCTCAGTTTGAATTGTCACATGAAGCATTTTCATATTCTCCTTAAAATCCCGAGTGAACTCAGCGGTTTCCGCTTCTCATAAGTAAGTCACAGATCGTATCCCAACGCATCCATCATGGCGAGGACATTTTGGTGACAATCCCTTTTCAGCCAATGCAATTCATAATCACGCTGATCATCATTTCCTTTTCTTCTGGTCTTGACTCTGCAATCATAATCGTCAAAGCGACCAAAGTATGATCGTCCAGACGTTTTAAGCCGTTTTCATCATACAGAATTCCGTTCCGATCCAGGAAATACAAAAACATGGTTGCCGCGATTCTCTTGTTTCCATCCCAAAAACTATGGTTCTTTGTAACAAAATACAATAGGTTAGCTGCTTTTTCCTGCAAAGTGGGATAAATTTCCTGTCCCCCGAATGATTGATAGATATTGCCGATACTTCCCTGAAAGGATCCATCTTTCTCCTGTCCGAACAGTTCGGACTCACTTTTGAAGCGCATGCTATCGATCACTTTGCGGCATTCTTCATACGTCAATACATATGCAGCATCAGAGCCTTTCGGCCGCTTCATTGTCTGATGGTCATAGTCATCAAGCAAATCCAATGCTGTGCTGTAGCTTTCTATTACAGACAACACCTGCCTGCTGTCCAATGAATCCTGTGTCCGCTTCATCAGGCGGACTACATCACCAAGTTGTTGAAGTCTTGATTCGTTTGTAGCATAACCCCGTATGATGTACTGTTTCAGAACTGAATTCGCCCATCTTCTAAACTCAATTCCCCTTTTTGAATTGACACGATAACCTACGGAAAGGATCATATCCAGATTGTATACACGAGGTTTTCGTCCTCCTGTACTTCTATCGGAAATTCCGATAGAAGTCTCGTCCAACTCATTAACTTCAAGAATATTGTTGATATGCTCGCTAATTGTTGCCTGTTTGACGTCAAATAGAGCTCCCATCTGTTTCTGAGTTAACCAAACAGTATCCTGTTCTGGCGAAACCAGCACTTCAACATTAACATCACCACTAGAAAAGAGAACTATTTCATTTCCTGCTGTCATCTTTACTCCCTTCTTATATGGCACAGAATAGCCTGCAAATCCCAATATAAATGGTATCAGGTCAATATAATCCATTCGCCTTTTTTATTCGATCCAATGCGGCGTATGATTTTTCCCTCAAGAAGCAGATTCTGCAGGAACAGCTCGAGATACTCCTTAGTCTCGTAAATACCTTTTCTTAGGAAACTTCTTCCCTGTAAGGTAAAACCCGGGTTTATAATCCCAACAGCTTCTCCAGCTCATCCATCTCCACCGCAATTTGCTTCTCAAGATCCCGCAGCTCTGCCATGATCTTCTCTGTGGGAGGATACTCCACAGGCACATATTCCACCTGCTTATATTTATTGATGGAGAGATCGTAATTATTCTCTATGATTTCCTGCCTCGGCACGAAGAAGCTCTGCTCCGTACGCTTCCGGTCGACCTCTGCCTCCGGGTGACGGAAACGTTCAATGATATCCGGGATATCATTTTCTTTCACTTCGCTTCGCTTATCATCCAGACTGAACCCGTCGGCTTTCATGTCATAGAACCAGACGTTGTCTGTTCCGCCGTGCCCGGTCTTTGTAAAAATCAGGATAGCAGTGGAGACGCCGGCATAGGGTTTGAACACGCCGGAGGGCATGGAGATTACAGCCTGAAGGCGCTGATTCTCAATCAGCTCCTTTCGGATCGCTTTATGAGCGGTGGAAGAGCCGAACAATACACCGTCCGGTACGATGCAGGCACACCGCCCGCCCACCTTCAGCATCCGTACGAACAGTGCGAGGAACAGAAGCTCTGTTTTCTTTGTCTTGCAGACCTTCAGCAGGTCCGTAGATACCGAGTCATAATCCAGCGAACCCTTGAAGGGAGGGTTTGCCAGGCACAGGCTGTATTTCTCACGGTCTGGATTCTGGTCGGAAAGACTGTCACGGTATTCGATAAACGGATTGTCCACGCCGTGCGTCATCATGTTCATGGCACCGATGCGGAGCATCGTGCGGTCCATATCAAAACCGTGGAACATGTGATTCATATAATGATTCTTGTTCTGCCGGTTAAAGAAAACCTCCTCCTTTCGGTTCTCTTTCAGATATTCACTGGCTGCAACCAAGAAGCCGGAAGTACCGCAGGCTGGATCACAGATCACTTCGTCCGGCGCCGGTTCCATCAGATCGACCATCATACGGATGATATGTCTTGGCGTACGGAACTGTCCGTTCACTCCGGCTGTGGAAAGCTTGGAAAGGAGGTACTCGTAAACGTCGCCACGGATATCCGAAGATTTCACCTGTGCCATCTGGGCGTACAGAGTATCCATGGAAGTGACGATCTTATCCAGCATCAGCGGTGTCGGGATTTTGAAGATTGCGTCCCCCATATATTTGGCATAAGCGCTGTCTTTATCGCCATGCAGATTTTTGATGAATGGAAATACCCATTCCTGGACCACGGTGTACATTTTTGCTGCCGGAAAATCATGGAAGATGCTCCATTTCAGCTGGTTCCCGGCAATCGTCCGGTCGCCGATCTGTACCTCTTCCGCAAAAATACTTTGATATGGAAGGCCCAGCATGGCGGCTTCCTTTGCGCGGAGATTATCCGAGTCATCCAGATCATGGATGAACATCATATAGGTCATCTGTTCAATGACATCCAACGGATTGGTAAGCCCGCCGGTCCAGAATATTTCCCAAATGCTGTCGATTTTGTTTTTCAGTTCGCCTGTAATCATTGGTGTTCATCCTCCTGATCCCAATTCCATCTGTATTTGATATAGCTGCCTGTCCCGAGTTTAATGATTCTGCCTTGCTTGGTAAGCTTTGTAAGTGTCCGCTGCACCGTTGTCTGACTAACATCCGGTACCTGTTCCACCAGTTCTGCTCTGGTGATCGTACCGGTATGATTTCGTATTTCTTCCGCAATTCGATCCGGTTTAGACATTTTTACGGATGTAATCAATTTGGTCCGCTCAAAGAATTCACGATAGGACGCGACTACAACACCCAGCAGATATTTTACAAAAGGTGCATAGTCATTCATTTCTTCGTGCCATCCCGTGAGACTTGCCTGAAGATTTTTATAATAGGAATCTTTGGTTCGCTCGATCTGCTCTTCAATACTGATATATTTGACGACAAGGCAGCCGGCCTGATAAAGAAGCAGACGTGTCAGGAGACGGCCCATCCTTTCATTGCTGTCATGGAAAGGATGGATGCACAGGAAGTCCAGAACGAACATCGGCATAATCAGGAGCGGATCAACATACGGTTCCAGCAAAACCTGATTATAGGCCGCACATAGCTGTTCCGTTGCTTCTGGCGTCTCTTGCACAGAAACCGGTTGGAATCTGATTTTGATATTTCCGTTCTCATCAACTGCTTCAAACGTATTTGCTGTATTTTTGAAGGAGCCACCGATTCCGGATCCATGGAACTTATAAAGATCTCTGTGGAGCTGAAGGAGATGAGTGGATCGGATCGGAATGTACTCATAATATTCTTGAATTTTATTCATTACATCCCTGTATCCGGCGATTTCCTGTTCATTTCTGTTTCTGGGCATCGTCTTGTCGAGAACGATCTTTTTTAATCGCTCATCTGGAATATAAATGCCATCAATTTCATAGGAGCTTTTTGTACTCCGGATCCTGGCGAAATCCACCAGATCTGTCAGTACATCTGCGTAACGTTCGACGATCAGACGTTGTTCCCCTTTATATTCATGAATTGAGGTGAGAAGAGAAATGATCTCCGGTGTCAGCAGTTTTTTCCATTTCTCTCTGTAATCAAAATTTCTCATGTATGTATCTCCGTACATAGCAGCTTCGTCATTTCAAGGATACTGACTTAACTATAATATATTCTCTGAAAACGTCTTTGTCAATTCATCCTCTTCGTCATTTCTGCAAAAAAGACGAAGAGACTGATTAAGATGGCCACCTGTCTGTCTTTTGACGTGTGTGACATGTTCTGGAAAAGAAAGCCATGGGGCTCAGAGGATAACAGCGCTGTAAGCATAAAAAGAGTCCTCCGAGAATAATTCTCGTCGCACGATGAAAATGTGGAAGATTGTCCACAAAGGCAATTGTGAATAATGTGGAAAAGTGTTTTTGTACCGGTCCGGAGAGAAGTGCTTTAAAAAAAAGCCGGAAAATGAAAAATCGACTGTCGAAAAAAGTCAGATGCAAGGCGCCTTTTGGAGCCTTGTCGACATAATCTATTGACAGAGAGTTTATGAACAGTTCGTGTGGGGATAATGTGGATAAAACGGTGGGTACGGTGTGGATTTGTAACAAATCCGTAACAATAGCAAGCGGATTCAATAGAATTGTAATAATATACAAGTTAAGCGGCAGAGTTTTCATTTGTCCGTACACGGCGAAAGCCGCGACAGTGAACGGCCGAAGGCAGCGGACCTGCCGGCCTGGCGCAAGGCAGTCTAAGCGGTGCTGAAAAAGAAAGAGGCGGCTCAGTAGGCCGCCTCGATCTCTTTCACTTTGTTATACAGATAATCGTTCACGGGAACGAGAATTCCATGCTTTGCCGCGATAGCCTGGACCGTTCCGGAGAAGATCTCGACCTCCGAGAGCTTCTTCCGGATCCTGTCCTGCGCCATCGAGGGCATGGAATCCGGGGTGAGCGACCGCATAAGCTCGACATAATCGACCAGATCATCCTCTGTAAGGCTGATCCCTTCGGCGAGTGCGACGAGCTTCGCCTCCCGCATGGCGGAGACCATGAGCATGAGCTCGAAGCTTTCAGGCCTGGTCGCTCCGCCGTATCCGGTTCCACAGACCATGCAGACCTGATTGATCCCCACGTTCAGCATGAATTTGCTCCATATTCTGCGGAGGATATCGGGCTCGATCTTATAGGGGAAATGCGTCCTGTCGAAGAACTCAGTCAGTGCGTCGAGCTTCTCCTGCATGGACGGATCCGTGATTCCGATACAGAAGCAGCCCTTCATCCTGTATGTGAGCTTTCCGGAGAAGAAGGCGGCGTCCATTCCCTGCGCGACGGCGTGGATGACCTTGTCGCTGCCGAAGCGTTGGGAGAGGATCTCCTCGCTCGTGACGCCGTTGATTGCAGAGATGATGATCGTATCGGGGCCGACGGAGGTCACCAGGGTATCCAGAGCATCAAGAAGGCCTGTCGCCTTGGTCGATACGATGACAAGGTCGGCGGGCTTCGCCTGATCGGGCGTGACCATGTTGAAGCGGACCGGAGTGCCGTTTACCAGGACAGGCTCTGCATGGTATTTTTCATATCGCTCCGGATCCATGAGAAATGTGACGGACTCCGGGGGCAGACTTTCCAGAAGGATCGTTGCAAAGAGGGTGCCCAGGGCGCCCATGCCGATGAGGGTCACATTTTCCAGACGTTTCATAATAATCAATCCTTTCGGTCATTGAGGTTTTTGCCGGAGGTGTTCCTGCAATGTATCTTACAACAGATCAGTGCAGAGAAACAGATGTTTTTTCTGCTGGATTTAAATGCATGCCCTTTTACCGGCCGTCTCATGGTATAATACAATTTATCGGCCGAACTATGATTATGAGGTTCGCGGAGCAGTTCTCATAGCAGGCGTTATGGTTAAAAATTGCCATCTTTTATGTATATATGTAATTGCAGGTTCCGTCTTTGGAGACCGGATCGACAGAACATTCAGTATAAGAGGAAATTATGTCGTTGACAGATCAGTTCGCAGAAAGAAAGATACAGAGGAATCTCGCATGTTTTCTGGAGCCTCATGCAGAGTATTCTCCCGAACAGTTTGCGGAAATGAAAAAACCGTTCTACGGGATCATGAACGCCGCGAAGCTCAGGATGAATGATAAGACGGAGATCTTATTTTTTACGGAGGAGACTCCGCTTCTTATGCAGCTGTTTCAGACGATCAATGAGGACAGTGTCGTCGAAGCCCTGGGCGGACTCTACTACCATCTGGCAGAGATTGCCGGGTCTGATATTCTCGACAGCCGTAATCTGATGGTGGATCCCGAGTATATCTACTTTGATATTCAAAGCAGCAAAGTTTTTTTCGTGTATCTCCCGATCAGGACAGAAGGGGAACCTGACAGAACAGGGAAGTTTCCCAGGATCGGAGAGAAAATTGCGGCGCAGATCGATATGCGGTTCGGAGCGGAAATGCCGCCTGCGCTGAGAGTCCTTCGGGAATCGCTGTACGATGAGACGCTTCCTGCCTCGGAGATCTTTGCAAGGGTCAATGCGGTGCAGCCGATCAGAGTGGCTCTGGAAGGAGATAAGCTGAAAGCTGCGACGGCAACAGGCCCGGCAGAACCGGAGAGCAGCTCCCGAGGTGAGGAGGAATGGAAGAATCCCGATTCGGGCAGCGGGGAAGCCGTCAGGAAGTTCGAAAGAATCAAAAAGAAAGGCGGTTTAAAAATCTCCATGGGGAGAAGATCGGAACCGTCAAATACGGATACAGATGGAACGATTTTCGAGAAACAAAGTGAGGAGTTCAGGATCCCGAAGATCATGCAGCTTGTGCTGACAAGTCCTGAGACCGGGCAGCAGATCATGATCGAACAGAATGCGCTTGTGATCGGGAGAAAAACGCCGGAGGCCATGGGTGTACTTCGAAATGTACCGAACACAGTCGGCCGTCAGCACGCTGAGATATCCAGAGCAGGAGAAGGGTTCTTTATCAGGGATCTGAACAGCCGGAACGGGACCAAATTAAACGGACGTACGCTTACGCCTATGGAGTTATATCCGCTTTCTGACGGGGATAAGGTGAGTCTGGCTAAATTTGAACTGGATGTCAGGGTGAACGAGATATGAGTCAGATAAAAATATTGATCGCGGATCCGAATGAAGTCTATCTGGATGGAATCGCACTTGAGTTTTTGAAAAGAGAGCCGGACCGTGTGGATCTGCATGGTATCACGGAGAATGACTACTGGGAGGAATTCTGCGGGGCTTCTGAGGAATATGATATAGCGCTCATCAACGAAAGAATGGCCGGTGAAGAGATCCCTGCAGAAAGATTCCGGTACATTTTCATCCTCACCGAGACAATGGACGGTACAGACTTGTCCGTGTTTTCGAAGAAAGATATAAAGACGATCCTCAAGTGGGTCTCCGCTTCCGAGATCTATGATCAGGTCGTAAACGGATGCCCGTTCTATGAGATCCTTGCAGAGCGGGAACGCGAAGAGGCGGACAGGCTCCGCCGTGAGGAGGAGCAGCGGGCCCGCGAGAAGGCGGAGAGGATCCGCCGCGAGGAGGAGCAGCGGGCCCGCGAGAAGGCGGAGAGGATCCGCCGCGAGAAGGAAGAGCGGGCACGCGCAGAGAAAGAGAGACTTCGCCGCGAGGCAGAAGAGAAGGCACGTGCAGAGGAAGAGAGACTTCGCCGTGAGGCAGAAGAGCGGGCACGCGCAGAGGAAGAGAGACTTCGCCGCGAGGCAGAAGAGAAGGCACGCGCGGAGGAAGAGAGACTTCGCCGCGAGGCAGAAGAGAAGGCACGCGCAGAGGAAGAGGGACTTCGCCGCGAGGCAGAAGAAAAGTCACGCGGAGAGGAGAAGAAACTTCGTCCTGAGAAGGACGGGAGGGATCTTCCGGAAATAGAGAGGCTTCGTCTTGAGGTAGAGAAACTCATCAGCGAAAAGGAAGATCGTCTCCGCACGGAGGCCGAGGAGCGGGCTCGTGCAGAAGCAGACAGAGTCCGTCTTCTTGAGGAGGCAAAAACGCATGCCGAGGCGGAGAATAAAGCCCGGGCTGAGGCGGATATCGTGCGAAGTGCGATGGAGCGGGCGCTTGCAGAGACGGAGAGACTGAGCCGTGTGCTGGAAAACGTACGTCGTGAGGCGGAAGAGAAGGCACACGCAGAGGTGGACAGGGTTCGCCGTGAGGCGGAAGAAAAAGCGCTTGAAGCCGAAAGAGTGCGCAGCGAGTCGGAAGAGCAGGCACGCACAGAAATCGAAAAAGTTCGCCGTGAAGCGGAAGAGCAGGTGCGCACAGAGATTGAAAAAGTGCGCAGCGAGTCGGAAAATCAGGCTCGTGCAGAGGTCGAAAGCATACGCCGTGAGGCGGAAGACCAGGCGCGCACGGAGATCGAGAAAGTTCGCCGTGAAGCGGAAGAGCAGACGCGCGCGGAAATTGAAAAAGTTCGTGGCGAGGCGGAAGAACAGGCTCGTGCAGAGGTCGAAAGAGTACGCCGTGAAGCGGAAGACCAGACGCGTGCGGAGATCGAAAAAGTTCGCCGTGAGGCGGAAGAGCAGACGCGTGCGGAGGTGGAGAGAGCCCGCCGTGAGGCGGAAGAACAGGTACGAAAGACGGAAAGAATACGCCGTGAGGAAGAAAGGTTTCGCGGTGAGGCGGAAGAGAAAGCGCGGGCGGAGGCAGAGAATCTGCGGCGTGAGGCAGCGGAGAGACTGCTTGCGGAGAAGGAAAAGAGGGCTGCTTCGGATCCGGGAAAAAAACGCGGTCCGGAGGTCATCCTCATGCACGGAAGCTGCGGGGGAGCAGGGAAGACCGCCGTTGCCCTTGGAATCGCATGCTGCATGAGCAGGATGAGAAGGAAAGTGCTTTATGTCGATGCCGAATATATGCAGGATTTCCAGGTATATATGGCATCCCGGAAGACGCTTTCAAAAGAAGCGCTCATGTGCCTTCAGTCCAATCCGGCAGATATTTATGAGAAAATGAAAAGATTTATCTCCCGGGAAGGCTTCGCATATCTTCCCGCGTCACCAAGATATCTGCAGCTTTATAATGTCGGAATGGACGCATATTTTAATCTGATCCGCGGTGCGAAAGCATCCGGAGAGTACGATTTTATAATTGTTGATGCGGACAACAGCTTCGGCAATGTAAAAGCCACGCTCTTTTCCATTGCAGACCGGGCTGTGATCGTCTCGCGCTCCGGCCCGGAGGAAAATGCCCGCCTTGCAGTACTCCACGAGATTCTGGATTCTGAGAGCAATACGGGGCAGGTCCTCTATGTGCGGAATTTTGCGGAGGAGTCGTTCCGGGAATCTTCGGAAAATAATTTCGGATCGCGGAGGGGGAAGCCGGCCCTTAAGAAAAAGAACGTTCATGAGCCGGCTGGAGAAGAACAGGAAACATCAGCAGTCATAGAAAGAACCGCAGAACTGCGGTCACTTGCGGATTTAAGTAAGATCGCAGGCATACGGGAGCTGGCAGTTCGGATCATATCTCTTCCGGAAGTGTCTGACTGAAAACACAGGCGTGCGGTGCATAAAATATCGGACCGCTCGAAGCGCCTGACTGGAAAAACACAGGCGTGCGGTGCATAAATCGTACCGCTTGAAACGTCTGTCTGGAAAAATGCAGTCTGGCTTCGTCTTATATTTACGGGATCGTCGGAAGAACAGATGAGGGAAAGACAGCCGAAAGGACTATAGTTATGAATTATATTGTACTGGATCTTGAATGGAATCAATGCCCATACGGCAAATCGAGGGAGGAGGAGAGACTCCCTTTTGAGATCGTCGAGATCGGTGCCGTCAAAATGAATGAACAGAAGGAGATCATCGATACCTTCCATATCCTTGTAAAACCGATCGTCTACAGAAGACTGCACTACCGGACACAGGAAGTCATCACGCTCTCGATGGAGGACCTTCAGATGAGCGGACTCATCTTCCCGGAGGCTGTCGGAAAGTTCCTGATCTGGTGCGGGGAAGGTGACGATGAGTTCTGCTTCTGCACCTGGGGGACGACGGATCTCACGGAGCTGCAGCGGAACATGGCATTTTATTATATGGAAGATCTTCTGCCGGGCCCGATCTACTATGAGGATGTCCAGAAGCTTTTTGCGATTACATTTGAGACGCGAAAGGAAAGGAGGGCGCTCGAGTATGCGGTCGATTTCCTGAAAATAGAAGATAACGGCGAGTTCCATCAGGCACTCGACGACGCAGTCTACACGGCACGTGTCCTCTCCTTCATCCCGGATGAGATCATCGACAGGAATTATTCCATAGACTGCTATCAGAATCCCAGGACCCGCGAGGAAGAGATCAAGGTGCGCTATGACACCTATGAGAAGTTCATTTCCAGGGAATTTGTGACGAAGGAAGACGTCATGGCGGATAAGGAGGTCACTGCACTCCGCTGTTTTGCCTGCGGGAGGAACGCGCGGAAAAAGCTCCGGTGGTTCTCCGATAACGGGCGGAATTACTTTGCCGTCGGATACTGTGAGGAGCACGGCTATGTAAAGGGAAAGATCCGTGTGCGGCGGGCAGTGGACGGAGCGTTCTTCGCGATCCGGACCACGAAGCTGATCGGAGAGGCTGAGGTCGATAAGATCCGCGGAAAACAGCTCTCGCTCCGTGCGAAGCGGCAGAAAAAAGGCAGAAAATGAATCACCGTCCATAGTCAGGCCGGGCAGGATACGAATCCTGCCCGGCCTGACTTTATAACGACATGAAAAGGACTCTGTCCGGCCTGACCTGTAACGACATGAAAAGGATCCTGCCCGGCTTTTCTTCGATGGCAGGGAAGAATGCCCCGGCCGCTGTCCGGGGTTCTTTCCCGCCGGACTTTCCGATGTATAAAGAGGTGAGTATCCCCCGGCTCCTGCCCGGGGGTTCTTCTTGACAAGCGGCGCAGGCACACCGTATAATGACAGTTTGTATAGGGCAGACCTGACGAGAAAAGGAGCCAGAGGAGTATGTATAAAAAAGTAGAAACAGACATGAATTTTGTTGAGCGGGAAAAAGAGACCGCCAAATTCTGGAAGGACAACGATATCTTTCAGAAGAGCATCAAACAGAGAGAGGGAGATCCCACGTACATGTTCTTTGACGGACCGCCGACAGCGAACGGAAAGCCGCACATCGGCCACGTTCTGACGCGCGTCATCAAGGACATGATCCCGCGTTACCATGCCATGAAGGGTGAGTATGTTCCGCGTAAAGCCGGATGGGATACGCACGGCCTTCCTGTCGAGATCGAGGTCGAGAAGATCATCGGGATCGAGGGCAAGGAGGCAATCGAGGAATACGGCGTAGAGCCTTTCATCGAAAAGTGCAAGGAATCCGTGTGGAAGTACGAAGGCATGTGGAGAGAATTCTCCGACATCGTAGGATTCTGGGCGGATATGGACAACCCCTACGTGACATATCACGATGATTTTATCGAGTCCGAGTGGTGGGCACTGAAGCAGATTTTTGACAAAGACCTTCTGTACAAGGGATATAAAGTTGTCCCGTACTGCCCGTCCTGCGGAACACCGCTCTCGAGCCACGAGGTGGCACAGGGCTACAAAACACTGAAGGAAAAGTCGGCGGTCGTCCGCTTCAAGGCAAAGGACGGAGATTTCTATTTCCTTGCATGGACGACGACTCCGTGGACACTTCCGTCCAACACCGCGCTCTGCGTGAACCCGCATGAGTCTTATGTGAAGGTCGTTGACGGAGAGTATACTTATATTATGGCGGAAGCGCTGGTCGAAAAAGTCCTCGGAGAGGGCAGGGAGATCCTTGAGCGCTACATCGGGACCGACCTCGAAGGCATGGAATATGAGCCGCTCTACGAATGCGCGAGAGCAGCTGCTGAAAAGCAGGGCAAGAAGGCTCATTTCGTGACGGTCGACGAGTACGTCACCATGACAGACGGTACCGGTATCGTTCATATCGCTCCGGCTTTCGGTGAGGATGACTCCCGGATCGGACGCAACTATGACCTTCCGCTCCTCAAATTCGTCGATGAGCAGGGCAGAATGACACCGGATACGCCGTTCGCCGGCTACCGCTGCAAGCCTACCCAGAAGGAAATGAAAGAAGGCGCGGTGAGCGCAGACCCCGAGATCCTCAAGGATCTTAAGGCGCGCGGACTTCTCGCAGCAGCTCCGAAGTTCGAGCATGATTATCCGCACTGCTGGAGATGCGGAACACCGCTCATTTACTATGCGCGCGAGTCCTGGTTCATCCGCATGACAGCCGTCAAGGATGACCTTGTCGCGAACAACAAGAAGATCAACTGGATCCCGAAGAGCATCGGTGAGGGACGTTTCGGCGACTGGCTGGAGAATATTCAGGACTGGGCGCTCTCCCGCGACCGTTACTGGGGAACACCGCTTCCGGTATGGATCTGCGATGACTGCGGCAAGAAGCACGCGATCGGATCCAAGCAGGAACTGAAGGAAATGTCCACGAACTGCCCGGACGATATCGAACTGCACAAGCCGTTCATCGACCGTGTCGAGCTCAAGTGCCCGTGCTGCGGCGGCGTTATGCACCGCGTACCGGAAGTCATTGACTGCTGGTTCGACTCGGGTTCCATGCCGTTTGCACAGCATCATTATCCGTTCGAGAATCAGGAACTTTTCAAAGCCCAGTTCCCGGCTTCCTTCATTTCCGAAGCGGTCGATCAGACGAGAGGGTGGTTCTACTCGCTGCATGCGATCTCGACGCTCATTTTCAACGAGCCGTGCTTTAAGAATGTCATCGTGCTCGGTCTTGTCCAGGATGAGAACGGACAGAAGATGAGCAAGTCCAAGGGCAATGCGGTGGATCCGATGGAAGCCCTTGCCAAGTACGGGGCGGATGCGATCCGCTGGTACTTTATCGTGAACTCCGCACCGTGGCTTCCGAGCCGTTTCTACGGCAAGGCGGTCATGGAAGGCCAGAGAAAGTTCCTCGGAACGCTCTGGAACACGTACGCATTCTACGTACTGTATGCGAACATTGACAATTTCAATCCGCTTGAGCATGCACTTGAGTATGACAAGCTTGCCGTCATCGACAAGTGGATCCTGTCCCGTCTCAACTCGACGATCAAAACGGTGGACGCCAACATGGCTGCCTACAAGATCCCCGAGTCAGGCAAGGCGCTTCAGGCCTTCACCGACGACCTCTCGAACTGGTATGTCAGAAGAAGCCGTACCCGTTTCTGGGCGAAGGGCATGGAGCAGGATAAGATCAACGCCTATATGACACTGTATACGTCACTCATCACGCTTTCAAAGCTTGCCGCACCGATGATCCCGTTCATGACGGAGGAGATCTATCAGAATCTTGTCCGCAGCATCGACAGCAATGCTCCGGAAAGCATCCACCTGACAGATTACCCGGTGGCAGATGAGAGCATGATCGATCCGGAGCTCGAGGAGAACATGGACCATGTCCTGAAGATCGTCGTGCTCGGACGTGCCGCACGAAATGAGAGCGGCATCAAGAACCGCCAGCCGATCGCGCGCATGATGGTCAAGGCACCGTATGAGATTCCGGAATTCTATCAGGAGATCATCACGGAGGAGCTGAACATCAAGAAGGTCGAAATGACGGACGATGCGGACAGCTTTATCAGCTATACATTTAAGCCGCAGCTCAAGACCGTAGGCCCGAAGTTCGGCAAGCTCGTAGGCGGTATCCGCAAGGCTCTGACCGAGATCGACGGCAGCGCGGCCATGAAGGAGCTGAATGAGGAAGGAACACTCACGCTTGACATAAACGGTGTACCGGTCGTATTATCGAGAGACGACTTGCTGATCGACATGGCTCAGAGCGAAGGCTTTGAGACACAGTCTGACGGAAAAGTGACGGTAGTACTTGATAAGAAACTTACACCGGAGCTCATCGAGGAAGGATTTGTGCGGGAGCTGATCTCAAAGATCCAGACGATGCGCAAGGAGGCAGGGTTCGAGGTCATGGACCGCATTCGCCTCTACGTCTCCGGAAACGAGAGACTGGAGAAGATCATCAGGGACAATTCCGGGACGATCGGAAGAGATGTCCTTGCAGATGACTTTATAGTCGGCGGAACCGGAGGATACACAAAGGACTGGAAGATCAACGGTGAACCTGTAACACTCGGTGTTGAGAAGCAGTGACATTCGGTGCTGAGAAGCAGTAACACCTGGTGCTGAGAAGCAGTGACACTCGGTGCTGAGAAGCAGAAACACTCGGTGCTGAGAAGCAGTAACACCTGGTGCTGAGAAGCAGTGACACTCGGTGCTGAGACATATTTACTGCCCATAGCCTTACGAGGTGAGGGGGCTCTCACACTGAGAAACAGTTATGCAGTTTGAGCGCACGCGGAGAAATGGAAATAGCTCTCCGGGTGCATAAGCCTATTACGAAAGGACGGATAAGAACTTGGCAAAGAAAACATCCACTGGACTCATGAGAGGCGGAAGATTTGATAAGAAGGCATTTAAGGAGAAAGTACGCGATTCCGTAAAGATGCTTTACAGGAAGGACTTCGAGGATGCCTCCCAGCAGGAACTGTATCAGGCAGTTTCGAACGTTATCGAGTCTGAAATCATTGACAACTGGATGACATCCTGCAAGCGTTTCGAACAGCGCAGCACAAAAATCGTCTATTACCTTTCCATGGAATTCCTGGTAGGGCGTGCACTCGGCAACAATCTTCTGAACCTCGGGGAGTACGAGGGCGTAAAAGATGCGCTCAAAGAGCTCGGTCTCGATCTGAATGCACTTGAGGATCAGGAACCGGATCCGGCGCTCGGAAACGGCGGTCTCGGAAGACTTGCGGCATGTTTTATGGAGTCCCTTGCGACCGGCGGTTATCACGCATACGGCTGCGGAATCCGTTATCACTACGGCATGTTCAAGCAGAAGATCAAGAACGGTTTCCAGGAAGAAGTTCCGGATAACTGGCTGAAGCACGGATATCCGTTCGAGCTGAAGAGACCGGAGCACGCTCATGAGGTTCGTTTCGGCGGAAATACCCGTGTGGAGTACGACCCGACGATCGGCAAGAACCGCTATATCTATGAGAATTATTCCTCTGTCCGCGCGGTACCCTACGATATTCCGATCGTTGGATATAAGAACGGCGTTGTCGACACGCTCCGCATCTGGGATGCTGAAGCAATCGTGGATTTCGAGCTGTCTTCCTTCGACAAGGGTCACTATGACAAGGCTGTCGAGCAGCAGAATCTTGCCCGCACCATCACAGAGGTCCTTTACCCGAACGACAACCACTACGCAGGCAAGGAGCTTCGTCTGAAGCAGCAGTATTTCTTCGTATCCGCATCCCTTCAGGAAGCGCTTGAGAAGCATCTGAGACAGTACGGTACGCTGAAGAACCTTCCGGAGAAGGCATCCTTCCAGATGAACGATACGCATCCGACAGTCTCTGTGCCTGAGCTTATGCGTCTTCTCATGGATGTATATCACATGGAGTGGGATGAGGCATGGGACATCACGACAAAGTGCTGTGCCTACACGAACCATACGATCATGGCGGAAGCGCTCGAGAAGTGGCCGATCGATCTCTTCTCACGCCTTCTTCCGCGTATCTACCAGATCACGGAGGAGATCAACCGCCGCTTTGAAAATGAAGTGCGCGAGAAATATCCGGACAGCTGGCGTGAAAAGCTCAAAAATATGGGCATCATCTATGACGGTCAGATCCGCATGGCGTATCTCGCGATCGTCGGCGGCCATTCGGTCAACGGCGTTGCAGCGCTTCACACGGAGATCCTTAAGAAGGACGTTTTGAAGGATTTCTATGACATGATGCCGGAGAAATTCAGCAATAAGACGAATGGTATCACACAGAGAAGATTCCTGCTCCACGGCAATCCGGAGCTTGCTGCCTGGGTCACCGACAAGGTCGGCGAGAAGTGGATCACAGATCTCTCCGAGATTTCGAAGCTTCGTCTCTTTGTCGACGACGAGAAGGCGCAGCAGGAGTTCATGAGCATTAAGCTGCGCAACAAGCAGCGCCTTGCGAACTATATCAACGAGCATAACGGCGTGGATGTCGATCCGTACTCGATCTTCGACGTTCAGGTCAAGCGTCTGCATGAGTACAAGAGACAGCTCCTGAATATCCTGCATGTCATGTACCTCAGGAATCAGCTGCTCGAGAATCCGGGAATGGAGTTCTATCCGAGAACATTCATTTTCGGTGCGAAAGCATCTGCAGGCTATAAGATCGCGAAGCTGATCATCAAGCTGATCAACTCGGTCGCAGAGTCCGTCAACAATGATCCGGCCCTTCACAACAAGCTGAAGGTCGTCTTCATCGAGGATTACAAGGTCTCCAACGGCGAGATCATTTTCGCTGCAGCGGATGTATCCGAGCAGATCTCGACAGCATCCAAGGAGGCGTCCGGTACCGGAAATATGAAGTTCATGCTGAACGGCGCTCCGACGCTCGGAACCATGGACGGCGCGAACGTTGAGATCGTACAGGAAGTCGGCGAGGAGAACGCGTTCATCTTCGGTCTGTCCTCCGATGAAGTCATCAACTATGAGCATAACGGCGGTTATTACCCGAATGATATTTTCAACAATGACGCGGAAATCCGCAAGGTCCTGATCCAGCTCGTGAACGGTACATTTGACCGTGATACGGAGCTGTTCCGGCCGATCTACGATTCTCTGCTCACGAACAACTACGGCCCGGCCGACAAGTACTTCATTCTTGCTGACTTCCGTTCTTATGCGGAAGCGCAGAAGAGAGTCGAGCAGGCTTACCGCGATCACAAGGGATGGGCCCGCATGGCTATGATGAATACGGCCAGCGCAGGCAAGTTCTCTTCCGACCGTACGATCAAGGAGTACGTGGACGAGATCTGGAAGCTGGATTCCGTGACAGAGTGATAGCATGCGGCAGACGTCTGTGTCTTTCGTTTCCGGAGGAGACGGGAGCGGAACGGAAATCTGCCTTAGAACGGGAGGACCCGGGAATATGCGCATCTGCATATTCCCGGGTCCTTTCGACATTCATGGATTGAACGCCAATGTAAACAAATGAAATTTGTTGTTGTGAGGAATTTAGGTACAGTGGACAGAATATCCGCCAAAGTACCCCTATGAAAAATGTCCCTGAGAGGAATTTAGGTACAGTAGGCAGACTAACCGCCAAAGTACTCCTATGAAAAATGTCCCTGAGAGGGATTTAGGTACAGTGGCCAGATTGACCGCCAATGTACTCCTATGAAAAATGTCCCTGAGAGGGATTTAGGTACAGTGGCCAGATTGACCGCCAATGTACTCCTATGAAATTTGTCCCTGTGAGGCATTTAGGCACAGGAGACAGGTTTCAGTTAATTGTTCTCCATATATGAGAGTGATATACGGGGAACAAATCTTAGAAAATCCACTGCTGTGTCTAATTTGCTGGTAGTGCTTATATAATGGTGTAAATTGAATAGAGCCAACGGCTCAACCTTTTGGTATAATGCTAATCGCCAAATCCAACATAATACCAAGGAGGAAG
>OMVU01000022.1 GCA_900314565.1 uncultured Eubacteriales bacterium
CTGCTGTATCCGGACAAGGTTGCTTTTCCGCCCGCAAAGCAGAGAAAGACTCCCGCGGCGGACCAGCAAGCTCGGAGATTCAATCTCCGAGAAGCTGACTATACGTTTCCCAACTGCTCAGGTTAATGGTAGAATTATACTGTACAGTCAGAACATTAAAGAATGTAGAATGTGATGAGGAGGTTCACTAAAGTAATGAAACTTTCTGTAATAATTCCTGCCTACAACGTTGAAAAATATATCGGTGAATGTCTGGACTCTATTTTAGTGACAGAAAAAGAGATCGAAGTGATCATTGTGGATGACGGATCAAAAGACAATACGCTCAGCATATGTGAAGAATACAGTAAAAAAGACAGCCGGGTAAAAGTATACAGCAAACCAAATGGAGGTGTTTCCTCTGCCCGGAACTACGCATTGGAAAAGGTCTCCGGTGATTATATTCTATTTGTCGACTCCGATGATTATCTTTATGAAGGCTGGGATGCCCTCATGGATCCTTTATCCGGAGATGATATTTATTATTACGATCCATATATTAAAGGGCACCCTGATAAAAACAGGATGCTCCGCTATATCGCCGGCGTTAATGAGGAGGGGATTTGTATTGCCGGACCGGTCAACAAGGCTTATAAAACCAGCTTCCTCCTTGGACATGATCTGAAATTTAATTTAGATCTGATCACCGGTGAAGACATGCTCTTTAATCTGGAAGCAATTCTGCTGGCGGAATCTTATCAGGTCATTGATCTCGATTATTATTACTACAGGCAGATGATCGGGCAGACGACAAGGAGATTTGATGACAGGATCATCGATTCGGATACGATGTTTCACCATCTTCTTGCAGCTCTGTTCCGCAGGTATGAGGTCGACAAAAAAACAGCAGAAGATATAAGATTTTCCAGTCTGAAATTCGCAGTTATTCTCATACTGGACAGGATCTCCTATATTGACCGGTTCTCCAATGCAAAGGAAAAATATGCTTTTCTGGAAAAAAAGCCTTACAGGAGTGTTTTAAATAAGAGCGATTCGATTATATTTAAGCTGTGCAGAGCCAGGAGATACAGGACTTTGTACTATTATTTGAGATCCAAAAACAGATTTACCGTAACGAAAAAGAAGGTGAAAGAGATCATTTCAAAAAAGAAGTGATCATAAAGGGGTGCTCCGGTGATTTTTCACCTGTAAAAAATTGTACAAAAGAAAAGTGCAGGCAGTCTGTGAGCTGCATAAAAACGGCGCGGGTTTATTGATCGACCTGCGTCGTTTTCATTATCATGACAGAAAGAATGATTCTTCATGAAATGAATATAAAATTGGTCGGGAAACGGATGGTATGGTAAAATTAAACCGGACAACGGGATGCTGCTTTGTATGAATCGGACATGTTCTGAGGATCATAAGGGGAAGCAAGCGAAACATAGCAGACCAAATGATTGCTACTTTGAGGAGCTGAAATATTCGCACCGATGGGCAGGACTGATTGCAACCAGTAATCGCTCAGATAACCAGAAACATTCGGTAAAAGCAAAAACGTATCTCAGGAGGGTTCCATATGAATGAGCATCAGAAACAAATCGATTCGGGTTCTTCATCCGATGTGAAGAAAAACGGCAGCAGGAAAAAATTTTTTTTTTGCTGTCTGCGTGCATTCTTCTCTGCGCAGCTGTCATTCTGATCCTATCTCAGCAAAAAAAAGCCGGAGTATCTGAAACGCGCACACTGCGCGTCTCTCTTTATCCCATAGTTCCCGATATGGAGCGATACAAGAAGGCTGTCACCATGAACTGGGAAGCAAAACATCCGGACACAAAACTGGAGCTGGTCGACTGGTATTGTTATGATGAGGATCTCCCGGATGATCTGGATGTGTTCGTTTTTGACGGCATATATCTGACCGAATATCTGGAGAAGGGATACCTGCTGCCCATCCCGGAGGAGGCAGAATGACACAGGATTTGCATTTTGGTCTGTCATACGGCAGAAAATGAATGAACATCATAAAAGACATTTATTAATGAACATCGTAAAAGACATTATTAAGGAAGGACTGACTGATCGTATGAACAATAAGATAATCGGATTGTTACTCATTATTATTGCAGGATGTACTATGCTGACCGGATGCGGGGCGTCAGGCAACACACGTAAACTGAAAAGCATGGCTGTTAAGTATGTTAAGGAAAAATATGGCTTTAAGGCAAAAGCGAACAGGGTCAGCAACGACGGGATCAGCTGGCTGACTCCTATTTGGGAGAAAAGCAAAGCGGGAATCGTCGAAATGAAGTATGAGGGAAAAACTTTCTGTGTTCATGCGGATCTGAACAGCGGTGTGGACAGCTGCACAGATAATTATCAGGAAGATGAATTCTGCGAAAAGATTGCCGCTCCTTTTCAGAATATACAAAGTGCCGACAAGGAAATCGTTGTCGCCTACACGGAGGGGCAATATAAGCATTTAGTCGGAAAGAATATAAAGACATTTGATGACCTGATTGCAGATGAACGCATCCCGGGGATTTTTGTGTACATTTATACCTATGGATTGGATACCGACTCAGTCAGTTCAATGGACATGTCAGATAAGCCATGGATTTCAACAGTGAGTGTCTACGACTGGCAGGATCCGTCAATGCTGCATTCTGACTATAAGCCGGTCACAGCTCCCTATACAGAAGAACTCATCCTGAAGAGTTATGCCGAGTACAGCGCAGACCCTTCTAAATTTTCCTTATCGCTTGAAAATGGTGAAAAAGGGAGGTTTGTAATCAAACGTTATAAACAGATAGAATATGGTGATCTGTATATTACCTGCGGAGATACGGACGATCTCGTTGTGTCGGAATATCCGGGAAGTCCCGATTCGGATCACCGGGGAACAACAGCCTGGTATCAGATCACGAACAACGGGAAAGCAGCAAAAGGGAACATCTTATTTTCCGGTGAGCTGGCAGACCATGATAAAAAACTCGGATATTTCGAAAGGTATGACGGGGAAAAGACATATATTTCTTTAATGGGATATAACGGGGATCTTCATAATTTCGGCGATGAATATTATTCTACCCGTTATACAATTGAGGCAGGAGAGACGATCATCTGCAGAATGATGACAGAAGACAAATAGAGTGATGAGAGTGAAGGAACCGGGGCACTGAAACAGACGAGGAACGGCACATGGAATATTCGATAAAGAGAGTGACGATCGATGATTATGGCGGCATCTATGCCCTCTGGAATACAGCGGAGCAGAGCCGCAGGGCCCTGAATCCGGTCGATGATTCGAGGGAAGGGATCGAACGATATCTTAAACGGAATCCCGATACTTGTTTTGCTGCGGTGATGGATGACAGGATCATCGGAGTAATTCTTTCCGGGCATGATGGCCGGAGAGCAATCGTGCATCATTTGTGTGTGCATCCGGACTACAGGCGTATGGGGATCGCAGGACATCTGGTCTCTCTGGCGGAAGAAGCTTTGCAGAAGGAAGGCATAAAGAAAATCTTCGGGCTTGTGTTCAAGGACAATGAAGCAGCCAATCTTTTCTGGGAAAAGCAGGGGTATTCCCTCAGGACGAATCTGAATTATCGGAACAAGAGCCTGGACTGTGAGATTCCGGTTGGAGAGTGATGCTTTTTAATCAGGGAAATATTATATCAAATATCATATTGGATGAGGGCAGTGCTATGCCAATGCCTGCTTCATAGGGAAGACATAAAAATCTTTTGAATATATGACAAACAATATCTCATTGGGCATATGTTATTGGCTAAGGCATAACACTATGATATGATAAAGTGTGATAGTATCATATGATGACGTTATCCAGATATCTGATTTTTACAGCACAGAATCGCATGATCTTCGGAGGGAAGGATTATGCTTATTGTCCGGACGATAAATGAAAATCTTACAGTGTTGAACAAAGGGCGGCTTTCTTAAGCTGCCTTTTTTGAAGAAAATGGGAGGAAAAAAGATGTTTTTTGATATCGATGGACTCAGGGATGATCTGGAGGATGACAGCTACGCGGCATTTTTTGCGGGAGGTTATGGTGGTGCCATGATCGAAGCGATGGAAATAGAAGATGCTTCTGATGAAGAAGTGATCAGAAGCGCACAGCAAAGGGGATTTGATTTGAGCAAGTATGAGTATGAGGATTGACCAATATTGTGAGAACGGATGTCAATAGTATACTGATCTGTGCATTTGATCAGTGTATGGACTTGAGATCTGCATGGCTTCTTTCAAGATGGGTGAAAAATGATTTATATAATAAGACACGGAAAGACCGAACTGAATAAAGCCAAAGTTCTTCAGGGCAGGAGCAATTTTCCGCTGAATGAAGAGGGGATTCGCCAGGCGAGGGAGGCAGCGGAACTGCTTGGAGATGTTTCCTTTTCACGTGTATTTTCCAGTCCTCTTACCCGTGCAGTTCAGACAGCTGAAATCTTAGCGCCGCATATAAAACCCGTTATTGACGAGCGGCTTATAGAAATGGATTATGGGCCTTACGAGGGAGCGGATCTGACCCATCTGCCTCCGGAGATCCTCACTTTTTTCAGCGATTTCGTTCACAACCCGGCTCCGGATGGGATGGAGCAGCTGTCATCAGTGGTCGAAAGAGCCGGTGCATTTCTGGAAGACATCAGACACATCTCCGGAGATATTCTGATTTCAACACATGTCATAGCGATGAAAGGCATTCTGGAATATCTCTCCCTGGAGTCAAAAGGCAGGTACTGGTCGAAATATATCGGGAACTGTGGAATTTATCTTGCGACAAATTCCAACGGGGAGATTGGCGTTCCGTATGAATTGTCCAAATTGGAGCGTGGCTGAGCTGCTTCCTGATTTATTCTTCATCGCGCAATACTCGCGGCTTCAGTCGTGAGATACGCGCGCAAAGTGATGCTCGCCTTCATCGTGAGTATAACCTCGCGATGAAGAATAAAGCCTCAGCTACACAATGCTCCACTGGAGCATTGTTACGCATGCTTAGGCACGGCGTATCGCAGCCGCGCAAAGAGGAAGGTGCTTCGCACATAAGCGCAGCTCGGCAAGAACGCCGAGGCGTTCTTGAAAGTTTAAGCAGATTCAGGAGGTAAAAGCAGGTTCTCTCCTGACTGTGCTGACTGTCTGTACTTCTGTGAAAGTCACACGGAGACGTTCCCGGATCGAGACTCAGGCAGAGTCGTTCAGAGTGCATGCTGTATATATGATGGCAGATAAACAGATTAAGAGATTTTTGCAGCGAAGGAGTTCTCAGCGGGAGCTCTTAAAAGATATAGATACCAAAAATAGGTCAAACTTAAAAAAATCAGAAACAGGTATGTGTATATAGGAGCATTCCTGTAATTCAGAAATAACGTCAATTGAATAAAAAGAAACCTCTAGCTATGATTAGAGTGTTCATCTTGGCGGATGAAAAAACACAATAATAAAGCGGAGGTTTCACCATGAATTTAACACAGAATGACAGGCTAAATCAAGTAACAGCAGACACCTTAGTTGTGGGTGTAGATATCGGATCAGAAACACACTTTGCGAGGTGCTTTGACTGGAGAGGATACGAATTCGGCAAACGGGCATTCCGGTTCAGTAATACACAGGTCGGATTTCTCACATTTATTCGCTGGGTCGAAGAGATGATGAAGAAGACAGAAAAGACCAAGGTCATTGTTGGCTGTGAACCTACTGGATGCTACTGGCTGACATTCCAGAAGTTTCTCACAGACAGGGATATCCTTCTTGTGACGGTCAACCCGTACAGTGTGAAGAAATGTAAGGAACTGGATGACAACAGTCCTGAGAAGAGTGATCTGAAGGATCCGAAGACAATCGCCGGTCTTGTCAGAGAGGGAAGGTACAGTACTCCCTATCTGCCGGAAGGTGTATACGCGGAGATCCGTGAGGCTCAGGTCTGCCGGGATCAGATCATGAAGCAGCACGTGAGGCTGTCAAACCAGATACAGGGATGGCTGCAGAAATACTTTCCTGAGTATCTGGAGTGTTATAAAGACTTTGATACGGCAAGCGGGATGATGGTGCTGGAACACGCGCCGCTTCCCGAGGACATCATTAAACTCGGAGCAGGAGGCATCAACGAGCTCTGGAGAAATGCTAAGCTCCGTGCGGCGGGGATAAAGAGGGCAAAGACCCTGGTAGAAGCCGCACAGGGAAGCGTCGGATTATCCGGAGGGGAAGCTGCAAGGTTGGAGATCTGGTTTCTGATCAATGATTATCAGACAAAGACGAAGCAACTGGAACGGCTTGATGAATTCCTTGCAAAAGAGGTCCTGAAGGTGCCGCATGTGGAGAAACTGCTCGCCATAAAAGGAGTAGGGCTGAGTACGGTTATCGGTTTTGCTGCGGATGTAGGTGATATCGGACGTTTCACTGATCCGAAACAGGTTCAGAAACTTGCCGGGCTGGAGATCACAAAAGCCAGTTCAGGCAAGAAGAAAGGCCAGCCGTGTATCAGCAAGAGGGGCAGGAGTAGGCTGCGAAGGACGATGTACGAGTCAGCCAGGTCGCTGATCAGTTGGAATGAAGCGTTCTCAGAGGTGTTCATGTATTACCGGTACAGAACGCGGAATCCTCTTGGCAGCATGCAGGCAAAGATAGCTGTGGCCTGCAAGGCAATCAGGGTCTTCTACACGATCCTAAAAACGGGATGTGAGTTTGATGCGGAGAAACTTCGCAGAGATATCATCCGCCCGGAAGCAGTATAAGTAACTGACAACCTGCACGAATGTACCAGTGAACGTCCGCCAGATTCGATTGGCGCTGGATTACAGGAGTGCTCTCTATCAGACAAAGCAGAGCGACGCCGCCAAAGCATTTTTTATAGGGCATGACCCTGGATAGGAGCAGGGGCGGCATCCCACTATGGGTAGGCTGGACGAAGGAATTTAGGGCTCCGGGCAGAGAAATACGGATGACCCTGTTAGACATGAGAGGTTAGCGGCCATAGGATGAACGGGAGACGGATCGCCTTCATAAAAGTGATGACGTTTTGATTCGTATACCCATTCAGCCGGAAAAGAAGCACTTCGCAACAGAGAAGATGTACTTTTCGCTCATAGATCTGATTGCCAAAGAACTATAGGTGTTCCACAAAGTGCTTAAAATCAACGTTATTTGTGGAATTTCAATAAGAAAGTATAGAGAGAATGAAAATGACTGAACAAGAAGTAAACAATGTTAAAGATACGCTGGACCGGATCCCGTTTTATTTGAATCAGGAGGCGAATAAACGATTTTTCTCGATGTATCAGGAAGAAAATGACGATGACAGTCAAAAACTGAACCTTTTCATACGGGAAGGGGATTGCTTCAGTATTGACATTATAGAGCAGCCATTTCATCTGGAGTATAAAGGTCTGAAGAACGGAATTGGCTTTGACTTGTTTTTGAGAGATGGTTTTGGCATTTACGAGAAAGAAAATGCAAATTATTCCGCTGTATTTAATGCAGAAGGGGCCGAACAGTCTGCCGTTAATCGTGGAGGATTAGGCGGAGATTTAGCGGCCATCAGTATTCACTTTCTGAAAAGCGCGTCCGAGTTGAAAAAGTATGTTCTTGAGCAGGACTTATTGAACAGTTTTTCCGGGCTGGACCAGGAAAAAGAAGGAGTGCTTGTAACGGTTCAGGAGGATACGCCTGTCTTTAAGCGTGTATCCGGGAAACGTCGTCCGTCAATGTTATGCATTTCTCTTTTCAGAGGATCACGGATGGACCGACCATATCTGGACGAGCAGACGAGTGCGTTGGCCGGCGAACTGTTTCAGGAGGATCTCCTGTTTGACAGCCTCCTTGAGCTTGCAGAAGACGGCGATGAGGATGCCATGGGTAAGGTCGCGATCAAATATTTGAACGGAGATACCGATGCCGGAATCGAACCGGATGCGGAGAAGGCCGTCTTCTGGTTCAGAAAGCAGGCAGAAGCGGACGATCCGACCGGCTGTTTTAATTTGGCTATTCAGTATTTAAAAGGGGAAGGGGCGGAACAGAGCTTTGCAGAGGCCCTTTTCTGGATGAAAAAAGCTGAAGAAAATGGTGACAGTGACGCTGAGGGATATATCCCAATGCTTGAAAAACTCTCCGTATTAAAAGCAAAGGCTGATCAGGGTGACACCGGTGCGATGGCGGAACTGGCCGGTCAGATGATGGCCGTCGGAAAGAACGTGGGCGGACCATCAGAAAAACAGTTCTATGCAAAGAGCGTGGAACTGGCGGAAAAAGCTGATATGGTCAATGAACCGGGAGCATGCTGGGTTCTGGCGCTTGCTTACGAACTCGGACGGGGGGTTCAGAAAGATATGAAAAGGGCGTTGGGGTATTATCGGAAAGGTTCATTCCTCGGAAATCTTGATTGTCAGGCAAATCTCGGTGTGCTTTTTATAGAGGGCAAAAAAGTGCCGGAGGATAAGAAGAAGGGATTTGAACTTTGCCTGAAGGCGGCCGAGCAGGGGCACGGGAATGCAATGAAAGCAGTTGGGAATTGCTATCAGTTCGGATACGGTGTTCAGGATGATATGAAGAAGGCCATTTACTGGTATGAAAAAGCGCTTGAAGTCGTTGACGATCCCGAATTAGCCAGAAAGGTAATGATTTTCAAGACGCTCGAGGACGTTGACGATGAATTGGATGACGAAGATTGGACTCCGCCGGAAGGGTACGATGAAGCGTTAACTGACTTTATAGAGGAGATGTCCGTCACTAAGGAGGCGAATGACGCTGCACAGAGAGAGGCAGAAGAGCAGCGTAATATAGAAGAAAGAAGAAAAAAAGAAGAGGAAGACCTGAAAAAGATAAAAATCAGACAGGAAGAGGAAGTTGAAAAAAGGATAAGACGCAAAGAACAGATTATCAGAGCCTTTGCAGACAAAGTATGTGTTCAAATTGTTGAGCAGAATAGACAATCTCTTGAAGAACAGGAAAACGTAAAAAGGGATGCCGAGGACAAACGTTCATCTCTGGGATTTTTTAAACGCAGGCAGAAACAAGAACAACAGGAAATTATTGATGCGGCACAGGTAAAAATCAACAGAGCCAAGGCACTCATTGCAAATGCTGAAATAATAAGTGATATTGGGAAGAGAAAGGCGGCAGCATTTGCAGAAGCGGAGAAGGAGCTGTTTAAAACTCAGGCAGTTAAGTTATATCCAATACCTGAACAGAACGAGTCAGATGAAAAGGTGAAATCAAAGAGTAAGGTCCAGACTAAGACAGAAGAAGCAGAAAAGGAAATTCTGGATACACTGAGACGGAAAAAAATTCCTATGACAGCAGAGGAAATAGCAAAAGCGACACCTGCTGTTAAAGATTTTAATGTTTATAAAATAGAGGATATTCTGCGGGATTTGATAGAAAGAAAGTTAATTAGGTGCGCAAGGAAACCAGAAAATGAACAGTCCTATGATATGCAGGATTTGATAGAAAACACGATAAATAGATTGAGGGCATCAGAAAATGGACGCCTCTATGCTATCTTAGATAAGCCGGATGTAGATATCGAAAAACCTTTTTACGATGTAATGGATGTCAATCCTGATGATAATGCGGCAGTAAAAAATGCAATTAAAAACGATTTAGACTTCAAGCTTCGGCAATGGCAATATGACAGCTATCGACGGATAGGGTATGAATCTGATATTTATCAATCAGATGTTGTTGATACCCGACAAATCCGTTTGGATATACTCCGTTTTTATCAATTATATGAAGGGCAGAATTTATATACATATAGTTCGGTTGCGGCGAAATCTTTAAAAGACAGCAGAGGACAAATAACAACTTTTGCAGATAGTTGCCAACGGGATTTGGAGAGACAAGGTTATCTGAACAAACCGTATCGTAAAAACGATATTGTTACGAATTCTTTGACAGATAAAGGAAATATGTTATTGGCGATGTATCGGTTATTTTATTTATAAAAGCATCTGCCTAAATACGGGGATTAGGAAATCAGCTTGGATGAATGGAGGATTACATATTGAAAGTATTACATCTGGGAGACTTACATCTCGGCAAAACGCTTGGAGAATATGATTTGGTTCAAGATCAGAAATATATTCTTGATCAGATTCTTGGAATGGTAGAAAAATATTCAATCGATGCGGTCCTGATTGCGGGGGATATTTACGATAAAGCGATTCCCACCGAAGCCGCAACACGATTGCTTAATGGATTTTTATCAGCGCTTGCAGAGAAAAAGGTGAATACTTTTCTGATCAGTGGGAACCATGATTCTGATGACAGGTTGAATTTTGGAAGCAGTCTTTTTGAAAAGAGCAATATTTTTATTTCTGCGGTATTTGATGGGGCGCTTTATAAAAAAAGTCTGATGGACGCTTATGGCGAGGTCTTCTTTTATCTGCTTCCTTTTGTAAAAGCGTCTCAGGTTCGTCACTTCTTTCCGGAAGAGAAGATTGAATCCTATGATGATGCGGTGAGGGTGGTTTTAAAGCATGCTGAAATTGATACATCAAAACGAAATGTGTTGATTGCGCATCAGTTCGTGGCCGGTAAAAGTAAAGATCCAAATCTGGGAGGATCTGAAGGTGTGGGAGTACAAAGTGTGGGACTTGTCGAAAAAATCGGATATGACTGCTTTGACTGCTTTGACTATGTTGCGCTCGGACATATTCATTCGCCGCAGAAGATAATGCGGGATACTATCCGATATTCAGGTTCGCTTTTAAAGTATTCGTTAAGTGAGGCATCCGACAGAAAATCTGTCCCGGTAATTACACTGGGAGAAAAAGGAGTAGTGAAGGTAGAGCTGGTTCCGCTTTTACCAATGCGGGATCTGCGCCATATCAAGGGTCCTATAAAAAAACTGCTTGCTAAGGAAAATATCAGGGATCAGGAGGATTTCCTGTATGTGACGCTTACAGATGAGGAAATCATAAATGATTCTATGAAGATCTTTCAGCAAATCTATCCAAATACCGTGAAAATTGATTATGACAATTCCCATACCCGAGAAATAGAGCATGTAGATATATCTGAAATTGGAAGTGGTAAATCGTTTCAGGAAATAATCGGCGATTTCTACCGCCAGATGTATGGTAATGAGATCAGCGGAGAGGAACTGGATATCATGAGGCAGGTTGCCAAGGAAGTGGGGGTAATCGATGAGACCGATTAAATTGATCATCAGTGCATTTGGACCGTATGCAGATACGATACCGGAAATAGATTTCACACAGTTTGAAGACAAGGGACTGTTCCTGATTTCGGGAGATACAGGGGCTGGCAAAACAACGATTTTTGACGCAATCTGTTTTGCGCTATATGGAAAGACCAGCGGGAGCTATAGAGATACGAAAAACCTTCGCAGTGAATATGCAAAAGATGGTACAGACAGTTATGTTGATTTTTATTTCTCCCATCAGGGGCGAAGTTTCCACGTCTGGCGTCAGCCGGCATATACAAGAAAAAAATTGAAAAGAACCGGATATACTTCGATTGCTGAAAAAGCAGTTTTATATGAGGAAGGCCGTCCACCGGTGGAAGGTCTGACGCAGGTCAACAATGCTGTGAAGGAACTTCTGCATATAGATGACAAACAGTTTAAACAGATTGCGATGATTGCTCAGGGAGAGTTCTGGGATCTTTTGAACGCAAAGACGGAAAAACGTACGGAGATCCTTCGGACGATATTTTTGACAAATGGATATAAGTCGATAGAGTTTAAGCTGAAGGACAGAATGGATGCCGGATTCAGGGAAAAGATTGCGGCTGAGAACAGCATTATTCAGTATTTCAGCGGTATCGAAGTCAATGGAGAAGGTCCGATTTATGAAGAATTTTCGGCTGCGAAATCGCGGGTGGAAGGATCGAAGAGTGCATGGAATCTGGATGAACTGTTGCGGGTCGCAGAACGCTTGATAGAGCAGGATAAGAATGTACTTGATCGGGAAACAAAGAAACGGGATGCAGCAGAGAATGAACTAAAAGATACGGAAAAGAAGCTGAATCTGGCACAGTCAAATAATGATAGCATCCTGAAACTGAACAGGCTTAAGGAGGAAAAAGAAAATCTGGATGCACAAAAGCCTTATATAGATGAAGAAAAGAAAATGCTTGGCCGTCAGAAATGCGCAGTGCGTATAGTGTATCCTTCTTATTCCAACTGGAAAAAGAAGGAGGGAGAACGGAAAGAAATGGAAGAACAAATCCGAGGCAAGAAAGCTGACTTAAAGACTGCTGAAGATGCTGCCAGGGATGCTGATTTTCTGTTACGAGAAGCAGAGAAAAAAAGGCCTGATGCGGAGGCACTACGGATAAAAGCTGAAAGGATTGCTGAAGATAAGGATAAGTATAAGAAGCGGGATGACCTGACTGCTCGGCTAAAAGAGCTTGAACAGGAAAGTGAGGGATTTATCATTCAGGAGGAGGAGCTGCAGAAGGAAAAGGCGAATCTTCAGAATGATATCAACTCTTTTAAAGAAACAATTCGTGATCTAAAACAGGCTCCTGAAGATCTGGGAAGAGCTGAAATGGAAGGAAAACGGCTCGATAATATCCAGAAGGATATTAAGCTTATTCTGAATACCAGAATTCCAGAACGCGAAAGGGAGAAGAAGAACCTGACAAAGGCGCAGAATGCTTTTGAGGCAGCTCGTATAAAATTCAATGCAGCTCGGGAAAGACGGGAACAAACGGAAGAGCTTCTTGAAAATTCCCGTGCCGGAATCCTGGCACAGAAGTTGAGGGAAGGTGAAAAATGTCCGGTCTGCGGATCAGTGCATCATCCTGAACCGGCCCGTATTCCTGAAAAAGCCGCTGACGAAGCAGCACTGAAAACCTGCCGTGAAGAAGAAGACTGTTTGACTGAATTGAAAAACAAAGCACTGGCAACTGTAGAAGGATATCGCTCTGCCCTGGAGGAGATGGAAAAACGATTGAGGTTAGATATAATATCCTGTTTGGAAAAGGCTGATCCGGGGAAAGATGTTCTTGAAGAGAATCTGGATATTCTGGAGGAATTGCTGAAAAAGGCAGAGGATCGAATAGAGGAAGAGATTAAAACGAATGGGATTTTGCAGAAGGATCTTTTGGAGAAATGCCGGATTTTGAATGACGCAGAAACCGGGCTGGATATAGCGCAGGGTAAGAAAATGTCTGCCTTCATGGAAAAGCAACGTGCTTTTGAGGAAAGAAAACAGAAAAACGAAACAGATAAGATCAGAATAGATACGGAGCTTGGGACGATGTCAGGCTTAAGTTATGATAGTTGGGCAGCTGCAGAATCTGAAAAAAACAGAATGGCAGATGAGGCGAAAGAATTCCTTGATGCTATCGCAACTGCTTCGCAGGTCAAAGCTGATAAAGATGAAGTATGCACCGGGATCAGTGCTTCGATCCAAACACTGGGCAAGACGCTTGAAAAATTAAAAAATGATGAACAGCAACTTCGATCTGACTTTCAGAAGAAGCTGGAGATGCAGCAGTTCCGGACGGATGAAGAAATGCTCGGATATGTTGTTGAAGAGGAAGACATAGATAGAACAGAAAGGCATATTCATGGTTACGAGCAGGGAGTGAATACGAACGCAGTACAGCTGAAAGAAGCAGCGGCTGCAGCAGAAGGAAAAATATTGATCGACACGAATGAAATACTGGAGCTTAGGACGGCGCAGGAAGAAGCTTTCAATAAAGCTCGTGAGATCGTGAGCAGCATTGAGTATCGAATCAGGGCAAATAAAGAAAAAACAAAAGGTATGCTCAGAAAAAAAGCCAGTCTGGAAAAAGCCCGGAAAGAGTATATGATTTGTGCGAGACTCTATGACCTCGTCAAGGGCCAGACCGGAAATGGAAAGATTACGCTGGAGCAGTATGTACAGGCAACCGGATTTGACGGAATTATAAAAGCAGCTAATCGCAGGCTGCTACCAATGAGCGATGGGCAATATGAACTATACAGACAGGAAGACTCTGTTGGAAAGAGGAGCAATACCTTCCTGGATCTTGAAGTGCTGGATAATTATACCGGTCACAGAAGACCTGTAGGTAATCTTTCCGGAGGAGAAAGTTTTAAAGCATCTCTTAGCCTGGCACTTGGTCTTTCTGATACTGTGTCGTCTAACCTTGGAGGCATCCAGATGGATGCTCTCTTTGTAGACGAGGGTTTTGGAACGCTTGATAGAAAATCCATCGAAAATGCGATGGACATCCTTCTGCACCTTTCAGGCAACAATAAGTTGGTAGGTGTGATCAGCCACAGAGAAGAACTGATTGAGAATATACCTCAGCAAATTCGGGTCAGCAAGACAAAGGAAGGCAGTAAGATTATTATAGAAAATGGACTGTGAGCATGATATTTAGCTGGATGGTATGCATACGGGTCATGCGAATACAGGTGATTATGAAAAAGATGAGAATGAAAAAATAGTTGTTCATCAACAATGTTGTTTTTCACTTGGTATAACTTGTTTTTCTGGTTACACAGAAAGTAATATGCAGCTTAGACTTGCTTTTCAGAATTCGGAGGATATAGTCTATGCCTTTTTATGAAATACTCATTAACGCAGGATGTTCTGTTAAAGATCCGTTAATTTATAAGTATTCAAATACCAAAAACATAGAACTTCATATTAAAAAAGACAGAGCTGCAATCAGATATTACATGAGCGTTGCAAAGTCTCCTGAAGAGATGATAGCGTTTAAAGCAGGTGTTTTTAAAGATGCTTATCGTAAAGTATTTCTGTTACATGGGGTATTGTTTGATCGGGATATTAATGTCCGGACTATCACGGTAGCTATTGATGGGGTCAGTGTAGTCTATGATAAAGATACAGAAGGGTTTCCTTTCGTATACTCTATGATCAGTAAGCTTCCTATGCATTTGTCGGAATCATGGAAAAGCAAAGAGTTTTGCCTTCGCTTGATAGAGAGTCCAAAAAGTAAAAGTAATAATGACTATAGGCAAATTAGTGTTCTGGCATTTCTGTGCAGTAAAGGACGACCTTATATCATAGATCGTTTTACAAATCTTTGGACATCGATGAATGCTTATTATAACTGGTATGCTGATCTGTATAATGAATTTTTTCGTAAAAAGTATCACTATGACGCAAAATATTATGAAAAGATACGAAAGCGGATACCAGAGGAAAAGAGGGGTGAATTTGATAATCTTCGAAGCGAAACATTGTCAAATGGACGAAAGTACCCGTTTATCGTATCTGGGGATACAAATTGCATAAAACTCCTAATGGAATCAATTCATAAGAATGGGGCATTCATCAAGTCTTCTCAATTTGAAAATGATATTACATTACGAGCTATGTTGCATAGGTTTGAATCAAGATTATGTTCTTTATCTGATTTTGACCTGCAAAGACTATATTCTTACTCAGTGCTTCTATTAAGTGGGTCCCAGGCTGCTTCTAATGATGAATTTTTCGATATTTTTAAGCTGACACAAGGTATGAATAGGCAAAATTTATACTTCTTTTTGGTTTTAGAGTATCCGTATATTTGTCGTTGCAATTACTTACATGGTTCAAAGGCGCTTTTACTTTTATCATATGAGAACGAATTTGAGATTCGTCGCCTAAAAGCTGCGAGTTTTTTCGTTGAAAAATTCCTTTCAGAAAGAATCCCTATGATGATAACAGGGGTGACTAAAATGTCGGATGATATATTATCTTCACTAGAGAAAAAAGTAGATTCCAAAAATTTAAATATTATGGAAAACCATAAGAAAGCGGCTGAAAACCTCATAGATTGTTGAAATGTCATTTGGAGAACAGAAGTCTGCACCGAAGGCAGTGAACCAGAAAAGAGATTTGGAAATGGCAGTAACATCAAATGTAATATTCCAATTTAGTGTGACAGAACAAATTGAAGCAGCTAAAACATTTAAATTTCGATTGAATGGGAGGATATCAGGCAGAAACAGATATTGTCAGTTTAATGGAAATCAATACTGATACCCTACTATAATACGTGTATAATGAAAAGAGAATGACACCAATCGATATTCAGATAATATAGTGATGAATCGGGATAATTTGGGAGGTACACAGGCTGTCTGTCTTTTATGGAGATATGCCTGAAGCGATATTTAATCTCTGACGCAGAACTCGCATGATTTACTTGTGATATGAATGCGCAAAGTGAAGCTTTGCTCTGACACGGATTACAAAACCCGCGTCAGAGATTAGAGCATCCGACGGATTTTTCCTGCACAAAGAGGGAGGTGCTTCACACCCTGTACGGCTAGAATGCCGAGGCGCTCTTGATTCCTGGTGTTTTTCAAGAATTCTTATACGGATGACTTTAATCATGGATGAACTCTCAATACGCATGATAAATGAACACTGAAAACATCTCATATCTGAAAGGGTATGAGATGTTTTAACATCTAACAGGTGATGAATATCCTGTTGTATGTCAGGGAAAATATCGAATAGTCTTCAGCTGATTATCCTTATAGGCAGGATATTTCTCAAAGAGCAGGACAGCGAAAGGAAATTTGATAAATGGATACATTTGAAAAGCTTGAGTATCGGATCAGGGCCGGTATTTCGGAAGCGAAGGAAGAAAAAATGCGGCGCCTGTCAGATCGTGTCAAACTTCCTCTCGTGGGCTTGAACGGAGAGGATATATATATTACCGATCTCAAGAAATTAGAACATAAAGCACAGCTGTTAAGAAAAGTATATGCCGACGTTCCCGAAGAGTACAGGGTGACATCTGTTATCTTACTGGATGCTCATTCATCAGCAACGATCGAAGGGGCACATACGACAGTGGAACGTATGGAAAAGTGTCTGGATGCTCCCGAAACAAAGGATGAGGTCATGGTCGCAAATACATATAAAGGCTGTATGTATGCTTATGACCATCAGATAGAAGAATCGAATATCAGAGAGCTGTGGGATATAATCGTAAAAGATGTTTGTGAGAACAGGGAGTGTGCAGGTGCGTTATATCGGGAAGGCATGGTGTATATAGGCAATGAAACAAAAACTGAGCACAGTCCCGCCAAAGCAGAAGATATCCCACAGTTAATGAAGATGCTTTTTGCGTTTGAAAACAGTTTTGAACTGGATCCTTTGATCAAAAGCTTCGTTTTCCATTTCTATTTTGTATATGTACACCCGTTTTGTGATGGAAATGGCAGGACGGCACGGACGATCAACAGCTCACAGCTGTATTTCGCGGGGTTTCCAAAGGTGAAATCGATTGCAATTGCAACGGCAATCAACAGAACCCTTTCCGGTTACTATAAAAGCATTCGAGACTGTGAAATCGTGATCGATAAGAAAAAGAAGGACGGCTGGTTGGATCTTTCGCCATTCATTGACTACATGCAGACGGCCTTCGAAGAGAGTATGATCAATGCAAGACTTTCAAATAATGCGTTGTCTGAAACTCAGAAAAAGATTTTGGATCGAATGAATCGGGTCGGGAATAATGCGGAAATCACTGTTAAGAAAGCAATGGAAATCACAAAGCTGACGGAAAGCGGTACCAGAAAGGCTTTGAACAACCTGGCCATTGAAGGATATCTGACCATTGATAAGAGCGGAAAAAGTTTTGTATATATACTATCACCTCACTGCTGAAATGATACGATTACACCGAATCAAAGGGATTTTGAAAAAGAGTAACTGTTGACATGAGATATTCCAGAGAAAAAACAATTGAAAAAACTGATTGTATGCGGAGGTGCAAAATTGAGAATAGAGCACATTGCCATGTATGTGAATGATCTTGAAGCCGCCAGAAGATTTTTCACGGAGTATCTGGACGGACATTCAAATGACGGGTACCATAACAGGACTACGGACTTCCGCTCCTATTTTATAAGCTTTGATGACGGCGCGCGGCTCGAGCTCATGACGAAGCCGGATCTTGCGGATCCGGATAAGCCTTTGAACAGAACGGGGTATGCGCACATTGCCTTTTCTGTCGGAAGCAGGGAAAAGGTAGATGCCCTGACAGAGCGGCTCAGATCAGACGGATTTGAGGTGGTGAGCGGTCCCCGCACGACAGGGGACGGATATTATGAATCCTGCATCGTTGTGATTGAAAGAAATCAGATCGAGATTACAGTGTGAGCAGATTCACTTAACTGGTATAGGATGCTCGGGACTGCTGTTATTAAGATGGTCATGCAACATGACGTCCTGTTAAGAACATGGCTGTCTTGCTGCTGAAGTCATGAGTGTGCTGACGAGGTATAATACCGGAAAATCCGGAGAAAGGACAGATCCGATCACTGGACCTGCTGATTGGATCATAAACGGTAAAAAAATGAAAACATTGATCGTTTATTACACGTTGGAAGGAAACACGCATTATGCAGCAAAGAAAATTGCTTCCGAACTCGGAGCCGACGTGCTGCGCATCAAGCCTGTCAGGATCTACCCCAGGAAAGGTTTCCGGAAATTTTTCTGGGGAGGGAAGAGCGCTGTCATGGCTGAAACGCCGGAACTTGCACCGTATGAATTTGACTCATCTGCTTACGACCGGATCGTGTTCGGATTTCCTGTCTGGGCAGGAAATGTGACTCCGCCGATCCGTACATTCATCAAAGAGAATGATCTTTCCGGAAAGCACATCGCTGCATTTGCATGCCAGAGCGGTGCGGGAGCGGAGAAAGCATTTGAAAAGCTGAAAGCGGCGCTCGGTATCGGGGAACTGGAGGCAGAGCTGGTCCTGATCGACCCGAAGGAGAAGCCGGATCCGATGAATGATGAGAAGATAAAAGGATTCTGCGGGAAATTAAAATAAGGAGTCTTCTCCTCACAGAGAGAAGCGCAACGAAACATAACAAAATTCATCTTTAAATGTCCGGTTTGCTTGGTGGACACGACCCTCCCTTGTGATTATGATGATGTTAAAAATAATTGCAAAGGTGGGATATATATGAGAAAACACTATTTGGACAACATCAGATGGATCACGGTCGTGATTGTCGTGATTTACCACGTTCTCTATATGTACAATGCCGAGGGAATACTGGGAGGTCTCGGAAAGATTACGAGCCTTTCTGTTCAGCCCTACGATATACTCATGTATTTGGTATACCCCTGGTTCATGCCGGTCCTGTTCATTGTCTCCGGGATCAGCTCCAGGTTATTTCTGGAGAGACATACGGATAAGGAATTTATCATAAGCCGTTCAAGGAAGCTTCTGGTACCTTCGACCATAGGCGTGTTTGTATTTCATTTCATACAGGGCTATGTGTCCATGTCGCTTAGCAATGCCTTTTCGGATCTTGGCGCGATGGGAGTTCCGAAGCCTGTGATTTATCTGATCATGGTCGCTTCCGGCAGCGGTGTCCTCTGGTTCATGCATCTCCTCTGGATATACAGCATGATACTCGTCCTGCTCAGGCTGATTGAAAAAGGAAGATTGCTGAAAGCAGGAGGAAAAGCTCCGATATGGCTGATTCTTCTCTTATATTTTCCGATTTGGGGTGCTGCACAGATCCTGAATACACCGATCATAGCTGTGTACAGGATCGGATTCTATTTTGTGTTCTACATGTTCGGATATTATGTGTTTTCCAATGACGAGGTCATGGAAAAATTGAAGAGATATGCGATTCCGTTCCTTGCTGCAGGAGCTGTCCTCTGCATCGTTTTCTCGGTACTTTATTTCAGCAGGGGGGCTAATTACGCAGATAAACCGGTCAACAGGAACCCTCTGTATGCAGCGTGCGCCTATTTCGGATCACTGGCGGTACTTTCCGGCATGGCAAGATTCGGAGACCGCAGCAACAGCGTTTCAAAGTGGATGAGCAGGAAAAGCTTTGGTCTTTACGTTTTTCATTACCTGGGAATCTCATCCGTTGCATTATTTCTTGCAAAGCCGGGCCTGGTGCCTGCACCGGCGAGTTATCTTCTGAGCCTGATTGCAGGTTTTGTGTTTGGATATGGGCTTTATGAGATCATTTCGAGGATCCCGTTTTTCAGATGGGCTGTGCTTGGAATTAAAAAGGAGAAAAAATAGATGTTTCGGGATAATCTGGTGCAGATGCGGAAGCTGAGACGGCTTACACAGGAAGATATAGCGGAAAAGGTCGGCGTTACAAGACAGGCCGTGGCAAAGTGGGAAGCAGGAGAAACGGTGCCGGATCTGGATAAGTGCAAAATGCTTGCCGAGATATTAGGGGTATCTCTTGATGATCTTGCAAATTATGAGCCTGATAAAAATCTGGGTCTTGGGGTTCCGCCAAAAGGGAAGCATCTGTTCGGCGTTGTAACGGTAGGCGATAAAGGACAGATCGTGATCCCGGCAAAGGCACGTAAACTCTTTGATATCTCTCCGGGAGATCAGATGGTCATACTGGGGGATGAGACGCAGGGGCTGGCGTTAATAAAATCTGAAAATTTTCTCACACTTGCGGATCTGATCCGGAAGGGCATAAAGGAATGAAGGAAGATGCCTGATTTATGAGGCCGCATTCGTGTCTGCGATAAGTTCATGTAAAAAGGAATGAAGGTAAATACCTGATTGAAAAGGAACCGGAGACCGGTTCCTTTTTAAGTGCCTGTTTTATCATAAGCCGTGATATAATAATCTCGCGAAATCAGTCAGAAGACTGTCTCGGTGGGAGGATTCTATTGATAATCATAGTTTTGCTGTGTCTGCTGTCCGTCATCACATTTCTTTTATTTGGAACGGATAAGCAAAGAGCGCTGAAGCACAAATGGCGCATCCCGGAAAGAACACTGCTCTTCTTCTCTGTCTTTGGCGGAATCGGCGGGCTCCTGGGAATGTTCGTTTTCCACCACAAAACGCGTAAGCTGAGATTTAAGATCCTCGTTCCGATCTTTGCGTTTGTCGATGCGGCTGTGCTCGCTTTCTTTCTCTACGCTTCCGTATATTATGCGGCAGATGCTTCTGCCGCCGATGCCATGCAGTCCGATTATGTCGTGACTGTTGAAAAGACGGATACCGGATGGCTTTTTGACGGACCGGCGGATGAGAAAGCGCTCATTTTTTATCCGGGTGCAAAGGTGGATGAGACGGCATATGCACCGCTCCTCCACAGGCTGGCGGAAGAGGAGATGGATGTGTATCTTGTAAAAATGCCGCTGCACTTCGCCTTCCTGGGAATCAACAAGGCCGGGGAGATCATGGATCATTCCGACTACGATCGGTATTATGTCGGAGGGCACTCTCTCGGCGGAGCGATGGCTGCTGAGTATGCCGCGGAGCATGAGAGTGATCTTGCCGGCATCATTTTGTTTGCGGCGTATCCTACGAAGAAGACGAATCTCGATACCCTTCTGATCTATGGGTCGGAGGACGGAGTCCTAAATATGCAGTGCGTGGAAGGCGCCTCGGATCTGGTCTCCGGAAGATTTCAGGAGATCATGATTGATGGCGGAAATCATGCCCTTTTCGGCAATTATGGGGAGCAGAAGGGAGACGGACAGGCACAGATATCCGGGGAGGAGCAGCAGGAGCAGGTCGTTCGGGCGGTCAGGGAGTTTGTGTGATTCGGCGGTTGAAGCCCGGATGGTACATACTGTGTCCTGCGGTTAAGCCGACTCTGGCATATGAATGCGAACAGCACATAGAGCCTGAACAGATCGATCTGCTGAATGGAGTTTGAAATAAGGCTTATAGGAACGCATAAATTCATGAATTGTCATTTTGTATAGAATGCAATACAGTAAATTGTCTATTTTTATGTGTGGAATTTCTGAAAAATGAGACTATAATGAAGCTGTAAAAGGGTTTTTATGCCCCTCGGAGTCGGGCATTATCAGCCCGCTGTAAATTCTTTATCTTTTATGAGAAGGGGTGGTTTTATGCTAAGCTTTATTATCTGTCTGGCTATTCTTGTCTGCGGATACTTTACCTATGGCAAGCTTGTAGACAGCACCTTCGGACCCGATGACCGTGAGACTCCGGCGGTCGCGATCAACGACGGTGTTGACTACGTCGTCATGCCGCAGTGGAAACTGTTCCTGGTCCAGCTGCTGAATATCGCAGGCCTCGGCCCGATCTTCGGCGCGATGCAGGGCGCACTTTGGGGACCGATCGTATTCCTGTGGATCACATTCGGTACAGTTTTTGCCGGCGCTGTCCATGACTACTTTGCCGGAATGCTTTCCGAGAGAAACAGGGGTGCTTCGATCTCTGAGGTCACCGGAACGTATCTTGGACCGACGATGAAGACCGTTATGCGTGTCTTCGCAGTTATCCTTCTGATCATGGTCGGTACCGTCTTTGCTGTCGGCCCGGCCGGACTTCTTGTCAAGCTTCTGTCAGAGAAAGGCGTGACCGGACCGCTCGCGCAGACTACCGTGTGGCTTGCAATCATTTTGATTTATTACTTCATTGCGACATTCATTTCCATCGATAAGATTATCGGAAAGATTTATCCTGTTTTCGGTATCTGCCTGATCGTCATGGCTGTCGGCGTATCCATCGGTCTTCCGATGCACGGCTACAAGATCCCGGAAATCTGGAACAATTTCCGCAGCATGCATCCGGCGGGCACACCGGTCTGGAGCTTCATGTTCATCACGGTCGCCTGCGGTGCGATTTCCGGTTTCCATGCAACACAGTCTCCTCTGATGGCAAGATGCCTGAAGAGTGAACGGCAGGGTCACTTCGTATTCTACGGTGCTATGGTGGCTGAAGGCTGCATTGCGCTGGTCTGGGCAGCAGCCGGCTGCTCGCTCTATGAGGTCACCGGCGGACTCAATACCGGTCTGCAGACCGTTCTTGCGGATGGCCAGTCTGCAGCGATCTATGATGTCTGCGCAAAGACGATGGGTTCTATCGGTGTGATCCTTGCCATGCTCGGCGTTATCGCCTGCCCGATCACTTCCGGTGATACCGCTTTCCGTTCAGCGAGACTGACTCTTTCTGACTGGTTCCAGATCGATCAGGAATCCTATGCAAACCGTCTGAAGCTCTGCATCCCGGTCCTTGGTGTCGGCGCTGTCCTGGGCTTCGGCAACACTCTCGGATTCATCGATTATTCCGTGATCTGGAGATACTTCAGCTGGACGAACCAGACACTTGCCATGATCGTTCTCTGGGCAGGAGCTATGTATCTTGCCAAGGAAAAGAAGAACTACTGGGTCTGCGCTGTGCCTGCAACATTCATGAGCGCTGTATCCATCACTTACTTCGTGATGGCGAAGGAATGCCTCGGAATGATTCCGGCACTGACGCTGAATACGAAGGTGGCTTATCCGGCAGGACTTGTTGTGGCGGTGTGCTTCCTGGCACTTTTCCTTACAAAAGCGAAAAAGTATGCGAAGTAAGGCGCGCAATGATCTTATGGCTCAGACTGCAGTGATCTGAAAAAGCGGAAGCGTATAAGTTTGATTAATCGGGAGACTGCCTTGTTAAATGAGAACCTCACTTAATACGGCAGTCTCTTTTGAGCGTTCAGGAGGAAGTATGTTATTTGCACCGAAGCAGATTGGCAGAAGTTCTCTCTCGCCCGATCATCTGAAGGCAGACAAATCTGCATGCACAAAGGTCGGCCCCTGCGGACTTGGCCGGGAGGCAATGTATCTCAACAGTTTCTTTATCGACCGGTATTACTATGTAAAATATATCGATGTCGCCCGGGTCTTCAAGCGGGTCGCCATGAGCCGCGGCGGGTTTTCCGGGAAAGGCGTTTTCGGTTCTATTCCGTACCTTGTGGTCCAGCTGAAAAATGGCAGCGAGCGGGCCTGCAATTTCAAGTATGAGGATGATGTCGACCGATTCCTTGCGGAAATATCACGCTCGCACCCGGAGATTCCGGTGCTGAGCAGGGAGGGAGAGAAAAAGCTCGCGGCGGCCAGAGCGAAGGAAGAGGCCCGATATGTCAAAAATCTGACGCCGGAAGCCGAAGCTTCCATCGCAGAACTTTTGCGCGCGAAAGAGATCCTCTCTGAGGACAGCGGGAAGAGCGCCCGCCTGTCTTATTCAGCAAAGCAGAAGAGGACGATCGACCTGATTAATCCGACCTATCGGTATGCGGCGCTCGCGATTTTCCTGCTTGCAGCGGCAGCATGCGTATTCGGCGTCATCTCCGTATTTCAGCATAAAGGCTATTCCGCCTATTTTATTCTGTTCGGCGCTGCCTTCATGCTCTTTGCTATGTCGACCAGGGTCATGCCGACCGGGAAGAACAACCGACGTGCGGCGCAGAGAGAATGGGACAAAGCACTTTACGACATGCAGGGATTTGTGTCAGAGCATAAGGAGATACCGGTGCCTGCGCAGTACGCCCATCCCGCCACGCTTGACCGGATGATCCGCGTGATCCGCGAGGGAAAAGCCGAAAGTGTCGGAAAAGCGTACGAGGTCATGAAGGAGGAGCTTCGTGCCATCAACAATCAGGTGACTGTCTCGCAGACAGAGTATGATGAGATCGTGGCGATAAAGCCGATGTTCCTTCTGTGCGGCTACAGGGATGATCTTGCGGAGACAGCATGAGGATGCCTGATGCCCGAGGGAGGAATATTCAGCCTCAGTGAAGCGACAGAGGATCTGTTCCTGATATGAATGGAGTCCTAAGGCCTGGTTTGTAAAATCGGGAAAGGTATAAAGCATAACAACGATTTTGCCGGATCGGGAAAAGCATAAACCGTAACAACGATTTTACCGGATCGGGAAAAGCATAAAGCATAATAACGATTTTACCGAATTTCGGGAATGCTGTAATAAGACTATCTTTGGAAGAGGTGAGTGTATGACAGACGGGAAGAGAGAGGACATCTTAACAGTTCTTCGTCGGGAAGGAATTCGTGAGGAGCTTCTTAGAGGAGTGGAGGAATTTCGGCGGACATATCCTGTCGATGAGGCTGATCGGGAACGGATCCCGCATCCGGAATATATGTATTACGGGAAGAAAGTATGGGAGCAGGCGCTCGCCGCGATCCTTGCCGGCCGGAACCTTCTGCTCGCCGGTCCGAAGGCGACCGGAAAAAATGTCCTGGCCGAGAATCTCGCTGCAGCCTTCCTGCGGCCTGTCTGGAACGTCTCTTTCCACATCGGAACGGACGCATCCTATCTGATCGGGACGGATACATATGACGGGAGCCGCGTCATTTTCAGGGAAGGACCCGTTCTACTTACAGCCTTAAAGGGCGGATTCGGCGTCCTCGATGAAATCAATATGGCAAAAAATGAAGCCCTCGCCGTCCTCCATGCCGCCCTTGATTTCAGGCGCGTTCTGGATGTTCCGGGATATGACAGGGTGGAGCTTAAGCCCGAGACCCGATTCATCGCGACAATGAATTACGGGTATGCGGGAACGCGGGAGCTCAACGAAGCGCTCACATCGCGTTTTGCAGTTCTTGACATGCCTGTCATCTCGGAAGAAGATCTCACGAAGCTGATTCTCGGGCGGTTTCCGGATATGAAAGAGAAGATCTGCAGTCAGTTCGTTCTTCTCTATCTTGAAATCAGCAAAAAGGCGGAACATGCGGAAATATCCGAGAGAGCACTTGATCTTCGCGGACTTCTCGATGCGCTCATGCTGATCAGGCAGGGGCTCACTTCCGGAGAGGCGCTTGATATGTGTATCGTGAATAAGAGTTTTGACTCTTATGAGCGAGGCCTTATACGGGACTGCGTTCTTGCCAGGATCCCGGATGATCTGACGAAAGAGGTCGTGTTCAGGGGATGATTTAACGAAAGATGTTATGTTCAGAGAATGAGCTGACGAGAAATGTCGTGTTTAATGGGTGATCTGATAAAAGAGGCCGTGTTCAGGAGATGATCAAGAGAAATTATTCGGGAAATCAGAGGCAGGCCTGCAACGTCATCTGGAATGCCGCCGGACGTTATGATTACGATCCGCCGTTCATGGCGTTCAGGACGAACGGAACACCGGATTTTTATTTTAATATGATAATCGGGTTCGTCGAAAAGTATTTCGACAGCGGTCGTGTGGAAGCTTTTCTGGAAAGTTACAGGCAGGACCGCCGGGCGGATGAGTTCGACGATCTTCTATGGCTCGGGATTGAGAACTGTGTATACGAGAAGGAGCTTGCGTCCCGCCCGATCCTCTCTGCACTCAGAAAAAAGCGCGGAGAAGAATTCTTCCGGTACGCGCAGGACATGTCGGAACAGCAGATGATGCTTCAGAGCATGCCGGTCTGGAACCAGCAGGAGGCACGATGGGCTGAGGTGACCGGCAGACGTATGCCGCTTCTTTCGGGCAGGGAGAAGCGGATACAGGAATCCCTGCGCTTTCCGGGAAGCTTCGGGACAGATGACCTGATTCAGGCAATGGGGGATTTCCTCGGCACATTTTTTAATTATGACCCGGGCAGAGTATCCAAAAGCCGGATCGATCCGGTCAGGAGCCGGTTCTTTCATTTTCTTCACAGGGGGAGACCCGTGCGGGATCTTCTGATCGTACCGGCAGGCGGAACGGTATCCGAGAACGGGCTCGTCACGCTTCCGCATGATGCGGACCTGCGCCGCGGATCCGGGACAGCGGAGAAGGATGAGAAATATATACGCGGATGTTTTGGGAACTGCGTGTACGATGAAGCGAGGATGGAGATGCTTCGTGCAGAGGTCTGCACAGGGGCGGATCGAAACGTGAGACTCTGGCTTTCGAGCGCCGGAAGAATGTCCTTTGGTACGGAGACCGGTGACAGGGATATCCGCAAGGAGCAGACGGAAAAAAGGGATAGAACTTTCGCAAAGAAACTGTCAGACAGCTGTGAAAGGGATATCCGAAAGACTCTGTCGGACAGAAAGCGGCAGGCAGAAAAAAGTCTGGAGTTTTATAAGACATGGCAGCTTCCCGCCCGGGAAGCGGTGCGGAAGCTTGCGCAGGAGACGGAGGCAATCCTTGCGACGTACATGCGTCATCTGCCGACAGGTGCAAGGGCGGGGAGTCTGTGTGCAGAAAAGGCCTGGCGCCTGCCCGTTCTCTCGGACCCGGCCGTCTTCCTGAAACCGGGTGACGAGACAGAGCATCATATCACTGCGGACCTGCTGCTCGACGCATCTCAGTCAAGGATGAATGATCAGGAAGTGATCGCAGCCGAGGCCTATATCACTGCCAAGGCGCTCAGTCGGGCCGGAATTCCCGTAAGGGTCGTGGATTTCCATTCGCTGAGAGGATACACTGTCCTGGAAATCCTGAAAGATTACGGGGAGGACCCTGAAGGGATTTTCCGCTATTTTGCAGGCGGGTGGAACCGTGACAGCGCTGCCCTTAAGTGCATGCGGGCGCTGCTTCATGATCAAACAGGAGACCCGGATCATATCCGTCTTCTTTTTGTTCTGACGGACGCGTCCCCCAACGACGATCTGCCGATCCCTCCCACGGGAAATGAAAAGCGTCCCCGTGAATATGAAGGCGCCGCAGGCGTCAGGGAAACGGCTGCGGCGGTAAAGGCTCTGCGTGAAGATGGAGTTTGTACGGCGGCTGTCTTTCACGGCGCGTCGATTCATCTGGAAAATGTCCCTCAAATCTACGGAGACTGTTTTACCTGCGTGCGTCGGATGAGGCAGCTCTCGGACGGGATCCGGATCCTGATCGAGCAGATGCTTCGAAATTACAGGCGGGATTGAGGCGTGGTCTATGAAACTAAGTTTTCAGAGAAACGACCAGGCCCATGCTGTGCACTTAGATCGGACTGTTATGCTTTCTCAGAGCAGCGTCTACCATGAGATCCTCTGCGATTCCGGCTGTGAGGCCGTTTTCGCGGAGGATTTCTTTTGCCTTCTCCTCGTCAGTCTCGTTCACTTTGATATAGTAGATATCGTGGTCGATCTTCCCCTTTGGGCCGAAATCCCGGGGGTCGAGTTTTGCGCCGCAGCCTCCTGCCATGACGGAGTCCTGGAGATAGTGGCCTGAGCGAACTCCTTTGAGCCCGGCTTCTTTGAGAGCGGCTTTTATTTTCAGCCACTGTGGACGGTCTTTTTTCTTGAAGATGGTGACTTTCTTTTCGAACATTTCCTGCCTCCTCTTCTGTAATATCATTTTTTGAAGGTTCGTTCATGAGACCTGCGCAAGATTTTTAGTATTGTGCGTGAGACCTGCGCTGGATTTTAATTTCGTTCGTGAGACCTGTGCCTGATTCGGGTTCGCACGACATTTCCTGCGAAAGACATCTGTTTATTCCAGTGCCTTTTCGCCATACTCAAAAAGCAGCAGATTCGTATCAATTACCGTGGTGGATTGATTGATGGCTACCGTGATGATGATATCCCTGCGGGATTTCGGATAAAGAGGAGCGTTTTCGCTGAGCTCCAGCGCCCGCGTGGTCTCGCGGAGCGTAAGACCTGCACCGATACACAGCCGCAGGATCTTGTCACGGCTCGGATGCCGCTTGCCTTTCATGATCTGATAATAGTAGGAGCGCTCGATGCCGCTCAGCTCGATCAGAGCACTGTCCGTAGTCTCTTTTACCCTGGGAAGTGAACGATAATACTCCGGAAATGTTTTGAAGCTGTCGGTGACCTTGGGCTGCTCCATGAATTTTTCCATATCCTGCGTATTATCGATCGTCGCGAGAACTTCCGCCAGTTTTCCTGTTGTTGATTTATCCATAGCTGTGGTACTCTTTTCTTAATTCTAATGCGTTGTGCTTTTTGCGCCGCATATGTTCGCATGGGGGAAATATCAGTATGACGGAACTGGAAGCGCTTGTCGAAGAAGCACTGTATCAGACAGTCCGGACGATCGATGACAAAAAGAGCATCGTTCTGGATACTTCCAATGGTTTATTATATTTTAAAAAGATCTTATCTGTCTATAATATCTCCGTCTTTTCGTGGCTCAGGGAGAATAAAAACCCGAAGATCCCGCAGATCAAAAGCTTCCGGCAGGACGGGGATCAGCTGATCGTCATCGAAGAGTTCATACAGGGGAAGACACTGGACGAGAAGCTCGAGGAGGGAGGACTTTCATTTTCCGAGAAGAAGCGGATCCTCATGGATATCTGTGAAGGACTCACGTTCCTGCACGGTGCGAAACCGCCCATTATCCACAGAGATCTAAAAGCTTCCAATATCATGCTCACTGAGGACGGGAATGTTAAGATCATTGATTATGACGCTGCGAAGATCTACGTTAAAAATGAAAAGTCCGACACTGTCCTGATCGGGACCCATGGCATCGCGGCTCCCGAACAGTACGGATTTGCCCAGTCCGATGCCCGCACGGACATCTATGCGCTGGGGCAGCTCATCCGAAAAATGATTCCCGAATCTCCGGAAGCCATGGTCATCGCGGAGAGAGCGACACAGATGGAGCCGGGAAAGCGCTATTCCAGCGCAGCGGCGCTTCAGAAGGAGATCGGGCGGCTGAAAGAGCCGGGGAGGAAGAAGGGAATACGGATCCCGGGTATTTCGAGTCCGCGCAGGCCAGTGAGGATCCTATCCCGATGCGGTGCGGCCGCAATGCTGGCGCTCATGATTTTCCTTGGGTATCATTTTTGGTGGTACCCGGAAGTGACGGTCAGGCGGCCGGCATACGAGGCCGGATGCGCAGCCCTGGAACGAGGGGAGTATGAAGAAGCCCTGCAGCAGTTTGCCATCTGCGGGACGGGGTACAGGAATACGGCTTCGCTCATTGCCCGTGCGAACAACGACAAACTGGTTGCAGGATTTCCGAAGAACGGGACGGCCGAAATGCTTGGGGAGGCAATACCGGAGTATATTGGGCAGGTCAAAGCCATTTCGCTGACAGATGAACAGAAGGCGGTCATGAAGACAAAGGCGGAAGAGCTTTTTGCAACGCTGATCGGAAAAGACCGACGAAGCGAGGCGGAGGAGTATGCCTCGGAGTTTGCGGATGCTTTCGGCGATGAGGACGACTGGAAAGACATTGTGGAGTATTCCGCGATCACTGCAGAGAGAAGGAAGGAGAATCCGAAAGAGACGCTCGGAAAAGTAAGTGCCATGAGGGAGCGGGGAGCGTATGAGTCGGAGGAGCATTTTTCTTCCTGTGTATCGTGGTACCTGAAGCAGGCCAAAATTGAACAGGATGCTTATAAGTCCCACACCAGCGCAGCGCATGCGGAGAGTGCGCTTCTCATTTACACGGGAATGGGGGACAGCATTCCGGAGGCGGTCACTGCGAAGAATGAATTCATAGAACAAATGGGGAAGGATGCGGAAAGTCTTGCCTCGTCGAAGGAATATGAGAAGGCAGCTTCCATCTACGACGTTCTTGGGGAATATGGTCTGAAAGACGGAAAAGAAAAGGCGCAGGAGATGCGCTATTCGCTTGCTGAAGAAAAGTACGGGGCAGAGGATTATGCCAAAGCTGCCGACATTTTCCAAATGATTTCGGGATATCGGGATGCGGATGAGCGCTGTCGGCAGTCCATGTATAAGGAAGGTCTGAAGCAGGAGGAAAAGAAGGACTATGTAAAGGCGGTCAAGGCATATGAGCAGATTCCGGGCTACAGTGATGCGGATGACAGAAAGCTTTTGGCCATGTACAGCTACTGCGTCGAAAAGAAAGATGATCCGACGGATGATGTCTATTCCTATCTGGACGAGCTTACAGCGGCAGGATATTCCGGAACAGAGGCGCTCAAAGCGGATATATATGCATGGAAGGGGGATCTTACCTGGCACCCGGCCTACAGTATGGGAAATATGCAGGGCGCGAACATAGAACTTACGCTTCGCGGTGGGAGAAAAGGTGCTTCGACGCATGTGACGTTCCGGATGATGAATCATACTAACGGACAGTCCTCCTCCTATACGACGGGAGAGGCTTATAAGGCCGGAGAAATGGCGGGCTGCGGTTATTCCGGAAGTGACATGGGCACCGAGTTTTTTGATCAGGAAGTGACGATAGAGGCTTTTGCAGATGACGGGCAGCTGATCGCGTCGGGGAGTGGGAAGCTTTTTGGTACGGGATGGTGATGCAGTTTCTTTGTCAGCAGAGGGGGTATAGGCATAAGATTGTGCAGAAGCTGCTGAACCCGATGAAATGGATGTGCGATGCAGGGAGCCGCAGGATCCACAGTATAGCATAAGGTAGTATATAATAATATAAAGTCGCATGCTGGTCCGTGCTGGTTGTGGGCTCTGAGCCCACCAAATATATTGTATAAGAAGATAGAATAATCGCAGAGAGCGCCTCTCTGCGATTATTTTTTTCCGTCTTCTTTTTTCTGGGTATCATTCAGGTGCTTTTTGAGGACCAGATTGATGTATTGGCTGAAGTTGCGGTCATCGGTTTCAGCTAATGCCCGGATTTGATGAATGACATCTTCATCGAGGGTGATGCTGACTTTGACCTTGAGTGGTTTTTGTGTGTTCATAAGCAAGTCCTCCCATATCTTTTCATTATAAATAAAATCAGAATGGAAAGAAAAAAGTAGTATAATATATGATAAAGTAGTATAATTTGTTATTATGCACGGAGCGGCAGATGAGAAGGCTCTGAGGGGAGGGCCCATCTGACCGCTCTCTTTTTTGGGTTATTAGAGGGATGCAGGTGATATCCGAAAAACATACTGACAGGAGTGTGATTTTCAACACAAACGGATGACAAGAAGAGAAGATTAGTGACACGAGGGAGGTGATGAGTGTCATTTTTGTAAAACGTTAACACAAAGTTGGTATGAATTTCATAAGGAGGTGGATTTACGATGGCAATTATCAACTGTCCGGAATGTGGTAAAGAAATTTCAGACAAATCGGAGACCTGTATCTATTGCGGCTATCCACTCAAGGAGACAAAGAGTGAAGAAGCACCGAAAGACGCGACTTCCGAAAAGGTGTCAATAAGAAATAATCTTGAAAATCTTGGCAGGAAAATCGGAAAAAGGAGACTTTTCGTTATTTTTGGGGCAATGCTTGTGATGGTGACAGTTATCCTCATAAGTGTGATTAGTCGAAAAGTGCTAAATGAAAAAGAAAAATATGTATATAAAGTTGTGGCCGAATATAAAGACATGTTGAAAGATCCTGACTCGCTGGTGCTGAGAGGCGATATTCTTTACGTGAAGGATAGCTCTAACGATACTTATGTCGCCTTCAGCGCTTCTGGTAATAACAGTTACGGTGCCCCTGTTACTTCTATGCCAATTTTTAAGAACTATTCGTATCTCGGAGATTATGATGACGACTTAGATGATTTTGATGATCCCATGGATGCTGCTGAACTGGCATATGGCAAATTGATAGTAGTTAGCTGGAACCTTACAGCAAAAGCTGGAGGTAATATGGCAGATGGCGAAGAGTATCTTGAGGCTGAACTGATCAGCGGCAAGAAGATTGCGGCAAAAATAAAGTGCGAATGGAAAAAATAAAAGAAACAGTTTTCTGGTAGTGTAAAGTGGGCTATGAAAAACGATGGCCGAAAAAATAGGCTCAAATGAACCTTGAAAATCTGTAGATTATGTCAGCTGAAGGCTCTCCGAGG
>OMVU01000073.1 GCA_900314565.1 uncultured Eubacteriales bacterium
ACAGCCGGAGTCGATGATGTCCCTGAGAACATTCCCAGGCCCCACGCTGGGCAGCTGGTCGATATCCCCGACCATGATCAGCGTCATGCTGTCCGGCACAGCCTTCAGGAGATTGTACATGAGCACGATATCGATCATGGAGCATTCGTCCAGAATCAGGACATCCCCGTCGAGCGGGGTTTCTTCGTTCCTCTGGTACCCTTCCGGGGGCTTTACCTCTAGCAGCCGGTGAATGGTCTTCGCCTCCATACCGGTCGCCTCCGAGAGCCTCTTTGCTGCTCTGCCGGTAGGCGCGGCAAGAAGGATCCTGGCACCGGCTTCCCTGAAAGCAGTGATGATACCCAGGGTAGTTGTGGTCTTTCCAGTACCGGGGCCGCCGGTAAGGATGAGCACTTTGCTCCCTGCCGCCTGCAGGATCGCCTGCATCTGGATCTCGTCATACTGCATACCGGTCCTGCGGCTGATCCTCTCAGCAAGGCCATTGGTGTTCACGCAGATCCCGTTTTTGTTGCGGTAGATCGCGTCCAGCCGCTTGGCTGTGCCCGCCTCGGAAAAAAAAGAATGGCGGGAGGTAGATGGCTTTTGCCGGGGCTTCGGATGCGGAGTCATCCGCTTTTTCAGAATCCTCTTCTTCTACGGGGACCGGTTCCGTGATGACGTCCTCCGTCCGGATCATCTCGTCGAGCGTCATAGAGAGGATGTTCTCCTCTACATCCAGAAGTTCTGTCCCGGCTTTCAGGAGCATGTCCCTTGTCGCATAGCAGTGCCCGTTTTCCGACAGCCTGTTCAGAGTATACAGGATGCCGCTCCGCAGGCGGGCGTACTTCTCCCGCCCGAAGCCCATCTTTTCGGCGATCGTGTCTGCCGTTTTAAAACCGATGCCCCAGATATCCTCCGCCAGGCGGTAGGGGTTCTCCTGCACCACCTGAATGCTCTCGTTCCCGTAGGTCTTGAAGATCTTCGTGGCGTGGCTCGTCGAAACGTCGTGCTCCTGCAGAAAGAGCATGATATTCTTGATCTCCTTCTGCTCTTGCCAGCTCTTCTTAACCCTATCCACGCGCACGCGCCCGATCCCGGGCACCTCAAGGAGGCGGTCAGGGTCTTCCTCGATGACATTCAGCGTGTCGGCGCCAAACTGCTTTACGATCCTGCCCGCAAAACCGGGGCCGATCCCCTTCACGAGACCGCTCCCGAGGTATTTCTCAATTCCGTACACGGTTGCGGGCAGCGTCTCCTCGAAGGTCTCCATGGAGAACTGGCGGCCGTATTTGGCGTCGACCCGCCAGGAGCCGCCGAGGTAGAGTACGCTCCCCACATGCACGTCCGGCATGGAACCCACAACAGTCACGAGGTCCTGGTAGCCCTTTGCGCGGCATTTGATGACGGAATATCCGTTGTCCGTATTCTGGTAGGTGATGCGTTCTACGACGCAGCGGAGGTGTTCCATCAATATTTCCCCTTACACTGGTTCTTTTGCGGTTTTGAACGACAGGAAGGCGGAGGGCTCCTCCGGCCAGATGCCGCCCTCGTCGATCCCCATGGCGTAGAGCCAGTCATCATCGGCTGTTACCTGCCTTGTCAGTCCGTCCTCATTCTCAAGGGTAACGATGACCAGGTTCCTCTCTTCCTCCGTCCGCTCCTCGCAGCCGTAGTCGCCTTCCTGGATCCTCTTGACTGTCCATGCCATTTTCGGGCTTGCCTCCTCGTTTAAAAAACTGAAATTCACAGACTCACAGCCAATTCTGAAATAGCCACAAGAACAGCCTCGCCGCTTACAGACATCCTGCCATCTTCCCGTCTTTCACAGTGCAGATAGCCGCCGCGTCTTGAAGCCTGGTATGCGTCAATAGCGTCTTTCCCAAGTTCCCACATCCAGTAATCTGCAATTTGCACATGAGCCGAACCGCATACCGGATCTTCTGCGATAGATAGTTTCGGGCAAAAACTTCGTGAAACGCAGTCAACAGTATTTCCCCGAGCTGTTGCGTTTTGTATGCGTCCTTCTATTTGCATTAACGCACTCTGATCAGGAATCATTTCACGCACCTGATTTTCGGAATCAAATATGCAGATAAGATCAAGCCCCAGAACTGCTTTTACAGGACGGACGCCAAAAGCTCTCTCCATATCATCTGTAACGGGAATCTCTTTTAGTTCATATGTTGGGAAATCCATCTCGTACAAATTTTCAGTTCGTTTTACTGTCAGCACACCGCTCAGAGTGTTAAATTGTACAATCCGACTGTCCGGCTCGTAAAAATTCAGAATCACAAAAGCCGATGCCAATGTGGCGTGTCCACATAGTTCCACCTCTGTGCCCGGTGTAAACCAACGGAGATGATAGCCTTCGGTTTCTTTTACTATAAAAGCAGTTTCAGAGAGATTGTTCTCCATAGCAAGTTTCATCATGGATTCTTCTGCCGCCCATTCATCCATAACACAAACCGCTGCGGGATTACCGGAAAATGGTTTATCTGTAAAAGCATCGACAATATACTGTTTCATAAAACGTACCTCATACGTATACCGATAAGTCAATCAGGCTGCTGGAAGGTTCTCTTGTCCAAGCCATTTTATCAAAAACCAAAGCAGTTATCTCCTTTCTCGTTTTCGACAGTTCGCAACACCTGAGCTTCTACATTGGCGAAGTGATCGCTAAGTATCCGAGCACTAATATCCCTAAAGCCATTATGCTGGCTGTACAGACTCCGGGAATAGTCATTTTCCTTGAGAAAAAATTGCCTGCCATTAATGAAGTCCCCACGCACCAGCCCTCAGTCAATCGCCATTGTGGGTTCGTGACTGATCGTTACGTCTGCCGGAAGTTCCACGGCTTCAAGCTTGCCACAGCCTTCGAACGTCTTATCTCCAATACGTCTCAGGCTCTTCGGGATTTTTACGGCTGACAGGTTCCTGCAGTCCGCAAAAGCCCCCTGGCCGATATCCGTTACACTCTCAGGGATTGTAATGTCCGTCAGACTGCTGCAACCACAGAACGCGAAGACACCGATCTCAGTTACGCTTTTAGGAATTGTCACACCGGTGAGAGACTCGCATTCACTGAGCATCCAGCCCGGAATGCTCGTAACGCTGTCGGGAATTGTCACGCACGTCAGGCTGTGACAGCGGCTGAACGCTCCAGCCCCGATTTCGGCCACGCTCTGCGGGATCGATATTGTCAGCAGGCTGCTGCACCTGAAAAAGGCTTCATTTTCGATGATCGTTACACTATTCGGTATCGTAACCTTATTCAGGTTAAGACACCAATTAAACGCGCTGTCTCCGATAGTTTTCACGCCATCAGGGATTGTCACACTGGTCAGTGTCCTGCAGTCTTTAAATGCATTCTGCCCGATTCTCATCACGCCTTCCGGAACAGTTATTTCGCTTCCGGTTCCAAAATAATCAAACAGTATCCCATTGACGATCACAAATCCGTCCTGGTTCGCAAGACTCCTGCATCCCGTGAATGCACAATCCCCAATATCCGTTACACTTTTCGGAACGATCATATTCATCAGGCTGCCGCATCCTAAGAAGGCGCCCCGCCCGATGCTTGTGATATTCTCGGGAAGCATGACGCCCGTCAGGCACTTACAACTCCTAAATGCATGAACTCCGATTGTTTTTACGCTTTTCGGGATAGTTACGGTGGTCAAGTCTGTACATCCCCAAAAAGCGCCGTCCCCGATGCTGGTCACCCCCTCCGGAATGTTTACGTTTTCGCCGGTACTCAGGTATTTTTTCAGTATTCCGTTCTCGATCTCAAAATCCGTCATTTCCATGGCTGTCGCCTCATTAGTTGTTTATCCTTGTCCTACCGTTATTTTCATGGTCTCATGGGATTCAGTTGGGTCCGTGATTTGCATTCTTAAGGTCATCTCACGGCTCCTCTCTAAGAAAAACTGCTTCTGTCAGGATATCAGCAGCTTCAGCCGCTACTTCTTCCGGTACGTAGATGCTGATCTCGTGGGTCGTCATGTGGCCCATGATGATCCCGATATACTGGCCGGACCCTTTCACTTTTTTATAGGAAGGGATTCCGTAATACTCCAACGTGGCAGCCACCTGGTCAGCCTCGAAGGAATCGAATGTCGTGTAGATTTTTACCTCTGAAAGATCCATGTCAGCTCCCGCTAGCCGTAATCACCTTCCTGGTTAAGCTTTACATATGAACATCCCCTTACCCAGCAGATCGACAAAAACAAGTCAGACCGCACATTAAAGCCACTGGCCTGCCCACTTTTTCAGTTCTCCGGCGAGTGCAAGAGCACTGAACCGCCTGCCTTTCTTAACAACTGCGCCTCTGGCAAGCGCCTGCATATTCTGCGCCGAATCGCCAATGCCGCTTCCGCCGGATGTGCAGAACGGCACGACTGTTTTACCTGTAAAATCAGCGCTTTCCATGAACGTGTCAATGATTGACGGCTCACGATACCACCATATGGGGAATCCCACGAAGATCACGTCGTACGCGGAAACATCCGGCACCTGTGCCATTGCAGGGCGGCAGGAGGGGTCATTCATTTCCAGCGTACTGCGGCTCTTTTTATCCATCCAGTTGAGATCTGCCCTTGTGTATGGCGTCTCCGGTCTGATTTCGAAGAGATCAGCGTCTATTGCTTTCGCCAGCCGTCTGGCAACTTTTGCAGTTACACCGCTCGCACTGAAATAAGCTACCATTGCATTTTTCATACGTTTTCTCCAATCTGCAGAATCTATTTTACCAATGCACAAAGCATGACAGGAACTGCTCCGCATCCAGGGTGACGAAACTTCTCTTCTTCCTGGTATCTGATATACGGACGGTCCCGAACTCATAGTCGATCGTGACACTTGACCCATCATTACGATAGATGGTCATATGTTCTTCCGGACGGTCGAACGTGGCGAGGGGGTCGGGCATCCTGCGGATCTTCCTGACCTCCTCGTCAGTAAGTGAAACCTCCATCTTTTCGATCGCGCGAGGCGTTTTCAGGGGCGCTTTCCGGTAGGACCCGTTCAGGTTCGTCCACTTGTCGATATAAGCCGCGTTTTCCTTCATACGGGAAAGAACGTCTACGATTCCTTCCGTTTCCTCCAGGGATTTTCCTTCCGCCGCGCCTGCCACAACCGCGCGGTATTCCTCCTTTGTCACCTTAACTGACGCCAGTGACAGGTTCCGGTGCTTTCCGTCCTTGTAAGTAATGGTGCAGTCATAATTAATGTATAGATCTTTCCCGACTCTCATCTGCAGAGATCCTTTCTGAACTGCCTCAGGCATTCGTCCGTATTGGTGCTGCTTAGATAAAACAGCATCTTCCCGCGGCTTTTTATGATATCCATCGCTTTGTAATACTGTTTATGCTTGAGCGCACTCGTGTATATGAAAATATAGTTTGCTTTTTCCAGTGCAGTGATGCTTCCGATATTGTCATCCTCAACCCCGATGAACGACCACGACGGGAGAAGCCGTCGCATCCGCTTGATCCAGCGCTCCGTGCCGCCAAGGACGGCAACTTTCTTGTCCCTTATGCTCTCGACGAGCTGTTCACGTGTCTCCTCATCAAGGTCTTCTTCCGGTTTCTCGTTCCTGAGGCCGAATGCAAACTCTCTGAGGGCGATCAGCTCCGCATGCTCGATACCTGACTCCTCGAGCATGCTTTCCAGTTCTTTTTCCCTCTCATGGGACTTCTCATAAAGAACGCGCTGACGGATGACTTTCTGTTCGGATTCCGCAAGTGCCGCTTCTTTTTGTGCGAGCAGTTCTCTGAGCCGCCCGAGCTCCTCCCTTAGCGCCGCTTCATCAAGGTTCTCCTCTGGCACCTGTTCTTCATCCAGTTCTTCTTTTACCCGCAACCCTTCAACGGAGCGGAGGGCTTTCCCGGCAAGGCCATGGCTGAGTCCTTTTTCGTTTCCGGGGGCGCTCTCTTCTTCCGCTGTCCACTCACCTGACGCCTTTCTCCTATTGAAACGAAGGATTGCATCCAGCTCATCGTCTCTGGCGCGCATTACATCGCAGAGGCATTCCGCAAGATACTGCACCATGGTAAGGATCAGTATCTCATCAAAGCTCATCTTGAGTCCTGGGAAGCACATCTCGAGCGTGATAGTGAGCTCTGCCATTAACTGCGGAAGGTCGAACTTCCTGCTGTCATACGGCATCCGAACATTGGTATCATATTTCTTAAAAACATCGGTATAGATGCTTTCCGCAACCTGCAGGGTAAGGTAGTCCTCGTTGCTCTGGTACAGGTAGGGGTCGAACATCTCAGGGTATTCCGCCCGCAGCACGCCTTTCATCCGTTCGACCACTTCGCCGCGGAGCCTTCTGTATTCAGGTCCGTTAAGGTAGATGAGCTTTGTCATGCTGTCTGCGACGCTGTTCATCTGCAGGTACTGTTCATTGCACTCCTCTTCTATCTCGATCCCCATCAGTTCGCACATGATAAGGACACGTGATGCGGTGGGCTGGATCGACGGTTCGTCCGGGGAGTCCGATATCGACCGGATCTCGTCTGCGGCGGGGCTCAGTACATCGGCATTCAGTGCCTTTTTTATCCTTTTCGTTGGGACAGGGGACAGGTTCCTGTCCCCGAAAACGTTCGTCCAGCCGGGCTCGTGCATTCGTTTTTCGATCACCATCTGTCTGTAGCTCTTAGCCCCGTCCGTTGTATGGCCGGACGAGAGACCTTGTCTGTAACAGTCCTCGTCATGGAATTCAAGAAGGTCGAGATAGGTGAGGAGCTTGAGCCTTTTCAGTTTATTGTATTCCTGTTTGTAATAAACCTTATACAGTGAGAGCAGAAAGTTCCTGCTGTAAGTAGATCCATGCCGTGCTGAAAACAGCATCATCAGAAGGATACGGAAGAAATACGCGTCATCCCATGTGGCCTCATTCATCCTGGGATACGGGACATCCCAGAACTCCTCCGGCGCCTTTCCACCGGAAGATCTGCCTTGTGCTCCTTCCCCGTCTTCATCCCTGAAATGCCGGAGATATTCTTTGGCTATCGCAGGAAACGCCTCACGCATTTCATCGGTAATGAAGTTCCATGCAAACCACATGACAGTGCCGAAGTCATCCTCCGGTTTAGGAGGCATCAGTCCCATCCGGACAGCTTCCTGTGCATTCTGGTAGATGATCCGGTTCAGCTCCTTGTCAGACAGGGTATGCGTGATACCGCTGAATTCTTCCTGGGATAGCGAGCCAGGCGTGTTCATGACAGGTACCTTCGTGTTCTCCGCGGCAATGGGAATTATCCGCGTATCACCGTCTATGAATGGAGAAAAGGTAATATCAGCAGCAGCCTGCTTTTTAAAGCTCTCGCCTTTGAGTTTCTTCAGCTTTCTGTTTTCTTTCCTGCCCATGGGGTGCTCCTTTGCGGAATTCAGCTTCTGACGCTGTGATACACCGTACACACAGCATCTGTAAGTTCTCCCATTATGATAACACAAAGTCTAGTGCGTGGAACTAATTGCAAAACGGGCAGGATGAGGTAGACTTCCTCTCTCCTGCCCGATATTTCTTCGTTATACAAGCGCTGCTGCTATATCTGCCAGTAACGCTACTTTGAGGTCTGAAAACCCGACGATCTTATCTACCAGCCAAAGGCGTTCCGGGTCATGTTTTCCGTCCGGATCCCACAGCATGAACCACCGAAGGTTCTTATTGTCCGCTTCCTGGACAAACATCCTCCCTGTGCCGGTGTCGAGCCAGTTTTCTCTTATTCCGTATATCATGCAGACCCGTTCCATTATCTCCCTGGGAGGATCACATTCACCGGTTTCATAACTGGCTGCCTCCGCGGCGCTGACCTTTATGCCGTATGCGAACTGTTCCTGCGACAATCCGAATACCTGTCTGATCTTCTGTATTCTTTCACCCATCGTCGTCTTCCAAAAGGAAACGGTATCACTTACCAAACTCTTTTGCTATCTCTGCAAGTACGGCCAGCTGGTAGTCTGTTAGCCTGCCTATCGCGTTCTGCAGATTTTTTCTGAATATCTCGTTTTCTTCTTTACTTGCCCGCTCTGGTGCGAACATATCTCCTTCGCCATCGATGAGCCAGTTCCGGTTTGCTTTGTGAACATGGCAAATGATGTTCAGGACATTTTCCGGTGGTTCCACTCTTCCATTCTCATAACTGGATATAGTAGATCTGTGGAGGTTGACGCTTCTGCCAAATTCTTCCTGTGTCATATGTAATTCTTTTCGAAGCTGTTTGATCCTATCTTTAATCATGCATTTATTCCTCCATATAGCATTTTACATTGCAAAAAGGCAGGTGTAAATGTCTATGGATAAGCCTATATACGCCAATTCATTGACGAAACTATGCCATCAAAATATAATGATAATGATTAGCGTTAATTGCGATAATTATTATCGTTTTTATACTGGAGGGATCAGGCGTATGCAAAATCGGGACGAGGGGATTGAAACAATATTTGCCGCTTACGCTGACATGACAGAAGAAAAAAAGCAGAAATTCACCCAGGTAACTTCTGCAATAACATCCGGATTACCATCCATGAGTGATTGTTTTAACCACCGTCTTGACGGTGCCAACCAGCTGGCAGTTGCGAAATGGACGGTCTCGATGTCCTATCTCATTCATGAGATCATAAGACAGTTCTTACTTGCAAAGGACCCTGACAGGAAAATAGAGGAAAGCGATTATCAGAGAATCCTTTCGGGAAAAGACGATATTTATCAGGATCTGTTAGTAGATGTTTTTGTATTTGTGGCAGACCTTTTGGATCACTGTACGGATCCGGAAGATGTATTATGGTATTCGCCGCAGTTTCTTGTACAGAAATACAATCAGTTCAGGAAAGCACATCCGACAGACAAGCATGCCTGCCAGTTAGATGAGACGGTATTCGATTAACATACAGAAAAAGCAACGCCTCTGAGCCATCATTATCTGGCCAGAGGCGTTTTTTCTTACCCTGAGAAAAGCCGTTTTATTTGTACGCTTTTATTATCATTTTTCAGACAACGTTATAGCTATACCGTTATCCCATATTTCTTCACTCGCCACGTCAAGCTCGTCGTTCCAGGCGATCCCATATCCGCCGCTTGTAATCTGCAGATGGAAGAATATCTCAGGGTCGTGTATCAACACCTGGAAAGCAGGAATCTCATCTATAAGCCGCTGACAGTCATAACGGCGTATCTCCCCGCTAGTGAATTCTGCTTCCAAGATATATTTATCTAGCGGTCTGACATGCTTAATCACTCCTTCCATCTTACATTCCCTCCAGATAAGCCGGCTTCGGTGTCGCTGCAGTAAAGAATCGTACGCTCTTGATCTCTTCTTTCCCAAGTTCCCAGAACGTAGCCTGTATGGAATCTCCCCTGTGTATCCAGCCATTATCCACATAATTTAAATCGAAAACAGTTTTCCAGTTTTGCGCTTTGTATTCTTGCTTATCTTCCTGTGTCAGACTGTCATATTCCATTTCCAGTCTTTTGACCTCCTCTTCGGAATCGGCAATCAGTCCGTCAAGCAGGATTATACTCCAGACATCGAAATCGGAAAGGACAACCCTGTCATCCGGGATCTCAATTTCCATGCAAACGAACCGATCTCCCTTCCATCCGTTTCTCCAACGCGCTCTTCTGAGATCCGGTTTCTTTCTGGCTCCTTCCCACATATACCAGGCCCAAACAGGATAAAATACACCCTCAGGTGGCTCTCCTATTCTGGCTTTCATCTCTTGCACAAGCCATTCATATTGCTCTCGCAAATCTGTCATTTGGGCTTTCTTAAAGTCACAACGGTAAATGCCGGTTTTCTGGATTTGTTGATATACTTCTTCCGGCTGGATCGTCCATAAGGTCAATTATCACTTACCTCTTTTTTCCTATGATTATTGTTATGCCGTCTCCATTAGTTTCTCTCTACCAAAATTCTGTGGTTATATCTGTGTATCCTTCGTTAGTCTTCTTGTACATGCGCTGATTCGTATTCGGAGAACTGATGGGACCACAGCTTTTTCTGTAACGTCCGACCTTAACGTAATCAAAGACCTGCATCCAGTCTTCAATTTCTGTCTCGCGGCCGGAATAAAGGCAGCACTTGAGTTTAAGATCATGCGCCTTTTCAGCATAGTCAGTTAACTCAATGCGATCAGCATCTCCTGCGGACCCTTCACCAAGAAAACAGACACAGGATGCAATGGGGCTATAGAACGCAAGGATGGTATCCAGATTCTTTCCCAGCAGTTCGCCATTATCCTGAAGCTGCAGTTCCGGATAATGGCATTCAGGACAGCGATTAGGGCATCCCGTGATGTATATGCAGATGGAAGCTTCACCCGGAACTTCCATGTGGCTCAGGCCAAAATCAATGTAGCGCAGCAAACGGAGTCCTCCATTTTTCCTTTTTTGTTTACCTATACGTTATAGCTTACAGACTCCGGCACTTCTCCATCTTCTTGGTAACGGAGAAAAATACAATTAAGCAGACGACAGGCCATAACATCCACCTTCAATTCATTGTCTGTAATACGCCAGCAGATACTGCAATTATCTACAACGATCCGGCCGCATTCCAGCAAATTCCCATAATCAACAGGTATGGGAATCTTTTTTATGATGATTTTCTTTTTTCTGAAAGGTTGTCTTTTTAATTTCTTATGGATCTCAGGTTCAACAAAACACTCCTTTAGAATTGTGATAGTTCCATCGGATAAATGCTCTGCGTTTCGATATCTGGGATCATTCAGGTTATACCCGCCATATTCATACATGACCATTTTTTTGTCTTCGGCAACCTTTTTTGCAAATGCTCCTATACCTATACTCATTAAGCAGTTCTCCTCCGTCGTAAAAGGATTTCCGCATCTTCGAGTTTTTGAAAGGGGAAATCTACACTACCTCCCAACGGAAATTATCAATCTTCAAGGTCAATAGAGAACGTCGTAGACGCTGATACTACCCAATTCTCCGTATCAAGCAAATCAACTTTGATATCCACGGGATCCTCCTCATTCTGAAGCGGTAATGCACGGAATACCGAGATGGTGGCCCCATCTTTTATCTCTGTATAGAATGAATCCCAGTCATAATCTCTCTCTAGGAACATTTCATCCTTATGTAATTCAATTCCATTTTGGAAAGCGGTAACCTGCGCCGCTGACATAAATGAAATTGGCTCCGCATTGTCATTTGTGAACAGAAATTCTGCCGCTGCCATTGGATCTCCATTACTGTCTTTTGTTTTGTGTACGGCAACTATTTTAATAGTCACTCCTCCTGAACTGACAGTATCCGATCCCTGCTCTTCCTTTACCTCAGTCTTTGAAGACGCTTCTTTCGAATCATCTTTTTCCGGAACTGGTTCAGACGATGTTAATTCCAATTTAATAGTTGTTGATGCAGCTTTTTGGTAAGAACTCATATCCATAAGGTTAACGGCTATTTCAACGGGATCTTCCTCATTTTGAAGCGGAATTGCATGGAATACAGAAATAGTTGCCCCATCTTTTATCTCTGTGTAAAATGAATCCCAGTTATAGTCTCTTTCTAAAAACATTTCATCCTTATGGAGCTCAATGCCGTTCTGGAAAGCAGTAACTTGGGCCACAGACATAAAAGAAACAGGCTCAGCATTTTCATTTGTAAACAAAAACTCCATGGCAGCTATAGGTTCTCCATTACTGTCCGCCGTTTTATGGACTGCGACGATTTTTACAGTATAACCGTTAGCACTGACAGTATCAGAAGCTTCTGCTGAAGAGTCCGCTGTTTTCTGCTCTTCTCCAGGTGATGCTGTTTCTGTAGCCGGCTGTGCCGCACCTTCTGCTGCTGGATTATTGTTGTTAGTATTTCCACAAGAACAGAAAAGAAAACAAATAAGAAGCAAAGCAACGCCCCATTTAATCTTTTTCATAAAACCCTCCTGAATAAAGCATTTTAATTCAATTGTGATGGCCATCACCTTTCCAGTTCCATTATATTCTCGATCACGTTCTCATTCATCAACTAAAACTCCCGCCCTCCTAAGCTGGCCATATTTTCGACCAGCAAAACGCCTGCGCATCGCACTATCTTTATTAAGTGACCTTTATTAAGTGACTGAGCGTATTCTTTTCCACGCTCCGCAGATCCGGAGATCCGGATTCAGCACTTTATACTTACGGTAGAATGACAATCCCCACTTCTTTTCGTATATTAATTATGACAGGAGAAAAACCTGATCAAATTCGGAAATCTATGAAAGGAAAAGGTACACGACCATGACACGCATCACTGTTTTGTCCAGCTCATACGTTCTTTATCTGTCCCTTCTGCTTCTCAGCAGCAAGGTCCATTTGGCGTGTGAGAATACTCCGACAAAAACAATGGCGTAAGTGAGCTTTATAATAGTAAGTTCATGGATCTATTACAGGCCGCCTGTCCGGAGAACTCCGCGCAGGCGGCCTTTTTGTATGCCCACTGCTCTGCTCCCGTATCCCAATTGGAAGAGGAGTCCGGCTTAAACCCGGTTCAGCGAGAGTTCGAACCTCTCCGGGAGTACTGTGCGGTATGCCCGCAGTTTCACCCTATGGCTGAGAAACCACAAAAGAATTTGTCTCTGTAGCAGAATCGGAATATGCGCCGGGCTAAGAACCCGGGCCGGGAATACCACTGCGGGTTCAAGTCCCGCCAGAGACATTCATACAGGTGTGACGGAACTGGAATACGTACCCGTCTCAAAAGCGGGGTCCTGAGGGTTCAACTCCCTTCACCTGTATTTAATACTTGCCCGGGTGCATGGAAATGGTTATGCTGACACGGCCCAGAACCATGTGTCCGAAAGGACTTGCTGGTTCAAATCCCGCCCGGGTACTTTCCGCTGTGATGCCGCAACAGGTACCGGGCCGGTCTTGAAAACCGGTGATCCGTGGAAACGGGCTGGGGGTTCAAATCCCTCTCACAGCGCTCATACAATATCGGCAGATATGCAAATAGAGTGAAGCAAGCGGTCTGTAAAACCGTTGCCTTCGGGCCATGTTGGTTCAAGTCCAACTCTGCCGACTATACGCCGTAGTCCCTCAATGGTGGAGGAGCTGTCTGGAAGGCAGTGGGCCGGCAATACCGGCTTGCAGGTTCGACTCCTGTGTGCGGCGCTTATGGGGATGTGTGCTAATCGAGCAGGCAGCCTGTCCCGAAAACAGGTGATCCGAAAGGGTCTGGGGGTTCGAATCCCTCCATCCCCGCTATTAAGCCGCTTTGGCAGAATTGGCAAATGCACCTGCCTGCTAAGCAGGGGCCGGCTCGTCCGGCATCCGGGGTCGGGACCCGGGAGCGGCGCTCATTACAATAACGGCAGATATGCAAACTGGATGAAGCAAGCGGTCTGTAAAACCGTCGCCCTCGGGCTTGCAGGTTCGAGTCCTGCTCTGCCGACTATATGCCGTAGTCCCTCAAATGGTGGAGGAGCTGCCTGCTAAGCAGCTGGTCGGTTATACTGGCTTGCAGGTTCAAGTCCTGTGTGCGGCGCTCATAATAATATCGGCATGTGCTGCAACTGGAAGACAGGCTGGTCTCAGAAGCCAGCGGCCATAGGCCATTGTGGGTTCGATTCCCACCATGTCGACTTTAACTATCATATCTATTTCCACCAAAACTTAATGCAGTCTTAATCTTCTTCTCAGGATCCTTTTAAGTTCATAAGATATCCTTTAGTTACAACGATGGAACAAACGACCAGTCCATAACTCGCCGAAAACGTTTAATACAATCACAAATCATATGGAGGTTACACTATGAGATTCATTCGCTTTATCATAGAGACTACTTTCGTCGTAACAAGGAAAGAGGAAACTTTCATTACGATGCCGACCGTCGTGTTCGCCCTGTTGATGCTGTTCTTCTGGCAGCTACTCATTCCTGTGATGGTCATCGCCCTGTTCTTTGGGGTCGGATATTTTTTCGATGGCTCACAGGACACGGAGAAGCCCAACCGCTTCCTGGATAAAGCCAGCGATTTTGCAGAAGACGCAAGAAGTGAGTTCACAAAAGATGATCCAGGCTCCGCAGGTTCCGAAGAGATCTGATGATACTATACAGAACCGGTGCCCTGTTATGTAAGGGATCCCGCTCGCACCGCGCGACAGGGTCCCTTTTTATGCTATTTCCTTTCATTATCTGTTTTTCTTCCAAATGCCAGAGCATTTCTTGCTGCGGTCTGAACTTTCAGAGTACTCCAACATAAAAAACAGCCCCATCCAACCGGACGGGACTGTCTCTTCTGTAAAGCTCAGACCGGAAGGTAATTCCAGCCTTTGCTCGCGATGTCGAACAGTTCTTTCAGGAACCTGTTCTCCACCTTGTTCATCTTTGTGCCGTTCGCGTAAAGACCCGTGATAAAGAGCTCATCCCGCGCTCTTGTC
>OMVU01000093.1 GCA_900314565.1 uncultured Eubacteriales bacterium
TACGGGCTAAGCGAACAGCCTGATGTGGAAGACGCTCAAAAGCGTTGTTCGACCACAGGGCAGGTACAAGCTCGTGACTTCAGTCATGAGTAAGTTGACCTATAGGTTTTGATATATTTTCCAGACTTGATTCGCGCATCTTTTGGTTTTTCTGCATCTGAGGGAATGGCCCATGTATTTCCAACACGAAAGGCTCCGGGAATTCGATTATCTTTGCAGAGCACCTGGATCCACCGAATAGAAACGCCCCAACGTTCTGCGATTTGTTTGATAGAACAGTATTCCATAATGACCTCTCACACGAGTTCAAACTATGATAATGGACATTATAATAATCCCACTATATTCTATGCGAAAAAGCGAAGAGCGTCAACTTCATGGTGTCGATTCAAAACGACATACCAAGTGTTTTTAAAAGAAATTTTTTCGTACTTTGAAATATCAAATCCTGCCTTTTCAGGTCTACCAGGAATTTACAAATGAACACCTTTTTTATAGTTTTTTATTTTGCTAACTGGATGGCATAGTCTTGGGTCATTGAGTGCAGAACATCCATGCGGCCTCACTTCTCTCGACTTCCGTTATCCACTTCCCGTTTTATGCTCACTTCATGTCTCCGACTGCAGTGTTTCCATATATTTTTTCAGGCGCTTTCTCTGATCCGGAGAGAGATCCCGATAGTCCGCAAGGAACCTGACTTCCTCTTCATCCATTTTTCCGGTCAGGAGTTCATAAGGCGTGACCTCAAGGACCTCGCAGAGCGTCATGATTCTGTCTGCAGCGGGATTCGTCTTTTTTGTTTTCCAGTCGCTGATTGTGCTCCGAGCGATACCTGTTCTGTCGGAGAGCTCCGCGGGCGTCATTTTTCTTTCGCGCAGGAGTGCATATATTCTCTCGCTGATCGTCACTGTTCGTCCCTCCTTTTTTGTCCGTATTTACGTATTCATTATACTCCACAAACCATCGCCCATCAAGAAAGAATGCAAAAAGCCCGGGCAGCCTGCGCAGGCGTCCGGACAGAATTTTCGCTGTAATACGCCGGATAGGCGCATCCTTCCGTGTAGATCATACAGCATCTAAATTGTCATCTTCATAGTCACAATAATCGTCATAATCATCATAGTCATCATAATCATCCGAGGAGCTATCCTCTTTCCGGATACGTTTCCGCTCCTTCTCTGCCTTCTCTTCGAGAACTTCGAAGTAGGCCCTCTTCAGGTCATCCGGCGTCAAATAGACGTAGCTGTCCTCGTCAAAAGAGTGAGGCTCTCCACTTTTTCGCATGTCTTCCTTTACCTGCTTGTACTCGTATTCCCACGCGGCTACGTCCTCTTCCCCAGCAAGGTGCCGTGCGTCCGCGAACTTGTCCTCATGCTTCTTGATGAACGAAGATGCCATGTCGAAGAAGCAGACGAACAGCGGAAATCCTATAACCAAGGGGATGCCAATCGGTCCCAGGAACTCTTCAACTAAATCGTACAACCATCCGGTCGCAAACGCTTCGAGAGGATAGAATATGACCAACGACAAAAGGAGCAGCAGGAACATGCAAATGAATGGGGCCAGTAAACTTCCCGTCATATGGAACAGGATGCAATAGGATGCAAAGATCATATAGTTCTGAAAGAAGGTAACGGCAGCGCTGTCATCCGGGCTGTGAAAAATATAAAGGTGGACATCTCCCTTGAAAAGCCATTTTGTCAAAAGGCAGAGCAGAACGGGGATAATGAGCCCGAAGAGGATTCCCCAGAGGAAAAGGGAGGGCTTACTATGCGTGACTCTTCCCGTTTTCGAGACGATCTTCATCCATCGATGCTGCTTCTTTCTCATTTTTCGTTTTTTCTTGATTTCTCTTTTTTCATGTTCATACATAGTATGTTCTCCTTTCTCTCCCGGGTCAGGGACACGTACCGTTCTGGCAAGCCCATAAGCTTCTGTTCCGGGGCTATACATTAATGCTATAGTTCTTCCTTGTTGTGCGTGTCCCCTTGAGTGCAGGACCTCCATCTCGTTCCTACTGCCCTTTCGGTCAGGACGGGGGTTATGATTCCAATACATCAAAGGCAGCGGTCATCTCAAGTGTGTAGGTATGCAGGCTGAACGCTGCGACGAAGAGAGCGGTTGAAGCGAGCATCTCCATGAGGACTGGCCTGATGCGGAGCATGTCCCGCCTTCCGTCTTTGATCGTCTACACCATTTCTGCATTCTCTACTAATATCTTGGTCCGTTCTCAAGGGTTGGACACAACTTTTTTATAAAGAAGGATCCTCTCCCGTCCTGAAACGAAATGTATCTTTCAGGAGGGATATATCCCCGTCTTGTGCGGAGCATTGAACAGTGTGCTTCATCTCGTTCGCTGTTCCTCACTTTCTAAGTCGATTTTACAATTTGTGCATTTCTCAACCTCTCTCATATCAGAAAAAAAGTAATTAAAATATGGAAAACTATCCTCGGAAAAAGTGCAGAACTCTCCATAATCCCTGCAGAGACCGGTAGACCCACTTATCAGAAAGGAGGAGATGTGGGAGGGCATACACCCGACCGCTAAAAAGAAATGAGAATTTTAAAAAAAGCAGGGACCTGGGCTTTGTGCGCTTGTCTTGTCTGCGCCCTGTCATCCGCTACACTTACGGGATGCAGTAAAGCGAATGATTCAAGGAAAACAAAAGCATCGACAGAGGAAACGACAGATATCAACGTTATGCTTATTATAAACGTTCTTGAGTGTAGCAATGAGGCTGGAGAAAAAATATGGGACGCTCTCAAGGGAGAAGGTGCAAAGGAAATCGATATGGTCGGCATTGACGGAAAGACACTTTATATCACCGACGTTGACGGCACCGAATATGTCGTTGAACTCTCAGACGGCAATGAGGTAATAAGCTGTAAAAAGGTATAACGCGAACAGCACTGTCCGATTGAAACAGAAAGGATCTCATAACGTCCAGGAAGAGCATGACTTGACGGCCATGCTCTTCCTTTTTTGACATAATATTTTTATGTCGTCTTCTCTCACCAGACATCTGCATCCTGAACGCTAATTTGCATCACGAAACTGTCTGCTCCCTCCGGGATCGTACCGTCGTGACGGTTGAAGAAAGAACCACACGATTATAACCAGGAGTATCAAGCAGATCGAATCTCCTTTTTTCTCTCTTATACCGGCGGCTTAGCGAAATGGTCGGTATACAGGGTCAGGTACTTCACGATCGCCGGATAAACGCTTAGCTCTCCTGCTCGGATGAACCCACAGGGGCATGTCTGCAGGAGATCTATGAACTGCTCCCTGCATTCCTGTCCATCAGCGATCCGGCGGATAATGACACCGTTCCGGATCTTCTTTGATATGATTTTAATGCCTTTCGGACGCTGCCCGCATAAATAGTATAAATCGTTCCCTCTTGAGAATGTCCCGATCTCGACAAATCCCCTCAGGAATGTTGTAGTCACACCATAAGAAGCCCAGCCTCCCCCATTTTTCCGCCTCTTCTTTATAATGGGATTTCCGTTCTCGTCGAGCTTGGGGATCTTGTTCCCGTTCTCGTCAAGAACATACCTGTCTTTTCCGCCTACCTTTTCCTTCTCATATACTTGGTATTCCCTTGTCTCGGCATTCTCGACAGCCTGCATCCGCTCCTTGAGAGCATCTGGGTCGGCCATGGAACGCACCGGTGTCTTCCAGAGAGGATATATGCTCCCATCTGCGTTCCTAAAGACGTACTCCACGTTGAAATTCTCGAAAGCTTCGCTCACATCAAGGATCATAAAATCGTCCTCAGGATAGGCCTGTCCGTAAATCGTACCGTCCTTTGTAATCGTCAAAGAACTGTACCAGGCTTTCTCTTCCGCTCTTTTTCTTTTTTTATTCGCCGCTTCCTCTCCGCTCTTATTGTCCTCTGTCTTCATTCTGCATTTTTTGTAGACAGTCCATGTATCAGGCATGTCGAAGAACGTGCATTTCCCGTCCCTGATATCCTGCATAATGGCAAGTTCGGTCAGAAGAACGGCTACCATCGGTTCTGTTTCTCGTTCGGGATCGAGAATGGTCTCGGCCGTGAAATGCTGGACGCTATTAAGGCCACTTGAGTGGGGATCATCGACCTTACGCTCCTTGTACCAGCCCTTGTCATGGATGCAGCGAAGCCGGAGAGTGTCGTCGGACGGCGTGTTCCCCAAGTCTGTGATTCGTACGTCGTCCTCGCCATATCCAAAATCCGAAAGAAGGCTCTCCTTAAGGAGGGAGATGGATTGTACCACCTCTTCGTCATCAAGGTCTCCCTCGATCAATACGGTGGGCACTCTTCCCGGGAGGGATCCTTTATGAGCTTTGTTGACTTTACCCGCCGACTCCAAGATCGGGATGAATGCAGGCTTCACCTCACCGAAAGAAAATGAAATGAGCCCTTTGTAACGAGCGTTCAACTTTTCAACGATATCCTGGAGGGTACCCTGTTTGCTCTTCTCCAGATCAAAGAGGCTGCGCATACTTAATTCCGAGATATCGTTCCGCTTTTCAAAAAGATTCAGTCTCACGTACAGCGGGCCGTCCTCGTCCTTCCGGACGCGGTGTACGCTCTTCGCCGTGAAAACATACTTTGGGAACTTTTCCTGAAACCGTGCCCTCTCCTCTTTTGTTATGAACATGCTCTCGTTCGTAAAGGTCGCCACGCGAGCATTCAGGGCAGTTCCAAGGGTACTTTTTTCCACTACGATCTCCAGGCATACGATCTCTCCGGGCGCATCCGTTCCTCCTCGCCAGTCCCGCTTCTGCACGTCCGTACGGACAAACAGTCTTCCATCCATGTTCGTCCACGCGAACTTACCGCGCGGCATGTTGTGAGCGCTGTTCACGATGAGCTGCAGGAAGTGTTCTTCCGGGATCGTGGCGGGATCTTTTTCTTCGATTGAGTAATCCCCGTTATGCCGCAGGCAGGCTGCCTTCATTGCGGAGAATGCCGTCTCAGAACGGCGCATGAGGACGTAGAAGACCCGGAATACACCGTCCCTCCTGAGTACCACGCTCACATTGCCGTCCTGTTCCGGGTCCATGTCCAGGATGTCGCTGTAGTAATTCAGTCCCTCACCGCGGAGCGCAAAGACCTGATAAGCCTCCCTGAACGCTGTCCAATTGATGTCAGTCTTTAAAATGTTCGTCAGCATATTTCTTCCCCTCTCTTTTTGAGCATTTTTAACGCCGTCTCGTCGGGCTTGACAATCCCGTTCTTTTCGATGAAGAGCTGCATCATCCGTATCCGGATCGTGCGCCCTTCCTGCGTGACTACAGTCTGGTCCGCTCCCTTTCCAGTCGTCGCGACATAAGCCCGCTTGCCCGGACGTACACCTACGAACCAGTATTCGTCACATTTGAGAGCGTCCCCTTTCACATTGGCAATTACCTTCTTCAGATCCTCGTATACGTCATGATCCTTTCCGTCACTGTAATTCTTCACGTCTATGGCAATCCGGCCATCGTCGCTAAGCCTGTCGGCGTGTTCAAATTTCGACGGATCCTCGATCTCCCTGTAAGGGAGGCCATATGTCTCGCACATGAAATCAAATACTGCTTCCCCGACCCGCCCTTTGTACAGGTTATTGAAGGCTGTCGGGTTGAGGATGTAAAAGGACTCTGCATCTATCGGCAGGCTCCCGTCCCAGAATTCCATTTTCCGCGCCCATTCCCTGAATCCGGCAAGGCTGTGATACCTCTGTATTCCTGAGGCATATGAAGATACTTCAAGGCAGGGGATGTCCTTGAGTTCGTTCGCGTCGTCGCCCATGCTGCGGGCATCCTCCGGGGTCTCCCCGACCAGTACGGAGTCATAATTACTCGTGAGCGCGATGTACTTGTATCCATTCTCCGCGATCTTTTGAGGGATCTTCGTATACATGGTCCGAAGGTATCCGGGCTTCATTGCTTCATATTCATCCCCGCTGATCACAACACCGGTTTTCAGGATGTCATTGAGTTTGTTGTATTCCTCGATGCTCGATTTGTTCTCCTCGAAGATCCCCTTGAGAAGGAGCTTGATCACATGTGCCGTCCTGTGCGCGTTTTTCTGGAGGTCGATGGCCCACTTGGGATTTTTGGGCTCCAGGACCCTGTGGGGCATCCGTTTTGCGATGTCACGCATGATCGGGTTCAGGAGGGGATCAGTTCCGTCAAGTACGTTCGCAAGATATGTGACGTTCTCCCCCGCGCATCCGTACAGTATCGTGCGGTCGTAGACCGGGCATCGAAAGAGCCGCCCTGTCACCTGTTCCATCCTGTAGAGTATCTCGCTCGCTGCAAGAGGGGATGCGGCAAGGGGATCCTGTCCCATAATATGTCTTCTAAGACAGGTCATGATCCGCTTTTCCTTTTCCCGTGCCGTGATCGCGCAGCGCTCATGCGCCTCCGCTGTTTCGTACATGACCGTGAACATCTGTCTGTGCTGTTCGTTTTCATCCATGTCAGGCATATCCGGGGTCGGCCTCATGAAAAGGTTCGTGAATTTTCCAAGAAAGACCCCTGAGAAATTCCTTTCGGTCCCGACTTTCCTGCCGGCAGCGGGAATCTCGAAGACGTCCTCCCCTTTCCGGATGGGCAGGGTCAGGTTCACGCCGATCCCCGCGGAGGACGGGGTCGTAAACACGCAGACTTTCTTTCCTTCCCTGTAATCTTCACGGACTCTATCGAATCCTGTTTTGCCGTCGTTCTCCCGGAAATCCTTTGCTGTCAGACAATATTTTTCAAATGGGACAAACCCGAACGTTCTGTCGATCTCATCAAGAAGGTCGTAGAGGACTTCTTCTACGAATCCGTCCGCTTCTTTCGTCTCTTCCGTGGTAAGAAATTTCGGGCCTCTCGCCCTGGTGATAAGGCAGGGCTCATAACAAAGAATAGACTGCAGGTCGTAAAGCTGTGCCTCAAAATAGAAATCCGCAAGGCAGAGATAGCGATTCACGATATAGTTGAAGGGATTGATCTTCTTTCCCTTCCTGTTGACTGTCGCGTCATAATGACAGAAGATCTCCGCCAGGTCATTCTCGAATACTTCCTCCGCGTCATCCTCTTTTGGTCTTATTCCCACCTGTTCCGCACGGGCAAAGAGCTTATCCTTGAAAAGCTTGTAGGATAATGCATTCCTGTTCTCCGTTTCGGGCGGATCCTGCAGGGCCATTCCGTCCGCGCAGACAATCCTGAGCCTGTTCTCCAGTTCGTCCAGACGAAGGAAATCCGCGATGCGCTGCTTTTCTTCTTTTGTTTGGACATGGAAGTCCTCCCGGATCCTTTCCTTAATATATTCAAGGTCAAAATTCCCGAGCCTTTCGCTGTCTGACGTAGCGGAAACAAGAACTACCCGGTTCTTTCTTGCAAGGTTCACTATGATCGCTTCCGGCGTTGCCCTGCAGGACGCATATCTTAGCTCCACGTTCCCAGCATATCCGACCTTGCCGATCTCGCACTGGGAAAAGCCGTCATCGTAAAACGTGTGCAGTCCCTGATTTTTCCGTGGTCTTGCAAGGATGGGACCATAAGGCCTGATGAAGTTCTTGAAAAGAGTCTCCATCATGGGGTGACTGCCCCACCCGCACCTGGAGAGAAAGCTTTTCAATGCGAGGTTGCTCTCATCATCTGTCTGGTTCCCCCTATTCTTCTCAATTGAAGCGATATAGTCGACCGCGCGGCGGACATACAGGTTGATGAGGCTGTACATCATGCCTGGGAAATCATCGAAAAAATCTGAAAGGTATTGTGCCTCCCTATTTCCGGGCTTTTCTGTATTCTGAGTATCCTCCTCGCTCGAACCCGCGTTTCCGGCGGCCACTTTCATCTGTTCCTTGTCTCCGGCTTCCTCTTTCTCCGGCCCCTTTTCTTCTGTTTTCTTTGCGGCCATGTATAAGAGGTTGACACGTGCAGTTTCCTGCTCAGTACTGGAAGGCGGAACATCTTCCAGCGCCTGTGCTTTGTCGTCGGGAACGTTCACCCTGATCCTCATAAGTCCGGGATTCGTGGAAGTCTTCGTCGTGAAGTCCCTGTATAAGAACCGCTGTTTATTCTCGAAAAATCCCAGATGCTCGTTCGCGATATCCATTCTGAGGAAGGGCTGCCATTTCCGGATCATCGGGCTGATGACGCCCTCCTGTACTTTTTTGAACCGTTTCTGAAGCAAGAGCCCTATGGGACCGTTCTCGGTAATAGGGCCCCTGTTCCCTTCCCGTTCTTCCGCCCATTGGGCAATTTCCCGGAATGCTGTGATCATATCTACGGACATTTGTCCCTTCGAGCACTGCTCAATATAGCTGTCACGCCAGGTGCTTTTTACGGTATCGCTCTCATCAACGATCAGATAACTTGGCGTCTCCTCGAAGAAGGACAGCCAATATCCTCCGGAAAATGGCGTCGTTCCTGTCTGGATGGCCATGGATGCGCTCATGATGAGCGCACAGGCCGTCCCCTTCCGATATGCCGGGTAGAGCATATGAAACCAATCGTATTCCGGCTTCTCCAAGGCTTTCCGGATAGCTGCATTCCGTTTCATCTTCGCGGCTTTCGCCGGGACCGGTTCTCCGTTCACTGTCTTCGGGATATCCTCAAGTCCTTCCTTTTTGAGAATATTCTTCCTGATCTCTTTCCTGCATTTCTTCATATAGCTGTAAAAGTCATCCCTGACCGCCCTGCTGGCTTCTTTTGCGTTCATTGCCACGTACCGGCTCCTCAGGGCTTCCTGCATTTTCCTCGGTAATATGTCTTCGGGGATGATGCTCGTGGCCTTCCTTGACGAAGAGTCTTCTTTTGGTGGCAGTACCCTCCGTACGCAGTCAGGTATGCTTGGA
>OMVU01000045.1 GCA_900314565.1 uncultured Eubacteriales bacterium
GACATCCGGGACCGGCGCGGCACGATGGAGGACTTCCTCCGGATTCTCAAGCAACAGGACGGCGAGGTCACCGAATTCAGCGAGCAGTTCTGGTGCGGCCTGCTGGACTACGCCACGGCCTACGCGGATGGCCGCTTGACCTTTACCTTCAAAAACGGCTCCACCTTCGAGGGCTGAGCCGGACAGAAAGAATGCTCCCGATCATCGGTTTGTTTGCCGGTGACCGGGAGCTGTTTTATCGTCGCTCTTTAGCTATCCCAACTGATGTTGTCTTTGTCACGTCAGTTCAGGAATTATTCTTCCTCACGAATCGCGCCAACCGGGCATCCGTCGATTGCCTCCATCACCGCGTCACGATTCTCGTCTGTGGTGTCAGCATAAGCCTCTGCTTTGCCCGCATCGTTCATCTGGAAGATCTCCGGGCAGGTTCCTTCGCACAGACCGCAGCCGATGCACATATCCTGATCAACAAACGCTCTCATGGTCATACCTCCCTCTATTATTCCAGCGTCAACAAAAGCGCCATTTTGAACTTCTTGGTAGCTTTAACAGAGTGAAGACCTGCCTTTGCGAAGTGGAAGTTCTCGCCTGCCTTGATGGGGTGCTCCTTGCCTTCGTAACCGATCACGCCTTCGCCGTCCAGAGCAAAGATGATCGCCTCGCCGGGAGCCGCGTGTTCAGAAAGACCTGTTCCTTCATCGAAAGCCATGACGACGAACTTCATCTTATCGTTATGGACCACATCCATGTTGACGATCTTGCTGTCCACATAGGGGACAAGCTCTGCCAGCCGGAATACTTCGCCTGCTTTTACCGCTTCATTCATGGTATCATCCCTCCTGATCGATACTTCCGTATAGACTACACCTTCAGAACTTTTCATTCCCATCGGCGTATCCGTATATGTGACAATACTGTCTCCGGCTTCCAGCTTCTTTTGAAGACCGCCAGCTCCATAGACCTCCATACTGCCGTCAGCCACGATCAGCAGCTTGTGATACGGATAGATCTCTGCGCTTATATCCGTATTCCGGGCAAGGGAGAAATATGTGATATAGTTTTCTCCGCTGTGAACCTCTTTGGAGATCGTGCAGCCGGGAACCGGAGAATTCTCCTTTGCAATGGAGAAGACCTCTCCGACCTTTTCCTTCATAGCAGCCTCACATTAACCGAAAATAGCCTTGAGATCATCCTCGGCAGTGCCAGTCGGTCCAATGTTGTAGTTCTCTACAAGGTAGTTCAGCACATTGGGGGATACGAACGCAGGCAGCGTCGGCCCAAGCTTAATGTTCTTGATACCCAGGTACAGAAGTGTCAGCAGCACACATACAGCCTTCTGCTCATACCAGGAAAGCACGATGGACAGCGGCAGATCGTTCACGCCGCAGCTGAAGGCGTCCGCGAGAGCTACAGCAACCTTGACTGCGCTGAAGGCGTCGTTGCACTGACCCATATCCAGGATTCTCGGAAGTCCAGCGACAGTGCCAAGATCCAGGTCGTTAAAGCGGTATTTGCCGCAGGCAAGGGTCAGGACCACAGTGTCGGCAGGCGTGTTCTTGACCAGTTCGGTGTAATAGTTTCTGCCGGGTCTTGCACCATCGCAGCCGCCGACCAGCAGGAAATGCTTGATATCGCCGTTCTTGACGGCTTCAATGACCTTATCCGCAATACCGAGCACGGTGCCGTGGGCAAAGCCGGTCATAACAGTCTCGCCGCCATTGATGCCGGTGAACTGCGTATCCTCAGCATATCCACCCAGCTCCAGGGCTTTTTCAATCACAGGCGTGAAGTCCTTATCTTCGCCGATATGCACGATCTCCGGATAGGAAACGACTTCCGTGGTAAACACTCTGTCCTTATAGCTGTCACGCGGCGGCATCAGACAGTTGGTGGTAAACAGGACCGGGGCCGGGATGTTCGCAAACTCCTTCTGCTGATTCTGCCATGCCGTACCGAAATTACCCTTCAGATGGGGATACTTCTTCAGTTCCGGATAACCGTGAGCAGGCAGCATCTCGCCGTGGGTATAGATATTGATTCCCTTATCCTTCGTCTGCTCCAGCAGCTGCTTCAGGTCATACAGATCATGACCGGAGATCACGATGAACGGTCCCTTCTCCACTTTCAGCGGGACAGTAACGGGAACGGGATTGCCAAAGGTTTCCGTGTTGGCTTTGTCCAGCATCTCCATGCAGGTGAAGTTGACCTGACCGACTTCCAGCACGATGGGAAGCAGCTGATCCATACCCCAGTCTTCACCGATGGCAAAGAGCGCCTTGGCAATAAACTTATCGACTTCGTCACTGGTATATCCGAGGACTCCGGCATGATAGGCATAGGCAGCCATACCACGGATGCCGAAGAGGATCAGAGACTTCAGGGAACGGATATCCTCATCCGCGTCCCAGACTTTCGTCATGTCATAATCGTCGTTTCTGCCGCAAGGAGAACCGCAAGTCGTGCAGTTTGGCACGATCTTTTCCTTCTCCGCATGAACCTCGTCGATTAAAGCATTCAGTGTCTGTTCATTGAAGTTGACATTGGTGATGGTTGTGAACAAGCCTTTGATCAGAAGCTTATAAGTGTTCTCCGTAGGCTGGGTGTTCCCATCCGTGGTCCGGGCAAGGCCGATCAGAGCACCGGTCAGTTTATCTTGCAGTCCCGCGATATCATATTTCTTACCGCAGACACCTGCATTTCCTTTACAGCCGATTCCTCCGGCGGTCTGTTCACACTGAAAACAAAACATCTTGCTGTCCATGTTCGCTCCTCCTTATTCTGAGATAATGGAATAGTGGGCATCGTCTGAGGATGCCAGTGTATAATTCGTTCCTGCCAGCATGCCTTCCATGACGCTTCGTCTGATCGCGTAGTAAGGCGAGCTGTCTCCGTTCCAGTACTGTGCGTGAATGTCCTGCGTCATCTCCCAGGAGAGCTTCTCGGCAGAAGACTCCGTTACTGCGTTGACCCGGTCGCAGGGCATTCCGTTGACAAAGAAATCTTCAAAGGCTTTATAAACTTCCTCGGCAGTCTCAGCGGTCAGCGCATGTTCTTTCCCAGACCGCTCAGCGATTGCACAAAGATCTTCCAGACGTTTTTCATCTCCGGAAAGGATCTCTGTCACAAGGCTTGCATAGCGGGTTTCCGCATCCGTGATCTGAGCCTGCAGCCAGCCGTGGATATTGCCCTCATCGATCACAGTTTCCAGCGGAGGCAGCGTTTTGGTATAGGCTTCTGTGCTTGTGATCCAGCCGTTAACAGTAGCACAGTCTGCAATCTCCTTTGTCAGCAGCTCCTGATTTCCGATCTTGTTATACAGCCAGAAGTGGATCGGTCCTAAAAATGCACTCATGATTTAACCTCTGGCCCCTGCGATCTTTTCGTTGAGAGCCTTCACAACGCCTTCCGGATCAATGCCATGAACAGCGCAGGCGTTTTCCACGGACTCTGCCTGGGAAGCCGGGCAACCGAGGCAGTGCATGCCGATGCCAAACAGCACCTCTGCGGTTTCGGGATAGTTATTCACCAGTTCACCGACCAGTGTTTCTTTTGTAACGACCATATTTTCCATTGAAGAGATCCTCCTTCTTGTTTTTCTGGGCTTAGTGTACTATAATGAGATGCACAAGTATGTTGTAGCTACAACGAAAGAGGATGTTTTCATGAATTATTTTTTTCTTCAGAATACGCCGCTGTTCCACGGGATCAGGGAAGATGAGATTAAGGAAATGCTGTCCTGCCTCAGTGCACGGGGAAAAAACTATAGGAAAGATGAGGTCATTCTGCGTGCAGGAAATACTGCTTCCGAGATCGGCCTGGTGGAATCCGGAAGCGTCAATATCGTCGTCAACTTCTACTGGGGAAACAGCAACATTTTCGGCCATGTGGAAAAGGGCTCAATTTTCGCGGAAAACTATGCTGCCATTCCAGGGCAGGAGCTATTGTGCGACGTGGTTGCAGCAGAGGATTGTGAGATTCTCTTTCTGGACATGAACAAGCTGTCTACGACCTGCTCGAAAGGCTGCGCATTCCATAACCGGCTCATCCATAACCTTCTCCGCATCTCCGCAAAGAAGAATCTGGGATTGTCCACTCGTATGATGCACATTGCACCGAAAGCCATCCGGGACAGACTCCTGTCCTATTTGTCGGAGCAAGCGCTGGAGAACGGTAGCCCGCATTTTACGATCCCCTTCGATCGCCAGCAGCTTGCGGATTACTTGGGCGTCGACCGAAGCGCCTTATCCAATGAACTCTCCAAGATGCAAAAAGACGGTCTGATCGCCTACCGGAAAAATGAGTTCACTATAAGTGAGGCGGTAAAGCAATGAGTGATATTCTTTGCAAGCGTGTTTATGAACAGCCTGATGTGACGGACGGTTTCCGCGTACTGGTTGACAGACTCTGGCCAAGAGGCATGAAGAAAGAAACGGCGGACATCGATCTATGGGCAAAGGATATCGCACCGTCGAATGAGCTCAGAAAATGGTTTGGTCATGATCCGAATCGTTTCACAGAATTCCAGTCCCGGTATCTGGCTGAGCTGTCTGCTAATCCAGATGCATCAGAGTTCTCCAGTATAGTGAAATCGAAGCTCTTAACGGGAAATGTAACACTCCTTTATTCGGCAAAGGATACCAAGCACAACAATGCTGTCAGTTTAAAAGACTGGTTAGAAAAAGACTTCGGGGCTTGATTGGCCTCGAAGTCTTCGCTTTCTCTGATTTCTCTTATTTGTTTTCACCGGCGAAGTGTTCTTTTGCGAATTCCATATCCTGCACCAGTTCCACTGTACCAAGATATTTGCCTGCACGGTCGCGGACCGCCATGTATTTCACTAACATCGATCTGCCGCCCTTTTCCATCCAGACAGGGACGCTGTCACGGCGGCCAGTACGGAAATCGTCGATGATCTGGCGAACCATCGGCTCGATCTTCGGCGGATGACAGGAGAAGACCTCTCGATCAATCGCCATACCGGGACGCTTGAAAACCTTCGAACCTTCGTTGAAGAAGCGGTTGATGTTCTCCGCATCCACAAAGGTGATTTCCATGGGAATCGTGTTCAGAAGCGCGGTCAGTTGCTCCAGCGTCATATGGCCGCCGGGCAGCACGATTTCTCCGGAGACAGCCTCTTTAACTGGCGCTGCTGTTTCCTCGACGGCTTCCCAGGCCTCGCTGCTCACACCGAAGCAATCAGCGTAATCTTTGGAATCGCGGTAAATGCCGCGCCATTCGTCTTCCTCAAAATTCACGGCGCAGATAGGAAACAGGATATTCTGCTCTTTATAGATCATTTCCTCAGCGCGTTTTAGCACTGCCTCCATCCGGGCATGCCATTCGCTGCCACGCTCTGTCTCTTTATCCAGCGCGCCAAGCTCATCGCGGATCTCATCGTCCACCGTCCACATGACGTCGGAGGGACCGGAGACGCCGTATTTCACCTTCAGAAGCGGATACAGCAGATCGCCCTTCTTGGCATAGTGGATGGAGAGTTCGCGAATCTGAGGGATGAGAGATCCGTCATGAGTGCTCTTGTACTGCTCAAGAAGCACGGAAAGCGCCTCATTTTCTTTTGTCAGCGTATGAAGCGGATGACCAGCAATCTGTTCGAGAGCTGCAGCTTTTACATTTTTGTCGCTGTAATCCTTCTTGGGATACGAATCCCGCTTAGCAAGCTCTGCCTGAATCTTCTGACGCTGCAGGGACTCCTCCACGGCCTTTTCCGCATTGGCAATCTGCTCCTCACGTGTCGCGCCGTGGAACAAGGCGGAATGGATATCGCAGAGACGCTGAACCTCGGAAAGTGGCGTGCCTTCCTTCATCAGCTCCTGCTCTGCTTTCATGATCTCGGCAGCATCCACTTCGCCGAAGTCACGAACAAAGTCAGCACGGACGCTCTCAAGATCCTCTCCAACACCCAGTCTGCGCAGATAGCTTTTCAGCTGCTCGGTTCGGTCATCGGACAGCGGAACTGCTGCCGGTGCAGCAGGCGCATCTGGGATTTTTATATCAGGCATATCGCCGATAAGCTCAAAACCATTTGCCACGAGCGATGTAACCACGTCCATCATGGAGATATTCTTCATCTTTGCGCCCTTTGGAATCGTCATGATCTTTCCGACAGAGTGAAGGACGGGCTTCTTAGTAATTTCGGTAAAACCGAGCTTTGCCATGATATCGATGAGCTCGGGGTATTGTTCGGTCAGTTCAAAAACTGTTTTGTTAAGGTCGAGTTTCTTTGCCATGGTAGATCTCCTTTCCTGTGATCTGTCTTAAGTATACATGCTTAGAAAGCAGATGTATGTTGTAGGTACAACGAAATTGTTGAAAAACGCACTTCCTTTAGGCCTATTTTTTCCATGTGATCTCATCACCTCAAGGACGATGTTTTTTCCTCTTCCCATGATACTCTCATAGTAGTCGTTGTATTATTCCTCGATTCCTTCATTCCTGAACTTGGCCAGCATCTCCAGCATGTGGATGCTGATCTTCTCCGGATCATTATCCAACCCTGCGCAGATGAGACGGAGGCCGTCCGGTGTCAGGACCCGGCCATGCAGCTTGTCGCGCTGGTATTGCTGGTAGGCTTCATATTCCTTATTTGTGATCTGCTTCATAGCGTCCTCCATAAACAAAAATAGCCGGGTTCATACCCGACTTCACAGGAGGGCTCGAACGAGCCCTTTTTGCCCGAAAAACGAGCCCTCGCAATTATGCCGCCGCTACCCGTATCAAAGACGTAGTGCAGATTTCTATGACCTTGATCTCCTCCGGGCGGAGTTTGGCATATTCCTTCCGGATCTCAGCAAGTTGGGCCTGAACCTCCGGTTCCTGCTCCGCCTCTTCCAGATAGTATTTCCAGTTTTTCTTCAGTTCTTCATTGGGATGGCCCTCGACCCAGAGACGGCCGAGGGAGTTTTCAACCATATAGCGAACGATCCAGTCCGGGGTGAAGAGCTGTGTGGCAGCAGGGATCTTGTCCTTGCTGATTTTTATATTTTTCTTCAGGTCGGCAAAGACCTGGTCTTTCGGTTCGGTGTTGTAATACTGGTACATCCAGCCGATGATCTCGACCTGGCCTTCTTTTTCCACGTTGAAGTCGTCTTCCGGGATGTCATGGACCAGATGCCAGAGGACGCCGTCTTTGTCGGTGAAAGAGATGGTAAGCAGCAGCTCCAGATAGTCCTCGTCCTGTCCATCGCTGAAGAGAACCGGCAGCACGTCATGCAGCTTCTTGCACTGCTTGATGAACAGCCAGCGGAAGAGCTCATCCAGCTTGTTTTCGTCCTTCAGACGCATGATGAGATCTTCTTCGGTACGGGTAAAGGAAATGTCGGTGTCAAAGGGACGGGTGACCATGTCAGGTTCGGCCTTGCCCGGATTTTCGGAGGACAGAACACGCACGCGGGAGGGAAGATAATCGTTGACCTCCATGAAGCGGATCGCGACCAGACGGTTGAACCAGGTATAGGCGACCTTCTCGACGATGAAACGGAAGGCCTGCGCATAGCCGACGTCCTGCTCTTTGGCACGGATAGCCGCAATAAAGGAATCGCGCTGCCGGATGTCATCACCGCGCACAGAGGCATAGTCCTTCGTACCGATGTCGAAGAACTGTACTTCATTTGTGGACTGCGGGAGGGCGGGAGCAATGCCCTTCTCCGTGATGCCCATCAGGCCGGCTTTATACTCGATATCCGAAATGAGCTTGTTTCTCGCCCAGATCGCATAGTTCTTGATCGCGGACTTGTTCATGGCCTATCTCCCTAATCAGAATTCGACGTTGATGACGGTGTTATCCGCCATGTTGGATTCGATCTTTTCGTACAGGGCATCCATGTATTTCTGCAGGTCCTCTTTTGTTTCGATCTGCCAGGAGGCATAGTTGGTCAGGTCACGGATATTGAGGTTGCGGTAGACTTTCGTGACGGCATGCTCGGGCTTTTTGGGTTCCACGACCGTTGTATCCGGCTGCCCGCCATGGCCATGTTCGTATTCTTTTTCTTTCTTCTCTTTGGCCTGCTTTTCGAGGTAGTGTTGGATTTCGTTCAGGATACGGAGTTTCAGGGCATCCGCCTCGATGGGGATGTTCTTGAGGTTCGCTACATTTTTGCAGGCTTCGGCTTTTTCCCTGAGCTCCAGGAAGCGGTCTCCGATCTTCTGAGCAAAATGATCTGCGCATCCCTGCCTCTCAGCTTCGTCCAGGGCACGCACCTTGGCATCGTTCACGATCACAAGGATGGGCTCCAGATTATCGTTCAGGATCGCATTGTAGCGGTCGCTGAACTGCTTGTTCAGTTCGGGCAGCTTGTAGATTTCCTTATAGGGCGACTTCATGCCCAAGATAGTCTTGATCTGCTCGACCAGACTTTCCAACTGCCGGTCGACCACAAAGGTCTTGCTGTCATCATAAATGCCCATGAGCTTCAGAGAGTTGTCAAAGATGCTGCGCTGGTCTCCGCTGAAGAAAGCGCTTACAGGTTCATAATCCTCTGCCAGGTCGAAGAATTCGTCCCGCTTGCTGTCGACGGTGTTGTAGAATTCCCCGGAGAACTTGATGCCCAGGACCTTCATGATCAGGGCTTTGCCGTTAGAGATTACGGAACGGCCGGGATATTTGGACTGGTTCTGATAATGAATCTCATACTGATCCAACTTGCCCTTGAACTTCTCAGCATAGCTGAGAAAAGCCTTCATCAGGGCGTCGTCATCGTCACTGGGCGAGGCTGCCTTGAAGAGCTCCTTCATGACCTCGCGGACAGATTTCTTCTGTTTGTCCGTCGCCTTTTCACGGCGGTCCATCATCAGGCGCTCGTTGAATTCCTTCCGGGTGATGAAGCGATAGATTTCATCTTCCGACTTGTTAAGCAGGGTGACCTGCTCGCTGTTCACGAAGAAAGCGATATCCCCGGCCTTAAAGAGCTTGGCCACCAGCCACTGGACATCTGCCTCGATAAAGCCGTAGGGGGCTTTCATGAAGCGGTCCAGCAGACTCTTCATGGAGGTCTTGGTATGGCGGCCGGTGTTTGTGCTGATATAGGCGGCCACATCGTTCAGGGCCAGCTCGTTCTTTCCGGTTGTCACGCCGTCCAGGGTAATCTGCTGCGGGCCGGAGCGCAGGGCGTCCCGAATGTCGCTGTCGCTGACGGGGGCATCGATATAGCTCAGCTTGTGATACACCTGGGCCACCAGCTTGCCGAGGGCTTCATTGATGCGGGGTTTGATTTCCTTTGAAGGGGAAGCCAGCCGGTCGCCGTTGACATAGATGGCGGCCTCCTTCAGGGCGTCCTCCAGGAAGAGGCGGGCAGCCGCGTTGCGGTCCCGCATTTCGACCTTTTTGGCCTCGGTGATCTGGGCATACTTGGTCATGGTTTTGCCGGCGTCATAGCGCAGGAACTTCTCGATGCTCAAGGCGAGACGAATCTCCTCCAGGAAGGTCCGGTCGTCCGGCAGGACAACGAGGACACACTTGCTCTGCCCGGAGACAAGGCGAAGGGTCTTTTCGTCCGCCATCTCGTCGCTGTAAGGCGTCAGGATCTTCAGGGTCAGGTCATAGTTCTGGTTGGCCTTGTAGGGCCGGTTGTCCACAACCTGATTAAAGGCGAACTGGTATCGGCCGTTGAAGGCGGGATACCGGTATTTCTTCTCATCGTACATACCGTCAAAGATGAGCTCGGAGACCTTCGCGATGATCTCGCTCTGCTCGATGCTCTGGCCCTGGCGTTCGATCTCACGGTTGACCTCCTGCTCTTCATCGGTCAGGAAAACATAAATGTCACCGTTCTTCTGGACCAGGGTCTGGCGGATCAGCTGCTTCAGGGCCTCTTCCACCCGGTCTTTCAGAGCGAGGCGGTCATCGTCCACGCTCGAGACCATGAGGCTGGTGATCTGCTCCAGGTTGGCCTTGATTTCCTTGACGTACTTGATCATGAACAGGGTTTTCAGCACGTTCACGTCAAAGGATTCCTCCGCACGGTCCGGATTCAAATACTCGTTGTCCAGGGCGCGGGAGATGACGCCGCTGTGGGAGTGATCCAGGAACTTCTCGAGTGCGTCATAGAACATGTGGAAGGGTACGAGGGTGCCGGGGGCGTCATTCATGACGCGCATGGCCGATTCTTTGAACACGGCCAGCATCGAGCGTTCGCCTTCGGACAGATGCTTGCCGGAGGCGCCGTGGGTGCGGATAGAGGTAAGGACATCACCCAGCAGGTTGAATTGATACGGGATGAAGGGATAGACGGCGGCGAAATTGTCGCGGCCGGAATAGAGCTTTTTCTCAACGCCGTCGTTGAAGAGAATCAGGTTTTTGATGACGGTTTCCTTGCTGTCATACAGCAGAGAGAGCGTCTGCTGCCCGGATTCGGTCTTTTCCAGAATACGCTTACGGATCACCTCGTCCACATTGGCCGAGGACAGGGAAAGACGGGTGTCGAAGCGGCCCTGGATCTTGGAAAAGTCATTTCCCTTGGTTTTGGTGATGGAGTCGATATCCTGCTGGCTGGTGACGATGACCCAGGCCTTGCCGTTGCAGAATCGGCCAAGATCCTCCGTGACGGTCTGCAGATTCAGCATCAGGGCGCTGTCGTCGCCGATATACTGGCCGATCTCGTCTACCAGGAAGACAACGTGATGATTATTGCCCCTGCGGTCAAGATAACGCTTCACCATTTTGGCAAAGTCTTCGATGGAGATGTTGTATGTCCCGGAGGCCTTTTCACACCAGTTACGGGCGGCCTCAACGCTCATGAATCCCATGTCTGCCAGGACGTCGACCACATCATCCTGAATGAAGTCAAAGTCATTTCTGGCCTCCTGCCAGACATCCCCGGTGGCCTCCTCAAACTTTGCCTTGAACTCGTCATAACGGCCGTCCTCCGACAGCTTGCGCTCGAGGTCCGCCAGATGCGGGATGGCGCCGGAAAAGCCCAGCATCTCGTTGAATACCCTAAGGAAGACCGAGACAATGGCATCCTTTGACTGTTTGCCGGTCATTTCGCTCTTGGAATCGATATTGAAAAGAATGACGTCGGTGGGTACGGTTCCGGCAAGGCGCATGTCGGCCAGGACCATGCTGTCCCGGATCTTCTTGTCCTCGGTGAAATAGTCAATGGCGTGCCGTCCGTCAACCTCGATGTTGCCAAGCAGATAGGAGAGGATTTTCAGGAAGTGGGATTTACCGCTTCCGAAGAAGCCTGAAATCCAGACGCCCATTTTATCGGTCGTACCGGTGATTCCGCGCTTATAACTGGAGAAGAAATCCCGGAAGTGCTTTTCCAGTTCTCGGGTGACGACATATTCCTCAAGCTCCTGACGAATATTGGCGTCGTCATCCTGTCCTACTTTGATAACGCCCTTGATGTCGCGATCTATCGGTTTTGCAAACAAATCTTTGATAATCATTGCGTCGTCTCCTTAATCTACGAGCTTGAAGGCACGGTAATAATTGTCGTCTTTGATCTCACCGAACAGGATCAGTTCCTGCCCGTCGTATTTGCCGGGATAGAACATAACCACAGGGACGTGGTCGATCACCTGATGCAGGTTGTTCAGCACGGTATGCGACCGGAGGATCGGGTAACACTTGCCGATGCCTGTGAGGAAGATGACAGCGTTGTCCGGGGTCCGCTCACGGATATAGCTGATGATCAGACTGTCCGGGGCGGTGATGCGCAGCGTGTTTCCGACCGCTTTTGTAATCCGGTCAAAGCCGCGCTTTTCCTCGAACTCATAACATTTGTCGATATAGCCTTTCTCCGTCAGAATATCGATCACAATGTCATACAAGTCGAAGACGACAACCTTGAAGCCTTCCGCCCCGCTGTCGTATTTGTGACGGATATACTCCACCCATTCCCGGACGGACATCTCCTCCTCGGGAGGATAGGCGAAAATGTAATAGCCGACCTCGTTGCCGAGACCCTTGTTCTGCCGAAAGGCGGGCTTTTTCAGGATGCCCTCGGCCTTTTCCAGGCGTTCGTCCAAGTTTGACATTTTATGCCACCCCCGATATGGCCACCAGCAGGGCATGCTCGCCGCCGTATTCCAGATTGGATTCCACCCGGTTATCGATGATGGGTGTGGTGATAATGCGGGATTTGCCTTCCACACGGATCAGGCCGGCATCCGCCATGCAGGTGAAATAATTGCTCTTCAGATGTTTTCTAGTGCTTTCATTCCAGCTGTCAACAACCTCGGACTGATTGCCCTTGTTGCGGAAAAAGATGTTGACATCTTTGTCCTCAATCTCGTGCTGCCCCAAAATGGCCTTCTCCCGGTAGACCTCATACAGAAATTCGAAGAACAGACGGTCACCGCGGAGGATCGCGATCAGGTTGATGATCTTCTGGGTGCTCAGGTCCCCGTCCATGAAAATGCGTACCAGATAATCGTCCAGCATAGCCGCACGGTTGATCAGATAGCCGTACATCCGTTTGGCACGGTATTCCTTGACCGCACCGAGGAGATTATTCTCCAGGCATTCGGCTTTGATCTCTTCTTCGCTCTTCCCGGCTGCGATCAGCTGAACAATCTTTTTGAACTCCACGAACCAGCAGGACTGAGACATGAGTCCGGCGCTGTACGGAAGCTCTGCAATTGGCGTTCTCTTTTTATCCATTACCACACCACATCCACATCAACGCTGCTGAGAAGCTGGTCATCCGGAACAAATTCCATCATGTCACCGGCATCGCATTTCAATTCTTCCGCAATCCGCAGGAGCACGGAGAGATTGACCTCTTGATTTTTCCGCAGTTTTGTGAAGGTCGCGGAGGCGAGGCCGGTCTTTTTCCGCAGTTCGGCCTGACTGATCTCCCGATTGGCGCACAGAACCCAGAGTTTTTTGTAGCTTACTTTCATGGAAGGATATCCACCTAACTCAAAATATTGGTATTGCAGTATGTGGAATCACTATAGCATAGGAAACAGGAACTGGCAAGTAAAACGATGCAAAGGAGTGGCTCATCTCGAGATTTTGATGTTTCTGTCGAGAAACTGCATATTACTTCATATCAACAGAATGGCTCAATTCTACTTCTGTTCTACCACAATCAAACTGTTACCAAACTTGTTTCACCCCTATTATCCCTTGTCATACGAGCTGATCTTTGTTACACTGTATTCAGTATAGTTCAGAGTTTTTCTCACGTCATTCACATCAGCCTCAATCTCGAAAGCCTCTATCAAATTGTCATTCTGCCACATAAAGCCGATACAGAAGGAGAATATGATTTAATGAGTCCAAAAGAATTCGTTAATGCCTTCATCTCTGCTTCTAAAAGCAAAGACGTCCCTGTTCTAAGCGACGTTTTCACAGAAGACGCGGTTTACGTTACCCATAACGGTGCAACTTACCGCGGTCTTGCTCAAATTCAGGAGTATTTCAAAACTCTTTTCTATGAAGGAGAGATCCGTGCATGGGATGTGAAGAGATTGCTGGATGAAACCGCTGTTGAATGGTACTATGAATACCGGTTCAACTATGCCGGCTCAGTCTCCTACGATGGTGTCTCGCTATTTGAGATCAGCAATGGAAAGATTTCTCTCTGGCGTGATTTCATCCAGGCAGCTAAAAGAACATATCCACTTGAAGTCAAGGATATAGAGCTTTTGCAGGCGGCTGGCAGGCTCGAGACTTGCGCAGACTGGATCGACACGCTGTCGAGACATGATGAGAGGTTCCTGGGCGCTGCAGAAAAGTTACAAGTCGCTTTGGATGAATTAATCTCATTGCTTCCGGCTGATACGATGCATCCAGAACTCCAAGAAGGAGAGGATGCATAATGGAGAAGAAAGCATTAAGAATTCTGTTCATAGGGAACAGCCATACCTATTACAATGACATGCCCCTGCTGGTTAGAAAGAGATTTGACAAAGAGGGCTACGACTGCCACGTCACCATGCTGGCCCATCCCGCATGGTTCCTCGCCCAGCACGTTGAGGACCCCGAAGCAAAGTTCAATATCCTTTACGGCGGGTACGATTATGTTGTATTGCAGGAGCATGCCCATCCGTTCGGGCCGGAGGAAAAGTTCTTCAACGCCGTCAGAACACTTACAGGATGGATAAAAGAAGCCAGAAGCACTCCTGTCCTTTATCTGACCTGGGCCCAAAAGAATGAACCGGAAGCCCAGCAGCGAATGACGGAAGCCCATAAGAAGATTGCGGAAGAGACCGGTTCCCTTCTGGCTCATGTCGGCGACAACTGGTGGGATTACATGAAAAGTTGGCCAGATCTGGAAATGTATGACGAGGATGGCGCTCACGCCTCCCCTGCCGGATCAGATTTCGCTGCGAAAATGATTCAAGCTGAAATATATCATGACCTCTGTAAGAGAAAGTAGTCTCTTCTCCCCTCTCTATGATCAAACTTTTACAAATCTGGAAGTGTTCCCGTCTCAACCATATTCTGAAGCTCCGCTGCCATTTCCGGGTTCTTCAGATAGAGCGCCTGAAGATAACAATTCTGTGATATGTCATTTGCAGGATCTGCGGTATCAATTACCGCACTCACCAGCATTGTCTCGGACCATTTGATATATCTTCGATAATGCTGTCATGCAGGCCAATAAGGTATTCCTCAATGGCTTCTCTTCCATGCGGCTTTTTGCAGATGAAGTTTATGAACTCTTCTGTCAGCCGAATATTGATATACTCTTTCATGATCTCATCACTCTTTCTATATATTGCTTTACTCTATTACGACTCTTGTCCAATAATCTTCTCTCGATCTACCACCCTTCCGGGGTGTAGATCTGCGAGAAAGCTGGAATAACCCATATCGTTTAATAGAAAAAAAGACTGACCACCGCTCCGGAATACCCGGGGCAGTGGTCAGCTTTCAATTATCTCTTTATTTTGCTGTTAATTTGAAATCTGATAACCGGAGATGTCAAAGAGAGCCTCGTTCACAGCCGTATCGATGCTTTCAATCGTATAGACGGACTCGCCGATGTCAATTCCTGTCTCAATCACGGGAGGGCCTTCAACATAACGAACCAGATTGCCGGCATCGTCGAAATAAAATGCCCCTTCCGCTTCGTAACTGCCCGCCGGGTAAATATCGACAGTATAGGTGACTCCATCAACTTCACGAGTCTCGGTAGTGAAATCTGAACGGACGGCACGGCTCAGAATGGCGGCATACAGCGTATCCATTGTCAGCGGATTATTCGCCAGAAGTCCGGAAGGCACGCTCATGACAGACTTGCCGGTCATGCTGCCGAGGTTCAGCGAATAGACAGTGCCGTCCTTATAGAAGGTCGCGGTCGTATTCTCAAAACCGGAAGCTTGCACGGTCGCAGCAGAATAGTAGGCACCGTCTTTCGCATGCACGTCATAGACGCTGTTGGCATCCATGAAATCAGTGTGAAGACGATAGCTCAGATGGGCACCGGCCAGGGCGTCTATACTGTTATACAGAGCAGACAGGCGGGAAGTCGGAGTCAGATAGGCTTCCGTATCTGCTCCTTCCCTGCCGTAATAAACAGTATAGCCTGAAATATCCATCTCAATCACGCCGTGTTCTCTGTGAATCACGCCTGCAGAGGAACTGCCATCGGTTAAGGTGACGGTAACGGCGTTCCCATCAACGGTCCAGGAGCTGATGTCCATGGTATCCTCATCGAAGCTGAAGCTGCCGGTTCCACCTTCGTTGAGAGTCAGGACAGAGCTTCCTTCCTGCTCTGAAACGCCTTTGACCTGGCCACCGAAACCCATGGCGAACATAGAATAGACACCCTCTGTCTTTCCGAGAACCAGATCAGCAAAAGCCTGTAGTGAAATGATCTGGTTCTTAATCTCCGTTGTATCCGCTCCGGGAATCGCGAAAATGAGGAAAAGCCCTTCTCCAAAATCAAGAGTCATAATGCCGTCAAGGATTGTCCCGTCAAATGCAGAAACACCTGCCTGGAATGACAGCAAATTACCATCTATGATCCAGTTGTCGATGGCGCCCTGATTGTTCTCTCCGAGGAACAGATATCCTGTCCCATCGGCATTCAGTTTGACATAATAGCTGTCATATTCCGCAGCAACATAATGATCCTTCACCGGTTGCATTTCATCTGTGTATCCGGTTGCATACCGCAAATACTCTACACTCATTCTTGTACATACGAAGTCATACTCCTGTGCCGCTTCGACTGGGTTCCCGCCTTCAGCGAAAGCAGCTGCGCCGCCGGCAATGCTGAGGCTAAATGCCATTACTGCGGCAAGAAGAAACGACAGCAACGCTCTTCCTGTTTTCATCATTTTTCCACCTTTCTCTGTTAATTCGTTACAACCCACTTACCTACTAACATGATAATTCACTATAGCATGGAAAGAGTAACAGCTATCAGTTTCTTCATTGCGGCCGAGCTGGCAGATACCAGTAGGAATGAAACTCTGACAAGTATGTCAGGGAGTCTTTAGGCATCTGGGTCAAGGCGTTAAATACGTTCAGATAGTCCCCTGCTCCGCTTGCAATAGAAAGCATTCCGAAAGTTCCCAGAAGTCTGAGTTCCGGGCAGATCAGAAACACCGCAAACGGAATGAACCCGAAAACGATGTTTGGGAGCAGTGACATGAAAATGAACCGGCCTTTGCTCATATCCTCCTGCCCGATCACAAACAGCATGCCCTGCTTCAGATTCTGATACATGTATACATCTTCCCGGAAACACAAGGCATGCAGGAACTCGTGCGGCACAAAGGACAGAAAATACAGGATGAATCCCCAACCGTTCCAAGTTCCCCTGCATCTGACGAAATACAGAATGGCTGCCCCTATCATGAGCGGTAGTGCAATTCCGCTTGCCACGATTCCCAGGGTTTTCGAGTCTTTCGGCTCTCTGAACGGGACTGCTCCCGGCACAGGCTCCCGGCTAGGCAGGGATTTGGGATACCCATTGTATTTTCCCATGTAATGGAATCTCATTTTTCCGTTCCTTTGTGAGTTTTTTTGTGAGCCGGTTTACTGGGAAGCCGCACTCCGGGCAGACTCTGCCCTGCATCGGGGTTCCGCATCTGGGACAGTTCATCATCGATTCTCCTTTGTCCTTGTTTCCGATGTACCTTTTTCTTTCTCAGGAAGGCTGTTTTTCCTTTGCCAGGAGCCATGCCATCACGTGAACGGATTGCTGGAATCTTCCGGCATGGATCAGTTTCTCAATTTCCTCCGCTGTCAGGATCACGACATTCAGATATTCCGTCTCATCGAGGTGCTGTTCGTCTACTTTTCTGCAATTACGTGCCATGAAGACATGGGCATAGTTGTCGGTTATCGTAGCGTTGGACGGAACGGTCAGCAGATGCGCCCAGTCATTAGATTCATACCCTGTCTCTTCCAGGAGTTCTCTCTTCGCGCACGCCAGAGCATCTTCGGCCTTGCTGCGGTCTCCATATTCTCTTCCATCCGGTCTTTCGATCCCGCCTGCGGGGAACTCGGTCGTCACTTCTTTTATTCCCTGACGGAACTGACGGACGCAGATGTATCTTCCCTCTGTATCAGAAGCCACAATCACCGTGTAATCTCTTCTGCTGTAACTGTAGTATGGTGAAAACACTCTTCCGTCAGGATATCGATAGGCTGATTTCCGGAAATCAATCCACTCATCCCGGACAATATGCTCTCTGCTGATTTCTTCCCAGATCAAATCTTTATCTTCCATTTGAAAAACATCCTCCGCTCTACCAGACTCCATCCTCTCTTATAATAGTTATACTGCGCTTTGCGGTCAAGTGTCAATTTTCCTTTTTATTTTCCAAAAATACAAGGGTAAAATTTTGCCCTTGATTCTTGTGTTATGACTTCTGTTCTGTTATACTTGCTGCATAGAATTGCACAATCTTCACAAAAAAGACTAACCGGAGGTGTTCTCATGACTGCCCGAAGCACCCAAAAGCTTAAAGCACTATATCTTCTGGATATTTTGTCCCGTGAAACCGATGAAAAACACGGTCTGACCGTCCCCGAGATCACCTCACGGCTTGAGGAACAAGGACTCTCCCCTAACCGAAAGACGCTCTACGCCGATCTTGAAGCGCTGGAAAACTATGGTCTGGATATCATCCGGAGTCAGGACGGCCACCTGATTCGATACCACCTTGTCACAAGGAACTTTGAGCTGCCGGAGCTGAAGCTTCTGGTTGACGCTGTCCAGTCATCCAAATTCATCACAGAGAACAAATCCAGGCAGCTCATTAAGAAGCTTGAGTCCTATGTCAGCAGGTACGATGCCCATCATCTCCACCGCCAGGTCCTGATTTCCGGGCGGATTAAGGCGATGAATGAGAGTATATATTATAATGTAGACATGCTCCACGAGGCCATCAATTCTGATAAACAGATCCGGTTTCAGTATTTCAAATGGAATATCGACAAGCAGCAGGAGCTGAAGCGAGACGGAGCTTTTTACACGGTAAGCCCGTGGTGCCTCATGTGGGACGACGAAAACTATTATCTTGTAGCGTACGACTCCCAGGACGCAAAGATCAAGCATTTCCGGGTAGATAAGACCACCAGGATGTCCGTCACGAAGCTTCCCCGCGAGGGCAAGAAGGAGTTTGAGGCATTCGATGCCGCCAAATACACCAAAAGCGTATTTGGCATGTACGGCGGAGAGCTGAAGAAGGTCACCATTGAGGCAAAGAACGAAATGGTTGGGCCGTTGATCGACCGTTTCGGCAAGGATATCATTATCATTCCCGGTGACGACGGAACCTTCAGAATCACTGTCGATGTCATGGACAGCAGGCATTTTCTCGGCTGGATCATTTCACTGGGAGAAGGCGTTAAAATCGTCGGTCCTGACTCGGTAGTCAAAGAGATGCAGGATGAGATCCGGCGTCTTTCAGAGGCATATCTGTGACCAGGAGGTCGACGTCCACGGCATGAACCGGACGCAGGCCTTCGCAGCAATCGACGCGAAGCTGCGCCGAGCCGGCGGCATGGTCTATACCCTCCGCGTCATCCATGGCTATCACGGCGGTACTGTTCTCAGAGATGCTATCCGGGCGCACTACAGGAGCAACCCGAAGGTAGTTCGAATCGAGCTCGGGCTGAATCTGGGAGAAACTGACCTGATTCTGAGAGAATTGTAGAATCGGGGCAATGCTCCCCGTTTTGTCCATATTCTAGTCTGATTAATGTCAAATATTAATCCCCCGATCAGGGACATTCCATGATCGAGGGATTTTTTTTGGTCTTTTCTTCGATTAAGATCACGCCATGATCCGCGCCATGATCCGCTACAGAGGAGGCCGAAGTGCGGCCAGACGCGAATCAGGCGGATCAAATGACAGTTTTGACACTCCCCATGGCTGAAGCCAGGGGATTCTCGCTTCAGTAAACACTGCCTTCTCCTGAGAGGTCTTACACGTTCTCCACGAGCGTATAGGTTCGGGCTATGTCCAGCCCTACCATTTTCATACTAAGATACGTTCAGCAGCCGCAGCCCTTCTATCAGAATATTCTTTGCTGCGTTTTCATCCCTGTCGTGATGTGTTCCGCATTTCGGGCAGATCCAGTCTCGGATATTCAGGTTTTTTGTTTCCGGGTTCTGATATCCGCATTCTGAGCAGAGCTGTGACGATGGGAAGAAGCGGTCTATGACTGAAATCTCTTTCCCATACCAGGCCGCCTTGTATTCCAGTTGCCTTTTGACTTCGAAGAACGAAGCGTCTGAAATTGATTTTGCCATTTTCCGGTTCTTTACCATGCCGCTGGAATTCAAATCTTCAAGGCAGATGATATCATACTTCCTTACGAGATCTGTCGTGGCTTTGTGGAGCGCATCTTTTCGCTGGTTCGAGATTCTCTCGTGAGCCCGGGCAACTTTGATTCGCTGCTTCTCCCAACGCCTGCTCCCCTTTGTTTTTCGGGAGAGCTGACGCTGGAGTCGGGCAAGTTTCTTCTCCGATTGCTGGAGGTACTTCACGTTCGGGTATTTTTCACCGTCTGACGTGATTGCGAGATCATGCAGACCGAGGTCTACTCCGCAGACGGCTCCGGTTGTCGGAAGACGTTCCATCTCAACATCTGT
>OMVU01000013.1 GCA_900314565.1 uncultured Eubacteriales bacterium
TACGGGCTAAGCGAACAGCCTGATGTGGAAGACGCTCAAAAGCGTTGTTCGACCACAGGGCAGGTACAAGCTCGTGACTTCAGTCATGAGTACGTTGACTCTTTTATCATCTCTGATCAATTCCGCCATTTGCTGAATATTATCGCAGAGCAGTAAATTATTTCGCTGATCCGCTTTTTCCGTCGATTTCTTACTTTCAGCCGCCATAAGGTCCCCCCTTCTCTCACAATGTCATATTAAGCGATCTGACAGGCGATCATTGTGAGAAAAATGTATGGTAGTCGTTCTTTAAGTGTTATCTGACGATTTTTGATAACCATGTTATAATTTTTATAACAGGAAAAATCGGATTCCCGTTTAATTGTATATTTTTACTCCTGAGAAGTCAATTTAATTAGACGCACTGTTTTCATCCGGTCTCAGGTAAAGTCAAACTTTAGCTCGTGTAAACCAGAAGTTTATTGACAATTAAAACTTCGTATGTTAATTTATCTTATAATTCGACAGGCTCTTTCGAAACTCTGTACGAAATGGGCTTTTGTGAACAATTGCCTGTTAAAATTTGATGGTGAAAGGAGGTACAAAGCGTATGAAAACTGAAGATGACATATGGCCTGTTCCGTTCCTGCCGGAGGCCGTTACAGATTAATCCCTGATGCGGATCTCCCGCATGATAAGCGATCAGGTGCTCGTATTACCTCAACTGAAATCGATACCACATTCACAGCAAGGTGAAAATACCCGGAGAATCCGGAGAAAGGAGAATCCAACTGCCAGACCGGAAGTGGATCGCAGGGAAAGAAATATGGAAGTTAATCTGATACCCGTCATATGCCCGAAATGCGGATCAACGCTGAAAATAGAAGATTTCAGGACACACGCTTACTGCTCTTATTGCGGTGCTGAAGTCCTTATTCAGAACGAAAATGAATATACTGTCCGCCATATTGACGAAGCTGATCTTAAAAAAGCAGAAACAGACCGGCTCGTAAAGCTCAAGCAGATCGAGCTTTACGAAAAAGAAACAAACGGGATTACGGAAGCCGGTAACGAGCAGTTCAAGAAGGCAATCCTCTGCTATGTCTTTGGTTCTCTGATCGTCCTGATATTTGGATGCATGGATGAGATTTTCGGAAAAGACAAAAAAACTATTTTTGATACGATGGTAATTATTGGGACAATGCCGATTATAATAGGGACGATCATCGGTGCAAATTTCGCTGTTTCCTCAGGAAAATTCAAAAGCGTCTTAAAAAAAATTACCGCGAATGAGAATGAGGAGGAAGTCGAAAACTACACACAGTCAAATAAAAAAATACATATCCCGGATAACGTAGGGTTCTATAAAGCGAAATCATATAAAGCGATCGCGATCTTATTTAAGAGTGCGGGATTCAGGAACATCACATGCGTTGCTCTCGAAGACCTGCACATAGCCTTTATCCTCAAACCCGGAATGGTGCAGTCTATCAGCATCAACGGAAGGAACTATAACACGGAAAAAAGCTATCCCAAAGATGCCGCTGTAGTTATTTTGTTCCACAGCATGGCATGACAATACCCGGCCAGACACAGGTGCCAAGGAGGCAGCGAACACTATGGATCACCGGTCCGGCTTGATTGCTCAGGAAAGGGCTCCCGAAAACGGGAGCCCTCCTTCACGTCACTTATGTATGACCTCAATTTGTAAGTCACGTATTTACTGTCTCTTTTTTAAATCACTTATTAACGATCTCTATTCTGATGTCACCTGTATCCGTGGTGACCTTGCATTTTCCGCCGCTCACCGTTTCCGGCACATCGACTTTGCCTGTATCGCTCTGCGTGACAAAGATCTTGTCCGTAAGGAGAGATCCTTTCACATCTCCCGTGTCCGTAATAACAGTCAGCTCTCCGGCATCACTTTTCTCAAAGCGCACGTCTCCGGTGCTCCGATCGACAGACATATTTTCTTTTACAATGACATTTTTCAAAATAATGTCGCCGGTGCTTCCGGTGGAGCTGAAGCTATTGCATGAAACATCCGTGAGCTCTGATTTTCCGGTGCTCAGGGCGATCCCCATGCTGCCCTCACAGGTGACTGTATGAATGTTGATCTGACCGGTCGTTCCCGTCAGGTCAACCTCCCCTGCGGATAAGTTCCCCAGTTTGATATCACCTGTGCTGATCTTGACGCGAAGCAGTCCCCGCGATGATGCCTGACTGTCAACATCTCCCGTGCTGAGATTCAGATCCATGCTGCCGAAAACGAATTCCTTCGGGATCGAGATATCTCCTGTATCCTCCTCAATGAAGAGGGATTCGTATTCGGTTTTCGGAAGATATACCGTGATCTTCGAATCTTCGAAGGAGAAAACAGAGATGTGATCGAACCAATTTTCCGAATCAATTTTTCTGACCGTAAGTGTACCGTCCTGAACATCCGCGGTATGCGATTCTTTCTCGTTTTCTACACAGACCACTTTGCATTTCCCATCATCAGAAAGACAGAACTCAATATCCTCCGTATCGGTAAGAATGGAAATATTCCCGAACTCTTCTGTGATCTCATATGTTTTTGTTTCCATTTTTTCGCTGCTGAGCAATCTGAAATTCCAGTGGTTCGCCGCCATTGCAAAGAAGAAGACCGTACCGCCGACGAGTATCAGGCAAACCGCTATGACAAGCCAGATCATAGTATTCTTTTTCATTATCTTTTACCCCCTTCTCATGAACAGAGATTTGATCCATACTGCGATATTCTTTGTCAGGATCACTGCACCTTTGGTCGCCGCTCTGCAGCCAAAGAACAGGAGGATCGACAGACCGGCGAGTACACTGCCGGCGCAGAGCATTACAATACCCTGCAATCCGTTGCCCTGGAAAAATGCCCAGATGCCCAGGACGACGCTCCCGACAGCACCTGCCATAAAGGAGACCATTGTGGTCCAGAGCGAAATAACTGCGACCCAGATCACAACGTAAACAGAAAACAGAAGTGCAAAACCGACGATGAGCAAAGTGATCCAAATGGGAGCGCCCAGTGCCAAAAGAACGATTTCCCATGCCGGCAGGCTGCGATCCGGTCCCTCTGTTTTCCCGGAGTATCTGAAATTCGGGTTTTCTGCGTGAACCCTTGACGTGATTTTTGCGATAGATTCCATTTCTGCCACTGCCTCTCTTTCTGTAAGACCCGTTTCCATTTTCTGATCGATCTTTGCAGTGTAACGGGTAAGCTGTCTCTGCTTCTCTTCTTTCGGAAGATCCGATAATTCTTCTTCCAACCGGACAAGGAAATCCTGTTTCGTTTTTACCTGTCTCGCATTCCGAATGATAAAGAACAAAGCCCACACAATCAGAATGACCAAAACGGTCATGGGCACTGCTATGCGGAAGAAACCGGCAGATCCTGTATGCAGACCGATGGCGAGCATCATGAGTGCGAACAGAACTGTATCCGCCGTTACCACAGCAAGTCCCTTTCGATCTTCCAGGTAATCAGCCAGGAGCCTGCTCCTTACTGCGAACGGAAGGAACACCAGAGACAGTCCGAACAGAACTGCTGTGCCTGCTACAAAGAACCAGTTCCCGCCCGTGTAGAGGCAGCACACGCCAAAAAGCAGAAGAAGAGAAACGGTAAAGCTCCCAAGTGTCCACAGCCCTTTGTTCTCCGGTGCCATGAGCGGCACGACCAGGAGCGAAGCCGCGACAAGGAGGGAAGCGAGAACAATAAAGAACCAATCGAGACCCGATCCTGATGCCAGATTAACGATGAGGCATATTAATACAGGAACCATGAAGATGCCGGCGATTACACTGCCGATCACAGCAGATCTGCGCTTAAAGAACCTGCGCTGCCCGGCGATCACGTCTTCTTTCTCGAAATTGATCGCCGTTTCAACCTCCTCGCTCTTCATTCGTCCAAGCAGTGCCCGGCAGTCCGCGCATTCCGCAAGGTGCTCTTCCACCATCCTGCGGCTGGCTTTGCTTGCTACGTTGTCGATATACAGCGGAATCAGATCCCGGATAACATCACATTCATATTTCATTTGCTATCCATCCTTTCCTGAATTTTCAGTCTGGCGCGATGATAAGTAACGCGTGCCCAGTTCTCTGTTTTTCCGAAGATGGTACCGATCTGCCGGAAAGACAGTTCACCGAAACAGCGGAGCTGAAAGACCTCTTTATACGGTTCTTCCAAAGAATGCAGGATCAGGTGAATTCTGAAAGAATCGTCTTTGTCCGCTGCGCGTTCCCCGAGTCCGGAACCCGAGTCCGGAATCTCTTCCGGAATCACGGCATCGCTTCGGCGGGCATTTCTGCGCATCTCGTCGTGAAACAGATTCTTTGCGATCGCGCAGAGCCAGGTGAACTCATCGCTGTTCCCGCGAAAGGACTGCCTCGCGGTCATGGCCCGGTAAAAGGTTTCCTGTGTGATTTCTTCCGCCAGATCTTTTTCTCCGGCTAAAGTCATCACAAAGGAATAGACTTTCATGAAGTAAGTCTCATACAGCTTTTGTGAGGTTTCCCTGTCCGTAATCATCGCCTCCTTTCTGAGTTCTCACAGGTTAGACGGAGAACTCTGTATTTCGTTACAAAAAAAATAAAAAAATTTCCCAAAAAATTTCCCGACAATTTTTACTCGAAAATATTACTCCGAAAATATTAATCGGCCGTGTATCATTATAACAATACACGGCCGATCTGAAACCAATACAAAAGATAAATCTTTGTCATTTTTTCGAAGCGCATTACTCTTCTTTATTTTCCGACCTGAAGTCTCCGATATTTCCATCGCCCGATCGAAAATGCCGCGGCTGCAACGAGAGCATAAATCACAGGCACTCTGTCTCAGAACCCCTTCTGTCTCAGGTCCGAGACCAGCTGTACATAATACTCACGTACGTCAAACCCATCGAAGTTCTCGCGATTCAGGTCGATCACGTCACCGTGCGAAATCCCCCGTTTTCCCTGATAATCCGAAGAATACGCTGTTCCAGTTCTCTGGCGCTGTCATCGACGCTCGCCGCAGACTGGTGTTCCCCGTAATAAATCGTGGCGCCGTTCTTCATCAGTTCTTCCGGAATTCTGCCCCAGTAGTTGAAATGCTTGAAATCGCGGAAAAAGACTCCATGGACCAATAATAACGGGTATTTTGTCTGACACACTTGTTCAGATGAACGCAGCCTGTTGAGCTTACACCGGGTCAGTTCTGTCTTCGCTTCCTTCCCCGTAATGCGCAGAATAAGGATCAGCATAGTCAGATTTGCCAGCGGGACCATGCCAAGCATGATTCCCAAAAGACGTGTCTTAAATCCAAGCTGCCGGGAAGTTGTATAGACGATGATAATCCCGCCCCAGAAGATCAGGAACTCTGCCCCGGCCACCAGCAGGATCTCCCAAAGATGTGAGGCATCCCTGTCCCTGATCGCATGATACAGTACCGGCACATAATGCCAGATTGCGACGGCCGTTGTGATCACAAATATCCATAATATGATGTTCCCGGCGCGCAGAAGGAGATATTTATTTCTTTGATCTTTCAGATTTTTAGAATAATTCATGCGTCAGCCTCTGTATAATGCTGCAGTCAAACAAGAACTGCTATTTCGCCTGCACATTGACTGTAACACTAAACACCGGTCGGTGCAATCTGTCCAATATTCTTTTTTGTTTTCCGATTTTTCCGTCCTTCTGACTTCTTTATGATAAAAAACAGATAGATTATCTGAAAATCGATTTGTCCATCCATGCTATCCTATTTCATTCCCTAAAGCCATAAAAAAGGAGCCCACCGCCTGAAGGTGATGGACCCCGGTAAAATTCACACGGCCTCATACGAACTGTATGTCCATTTAATTGTTATCAGTATCCTTACAATTGAGTATTTCGCGAAGCAGACCGGCAGTCACACGCGCCGCTGCCTCATGGCAGGCATACCCCGGATGCTCACGGGACCCCATTGTCTCCTCCGTGGCCTGCGGCAGCGAAAGATACCATACATTCGGATCATTGTTCTCCCGGCGATACCGGTCGATGGCATTTTTGATCTGCAGGCTCAGCATTTCTCCCAGCATTCCATAAGCCCAGACGATCTTTGCGTGAGGGTTCATGCTCCGGATCTCGCTCAGGAAGGAAAAAACTGCATTTTCCAGAAGCAGAAGGCTTTCCGGAGTATTCCTCTGGCAGAAAGTTTCTCCGTCTTCCCCTGTCCATTCAGGTGAATCCATCGCGCCCACGTCATTCGCGCCGAGGTTAATGATGACCGCGTCCGCCTGCCAGTCCGAAAAATCATATTTCCAGTCGGAACCGTATTTTTTTCCCTCAGGGCTTTTGGAAATGCCGCAGACCTGCGAATAGTATTTCGGCAGAGCATGGCCCGGATCATTTTCCCAGCCTGAACGAATTCCCCAGCCGCTCTGACTGATCACATGAAAGTCTGCACCGATGAGGTCTGATGCCATTCTCGCCCAGGTACGGCTGGCACTGAAAAGTGCCGGGACCCAGTCCGTCTCACTCCGTGCACCGATGACTCCCTCCCCGCTCGTCAAACTGTCGCCAACGAACTCGAGCCGATATCGGGAATCGGGGAGAGGAAGGAATTCTCCGCCGTCCGCATGGATGGCAGTAAGGCAGAGAAAGTGCTCATCATCCTCAAATACCGGCTGCGTCTCCTTAAAAAGGCGGATATGTTTCGCCACCCCGGGCGTCATTCCCCTGAGCAGGCTGATCCGATTAATTCCCCGGGAAAGCGGCATACGGATAATCGGTGCACCGTTCAGCTCTGCGGCGATCCAGGGCTCCACCTTCGTAAAGGATGCCTGAAGATCCACAGACAGGTCTGTCCCGGTGAACAGGAACTCTGCTCCGCTGCCGGCCCAGAACAGAGGAAAGCCTCCCTCTTTCCGGACAGCCTGCCGGTCTATGCGGCCATGCAGCCGAAGATTCGGAACAAATGCAGGCTTCTTTTTCGTCAGATCCATAAGGTCTTTACAAAGCTGCTCCAGGCGCTCATCGGCGTCATTCGCATTTTTACCGCAGACTCCGTAATAGAACTTGATCTTCGGTTCCGTCCCGGAAGGACGGACGCAGCACCAGGCATTTCCGGAAAGCTCATAGTAGAGCACGTCGGATTTCGGAAGACCGGTCGGCGTCCTGCTCTGCTCCGCAAGTTCCGTACGCACGCCGGAAGCATAATCCCGTACCGCAAGGACTTCACAGCCTCCGATCCTGTCAGCCGGAGCACTGCGAAGATCCTCCATGAGCGCTTTGATCAGCTCGCTTCCCTCCGCGCCTTTCCACTCAATGGAAGTCAGGCCTTCTTTATAATACCCGTACTTCCTGTAAAGGTCTTCCATCGCGTCACAGAGTGTTTTTCCCTCTGCCTTATAGAATGCCGCTGCCTCGCAGAGCATCATGACCGCCGCGCAGGCATCCTTATCCCGGGCGTATGTCCCCGGAAGACAGCCATAACTCTCCTCGAATCCGAAGACATAGGAGTTTTCACCTGTCTCTTCAAACTTTTTGATCTGCTCCCCGATGTACTTGAACCCGGTCAGTACCTCGATGAGATCTGTATTGTATTCGCGGGCAAGCGGCTTTGCCATATCCGTAGATACGATCGTCTCAATAAGGGCAGGTCTCTCCGGCATGATCCCGAGTTTTTTCTTCTCCCTGAGAATATATTCGGCAATCAGGATGCCGGACATGTTCCCTGTAAAGGACCTGTACTCTCCTGTCTTTGCATCCTTAGCGTAAACGCCGAGCCGATCCGCGTCGGGATCCGTTGCCAGCACTATGTCCGCATCTTTCTCTTCTGCGAGCTTCAGAACAAGTTCCCAGGCTTTCGGATCTTCCGGGTTCGGATAAGCCACCGTCGGGAAATTCCCGTCGGCAATTTCCTGGCTGGGTTCCACAAAGACCTGTGTGAATCCCAGTTCCCTGAGGACACGGCATACGGGGATATTCCCGGTCCCGTGCAGAGGCGTATAGGCGATCTTAAAGGACGATGCCTGCGCCCGGATCACATCCGGATGAATGGAAAGAGAACGGATCTCAGAGATATACGCATCATCGATCTCCTGACCGATCGTATGATACAGACCGGCTTCTTCTGCGTCAACACGGGACATGGTCTTTACTTCGGCAAATGACGTGACCCGCCCCACTTCCTCGAGTATATTTCTGTCATGTGGAGGTGTGATCTGCGCACCGTCCTCCCAATAGACTTTATATCCGTTGTACTCCCGCGGATTGTGACTTGCCGTCACGACGATCCCGGCGATGCAGTGCAGATAACGGACCGCATAGGAGAGCTCCGGTGTCGGCCGAAGGGAATCGAAGCGATATGTGCGGATCCCATTTGCATTCAGAACGAGCGCCGCCTCCATCGAGAACTCCGGTGACATACGCCTCGAATCGTAAGCAATCGCGACCCCTTTCTCCTGACCGCCCTGTGAAATGATGTAATTCGCCAGCCCCTGTGTCGCCAGACGGACCGTATAGATATTCATTCGGTTCGTTCCGGCTCCGATCACGCCGCGCAGACCGCCTGTACCGAATGTGAGACTTCTGTAAAATCTGTCTGTGATCTCTTTCTCATCCCCTGCAATGTCTCTCAGTTCGCGTTTTGTATCCTCGTCAAAATAAGGATCAGAGAGCCACTCTTCATACACTTTCTCCGCATCTGTCATGCTTATTCCTCCATTATGATCAAGGCGTTCGCCTGTCTTTTCTTATATTCTGTTCAAGTTCCGCCCGGTCTGCGGGACCCGCCTGCTTTTCCAGCTTCAGAAATATTCCCGTAAGGAACCAGGAACTGAAATACGCTATCACCGCAGCACCGATGATCCCCCACAAAAAAGCCGCGGCAAAAAATGTTTCGGGAGACAAAAGGAACCACATGACCGGAAAAAGATGGAGCACCGCAATAAGGACCGTCTGCGAAAGGTGTGTGACCGCAAGCCGCCAGGCATTTCCGAGATGGCTGCGGACTGTATTTTCAAACCAGGCTGCCAGCGGGAACGCATAGATAGCCACAGAAACAGCTGCAGCAAGGAGCATCAGGATGACGCCGTAAAAAAGACTTCCCGACGGAGAATGCATATGTCCGATAATGTGGAGATCCGCACCGAGAACAAGGAAAATAATGAGGAACACAGCTCCCATCGCACAGCCCTTTTTCAGATTTTCCCGAAAAGCCGCAAAATACGCGGATACGACCGGCGGATCTTCATTCCGCATCCATTTAAAAATCACGGTATAGAGCGCAATGAAAGCGGCACCTGCCGTAATGACCGGAAGGGAACAGATCAGGCAGAGGATGTTCAGCAGAAGCAGGTCGAACACGCGCGTCAGAATTGTAAAAAAAGGATTGTCCGGCTGAAAAAAACCGTTTTTGCTGTTCATTATCATACCTCCGTTCCATTATGCATCAGAGCTCAGGCCAATAAGCTGACCAGAGCAGATACTTCCTTCATGTGCTCGCTTTCACACATCACAGCCGCAAGATAATCAGGTGCCGTATCCCCTGTCAGGCTTTTCCATCGGGAGCTTCCCGCAAGTCGCAGGCCGTAGGGCAGGATCTCGCCGCGCCCGGTCTCATGATCCTCCATGGATATTTCTTCTGTATCGAGATAGCCTGCCGTCCTGAACAGCCTTCCTTCATTTGCAGCTGCTTTCGCCGTGTCCTCCGCGAGAACTCCGGTGATATCCTGAAAATACCCGTAAGCGGCAAGCGTCCGGATGACATCCTCACCTGCTATGACCACATCCACATCATGGTTGTATAAAAGCACCTGGAGCCGCTCCACATCCTTCGCGTTATCGGAACGGAAGGTGTCGTCAAGCGTAATTCTCCAGGCATCTTCTCCCGCCAGATCCGCTCGCAGTCTGTCCGCCTCTTCTTCCGAAAGCGTCACGTCGAACACGGCCACGTACAGGATCGGTTCGGGTTTCGGATGAAAGAAATTCCAAATCAGGAAGAGAACAGCTGCAGCAATCCCTACTGCCGCTGCGCACGGCCATATATCATAAGTCAAAAAACGTTTCCAGCGCACCTTCACGATGCCTCCTCCGTTAGCGTCTTCCCACTTCGGAATCCGACTTGCGGATGACAGAATTTTCCTTAATGTAGTCTATGATCAGATCCAGTTCTGTGAATGCCAGAGAAACATAACTGTCCGCACAGCCGTAATAAATCGCAATTCTGCCGGTCTCAGCATCGTGGATCGTAGCGCACGGGAAGCAGACATTCGGTACGAAGCCCCTCTCTTCATACCACTCTTCCGGCGTCAGCAGGAAAGTCCGGCAGCGGTACAGGACCTTTGACGGCTCATCCCTGTCCAGGATCGCCCCGCCGATAGAATACACCAGTCCGTTGCATGTACCTGTCACGCCGTGATAGAACAGAAGCCATCCTTCACTGGTCTCGATCGGGGCAGCCCCCGCACCGATCTTAACTGCTTCCCACCATTTTTCCGATTTCCCCATCACATGGCGGTGCTTTCCCCAGTAGACAAGATCCGGGCTCTCGGAGAGATAAATATCTCCGAAAGGTGTGTGTCCGCTGTCAGACGGGCGGGAAAGAAGCATGTATTTTCCGCCGATTTTGCGCGGAAAAAGCACCGCGTTCCGATTGAACGGCAGGAATGGATTCTCAAGCCGGGTCCAAGTTTTAAAATCATCCGTTTTTGCCATGCCGATCGTCGCTCCATATGCATCCTGGCACCAGATCGCATAAAAGCTGTCCTCAATTTTCACGAGTCTGGGATCATATGCGTAAGAGGGCATGAACGGCTGACCGTTCTCATCAACAAAAGGTACCTTCTCCTCATCAAAATCCCAGCGAATGCCATCCTCACTTCTGCCGAAATAGACATAGGGTATGCCATCCTTCTGTTCTCCCCGGAAGACTCCGACAAACTTTCCCTCATATGGAATCACCGCGCTGTTAAAGATCCTTGCTACATTCTTCAACGGATTTCTGCGAATCACCGGATTGTCCCTGTAGCGCCAGATCGGAATATCCGTGATGCTTCCTTCGATATCCTGCCACGGCATATTCGGTACCGCCGGTGCATTTAAGATCTGATATTTCATGCTTCACCTCCACCCGCATTTGCGTCAAAGAGATTCTTCGACAGTATGCGGAGCATTGTTCTCCCTCTCCAATATTTCCAGATTCCTGTCAATCAGTTCACATCGCTTACGGACACAGAGTACGCTCCGGCCCGGATCCGGCGGGGTATTAAATATATAGTCCGAAAGCTGGGCTATACTGGTCTTCGCCACATAGACCCGGGTATCGCTTCCCGCGTAATAGAGAAGGATCTCACCGTTTTCTTTGACAATTGCCCCGTTTGAAAATACGACGTTCGACACGTCGCCGACCCGTTCCCAGCCGAGCGGCCCGAGCAAAAGTCCGCCCGGCTCGGCAATCACTCTGGAAGGATCCTCCCGATCCGTCGCGTAAGCATAGAGCACATACCGTAATCCGGCTGCTGTATTGCGCACTCCGTGGGCGATATGGAGCCATCCCCTCTCCGTCCCGATCGGCACGATGCACTCCCCATTCTTCGATTCCGTTATCTGATGATATCTTCTCCGGCTCAGGATCTTTTCCTCGTCGATCACGGCGTGTTCAATGTCCTCACAGAGGCCAAAGCCGATTCCTCCACCGCCGCCTGTCTCAATAAAGCTGTCCATCGGGCGCGTATAGAAAGCATACTTTCCGTCCACGAACCCCGGGTGAAGGACGACATTGCGCTGCTGAGGCGACCGCAGGGTCACAAGGTTCGGAAGCCTCTCCCAGCTCTTCAGATCCTTCGTCCGCACGATACCGGCGGCAGCGACTGCGGCTGACGGATCATCTGACCGGTCATCATGGCTCTCCGAGCAGAATACGCCGTAGATCCATCCGTCCTCGTGCTGTGTAAGTCTCATATCGTAGACATTTGTTTCCTCCGGGCAGGTATCTTCAAAGAGGATCGGCCTGTCCCAAAACCGGAAACCGTCAAGCCCGCTGTCGCTCTCCGCGACTCCGAAAAAAGACTTGCGGTCCGCCCCCTCGATCCGGGCAACGAGGTAATACTTTCCATTCAGGCTGATTGCACCGGAATTCAGCACCGCATTTATCCCGAGCCGCTCCTCGAAGAACGGATTCGTTCCCGTATCAAGGTCATACCTCCAGGTCAGCGGAATATGTTCCCTCGTCAGGACCGGGTTCTTATACCGGGTAAAAATGCCGTTATAGAAACGGGCCGGTTCATTTTTTCTGGCAAGAAGCCGCTCCTGCTTTTCTTTTTCTACATAGTACTGTTCATGTAACATTTCGTTTTATCATCTCCAGACACATTCTTCCGTTGTGGTAGGGGCACTTCCACGGTTCCACGATCGGCCCTTTCTCCGGGATCCCGTCCGTCGTCAGGGACCAGAACCATTCACCGCCCTCCCGCCTGTCAATAAAGTTATCCCTTATATAGACCCATATGCTTTCGGCAGCATCCAGATACCGTTCCTCTTCCGGCATCTTCTGGTACGCGTCAACAAAGCCGTTGATACTCTCAGCCTGGACCCACCAGATACGGCCTTCTTTTTTGACGCCCGCTTCCATTTCCGACACTACAGATCTTCCGTCATAGGCGGCCTCATACACGGCTTCCGTGAGAACGGCTGCCATCTTGCGTGTCTCAAGAATGGCTGCATCGTCTTCAAGGACTTCGGCCGTCCGCGTAAGGAGCCAGGCCGCTTCAATGTCGTGGCCGTAAGAAGTAAGATCGATCAGAGACTGATAGTCTCTGTCAAAAAAGACTTCCTGCCTTCTCTTTTCGGAATTGAAAATATGCTCCCTCACAATATTCAGGATCTCATAGAGCCGATCTGCGACCTCCTGATCCCGGGTCACCCGGTAAAGCTCAGTGTAGGCTTCCATCACATGCAGGATCGTATTCATGGTCCGGACCGCCGTGACTCCGTTCTCCGACAGTTTTTCGTTGTCGACAGGACGGAACTCTCTGTCGAAAGCTTCCAGATACCCGTCCCGATCCCGCATGCGCGTTTCGATCAGTCTGAAGAGCTGCATTGCGATCTCGAGCGCCTCCGGGTCTTTCCGCATCCCATAGTAAGCGGAAAGACCATAGATGGCAAAGGCCTGGTTGTAGGTATGCTTTGTCGTGTCAGAAGGTGTGCCGTCATAGTTCACCGACCAGAATACCCCGCCGAATTCTCGGTCGAGGCATCGTTCTTTCAGGAACAGAAACGCGTGCTCCGCCTCCCCGGACAAGTCTTCTCTTCCCAGTGCTTCCGCAGCGCTCGAGAAGAACCAAAGTATACGGCTGTTCAGGATCGCGCCTTTTTTCGCCTCCCGGTCTACTCTGAGATTATAATCCATATACCCGTAAAAGCCACCATATTCTTCATCCCGAAGGCTGCTCCAGAAGGGGATCAGCCGCTGTTCCAGATGACTTCTGATTTCCTCGACCATCATAGCTTTCCGTCCTTTCATTTCGTCGCGGGGACCGGCCCCTTTACCGTACGGGTCAGCCGTCTCCCGCCGTCTTTTTATCCTTTCACAGCGCCTGCTGCAACGCCGTTGTATATCTGTTTCTGAAAGAGCAGGAAAATGATCAGTGCCGGAAGCAGCGACATGATAACACCTGCGCAGATCAGTTCATACTGGTTGCCCATCGGACCTGTAAATGTATAGAGCGATGTCGCGACCGTGCAGAGATTTCTCTTGTCCTGCAGATACAGATTGGCGCAGTAGTATTCGTTGTAAACGCCGACTCCCTTTAAAATGAGATTCGTCATGATCGCCGGCTTTAAAAGCGGCAGAAGTATTGACCAATAGATCCTGAAATAGTTCGCGCCGTCCAGATAAGCACTCTCATCCAGAGAGATCGGCAGATTTTCAAAGAATTGGATGTATATGTAAATGGACATGACATCCGTTCCCATCATCATGATGATGTATCCGTACAGCGTGTTGATGAAACCCAGCTGCTGCATGATCTGGTATACGGAGACCTGCATCGCGATGCCCGGAAGCAGCGCCGCAAACGTGAACATGTTCCGTATCAGGCTGTTCCCCGGAAATCGGAACCGATTCAGTACATAAGCGAGCGAGGAACCAATCAGCGTGGAGCCTGCCAGGACAAAGATCAGGATCAGGAACGAGTTGAAAAATGCCCGGCCCATATTCGCTTTCTGGAAAGCATGGAGATAGTTGGCAAAATTCAACCAGTTTTCCGGCAGCGTCATGACGGTCGTGCGCTGGTACTCCTCCGATGTCTTAAAGGAAGTGATGACACAGGAGACGATCGGCAGGATTGCCATGAACGAGCAGAAGATCACGGAAAAATATTTAACGATCAACCATGCGATCGATCCGGGAGTATACTTATTCTTCGTCATGATTACACTCCTCTCTTTAATACGGCTCTGCGTACTTTTTTCTGAGGCTTTTCATCCGTTCCCGCATTGCGGAACAGGAATCTGAACAGCGCATCCTGCAGGAATTTGGCGATGATGATGATCGTCAGGAGGAACACGGCCATTGCACTCGCCAGACCGACCTTCTGACTCGTGTGTGCGATGTCGTTCATGACGACGAAGAATGTTGCCGTTCCGTTCGCGCCGCTGGTGATAACATAAGGCGGTTCGAACGCGGAGAGGGATCCGGTGATAGAAAGGATCACATTCAATGTAACGATTGTTTTGATGGAAGGAAGAATAATGTGCCAGAAAATATCCCACTTATTGGCTCCGTCGATTGCGGCCGCCTCATAGAGCGTATTGTCGACAGACATCATCGCTCCGAGGAAAAGGACCATCGTCGAGCCAAGATAGCGCCATACCGAGGAGTACACCAGCGACCAGTTGTTGATAGCCTGATCCTTCAGCCAGTACGGCAGATTATCAAGCTTGAATCCCAGTGCCATCAGAACGGAGTCCAGAACGAACCCTCTTGTATAGAAGAACTTGAAAATAAAACCGATCGCGATACCGCTGATCAGATATGGGAAGAAAATGAATCCTTTCCAGAGGTTCTCAAATTTCACCTTGAAGCAGAATACTGTGGCCAGGTACAGGGCCAGGAAGACCTGGACGACCGATCCCACCATATAGTAGAGGGAAAGGAGCAGCGTCCGGATGATATCGTCTCTCTGGAAGATCTGACGGTAGTTTCGCAGTCCCACGAACTTCCTTGCGCCGATATACTTCATATTATAGAAGCTGAACTGTACCATTTTCAGAAACGGAAAATACGTGAAGAGAATAAGGAGGCCGACCGGAATCAGTAGAAATGCAATGATCACAGTAGTCTGCCGGCCCCTTCTGCTCTTCCAGAAACTTGTACTATTCATACAGTCATCCTCTCTTAGAGTAACAGGATGCCCGCTTTCCGGACTATCCCTGCCCCGGGCATCCTGCGTTTTTTACGTTACTGTGTGTACATGCTGTCAGAAGGAGATTTTTTACTTATTTTGTGATCTCTACATTATTGAGTTCCTGCGCTTCGGTCCAGGCAGCGTTCCATTTTTCCATAATCGCATCGAACGTCATATCTCCGTTGGATGCATGCTCGACGATTTCCTGGATCTTCTTGTCGCCGCCATTATTCAGATTCAGTTCGGAATCGGCATTCAAAAGATCAAGAAGGTCTTCCTCTCCCTCAACTGCAGGGTCATCAAAGACATAATCGATGCCATCAAATGCTGCATACAGTTCCGGATATTTGTTGTCAGAAGCGCAGATCGGAATCCCGCCTTCGTTATAAGAGAACCCTGATTTTTCTGTCATCCACTTAACAAAGATAAGGGCTGCCATACGGTTCTCATCGGAAGAATCCTTGTTGATACCGAACGCGTAGTCCGCACCTGCGGAAGCGTACTGCTTGCCGCCGACAGTGATCGGGAAGCTCATATAGCCGATATCTTCCGGCTTGTCACCCGCTGCCTGCATCTGAGAATATGCCCAGGAACCAAGTACCATCGTTCCGATCTCACCGCGGTTCATCATGCCTTTGGAACCTTCCCAGTCGGTCGTGGAATAATCGTCCTCGGTGAGCCCTTCTGCTACCGCGTCATAGAGAACTTTATAGATGTTGTAAGCATGGCTTCCATCTCCCGGATCGGAGAAGGGGTTGGCAGTATGGAGCATTTTGCGGTTCGTATACTCGGAGTCGCCTGTCGCAGTTCCGCCGATGTACGCATCCCATGCACCCATGGTCCACCCGGCCGCGTAGTTCGTATACAGCGGGATCGCGTCTGTCTTCTCTTTGATCAGCTTCAGGTCTGCAATAAAATCTTCAGGTGTTTTCGGAAGCTCTGTAATACCGGCCTTCTCGAATACTGCCTTGTTATAGAGCACACCCTGTGCAGCTCCTGTGGAAGGAATGCCATATACAGTCCCGTGATACTGCTTGGCGCTCGCGAAACGGATCTGCCCTTCCATTGTCTCCAGATCGCCGTAGGGCATGAAATAGTTCCCGAATTCCTCAGCGTCAATTGCCGGGATCATCATGATATCGCCCCATTCACCGCCCTGCATACGAAGCAGCGCATCCTCGGCATAATTCGTAATTCCCTCGATGTCGATCTCGATATTCGGATACATCTTATGAAATTCATCAATGTAAGACTGATAGTTCGTTCCGGGATAATCCGTCGCCAGCATATCTGTCCTGTGCGTAAGCAGCTTTAACTTTGCGGAAATGTCTGTCCCGGTCTCACCGAGTACAATATTCGCGTAGTTTCCGTCAGGCCCGTTCTTGTCATATTCCACTTTCGATTCCGCCGGTTTTGTCTGTGTGCTCTCACCTGAGGAAGCCGAAGAACCTCCGCAGGCTGCAAGCGATAACGTCATTACCGTTGCCATAGCCACTGCCATTACTTTTCTTGCTTTCATCTCTGTTCCTCCAATCTCTCTATAGGTTAAATAAACTATTTATTTAACTCTTCTTTTAGCTTAATTATAGTTAATATATCCGGGATGTCAATCATTATTTTAACTAAATTTCTAAATTTGCCCTCTTTTTTGCGCGATTTGTGATACATTTACAAAATTAAACCTGCTTTTCTATGCATTTCCGACAACCGCCTTTCTTATTAGTTTAATTTACGTTAAGTTTTGTAAAGTTTTGTTAATCACCGTAAACTTCTGATAACGTTAAAAAGGGCTGCCGTATAAAAACGACAACCCCTTTTAAGGATTTCCAACTGCTTAATCAGGAACGCCCCGGCGCTCATGACGCGTATATTTTATTTTTTAACGGGTGATCTCCCGAACTGTATTTCCCTCGATAAGCCTTCCTCTGGCAAGTATGGTGCAGAACGGCCAGTCTGTTTCCTCAAGGCGGGCTTTGATCAGCGTCATCATCTGCCGCACGATGGCCTTCATATTCACCTCGTATGTCGTCAGTGACACTTCCGGGTTCTCCTCCGGCAGGTAATGGTCAAAACTGACGACAGAGATATCTTCCGGAACGCGATACCCTGCTTCCTTCAGCTTTCCGATCATGAGCCGGGCGGTAAAATCACAGTTGCAGAAGAAAGCTGACGGCATGTTTTCCGGGTCCGGCAGGCAGAGCGTTCCCTCGGCTCCCACTTTCCCGGTCTCCGTGCTGCGATCATCAACGATCCAGCTCTGCTCCACCGTCTTTTTGGCCAGCACCATTGCTTTATAATATCCCAAATAACGGTCATCTATGCTCGGCGTCATATGCAGCGTCCCTACAAAACCGATTTTTTCATGACCCCGTTCAAGGAGGTAATTCGTCATCAGATATCCGCCCATGGAATTATCCACGATGATTGCATCCCCATCCACCTCTTCATAGACAGAATCCAGGGAAAAAAGCGGAATCTCTGACTGTTCGTTCAGCATTGTCAGATACGACCGATGGAAAACGCCAAGCACGACCAGCACATCAGCCTTTTTGAACCGCAAAATTTTGGGCACTTCACAGGCCAGTTCCTCCTCACCGGATACCACCTCGAACAGGGAAAACCCTTCATGGCGCATCGCCTCCTGAGACAGTTCCTGATACATCTTCCAGTAAAAAGACTGTTTTTCCGAAATGAACCGTTCAGCGACAATGACACCCACAACGATCTGCTTTTTTTCTGCCCGTTTACTTTCCGCGGGAATATACCCCTGCCGCTCTGCCTCCGACAGGATCTCCTCCCTCAGTTGCTTCCCAACTCCACTTTTCCCGGACAGGGCTTTCGATACCGTCACGACCGAAACACCGACCTTTGCCGCAATATCTGTCATTGTTACTTCTTTTTTCAATTTCTCAGCTTCTCCTGTTTATCTGAATGTTGCCATTCGCATTCCGCTTGCGCTCCATGCTCATGTCGCGCTGTCGCGCTATCGCCTGTTCGCAATATGTGCGGCCTTGTGAGCAAGCTCCCGGCCGCCCATTTGCTCCATCCGGCACCGCTCGTAGATACGCGCAAATTTCCGTTTTTTCTCTGACGGCGCGTGAAAATCTTATATCTTTCGAATAGAATCCCGCAGAACCATATGTGAGTCCACCTCACAGATCACTCCGGTCGATCCGGGACCGATCAGCCCCCGGATCACGAGTCTGACCGCACATCGTGCCATATGTTCCATATCCACATGATATGTTGTCAGACGTCCTGCCAGCGGATGATTATACAGATAATCATCGTAACTGGCGATAGAAATATCCTCCGGTACAGAAAGGCCGCGCTCCTGCAGCGCGTCATAGAGATAGGATGCCGCCCAGTCACTGCTTGTCACAAAAGCCGTTGGCAGCGTGTCCGGCAGTACAACGAGTCCTCTTTCTTCTTTCCCGTAACGATCGGGAAGTACCCATTCCTTCCTTACGCTCAGACCGTTCTCGCGCATGCATTTCTTATAGCCGTAATATCGATCGATAATATTTCTGGAGTAATCGAGCGAACCGACAAATCCGATTTCCCGGTGTCCGGCCCGGATCAGTTCCCGCGCGGACCGATACATACCATAATAGTCCCCGGATAATACACAGGAAACATCGTCGTCGAAGATAGGCTGATCCAAAAGTACGATCGGACCGTCGAACGCCTTCTTCAGACGTCTTTTGTATCCGTCATCCATCGGTCCGATCAGAATCAGTCCGTCGATTTCCTGATTTGCGATCTGAGGCGGGATCGCAGACTCCTCACTGTCGCTTTTCCAGATTATAAGAGATGTCAGACATTTGAGACCGGAAGCGACATAAGCCGTTTTCTGATACATCTCCCAGTAGAAAGAAGTTCCGACAGAGATATAGCGATTCAGAACCATTACACCTATAGAAGCGCCTTCTTTCAGCTCTTCCGAAGCCTCTTTGTTCGAAGTCGTTCTCTGTCTGTATTTTGCCAGATCCAGCCCCCTGCGGAGGGCACATTCAAGAATCTGTTCGCGCTTCTCCTCGCTCACACCCTTCTTTCCGGCGAGCGCATTCGATACCGTGACCGCAGAAATACCGAGTTCTTCTGCAATATCTCTTAATGTAACTCCTTTTTTCGGCCGCAACTGTTCTCTCCTTTTATTCTGTATAGATAACAGACAGCAGGTAAAAGGTCTCTGCGTCTTCCTCTGATGCCTCTGTGATCTCAATCTCGACCGTGTGGGCTGATTGCTTCTCCCGAATCGGAATTATCTGGAGGAACAGGCAGTCTCCCCAGTCTTCCTCAAAGTCTGCTTCCATAAGCAAAGCATGCTCCCTGTCTCCGTCTAAAATACAGATCGCTTTCGGAGCCGGATGTCGGACCGTCTTGCGATATTGTATTGCCAGGCTTGTCAGAGAAGGCAGAATGAACCGGATGGAATCTCCTGACTTTCGCCCGATCCACCCATTTTTAAAGAAATCAAGATGCCCTGACTTCTCTTCAGGATCTGCCCGGAAGCCGGCCAGAGCCGGCGCGCTGTTCCTGATGGTCAGCCGATTTGCATGCTCGAAGCGGTTTAAGGTCATCGGCTGATATTCTGCTGTGCCGGACCGTTCGCATCCGCACTCCCGCAATGCTGCATCCGTGCGCAGAGAAGACTCTTCCCGAATCTTTATAAGCTCACGTATAATTTCTTCCGCCAGCAGACCGTGTCCGAAGTCATTCGGATGCAGCCCGTCCGGTGTCAGTTCCTCCAACGTGTACATTCCTTCCCGCATGCGTCGATACACCGTATCCCGTATACTGACATGCGGTATCCCGTAATGATCGCCGATGCGGATATGCTGGTCCTCGGCAGTCTTTCCACTGTCATAATATACATTATGGAGCAGCAGCACGCCGGGTTCGTTATCGTTGAGGAAGATCTGCCTCACTACGCCCTCATAAGTCTCCATAAAAAAGTCATTCGGTTCATCATTTACGGAAAAATCCACAATGACAAAATCCGGCTGATAGCACAGAAGGTCCTCACGGATCCGGGCAGCTCCAAAGTGGGAGGACGTACCCCCGATTCCCGCGTTTATGAAATGGAAAACTGCTTTCGGAAATGTTCTTCTCCACCAGTCGAACACCCGGAACGCATAGCACAGTGACGGATCGGACGCAAGTGATCCCTGTGTGATCGATCCGCCGAAAAATCCCAAATTGATCTCATCTCCGTTTTCCGCGCGTTTCATCAGCTTCCTGATCCGCAGTTTTCCTTCTTCATACATGACCATACCCTCACTGTCTTTGTATAAATGTGATTTAGGTTAATATTAGTATGATTTATTTAATTATGCAATATCTCTTTTTAATTTCTTTTTTAATTTCATAAATGCATTTATTTAACTAGCGTCTGTGGCACCCGCAATCTGCTTTTTTCAGAATTCGCCGTATGAAAAGGCTTGCTACAGCCTCCGCAGCCTTCCCGACCAAAACACCACTTCCTCGATCAGGACACCACTTCCCCGGTCGATACACCGATCATGTACAAAAAACGGAGGCTTTGTCAGCCTCCTGTTTTTCGGTCCCAGTTCCTCTGCCTGTCATCCTCTGTAATCTTCCGGATCACCCTGCAGGGATTGCCCACTGCAACACTGTCTGAAGGAATATCCTTCGTCACGATACTTCCGCCGCCGATCACGACATTACTTCCGATCGTGACGCCCGGCATCACCTGCACACCGGCTCCGATCCAGACATTATCGCCGACGACGATCGGATACGCATATTCCAAGCCCTGGTTTCTTCGCTCAAAGTCGATCGGATGACCGGCCGTATGGAAGCCGCAGGACGGCGCAATAAATACATTGTCTCCGAATGTCACACCGCCCCCATCAAGAATTACCAGGCCGTGATTTGCATAAAAATTCTCTCCGACTTTAATTCTGTATCCGTAATCGCACCAGAAATCAGGCTCGATGTGAACATTTGCTCCGCTTTCCCCCAAGATCGTCTTAATGAACTCGTGCCGCTCCTCAATGTTCTCAATGGGAAGCGAATTATATTTCTGGCAGAGCTTCTTGCACCGGGTCCTTGCAATTTCCAGCTCTTTGTCATAATTGGCATCATACATCATCTGATTCTCCATTTTTTCCCTTTCAGTCATCTCCTGTCTCCTCGCATGATCCAAAGCTGTCACGCTGACAGGTGAATGCACGTATCCCCTGACATTTTTCAGGATGCGGGTCAACTCCTTATTTCGCTCCAGCAAATTCCATATGCCGTCCTCTGAGAGAACTCCCCGCTTCAGTTCTTTCGGGAATCTGCCCTCTTCATCCATAGCATGATCGTCCTTCCACTGCTGACTCGTATAATACGCTTCCAGCTTCTTTATCTCTGACTGAAAATCCTCATACTCTGCTATTTTTTTCTCCAGCGCATCCATCTTCTGCGTCGCTTCATCCAGAATGCTTTCCATCTCACGGATATGCTGCAGCACATTTTCCGGAGCAGGACATCCTTCCACCTTCTTTTGTTTGCTCATTTTGCCCACCATTCCGTAATCGAAATTATCCGGGAGATCATTTTACGATTCCCCGTTTCTGCATGCGTTAATTTAGTCACTGTCTATGATGTTATCTGTCTTTCCAGGAGAAATCAAGGTCAGCACTGCCAAATCGTCAATCGTCGGCAATGCTGATCCTTGCATCCAGTACTCCGCATGAGACTCGAACTCACGACACACGGCTTATAAGGCCGCCGCTCTGACCGACTGAGCTAGCGGAGCATCAACAAAAACCGGGCTGAGATTAAAATAATACCGCCTGCCTCATACAAGACAAGCGGCAGATCTCTTCAGACTGTATAATCATGACCTTCCTGCCCTGCTTTCTCTGATAAGCTTATCGTACCATAAAAAACAAGGCATTTCTTTCAACTGCTAATATAACTCAGCGGCACCAAGTGCCGACAAATCAGCGTACTTCCACCAGTTCGATCCGGAAATTAAGTTCCTTTCCTGCCATTTCATGGTTCGCGTCGAAAGTGACTGTTTCCTCGTCCTTCGCCACCACCTTTACAGGGAACGGCTGTCCGTTTCTGCTCTGAAGGTATACCTGCTGCCCGACAGATACATTTTCCGCTCCCGGCATCATAGCGACCGGAACCTTAAAAATTGCGCTGGGATCCGCTTCCCCATACGCTTCCGACGGCATAAGATGCACGTCGAGGATCTCTCCCACTTCCATGTTTGCCACAGCAGCGTCAAATCCTTTGATCATCATGCCGGCACCGCACACGAATTCAAGCGGCTCTCCTCTGTCATAGGAGGAGTCGAACTGTGTGCCATCATTGAAAGTCCCGCGGTAATGGGTACGACATGTCTTCCCCACATTTTTGCCTGTGATCCCATTCCTGCCGGATCCGCCGCAGCAATGACCCTCATTATCCCCGCAGGAATGTCCCTCATGGTCTCCGCAGGAATGTCCTTCGCCATGATGGCTGCAGTTCGCGCCTGTATCGACTAATTCTCCCCTGAGATATGCTTTCACCGCCTCATCGGCATCTCCGGAAGCGCCTGCGCAAAGCTCAATTCCGTGATCCTGCAGCGCAGCCTGCGCGCCGCCGCCGATCCCCCCGCAGATCAGAACATCTATCCCTTTATCATCGAGAAGACCTGCCAGGGCCCCGTGGCCGTTTCCGTCTGAGCCGATGATCTCGCTCTTTATAATATTTCCATCCTCCACTTCGTACACTTTAAACTGTTCTGTATGTCCAAAGTGCTGGAAAATCTCACCATTCTCGTATGTTACCGCTATTCTTTTCATGTAGTCTCCTTTTTGTCATAAGACATGTTAATGCTCTGATCAGCCCGTTTCAGCAGATACAGATTTCCTCATTCATTTTTCTGCTCCCGCCGAAAGCAGGAAATGCTGAAGCCGGGATGCACACAGTTCTATTATTATACACGAAACTTGTAAGGATTTCTTCACTAATTTTTTTAACAATAATTCGTCAGTGATTTTCCTTTATTTATAAAAAAAGACCTGTCCGCGATCTTTTCATCAAACGTCAGGCCGTCGATCATGCTCCCTAAACGCCCTGTCCGATATAAAAGATTGCAATAAAATCCACTGCGATGCAAAACAGCGAAAAAATAATTTCTATCAGCCCCAGAATAAATGTTCCAATGGGAGCATGAACAAGCCCTTTCCTTCCCAAATGAGCAAATATCGTTCCTATAAAGGAGATGATCAGACAGGGAATCGGAAGGAGGAACATGCAGACCAAAGATATGGACATGAGCAAAGAATATACTGATCCTCTGTTCGTCGGTCTCTCAAGAAAACCGGCCGCGATGAAACAAAGCATGGCAACGACAAAAACTATCAACGGTATCGCTGTCAGAACCTTTGCAGCTCTGTATCTTTTTTGAGCTTTCACATTCATAACTTACTTCCTCACTGCTCTTACTGCCGAAGCTTCTGCCCGATATTATTAACAGCTAAATCCAGGTATTTTTTCCAGAAAATATTATAATAAATAAATTTCCTTTTTACTATCTATCTGGTATTGGCACCGTTTCTTTTTTTGTTTGATTCACTGCCTCGCAATGATACAATAATTGATAACGGCAGCAGTAATAATTAATAAATTCTGCAGTACTGCATTTGGAATCCAAATCATCGAATTGCGAAAGGTTTCAGCATATAGCCTTAATAGCGCATGTCCATTAAAAGAGACAGATTATGGCATAAAATATATGACAAACTTGCAGATCCTGTGGTAAAAGGAAAGGAGAAATGAACATGGCATCTATTCTGATCAAAGACACGACCCGCGAAGAGCGTGCCCGCATAGTCAATGAGGCAATCGGAAACATTGAAGGCCTCTGCGACGGGTGCAGTCCGGGCCTGCTCAGGATGTACGACGATTACATCAATGGCACAAAGGAGTTGCGGGAGGTCAACATGGAGTTCAATGCCCGCTATGTGTCCGGACAGACCGGACCGGATCAGAGCGGCATGAGCTGCGTGGAAGGACATTAAGGTCCGCCTGTCAGAACAGCAGGAACGCCTCGTCGTTCCTGCCGTTCCGCATGCAGCGCGATAAGATTGCCGAGGTGTTCCTGATCGGACTATGATGTGTACACCAATGTATGCTCCCGGTATATCACTCTGCCAGATACTTAAAAAGCAGTTTGCAGTCTTCCGGATGAAGACTCTGCAGTGTTCCCGTCTCATCAATTCTGCAGGCCAGACAGCGGCTGTAAAGTGTGATCCCTTTTTCCGGAATGCAGGCCATCGGTTTCATATCACGCCCCATTTCACGGAGCTGTTCCTTCCGGTCTTTTCTATATTCTTCTTCCTGGTTCTTGTTATAAACAAGAACCACTTTATCTGATCCGGGGATCGGAACGATCGTCCTGTCTATTCTCTCTTTATTACAAAGCTTTCTATCCAAATAGCCAAGAACCAGAGCATCCATGCTCTCCAGTGTCGTCTCCGTGATCGTGCGGTTCCCATAAAAGGCCTGCGCCATTACGGTAATACGATTCTTCCGATTTTCCTGCGCCTTCTCCAGTTCAGCAGCACGCTTCTGCTCCAGGGCTTCACGACGTTCTTTCCTGATCTTTTCCCGTTCCTCCTCAGAAGGTCTAACCCAGTTTTCATCCCGTTCAAAGATCAGGTCTCCGTCATCCTCATATGTTACATCACATAAAATACCGTAGCAGTCTGTGCGATACACCTGCATGATATCATATTCCGGGCCATTACAATAATCTTTCAGGTCCTCATCAAAAATCTCATCGGCGGCGTCATAGCCACCCTCCTGATACAGAATAAAAACATCATTATCTTTTTCAAGGACGATCCCCAGGCTGCCATCTCTCAATACTACCAGGTCAAAATTTCTTAAATCTGCTAACTTCATAACGTTTCCTCCTTATTCATGAGAACTGTGTAACATTTCTGCTGTATCCACAGTGTATCAGAAGAACCGTTATGATTTCTCCTACTGCCAGTAGCATTTTTCATAAGCTTGCAGGCAGCTTCCTCAGATATCGGACCGAAACTTCCTTATAATCAGCTTTGATGCAGCTTCCTCAGATATCGGACCGGAACTTCCTTTGTAAGCCATACCTGATTGGCAGAAAGGAAGAAGCGGTATCCGTCTCCCGACATTCCACGGCAGTCGATTTCATAAATGACCGGCTTCCCGTGCCTGCTGCCGACTTTCCGCGCAGTCTCCATGTCCGAAGAGAGATGCACGTACAAACGGCCTTTTGGAATCAGCCCCTGTGCATCGATGGAAGAGACGTATTTCTCTCCGGTGCCGTGCCAGAGAACATCCGGCGGGATTTTTTCCTCCAGTTCTACATCTACCGGGATGGAATGTCCCTGGTTCGCACGGATCAGCGTGTGATCCTCATTGAAGGAATAGCGCTGTTTTTCATCCGTACGGACAATCTCCTCCAGTGTTTCCATGTCTAGCGTGTGATTACCTGATTTGTTGATCCCGTCGATCATTTCCCGAACATCCGCCCACCCGTGTTCATCAAGCGTGATGCTGATGGACTCCGGCTTGTGGCGGAGGATCAGGGAAATGAACTTGCTCGTGCTCTGCAATTGCTTATTGGATTTCCTGCTCTTCATCTATTATCTCTGCCTCCGAATGTTTCTCCGAACAGCCTGTGTACTGATATTCCGGTTCCTATTATAAATTATAAAAAATTATTTTCGATATATGTTTTTACTGTTTCAAACAGAAAAATCCCCACCAATTCGGTGAGGAATTTTCCCGGATCTTTTTATCCTTCTTTATCAGGCTGTATTCATCCTTAATCAACTGTTATTATTTTTCATCTGCTGTAATTTTAACAAACCCCTGCTTTACAAGGATATCGTCGATTTCGCTCAAATCAAATATTCTGTTATTGATCGCCACAATAATGCACGCATCCCGCTTATCCTTTGCGTAGAGCTCGCTCAATCCGTACAGCTTAAGAGCCCTGTTCGTCTCATCACAGTTAAAATGACCTGAGAGGCAGAACCGTATGATCAGATCACGGCTGGCTGCATGCTTTTCCATACGAAGAATCTGGCTCCCATATGATTCCGATACCCCGGCAAATGAATAAACATCCTTCAGCTTAATATTCTTCTCCGCCAGAGTATCCTTCATATAGTAGTAGAACGCCTTCTTCTCATCCGCCAGATATTTCCGGTTTTCCTTAAAATAGCGGTCCAGCTGATTCGGTTTCATGTTTTCCAGAAGTTCATCCAATTCATCTGTAGGCTTCTTTTCCACTCATTCCACCCCCCTCAGCTTTTCTCCGAAACTGACATCAGTTCTGCAACGCAGCTACTATAAACTCTCCGACACTGCTATAAGTTCTGCAGCGTCACTGCAAGCTCCGCAGCACTGTATCGTTTATCCGCATCCAGACTGATGCAGCGCTCAATCACGTCCCATATCTTCCCGGAAGCCTTCTCTTCTTTTGGAAAATGCCCGGTAATCATGACATTCAGCAGCATTCCTACCGCATAAATATCGGATTTTGCAGAGGATGCCGAAAACCCGTATCCAACCTGTTCGGGAGCAGCGTAATACTGCGTTCCCATATACCGTGTGTCGTCCACCTGAGCCGGGTCGAACCATTTTGCGACATTCATATCCAGCAGATAAACTTCACCCTGCGGAGAAACGATGATATTCGCCGGCTTAATGTCCCTGTGAATGATCGGGGTCGAAAGACTGTGAAGCTGATCAAGTATTTTGCAAACATTGATTGCTATCGCAACAGCCCTCTTTTCCGGAACGGGTCCTTCTTCCAGCATTTTCTCAACTGTTATGCCTTCAATAAACTCCTCTATCACGATCAGGCAATTTTTGCTCTCAAACATTTTGACGATACGGGGCATATGCCCGATCGGATTCTCACAAAGATATGCATATACGCTCTTATTATAGATGGTGAGGAGCTTTTTGATATAAAGCGTACCGTTTTCCCGGCTCTCAACAAGTATGATCCCTTCTCTGCCATCTATGGGCCGGATCTCACGGTACTCTGACAGTTCCAGCATCGCCTCATCAGACAGCCCGCGATAGGGGCTTCGCTTCTCCGCCTGAAACTCCTCTTCCGAGAGATAGATTTCACCCGGATCTATCTTATTGATAAATCCGCATTCTGTACACTTCCATTTCCCGGCATCTTCAGCGAAACCTTCCTGCTCGTTCATGACGGCACCGCATCCGTCACAGAACCAGACTATATCCGATTCAATCTCAGGATTGATCAGCATCTCCCCGCAGCCTTTGCAGATCCAGTATTTGAGATTCGGATCAAATCCTTTCTGCAAAGCAAGCGTGGCATGACACCGGGGGCAGAATTCGTCCGTTGCTCCCTCACCCTCTGCTGACTTGAATCCTCTTCTCAGCAGCAAGTCTTCTGCTCTCTTTAACCAATCCCTGATCACCTGGCCTCCACATCAATTCATCAGGAACGTCTCGGCGTTCCTGCGCGCTCTTTATCAGCGCCTGTTTATCCTTGCCATCAACCCCTGAAGGTTTCACCTGACATTTACCCCTGTCACATATCTTTGAAATTTCCCATCATCTTCCCGAATGCAGCGACAGGATTATCGCGCTGCTCCTATATCTTCCAACCTGCGGCGATAAAATCGTCGCACCGCTTGTCAGATCCGGATCAATGGGAGATCATGCAGCGCGTGATGGCTGCGCATCTGACCGCCGCTTCGTGCAGAAATTCAGTGAAATTCATCTCTGCGGAACCGTCTGCCTTATCGGAAATCGCGCGAATGATCACAAAAGGTATCTTATTCTGACAGCAGACCTGAGCGATCGCTCCGCCTTCCATCTCACAGCAAAGGCCTCCGAATTTGGAAACGATGGCCTCTTTCTGCTCTGCAGAGGAAATGAACTGATCACCGGTACATACACGTCCCTCGAACACATGGACCTCCGGAGCGCATTCTTTGACAGCATTTACCGCACTTGCGCGCATCTCTTCATCCGCAGGTAATGATGCAGAATCAAACCCATCCAGCTGACCGGGCGCGAACCCGATCGGAGTTATGTCAAAATCATGCTGCACGGCATCCGTGGATACAACAATATCTCCGATATCGATTTCTGCATCCAGAGAGCCGGCCACCCCGGTATTAATGATTTTATGTGCACCAAAATCATTGATCAGTATCTGGGCACAGGTCCCTGCATTGACCTTTCCGATCCCGCATTTTACGATGACCACCTCTGTGCCATCCAGCATTCCCTCGCAGAACTCCATGCCGGCGACGGTCGTTTTCTTTGCCTCTTCGACTTTACTGATCAGGGAGGCCACCTCTTCATCCATCGCGCCGATGATCCCGATCATATTTTTTGTCTTATTTCTCATAAACGATTCTCCAAACATGCGCGGCGCATAAGCGCCGCGCACTTCCCGATCAGATCAAAGATTTCTCTCCCTCTTGATATCAAGCCTCTCTTTTGCCAGCGTGATCGCCGCATTCACCAGAACTCCCAGGATTGCAATCATGAAGATCACTGACAGATCTCCCAAAGAAACCTCTGCGAGCTTAAGAAGCGAGCGCAGTCCCGGAATGACAAGAACGCTTACCTGCAGCAGAATACCGACCAAAGTGATAATATTCAGAGCCTTATTGTTCCAGGATTCTTTGGTGAAAAATGCAAGACTTCCCCTGGTCTTGCAGACATAGGCCATCAGCATTTCATTGATTGCAAGGGTGCTGAAACAGTATGTCCTGCACAATCTCAGTAGTTCCGGATTTCCGCTTAAATTACCGATAATATCTCCCGTCCCGTACCTGACGATCACGGGAAGCAGGAATGCCAGCAGCGCAGCCACTCCGCTGATCACGCCCTGGATAACAATACTCAAATAATCGCTCTTATTCAGGATCCCGGACTTCACGTCCCTGGGCTTTTCATTCATGACAGCATCCGATCCCACGTCTATGCCCAGCGCCAGAGAAGGAGCCGTATCCGTAAGCAGGTTGACCCAGAGGATCTGTATCGTGGAAAGCGGGGAAGAGAAGCCTGCAAAGATGGCAGACGCCATCAGAATCACTTCACCGAAGTTTGATCTCAGAAGGTAGACAACGGATTTCTTGATGTTGTTGAACAGGTTCCGTCCTTCCATCACGGCATTCTTGATCGTGATGAAATTATCATCGACAAGGATCATCTCAGCGGCATCTTTCGCCACTTCCGTTCCGCCGATTCCCATTGCGACACCGATGTCCGCTGCCTTCAGAGAAGGTGCGTCGTTCACACCGTCACCAGTCATGGAGCAGATCTTTCCATGGGACTGGAATGCTTGAACGATCTGCACCTTGTTCTCAGGTGATACCCTTGCAAATACGCGGTAATTCAGGACATTTTTACGGAACTCCTCCGGATCCATAGCATCGATCTCGGCGCCCGAAATACTCTGGGAAATATCCGTAGCTATGTTCAGCTCCTTCGCAATGGCAAAGGCTGTGATCTTATGATCCCCTGTGATCATGGCTACTTCGATCCCGGCGTGATGGCACTCATCGACGGTCTCCCTTACACCGGGCTTGGGCGGATCGATCATCGCGCCGAGGCCGACGAAGATCATATCCTTCTCCTGCGCCTTCTCATCCCCCTCACGATAGGCCAGGGCAAGGACGCGGAGCGCTTCGGAGCTCATCTTCTCTGCAGCTTTCGTGACGAGAAGCACGTCCTCGTTCGTAATATCCCTTACTCCGTCTGCGTCAAGGATACGGTCACACCGCACGATCACGGAATCGATCGCACCCTTTGTATAGGAAATGTTCCTCCTGACGCCGTCCTTTACCACATGGCTCAGCGTCGTCATCATTTTCCTGTCGGAATCAAAGGGAATTTCATCGAAACGTGCGATACCGGACATGATCCTGTCATATCCCAGCCGGTTGTCCTTCGCATATTTGATAAATGCGGTCTCTGTAGGGTCGCCGATCTCCTTTCCTGATTCCTGAGAGTATTTTGCGTCATTGCAGGCCAAAAAGCCCTCAAGAAGGATTCCGAAGACAGGATCATTGGCCTCAATGCTCTGCGGCTCCCTCTCCTCCCCGTTCAGGTACCACCGGACGACCGTCATCTTATTCTGCGTCAGAGTTCCTGTCTTGTCGGAGCAGATCACGTTGACCGCGCCAAGCGTTTCCACCGCATGGATCTGCTTTACGATAGCATTACGCTGGCTCATCTTCTTTATGCCGGCGGAAAGGACCAGCGTGACGACCGTGGCAAGCCCCTCCGGGATTACCGCTACGGCAAACGCGATGGAGATCATCAGCGTCTCCACGATCTCCGTTTTATAAATAAAGATCTGGAACACGAACATCAGGACGCACAGGACCACGCCTGCAATGCCCAGGACCATGGAGATACTGTTCAGATTCTTCTGCAGAGGGGTCTCCTGCTTGGTGATCTTATGCAGCATGCTGGAAATCTTCCCGATTTCCGTGCTGTCACCGATCTTTTCCACGACACCTTCGCCTCTGCCGTATTCGACCAGGGTGGACATGAACGCCTTGTCTTTGCGGTCCCCGAGCGGTGTTTTTTCATCGCTCCTTTCACGGCAGTCCTTTTCAACTGCAAGGCTCTCCCCTGTAAGAGCCGATTCATTCAGCTTCAGTGAGCTGGTCTGGACCAGTGACAGGTCCGCCGGGACGACCCGTCCCGCCTCCAGGATGACATAATCCCCCACGACAAGATCCGCGGCCGGGATCTCCTGCTGTTCGCCATCTCTTATGACAACAGCAGTCGTGGCATTGATCTGTTTGAGTGCCTCCACAGACTTCTCAGCCGTGACCTCCTGGACCGTACCGATGATGACATTCGCAAGGACGACGACGATGATGATGATTCCATCAATCAGCTCGCCGGTCGCTATAGAGATCACCGATGCGGCAATCAGAAGGAGCAGCAGCGGAGATGCGAATTGCTCCAGGATCATGGCGAACAAAGTCTTTTTCCTGCCCTGCGTGAGTACATTTTTACCGTTCCGTGCTCTCTCAAGCACTTCTGAGCTCGTTAATCCTCTCTTTTCCATACCTTAACTGTCTCCTGTGACGTGAAACCCACGTTTAAAAACGCGAGAATACGCCGGTACCTTTTCAGTCTCCCGGGAAGCCGACGGCGATTCTCCTGTCGCGGCATTTGTATTTCCCTGCTCATCATACCTGCCCGCAGACTGTTTTTCAACGATACAATAAAACTTTTCCTATTCCATTACAGGGATCGCGTGGTGAACTACTCCGACTTATAGAAGTCGGAGCTTCCTGTTTCATTCACCGTTGCACCGGCTGCGATATACGCAACACAACGTCTTACACAATGTCCACAGGCGTATAAGTTTGGACTATTCCGTCCCTACTGTATAAATTCACCCTGGAAATCAAAGGAGACGGAACCGGAGAGCTTCCGGAAAGAGGGGACTGATGCCTACCCCCTCCCGCAGCATTTCTTATATTTTTTCCCGCTGCCGCAGGGACAGGGATCGTTTGGATATATTTTCTTCTTGCCGGCAATCACCGTCTTACGGTCAGGAGAAACAAAAGCGGTATCTATCTCCCGCGCATTGCTGTCCAGATCAATATTGATACCCATCGCACGGAGCCGGTCTTCATTTTCTGCCAGCATTCCCGCCATCTGCGAACTTCCCGGTACGACCGTCATGCCTTTTCGGCGAATCTGTTCGATCTCGAGCGGCATCAGATCCTTCGGTCTGAAGCCTCTGTTATACAGCAGCGGTGTCGTGTTATTAAGGTCAGTAACACACTGCACAAACTTCTGCATCGCCTTCTCCGACGGGAATACCAGATTCTTCTCATTGATCAGATCCATCACGTCATGAAAGTCGCCGCCCTGATTCAGCCTGTACCAGACTTCTTCCGTCAGATCTTCCGCATCAATCTCCTCCATCTCCATCTCATTTTTAAAGAAGGCCAGCAGCTTCTTTGCCTCCCTCTGCTGAGATGGGTAACCGTTCCGGGAAATATCCTCCACTTCTTCCTTTGTGGGAATATAATATGCCTTATCCCTCTGGGAATTCTCCAGTGCCTTATACTCGTCATCATGCAGCCACCCGCTGAAGATGATGCGGCCATCATGCACAACGCACAGCGTATCAAAGTCATCAAGCGCCTGAATCGCTTCTGTCATTTCCTCCAGGCTAAGCTCCCCGAACTGTCTGTAAAGACGGTAGAACTGTTCGATCGGGATGGAACCGTAATAATATTCGACAACTTCAAGGCAGTCCAGGAGCCAGACATGCTGCTGCCGTCTATGATGGAATTCCGGCGTGTCTATTTCCTTAAAGACTTCCATAACATCTGTCGGAATCAGGAACTCGTCTGCATTCTTTGTCTCTGCTGCATAGTCCCGCTCATAAAGAAATGCCATATCATCACCATCTTCGAAGGAAACTGCTTTAAAAACGCCTCCACCTTTGATGGCCTTCCTGAATGTCTCCGTCTGACGGTCATTCATCGAAAGAAGCCGTTCCTCCATACATTCTTTCTCGAGCAGGCGATCCGCACATCTTTTTGCGAGCATCATCGAGGCGAGCAGTTCCCTTTCCTTCTTCCTGAACATCGCAAGGAGCTCCCCGGGCAGATCCGTATTGATTCCGATTTCCTCCGCAAGGTCTCTCAGATCTTCCTCTCGATAAATCGAATAAAGCACTTCCCGAAGAGACTCTCCGTCAGCAGAACGGAAATTCTTAATACCCAATGCCTCTTTAAGCTGTTCTGCGCCCTCCTTAGCAGCCTTTGCAATGCTTCGGATCGTATTTTCCGGCCTGCTCTCCGGCTCCGTCATAGTCGGCACATATACAGAGGGATCCAGCCATGTCGGTACCTGTCCCTCAGACAGGGATGGCTTCTTCCTGAGCGCATCCAGAAGTTCTTTCTTCTTTATAAAACGAAAGTCCTCATCGTACTGCATGCGAAAGCGCAAAAACTGCCTCACCTTCTCTTTAAAAGCACTCTCGCCTTCTTTCTCGTAAAGCTCAAAGACTCCGCGGCTGTACCGTCCGTGGAAGGGATTCCCTTCCTTCTTGCTGCTGATTTCCTTCACCTCGACACGGAACGCGGTGTCTTCATTTTTATCCGGCTTGTAGGTGAACCATGCATTCTTCTCCATGTACTCATCAATAAACGTAGTATCCGCTTCCCGAATGTCCTGCCTGTAAAGAGGATGTGAGCCGTCCTCAAATATTCCCTCTCGAAGCTGCACCTCGAAAGAAGGCAGCTCAAATATAAAACCGGATGGCGGCGCATCCTTCGTCCCGGATACGATGTCAAGGAATACCGAGAGTACTGAAAATGTAATTCCGCCCGGGACCTCAAGCTCATACCAGAGGATCGGTTTTGATTTTTTCATTATTATCTTCAGATCATAGAGCATAAATTAAGCACCTCGCATTCTGCTTTTTTCATCCCTCCACCGGTTCCGGATATCGCACGGGTCTTCCGGCTGCCTCCGCCTGATCATATTCCCCGTATTCGCAGCCCACATGGGTGGCAACGATCTCATCCACAAGCTCCAGTTCTCTGCCTCTGCGCTCATACAGACGGATAATTCCCCGGCCGTTGCCTCCGTTCCACAGCCGGTTATGCTTTTTGCTGCCATCCGGAGCCTCATAATTTACCAACAGCATATCCTTCTTGCAGCAGGTAATTTCCGTATCCATCAGTGCATGTATGTTCTCCTGGGTCACATGCCAGTATACATTTTCCGCATCCTCGTGAAATGAGAACTTCGTTTTTACGTCCAGCCACACCTTGGAGAAATTAAAGTCGTATTCCTTCCCCTCATACCAGAACACACCGAGAAGCCGCCGGTCCAGCGGAACAAAATAGATCTTCGGACGGCCCCCTCCGATATCAAAAACACTGTTCGTAAGCATTTCTCCGGTCCGCCTGCTCTTTAAGTGATTGGAAGAAAGCCACACCCAGGGACTTGTAAAGTCACGCCCCCAGTTCTTATCAGCGTACCCGTAGGATGTCTCCGGAGTCACCAGATACCGTCTGCCGTTATATTCCACCCATCCGTCATATGTACTTTTCATGCCCTCCGCATGCCAGTACATGGCAAATGCCTCAATATCCCGCAGCGGTTTGCTCGCGCCGTACCCGACATTGAAAGAAATCTGCTTGTTTACCGTGACGTCCCAGCGCATTTCTCCCGAATCGCACATCCACTCGGGGTGCGCGTTCACTTCCTCATCAGATATGCTGACACTTCCCTGCAGTTTCGTCTCTGAAGCATAACAGTCGTCCGCCTCGATGCTGTACGGAGCGTCCCCATGCATGGCGACATGATCCCAGCCGAAGAAACGGTGCAGCTGCGCATGATCCTCTCCCCATGCGCCGGCCTTCACCATCAAATAAGACGGTTTTATTCCGGCTTCCCTGTTCGCCGGCAGCTGTCCTAAGATCGGTTCCTCTCCGCCGAGTGCAGGGTTGCAGACATAAAACTCTATAAAAAATGCTTTCTCCTCTCCGGTCGTCTCTTCCTGCCCGGTAAAGGAGTGCCACCACCAGTCATATCCCTGATATTTTAAAGGGCCGTGCAGCATGCAAGCGTCCCTTGACAAATCCTGCTTATTGAACATTTTCTTCTCAACCCCTCATAATCCTTCAGACCCTCAGGATCTTCTCCATCGGTTTCCCCTTCGCCAGTTCATCGACCAGCTTGTCCAGCTGGCGGATCTTTTTCATGAGCGGATCCTCAATGTTCTCTACCCTTACCCCGCAGACGGCCCCTTTGATCAGATCTGCTCGCGGATTGTAAGCCGGAGCATTCTCAAAAAACTCCGCATAGGTAATCTCCTGATCCACACTGCTCATGTCATATCCGGTCAGCCACAGGATGATCTCATCGACTTCCTCTTTTGTACGGCCTTTCCTTTCCGCCTTCGCCACCAGCAGCGGATACACCTTCGACACTTTCATATCAAATACAGACTGTCTCGGCATATTGAGCCTCCTCATTCATCACGCGTGATTTCCGGTCTCCCTGCACTATTCCGCGATATCCGGAATCAGCTTTCTCCATTCATCATGCATGGTTCCCGGTCTCCCTGCACCATTCTGCGATCTCCGAGATCAGCTCCAGAGGAAGATTCTCAGAATACGGAATTCGGATCGATCCTTTACTGTATTTGCATCCTGCCTGATCCAGCTTCTCTGCAAAATGAGCGACCGCCTCCGGGCCGGGATACAGACCGATATGCTTTTTATTTGCCGCGAAATGAATAATATTGCCGCCCTGCCAGTAAGTAGGCATCGACCATGCAATCTTCTCTGCTGCGTCAGGCAGACTCTTCTTAAGTGCTTCCCGGACAGCATACAGCTGACTGCGGAATTCCTCATCCTGCGCATTGATATACTCGTCAATCGTTTTCGGGGCTTTCCCGCAATAGTGACCTTGATTTTCCTTCTTGAATGTGCGTCCGCACTTCGGGCATTTCCACATCGTTCTTACTTATCCTTTCCAGATACAGCAGCCCATATCATTCCTCAACCGGCTCAAGATATCGCACGGGTTTTCCAGATGCCTTTGCATACTCGATCTCCGAACGGGTGCTGCTGCCAATATACCCGCCAACATTGATCACAAATATCTCATCCGCCATATCGATCTTCCGCTTGTGCATATCGTCCAGCATCTCTTTTGTCTTCGTCAGCGTTCCCTCGTCCATGTTCTCCCAGACTTCATCATCGCCGGAGTGGCCAAAAAGACCGACGCTGATCACAATATTTTTCTCCAGAGTCAGACGTTTCTGTGCTTCCATGAAATCATCTTTGAAGCGGGTACTGCCGCAGAGGGTGATGACTTTATATTTTCCGACCATATCTGTTCCTCCATCTCTCCCTTTATTCGCTCATCCTGGTTCTCGGATAATGACACGACCGGCGGAACCGGATCAGCTTCCTTTTTTTATGGCAAATGGAGAAAGATCATACTTCCTGCTTCTTCAATATCCGTAATGTTCTCTCATCCGGCTTCCCGCCGAAAAACTTGTCAAGGACAGCCTGAAATGTTTTGCACTCCGGATCCGCTACCGAAAACAGCGTCATACATGACCGGAGCTTCATGTCATCCGGATACCCCATGACACGCTCTGCGTCATTCGTTTTCAGAGAAAGCAGAGCATCACACAGTTCCAGCAAATGCGTACGAAGCGTATCGTTCTTCAAGTATTCCTTTGCCTCGGCAAGGTTTTTGATCGCATATTCCCTTGATGTGTATGTCATGCCAAGGCCGATGATCTGTGGAATCTCCCACCAGGACCAGTGAGAAGATTTATAACCGTTCTGCAGCTCCCGGAGGGCGGATGCGTGGGTCCGCTCCTGTGCTTTTATGTACTTCGAAAGATCGCTCATAATCCCTCTTACCTCTTTTCCTCCATGATGACTTCATCAGATCAACAATGGATCTACCGTCTTCCTCACTGCCTGTTCCGTTTATTTCAGCTTAGCCGTCCACTCCTCTTCTTTAAATCCGGTCAGGACAAATCCGTCACCGACCACCAGCGGGCGTTTCACCAGCATCCCGTCGGTCGCCAGTAGGGCCAGCTGTTCATCCTCACTCATCGAAGGAAGCTTTTTCGAGAGCCCCATCTCACGGTAAGGAATGCCGCTCGTATTGAAGAAGCGCTTCAGGGGCAGACCGCTTACGGCATAGTATTCCCGCAGAGTTTCCTCATCCGGGTGATCCGCTTTGATGTCAATGACTTCATGCTCGATTCCATTTTCATTTAGCCATTTCAGGGCTTTCTTACAGGTGGTGCACCTGCTGTAACAATATACTTTTATCATTCCTTTCCTCCAAATATCTGACAATTTTCCAGTTGATTTTTGATAAATACAAGCCTCTCACAAAAGGAAAGGAGTCAAATACAGCGGTTTCATCTTCAAGTCACCATCTATCCCTGTATCTTTCTGTGACAACAGGTAGCAATCTTTTACATTACCGGAAAATCGCTTCTTGAATTCAGTAATCGATTCGTGCTTTCCGACGCCTGATGATTTTACTTCGATAGCAGAAATTTTCGTCCCTTCTGAAATCAGAAAATCTATCTCATAGTAATGAGTGCTGTTCTCTTTTTCCCATGTATGATAGTAGAGCTCCCTTCCGGCAGACGCCAGCATCTGGGCGACAAGATTTTCATATAAATATCCCAGATTAGCAGGCAACTTATCTGACAGCAACTTCGCATACAATTCATTTTCCACTGCCGGTCGATCCATGAACATCAGAGTAACAAATAACCCGGTATCCGACAGATAAAGCTTATAGCTTTCAGGATCCTTCGTAAGTGACAAACTTACTCTTGGATCTGTTGTATTGTATGAAATAAGGACTGTTTTCGAATCGACCAGATCATATAGGAGTTCTGCATCTCTGCTGCTTTTTCTCCCGGTGGCGGCTGAAATCCTGTACCTGTTCTGATCTTTTGACAGCTGTGCCGGAATTGATTGGTACATTGCCGAGATACGTCCGGAAGGGTCTATTTTTTTAAAATCGTCCTGGTAAAGCCCTATGATCTGCCTTTTCACCTGATCGATCTCGGCAAAATTTCTGCCCTCCGTAAACGCCTCCACTGCCTGGGGCATTCCTCCAACTGCCATGTATATTCGGAGATCCCGCATTAACTTACGATTCGTTGCCTGCCCGATTGGCCTGTTTAAATCAAACACGCTTTTTAGCAGAGCATAGTTTTCCCCAGTCGCAAGGCAGAACTCTTCATAATCCATAGGGTAGACCGGAATTTTCATTTCCTCGGAAGGAATAAGAATATCTTTAACATTTTTTCTGATAGAGATCAGCGATCCTGTTTCTATATAATGATATCTTCCATCCTTAACCAAATATTTAATCGCCTGCCTGGCTTTAGGAAATAGTTGTACTTCGTCAAAGATAATGACTGACTTGTGTACATGCAGTGTCACGCCTGTCTCAGCCTGAAGGCGCAGAAAAAAAATATTCAGATTTGCGATATCATCAAAACAGTCCCTTATAGCCTCTCCGGCTTCAGCGAAATCAATCAATATGTAAGTATCATATTCATTACGGGCAAATGTTTTAGCAATTGTAGATTTCCCGACACGTCTTGCGCCTTCAAGCAGAACGGCATAACGATCCGCGTAATTTTTTTTCCACTTGAGCAGCTCGTCATACGCTTTTCTTTTGAAATACATTCATATCACCTCCGCTGATTTGAATACAGTACGAAAAGCGCCGTTTCTTCAATATTATTTTAGTATAAATATGCTGTTTCTTCAATGTTTAATAGTTGAAAATTCGTCATCCCTTCAAGTTATTTCAAAATCTCATGATTCCGCAGCCTGCTCAAGTAAAGGTCGACTATCCGCTCATGATCCTATATCAGCATGGGCAGTCCTTGTCATGGTCATTGATGATCCCGCACACCTGCATGTGGGAGTCTTTCAGGGATACTTCTTTCTTCTGTCTTTGCCTGCCGCCATTACCTTAGTTCCCGATCAGTGCCAACTCCATTCTCTTATAGTATTTCCTGATATACTGAGTTACGACCATTTCCAATGATCCAGGAAAAGGAGTTAAACTTTCATAAAAATGTTTTCATTACTTATTCTCTCCAAAAAATACAATTCATACTGTGTCAATTTCTCTGGTCAAAGAGACCGATGAATCCGACCATTCTTTTTTGCCGTCAAATACACATCCTTAAACATCCTTTTCATTCCGTTGCCGACAATTACGAAATACGGCATTACCAACCCATCTGATATAATCACATCCTTGAATGGCATGAAGGTCGCTTCCACTATGAGTGGCATTGGTGCCCCATAAAACATTTCCTCCCAGCTCGATATAATACCACTTACCTGATACACTTCTTCAGTTTCAAGGGAGATGAAAATGCTCCCTTTTTTCAGATGTCGTTCCATCATGAACTTTCCCTGGATCCGCCGCTTCCAACTCTGAATAATCTCCTTGTGTTCTTCCGGCAGATCATCATTTTCCTTCAGGTATTCATTAATTATTGTTTCGTCGGCCCAGAGCATATTCGCCACTTTTTTCACTTCTTCCGGATCCAATGCTTGTGCTGCAGCTATGTTTTTCAGTTGACTGCTGACTTGATACTTCCCATTCACATAATCGAGCAGTGGCAGCCAGAGACTGTAATACAATTGTCCATCTTCCTGTGACAATGTCATCGGTTTTTCCTCTCTTCCTTATTATCTATTTATCTAAATGGTATCTTGCGATCTATAGCCATACCTTCTTCGTCAACTGAACATCGTACTACTTCTATCGGAACGCCCGCTTCTTTTACATCTTCCATGAGAGCCGCGAAATACGGATCACTCTCCCGATTTGCATAAAAATAATCTGCATCGTCCCGACAGACAACAAACAGGAGGCGTGGGTCCTGACCACGATCCTTCATCCATAGAATTGACTCTAATCTCTCATTCAAGGCTTTAGACGGAATTTTCGGAAGATATGCCGCCCTATTATTGACGAATGATGTTCCCATCACCTGGATCATCAGGTCATGGTTTTCTCTATTCATTGCAAGAAGCATCATTCCCTTTACATCTTCATAGAAGGAAAAATCTCTCCCGGCTCCCCTATTAAGTTTATCCGAAGCCCAAATTCCAGCAATTCGAAGTGGCTCCTTTGCATCAACACATACCAAGGCATCACCATCATAGACTGAGTATAAATCGAACAAAGTTCTTCGATTTCCATTCTTCGCTTCCCTCAGAAAACAGACAGTCCCGCTTTTCAAAAAATCCATATCTATCCCATTCGATATATAGGCTTCAAAAATATGCCCCTGCACTTCTACCTCAGCAAGTCTGCGGCTTATTCTTCTAATAAACAATCCTTGTATCATATCCTGTCCTTATCCTGTTATATCGTATGAAAAAACCGCCAGGCTGAGCTCCAGTTCTATCACAGCGATCTTTTCTTCGAAGAATACGTACTTTCTGGCGCCCTGTCCCTGTTTGTCCTGGTTATTTGTCCTTTCTCCGTGTCGATTTTCGAGTCGGAATGTGCGCAATTTCGTCTGATGTAAAGATTCTGATTACATTGATCAGTTCCTGTATTTCAGCATGTTCACGTTCACCAAATATTCGGTTACTTTATTTTGTATCCTGCATTCTTCAGGACCTTCAGCGACTTCTCAAAGTTCTCTTCTTTTGTAAGGATATAGTCTGTGTTATACGTTGAAATGGCAAATATACCGATTCCATTGGAAGCCAGTACCTTCGAGATTCCGGCCAAAATTCCAATCAGTGAAAAATCCAACTGCCCGATAATGCGAAAGCCTTTCCATCCGTCATCCCGATCAGTCGTGTTATCCGGGACAAGTGCCTCCGGACAGACCAGAGAGTTCTCTTCGTCTGTTGTCCCTGTAAAACAGAACGGCTGCATCAGATCTATGCCGGAATAATCGGTCACTTTGCAGACAGAGAAACGGCAGTCGAGCGATTCAAGTTGGATCTTGTTTTCATTTTCCGAAGAATACTCTGCCGGTAAAACATTCCCGTCGACGTCTTCCCACGTAAACACTTTTCCCCAGACAGAGTCCAGGAAAGCTGTCAGGATGCGTTCATATTCCAGATAGCAATCCGGATGCAGCACAAAGATGTACGAGCGCTGGGTTCCTCTGTGAAAGGTGACTGCCAGAATCTGCGCATCTCTGATGTAGTCTCTGATCTGTACCTTTGCCTGCGCCCAGTCTTCCTCCTTTCTTCTGCCCTTATGGCAATAGAAGACAACATTCCTCCCGCTTTCATAATAATCAACGACTTCCTTCGGAAGGATAAATTTCTCACTGTCCTTGGTCTTTGCTGTCTTCCGATAGCTGATGCCGTTGTCCGGATCCGCGAAAATGAGATCCGCATCCTTCAAAAGAAGCGTGGAATTATTGAACCATAATCTGCGGACCATCTCCCTTGCATGTACTTCCAGAGAGCTGCTTTTCAGGTACTCTCCAAAGAAACAAGCTCCCGGGATGATTCCGGCCTGCTCGATCATGTTGACATCCTTATCGGAACGACCGGCTACCTCCTTAAGGACATCGAACAGCACCGGGTCATAAATCCTTTCTTCCGGACGCTTCAGGTAGTCCGTAAATTTGCCGTCAGCAGACCCGTCATTCTCTGTCAGATACCAGTTAACACCGATCTTTATTCCGTGCCCAGCCAGGAAGCGGAGCAGACCATACTTTCCATAGTCCCCGATATCGCCGACATATTGATTTTTCATGTGCTGCACCACCCTTTTCTCATATGGTTATGCGAACTATTACAGGATCTCCCGCTCCTCATCGATAATCTCCGCTTCCGTGTTCTCCTCCACGAATTGGGAAATATCCTCCATCAGACTGTCGGCGAAAGCATTGTGCGGGACAATGGCCGCAACACCGATTACAATAATCTGGTGGGTGTCCTGCTCGTCGATTTCCGCTGCAGAAACATTGTAGCGGTTTCGGAGTTTTGCGACGAGGCTCTTTACAATCATTCTTTTTTCTTTCAGACTGTGGACCCAAGAGGCACGAAGCTTGAAGATTATTGTGGCTATTCTCATTGTCTTATAATTATCTTTCATTTATCTTATTAAATTGATGACTTGTACATATTATTTCTTATCAGCCGAGGCTATCCACAGTAGTAGACAAATCAAGCTATATTCAGGATTTAAAATAATTAGCACTACGATAAAATAACCTGTCCTTTACAATATCCTTTATAGGAGTGGGTACCTTTGAACACTCCTCAATCGATCCCATAATTATACCCTTTATACTTATCCGAGAAGTAGCCATGTCAGTTACTACTTCTCTTGCTGTCACACGTGCTTTTGCGCTTCTTACTAATGATTCCATAAAACTTTGGAAGGAATCAATATATCCCTCATGAACACCTTTTGTTATATTTATTGCAACATAATTCTGAAAATTCAGTGGTTCTTTTCCCAAAGGATTATTTTGAAGAATTAACACTTCCGTTTCTCCGGAATACTTCCACTTAATTCGCTGTTCAAGTTTATTCTTAAAATCAACATATGCTTTCATGCTAAAAGACCAAGTATTATCGAATACATCTTTGACTGGCTTATACCCGTTTTCCGCAGTCTTATTAGGATCGTCTGTATAGCCTATGGCATAGATAGAACAATAACCATCTGAATTATAGTGGATATATTCGAATTCTTTAAGAATATCTTTGTCCGTAGCACGAGCAAACAAGAATACTACTACCTCCATGTTCTCTATCTTACGCTCTTGCAATTCTATCTCTTCATATGTACTTGCAGCATACATTTTTATCTCTCCTCAACATTGAAACTTATTGCTCAATTTATAAATTCCATATATCTCACTCTCACTTACCTTTTCACCTTCCCCAAATACAGCTCTCTAACCATTTGATTACACTAGCATTGCTCTCATGCTCTCAATAATCTGGCTAAAAACTGATAAAATTAGGCCCATAATCCTCACTAGAACCTGACCCACGAATAATCCTATATCGATCCTTATGCTGACTAAGATTGATTAGGTGCTCTATCCGGGCTATCTCATTTTTCTTACAAGATCCGGAGTTAAGATATATTAAAAAAACCGAAGCCAACCTGGAAACATTAAGAGAATAACGATACAGCTCTCTTAAGATCGACTGATCTGGTTTCAAATAGTTGGACGGTTTTGGGACACTGACAATGATTCTGGCGTCGGACCCGTTTATCTGAATCAGTGCATCAGGCCCATAACATTTGTGTAGAAATTCGGTCAGTGCTTCTATATCCTTATATCCAAACAGATTCTCAAAATAAACCAGTGCCTCTTTTTGACGGAAATGCCGCTCTTCCAAAGAGTGTCCGCCCTGCAGACTATCGACATATTCTTTGTATGATGAACGTATATGAAACTTTTTATCTATTGCCTGCAAAAGGCTCTGATTGTCTTTTTCAAAAGCTACCCGCTGTTCCTGAGAATCCATGCGTTCAAAGAGCTCATGGTTATTGAACAATATATCAAGAAATTTTACGATAATCGAATTGGTATCCGATCCTGCCGGATCAAGTTTCTTTAGCAACAGAGACATAAGTGAAAAGCGTGTTTTGATCATATAATCGAGGGAGAAAACGCCATCAATTTTTTCTTTTAGACAAAACTTATCAAGAATTTCAAAAACGATAAATACGCTCCCGGCATACTGCTCAGCAGTGACGACAGATACGAACTTCTCTTCATCCTGCATGCCACGTATTCGACGCTTAGCAAACTGAGCAAATCGCTTCTCATCATTTGTCGCAGGTCTTCGTTTTCTCTCTATGCCGTCACTTGCTGAACAGTTCTTATTGATTGATTTCTGCTTACGAGTCCTATAAGAGAAGAGCAACGACGTAGAATGAATATAGCGTGAAAAAATCCTTCCGCGCAGCTGTTCAACAACCTTAAATTGTCTGTAAGCCTTATAATCTTCATCACTTAGTGTTACATTGACAACAAAATTGTCATCATCTACCATGAGGTCTGGCTCTTCAGTCTCTTTGACACGTGCACTGAAGAGTGATTTTATCCGATTCTGTTCAATAAGTTCCGGGGCGCACATTGCGTCTATGCGGAGAAGTTTCTCATAATCCTCACGATACTTATCATCAAGTCCAAACGAAGCGGTGTCTTTTAATGTACCTGAGCCAGATGTCTTAGCGCGATTTATTTCCAAAACTGCCGTGTCATTATACCAACAACGAAGCGTCTCTTCTCCTCCATCAAATTGTGCGATGAGGTCAAATATTGTCGAAAAACTATCCTGTGAAATCTCGATCAGAATCTCCCCGTCCTGCATCTTCCAGATTACCTCGGCATCTTTATAAATAAACCGGAGGTGAGCCGGCAGTTTATGAAATCCAATATGAAGTCTCAGGTTTTTGGAAAGTTCGCCATACTTAAAAAAGAAACGGGCCTTTTCTTTGTTCTCAAAGATCATACGATGACTCTTGGGCGAATCGACATCTATGATTTCAAAACAATTAAAGAAATCATCAAAATCATCGTTGGATCCTTTAACAAGGAGATTACATTCGCAATTTCCACTAATTTCCGTTGACTTTAACAGCGCACTGAGTGTACAGTTGCTGCTGCCATAAAAAATATATGCGTTGCGGGCAGAAGTGAACTCAAAAACCTTTCCGTGATAAAAGCGTAAGTTTCCGTTTTCGGGAGCATTAACACTTTCAAAGATCTGAAGATCATCCGCGATTCTTTTCCTTGTCTGCACAGATTCCGAAAATGTACTCCTTTCGAGCTGCAGATAGAGCTGAATTTTGGCCGATGGAAAACTATCTTTTAAGCTACTTAATGCAGCCAATTCATTGTCATAGTAAGGAACCGCTATACGTATGTCAGTTATTTCTTCTGTAATTACTTCTTTAAGCTGCTCCAGCATGGATAGCTTGCTGTTTTCTAAAAAAACAATTCTGCCGTTACCCCTAGCCGCTCTGAAGTAAGGATATTTTTCAAGATTACGCAACAATGCATTATCCAGCCTGGGAGTCCATTCATATGCTGACTCAAAGAAACGGATGGCAGAATAAATTACATCCCTGTAATTCGGGTGCTGCGAGTCATAATCTATGTAGTTGAATACTTCATTGTTAATACAGTAGCCGGACAGCGTTATGTTTGCACTACTGACAATCAATCGTGCTTTTGAATCTCCCATGAGCAAAATCACCTTCGGATGAAATGCCCCATCAATCCTTACAGGATTCACAGCATAGTTCTGTCCGAGTGAGCAGGTCTGAACCTCCCGGATTGCTTTCGCAAGTTCGTCAGAATCTACGAATACAGAGATGCTCTTGATTTCATTCCGAATGAGCCGACTCAGAACCGCCCTCTCAAAAAATTCTATTTCGTAATTGAACGTGGTCAACAAAGCAGTTTCATAGCCGACGCTTTTTTCCAGAATATTTAATATGCCTTCTTTCTTCATCATACGCCGGTCGCTCCATCAAACATGTCCAGATCATCCATCACCTGCATCAGCTGAACAAACCGATTTCCCTGGAAGTCCACTTGGAAACCGTACTCATTCTTGACGTAAAGATCCCCCATACACTCAAAGTAGAATCCATACACATTATTCGAAGACCGAGTCAGTTTATCAAAGCAAGTCCGTATGTGCTGGTTGATAATGCACTCTTCCATAATATAGATTAAGAATTCACGGATCGTTTTATTTTCATACCTGAGAATAAGGTCCTTCCATTCATTCAGAGAAAGGCTTCCTCGTCCGGCTACCCGGCCCTTTCCATAATCAAGCAATTTTTCACAGTCACCGAGATCATCCCTGCCAGAAAAGCGATTATAAATAGACAATGAAAGCATTAACCTGAATTATTCACGAGGGTAGATTCTATACGGAATCTTCCGCTCGGAGTTTGAAAATCGGCAATTCATTAGCAACGCGGACTGAGTTATCCACAAAAA
>OMVU01000089.1 GCA_900314565.1 uncultured Eubacteriales bacterium
GTGAAGCCCCCTCCAAGATGAGATCTCCCATTCTTTCAAAGAAGTAAGTCCCCTTGGAGACGACGAGGTAGATAGGGCAGAGGTGGAAGTGCAGTAATGCATGCAGCTGACTGCTACTAATCGGACGAGGGCTTGACCAAGGATTTAATCTGATAAATGCTCTTGCAAATATCAGAGAATGTCTTTATAATAGTTCTGTAAGTACTGTATATGCGGTTTTGAGGGTGCGTAAAGCATCCGTGATCTGAAGATCACACATAATCCTCGATAGCTCAATGGTAGAGCACTCGGCTGTTAACCGAGTTGTTGTAGGTTCGAGCCCTACTCGGGGAGCTGCGATTTATTCGCTCATGGCCCCATGGTCAAGTGGTTAAGACATCGCCCTTTCACGGCGGTAACAGCAGTTCGAACCTGCTTGGGGTCACTCATAAAGCATGGCGACATAGCCAAGCGGTAAGGCGCGGGTCTGCAAAACCTTCATCCCCGGTTCGATTCCGGGTGTCGCCTCTGTAAACTCCGAATCATAAGGATTCGGAGTTCTTTTTAATTTATTTAAGATTTTCCGAAAGTTCTTGCATAACAGGACCCTTTATGTACAATACTAATGTTAACACCTGTTAAATATTAACAGGTGTACAAGACGGAGTATAACTATGAAGGGGTCAAATTATGTATAAGCTCTTTTCCGACGCATCCGGAGAACAGCTCTGTGAATTTCTGATTACCACGGAACGTATATGGAAAACTTCCACGGAAGGGTTCAGAAATGTCTTCACAGACTGTCCGCCATGTCATTTCGAATTACTTTTCAAGATCTGTTTATCCATGAATAAACTGGAGAAAAACGGAACAGTCAATGTCTCTGATCTGGCGAGGGAGATGCATGTTCTTCCGTCCGCCCTTTCCAGAGACCTTCGTACCCTTGAAAATGAAAAACTGGTCGAGCGTTATGCGGATCCGGAGGACCGCCGCCGCATGATCGTCAGGCTCACAGATTTCGGCAGCTCTGTATTTGAGGAATACGAGACTGCCCTTCTTTCCTATCTTCGCTGTGTACTTGAGCGTTTCGGCGAGGAGAACTTCAGGAGACTGCTCGCGCTCCAGAAGGATCTTCTGTTCTCATTTGAAGAGGAAAATAACGTACAGAAGGAGGGAAGGGCGTAGTGGAAAAATTCAGTGTTAAAAGACCATTTACCATCCTTGTAGCGGTCATAGCCGTTATAGTCCTGGGGTTCGTCTCTGTCATGAGCATCCCGATGGACCTTCTGCCGCAGATCAGCCTCCCCTATATGCTGGTCATCACGACGTATCCGGGAGCCAGCCCTGAGAAGGTCGAGCTGGAGATCAGCGAGCCCATGGAGAATGCACTCGGAACGATCGCCAACGTAAAAAATGTCAATACCGTGAGCGCCGAGAACTATTCTCTCACGCAGCTGGAATTCGAGGATGGAACGGATATTGACAGCGCGATGGTAAAAGTATCGAGTGCTGTTAATCAGCTTTCCCAGACTTTGCCGGACACAGCCGGAGTACCCAATATCCTGGAAATCAGTATGGACATGGTCGCGACGATGTATATAGCGATCGAGCGGGAAGGGTACGATGTCTATGAACTGTCTGACTATGTGTCCAACGAAGTGATTCCCCACTTTGAGAGAGCTGAGGGAGTCGCGTCTGTCACCGACGTGGGTCTTGTAAAAAAGACGGTCCAGGTCGAGCTCAATCAGACGAAGATCAATGCTCTGAATGATAAGATCCTGACGGAGACGACAAAAGCGCTGGAGGAGGCGAAGAGCCAGCTTGACGACGCACAGGGGCAGGTCGACGCAGGTCAGGCGCTTCTTGAGGAGCAGGAGTCGAGCTTCGGGTCGACACTGGCCTCGGGTATTTTCGACTCGATCCGCGGAGGCGCGTCGGAGATCGCCGGTTCCATGGGAGGCTTTCTGGAAGTGGTGCGAGCCCGTCTTGCAGCGATCCAGGCTTCTGTAGGAACGTACGGGCAGGATCAGGATTCAATCAGCGAAGCTGTGACGGAAGCACAGACGGCGTACAATACCGCGCAGGCGAAGGTGACAGCCCTCTCTGCAGCGCTTGCAGAGGCACAGGCCGCCTATACGGCTGCGCAGCAGGCCGTGACGGAAGCGGGCGAGGAAGTGACGCCTGAGCTGCAGGAAGCGGCGAACCTCGCTCTTTCAGCCCTCACAACAGCGGCCACAGACCTCGTGGCTGCACAGGAGGAGCTGACGCAGGCGGCAACGATTCTTCAGAACGCAATGCTGAAGGGAAGCGCACTGGTAGACGTCGACCTGCTCAGCGGACAGATCGCGGAGGCGATCAGTGCCGTCGATGAAGCGATTGAATCCCTCGACGGCAGTTCGATCTCGAGCCTCATGGCATCCGTGACAAAGATCTCGGGTATCCTGGCAAGAGTGAGAGTCATCGCCTCACAGGTCGCCATGATCGATGTGAACGGGATCATGACGGAGGCTCTTCAGGGGCTGAACGGCGGTCTGGACGGTCTGTCCGGCCTGATTGCACAGGTCCCTGCCCTTCTGACCTCGATGGAATCCGTGTTCGGTATGCTCACACAGGGACAGTTGGATGCGGCCGTCGGATTCTCGACAGCCGCCCAGCAGCTGTCGATGGCCCAGACCCAGCTGTCTGCCGCCAGACAGCAGTATGAGTCGTCCCGGGCGGCTGCGCTTGAAAATGCCAACGCAGACGCACTTCTTACGCCGCAGACACTGTCACAGATCATCTACGCGCAGAATTTCTCGATGCCGGCCGGCTATATCGATGACAAGAACGATCAGTCCTGGCTGCTCAAGATCGGTGACGAATATGAGGATTCGACCGAGATCGCGGACTCCCTTCTGGTGGAAATGGACGTGATCGGTTCCGTCAGGCTCTCCGATGTTGCCGATATTACCGTTATCGATAATTCTGATATGAGTTATTCGAAGCTGAACGGGGAGCAGGCCGTCGTACTCAGCATTTATAAGGGTTCGACGTCCGGGACCAATGAGGTCTCAAGAAATATTAATAAGGCCATCAGGGAACTCGAAGAGAGGAATTCGGGGACCAAAGTCCTTATCCTCATGGATCAGGGAGAGTATATTTCCATCATCGTGAATGATCTCCTCCGGAGCATGCTGCTTGGAGCACTCCTCGCGATCATTATTCTGGCGATCTTCCTGCGGGATATCAGGCCGACTTTCCTGGTCGGACTCAGTATACCGCTGTCCGTGATGTTCGCGCTGGTCCTGATGTATTTTACGGACCTGTCTCTGAATATTATGACACTGTCGGGTCTGTCGCTGGGAATCGGCATGCTCGTCGATAACTCGATCGTCGTGATCGAGAATATATTCCGTCTTCGCGGAAGAGATATGGCGGCTCCGCGCGCGGCTGTTCAGGGCGCGAAGCAGGTGGCGGGCGCGATCACGGCTTCCACGCTCACGACGATCTGCGTTTTTTTCCCGATGGTCTTCACGACCGGGACGGTCCGGGAGCTCCTTGTCCCGATGGCACTTTCCATCTCATTCTGTCTGTTCGCTTCCCTTGTGGTCGCGATGACGGTCGTTCCTGCGGCTTCCAGCACCGTTTTCAGGCGCTTTAAGCCGAAGAACAGTAAGATAATGGGCAGGGTGCAGAATGTCTACGGAAAAACGCTCAGATGGTGTCTCAGGCATAAGCTGGTGACCGTCGCCGGCGCGATCGCGCTTCTTGCGGTCTGCATCGTAAGGCTTATTACAATGGGTATCGTGATCATTCCGGACATCAGCGGCGAAGATATCCAGGTCACGATCGTAACGCCGGAAGGGGATGAACGCGCGGAATCGTACAAAAAGGTCGATAATGTGCTTCAGGCGATCATGGATGTCGACGGGGTATCGAGCGTCGGCATCATGGACGCGTCCAGTACGACCGGCCTGATCAGTTCCATGCAGTCGAACAGCAGCGTTTACGGCTCCTATATCTGTTACGTTACACCGGAATCGGGAGCGTGGACCGGGGAGATGAAAGAGCTCTGCAAAAGGATCGAGGACGCGACAGATGATCTGGACTGTGAGATCACTGTGTCGACCGGCGGAATGAGCGATATGACCTCGCTTCTTGCGAGCGGCCTGACGATCAATATTTCCGGAAATGATCTGGAAACACTCAACAAGGTCAGCGAGGATGTCATGGATATCGTCGCGCAGGTCAACGGATTCAGCAATATTCTGAACGGATCGGAAAATGCTGCGAAAACGCTGCATCTTGTCATCGACCGGGACAAGGCGATGTCCTATGGCCTTACCGTCGCCCAGATCTATGCGCAGATCGCCCAGCGTCTTACGACGAGCGTCACGTCCACGACGATCACGACCGGCGGGGAAAAGCTCGAGGTCGTCATCCTTGACAAGACGAATAAGCTCACAAGAGAGAATATTCTGGATATGGAGTTCGAGGCAGCGGACATGGCTGCTGCCGCCGGTGCCTCCGCCGGGGCTTCCGGGATGGATGCACAGGCCTTCGCCGCGATGACCGGGGCGGAAGAATCCGGTTCGGCGTCTGCGTCTTCAGAGAGCAAGGTGCATAAACTGAAAGAATTCGCCACACTCGAGGAGACGAGCGCACAGGGGACGATCACACGTAAGAACCTGACCCGCTATATCTCGGTTACGGCTGAGACGGATGAGGGATACAATCTGGCGCTCCTCACAAGGAAGCTGGAGGATAAGCTTGCCGCATACGAGCCTCCGCAAGGCTATAAGGTCGAGATCGAGGGTGAGTCGAGCGAGATCAACGATATGCTGACACAGATGTCCAAGCTGATGGCACTCGCGCTGCTTTTCATTTACCTGGTCATGGTCGCGCAGTTCCAGAGCCTGCTCTCGCCGTTTATTGTCATGTTCACGATCCCGCTGGCATTTACAGGCGGTATGATCGGTCTTATTATCGCAAATGAGCAGCTCTCGATGCTCTCGCTCATGGGCTTCCTGATCCTCATGGGAACCGTCGTCAACAACGGAATCGTCTTTGTCGACTACACGAATCAGCTGAGGATCGGAGGCATGGAGAGACGGGACGCGCTGGTCGCGACCGGCCGGACCCGTATGCGGCCGATCCTTATGACGGCAATGACAACGATCCTCGCCATGATGCAGCTGATCATCGGCAGGGGAATGGGAAGTCAGATGGGGCGCGGCATGGCGATCGTCATCGCGTCCGGGCTTATCTACGCGACACTGATGACGCTCTACATAATTCCTGTCATGTATGATATCTTCTTCAGAAGGGCTCCGCTTTCGGTCGATACGGGGGAAGATCTTGAGGATGCTCCGGACGACGCGGCTGAGTTCATCGCTGAGATGGAGGCGGAGAGAAGACGGGAGTCAAAGAAGGATGAAGATTCTTCGGGGCTTGAGAGAAGTAGCGTGAAATCAGAGGAGAATAAGGAATCTTCGAGGCCTGAGAGGAGTATCATGGAATCAGAGGAGGATGAAGACTCTTCGAGGCCTGAGGGGAGTATCGCTGAATCAGAGGAGAATGAGGACTTTTCAGGGTCTCCTGGAAATACAGCAGGATCTGAGGAGAATGAAGATTCTTCGGGGTCTTTTGGAAGCATCATCGTAGATCCGGAGGAAAACGAAGATCTCTTTGAGGACTGAGAAAAAATATGCCGGCTTAAAGCGGGATCTTAATGGATCCCGCTGACCGGATGGAATTTCAGGGAGCACTCAATAAGAAAAAGGGAGGCGGCGTTCATATGAACGCCGCCTCCTCAGTTTACTTTTTCATCTCATATTTGAGACCACATGGCTTCTGTTGTCAGAGGTCAGTCGGATCTTATGCAAGGATCGTCTGGCAGGCTGCTGCAAGCGCATCCTTTTCTGCCTGCGCTTCAGCGAGGTCCTTGCCGAGAGTCGTGAAGTATGTCTTGATCTTGGGCTCTGTGCCGGACGGGCGGACAACGACGGAAGCGCCGTCTTCCAGACCGTAGATCAGGACGTTCGCCTTCGGGAGACCTGTCTCTTCCGGCTTTGTGTAGTCCGTCACACTGACAACTGCCTTGCCTGCGAATTCCTTCGGCGGCTCTGCTCTCAGGCTGTCCATGATGCCCTTCATCTTGTCCATGCCGGAAAGTCCCGGGAACTCATAGCTGTCGACCTTGTTGAGATATCTGCCGTACTGAGCATAGATCTCTTCAAGGCGCTGCTTGATGGAAGAGCCGATGGAGCGATAGTAAGCAGCCATCTCGCAGATTAGCATCGCGCCGATGACAGCGTCCTTGTCGCGTACATACGGGCCTGCAAGGTAGCCGTAGCTCTCTTCGAAACCGAAGATGAAACGATCGACTTCGCCTGCAGCTTCAAGCTGTGCGATCTGATCGCCGATCCACTTGAATCCGGTAAGGACATGGCGAAGCTCTACGCCGTAGTTCTTTGCAACAGCGTCTGCGAGCGGAGTGGAGACAATCGACATGACAGCGACAGGATCCTTCGGCATGGTGCCCTTCTCGATGCGTCCTGCGCAGATATAGTCGAGAAGAAGAACGCCCATCTCGTTGCCGGATACGAGCTCATAGGAGCCGTCCGGGCACTTCATGGCGATACCGACACGGTCAGCATCCGGGTCTGTTGCCAGCATAAGATCTGCGCCTTCCTTGATCGCAAGCTCGACGCCGTACTTCATTGCCTCGTAGATCTCCGGATTCGGATACGGAGCGGTCGTGAAATATCCGTTCGGATATTCCTGTTCCGGAACGATCGTGATGTCTGTGATGCCCATATCGCCGAGGACCTTCGTGACCGGAACAAGACCTGTGCCGTTCAGCGGAGAGTAAACGAGCTTGAGGCCGGCTGTCTTGCAGAGGCCCGGGCGTACCTGACGGGCTTCGATCGCTTCATAGAAAGCAGCCTTGCAGTCATCTTCGACATACTTGATGATACCCTGATTGACACCGGTCGCGAAGGACATCTTCTTGATGCCTGTCAGGATATCGGTCTTCTGGATCTCATCATAAACGATTGCGGCAGCATCATCCGTCATCTGGCAGCCATCCGGGCCGTAAGCCTTGAATCCGTTGTATTTGGACGGATTGTGGGAAGCTGTGATCATGATGCCTGCATTGCACTCATAGTAACGAGTCGCAAAGCTCAGTGCGGGAACCGGCATAAGAGCGTCATAAATGCGTACATTGATACCGTTGCCTGCAAGAACGGCAGCAGCTTCCTTCGCGAAAACATCGCTCTTCAGGCGGCTGTCATAGCTGATCGCGACCGTCTGATTGCCGCCCTGTGTCTTGACCCAGTTCGCAACGCCCTGTGTGGCCTGACGAACGACCCAGATATTCATGCGGTTGGTACCTGCGCCGAGTGTCCCGCGAAGACCGGCGGTTCCGAATGCGAGAGATACCGCAAAACGGTCCTTGATCGCTTCGTCATCATCAGCAATCTTAAGAAGCTCCGGTTTGAGATCCGGGTCTTCGAGATCAGCGGCAAGCCAGCGTTTGTACTCATCCTGATACATTGTACATACCTCCATTCCGGGCGGCGTTATGGACGTTCACGCAGCCCCATCTGCATAGTCTTATTTGCAGTATCCGTACTTTGAGTAACATGAGGTGATGTTGCATATAAAGAAAAGATCAAATCAAACCTCATGTAGTTGAAAGTGACAAATATTCATATACTAACTATAATGGGTTTGGTCAATTTTGTCAATTAAGCATGCATTTATCTTTGATTTCTGAGGCAGAATTCTGTGACTTCAGATGCGGGAAATGTGCGGAAAATGCAGCCCGTTCTTCATCCGGGCTGCGGATCTGTGTCAGAGAACAGAGACGGATACGGTCATCATGAAAGTCCGTCAGGAACCGGCAATCTGATAGAAAAATCAGTGTTTCTGTGAGATAATTTATCTCAGTGGGAAAGACTCCCGCTTCTATAAGCGGGGGATAGATCAATATCCTGCTCGTCTCAGTGGTGGGTTACAATCCCCCACTGAGATAAACGCCTCCGGCGGATCGCAGCCGCGCAAAGAGGGAAGAGGAAAAAGACGCCTGCCGGGAAGACCGGAAAACTGTATTTTTAATTTGAGGAGGTTTTCATTTTATGCGGAAGAAAAGAATATTGAGTCTTATTCTGGCGCTCCTTATGCTGTTGATTGCCAGCGCCTGCGGAGGCGTTAACAAGCCTGCGGGCGATTCGACGGCGAAGGGCGGGACTCCGGCCGCGGAGAGTTCGATCTCACAGGAGAGCCGGTCTCAGAAGGAATCCGGGAAGACCGATCAAAAAGATCAGGGCAGTGCCGCTGCAGATTCGAAAAAGGCAGAACAGCCTGAGGCTTCCGAAGAGAGCAAAGCGGCCGCTGCGGAGAGCTCGACTTCTGTAAAAGAGGAGACAGAGGGCAGTCTGGACCCGGACGGCAGCTATACGTCGAAGGAGGACGTTGCGCTGTACCTTCATCTGTACGGGAAACTGCCGTCGAATTTCATTACCAAGAAGGAAGCCAAAGCCCTCGGCTGGCAGGGCGGATCTCTGGAACCGTATGCACCCGGAAAGTGCATCGGCGGTGACAGATTCGGAAACTATGAGGGGATCCTGCCGAAGGTCAAGGGGCGGACGTATTATGAATGTGACATCGATACCCTCGGAAAGAAGAAGAGGGGGGCGAAACGGATCATCTATTCGTCAGACGGACAGATCTACTACACGGGAGATCATTATGAGACCTTTGAACTTCTGTATGGGGAGGAGTAGGATTTTACGTGCTGTGCGTTCTTTCAGAGAAAATACGTAACCGGCATCCGTAAAATGAAGGCCCGGAGGAGTCCGGGAGAAAGGTGGTACGGTCGCTGTCTGACCGGAAAGTGTGAGGGATATGAAATTTAAAGTAGATATATCAGGGGTAAGGGACAGAAAAGAGCTTCACAGATGTCTGGCGGAGACCCTTCCTCTGCCGGATTATTACGGCAATAATCTGGATGCGCTCTATGATGTGCTTACGGAACAGGGAGAGCCCTGGGACATTGAGATCGTGTTCATGAATGAGACAGAGGAACGTCTCGGAGCATATCTTCTGACAATGAAGAGAATGTGCGAGGCGGTGGAGGAGGAGAATCCCTGTGTGAAGGTGCGCTGGGAGCGTATCTGAAGCAATCATTTCATACGTGAATCTGCAGTACTTTTCCAGTGGGAGATGACTTCGTAAAATCAACACATATGACCAGTGAGCGGACTGCCGCAGGAGGGGATATATCAGGAAGAGAATCAAAGCAGAAAAAGGATTAAAACGTAAAGAGCAGACCGCATAAAAAAAGCCTCCGCCGATTTGGCGGAGGCTTTAAGATTCTTATACAAGTCTTGCGATTGCAAGGATCGTTCTGTAGTTAGCTGGTGAACGGACGCAGATGCCGTACTCCGGATTGCTCGCGTTGACGATCGTGTTATTGCCGATGTAAATTGCGGAGTGACCGCCTACATAGCAGATAATGTCGCCGGGCTGAGCTTCTGCAACGGAACCGATCGGTGTGCCGTAGCAGGTTCCCTGCATTGTCGGATCCTGAATCAGATCGTAGCCGAAGTTCGCGTAAACTGCTTTAACGAAACCTGCGCAGTCACAGCCGTTCGTGAGGCTTGTTCCGCCGGACACGTACGGTCCGCCTACCCACATGCAGGCGAAATCAGCAATCTGCTGACCAAGCGCTGAGTTGGAGTAGGATGCTGCGGCTGCTGCAGCTGCTTCAGCCTGACGCTGTGCCTCTGCTTCAGCAGCTGCCTGCGCGGCTGCTTCTGCTTCAGCCTGGCGCTGAGCTTCTGCTTCAGCTTCGGCCTGCGCTGCTGCTGCGGCTGCTGCCGCTTCAGCCTGTGCCCTGGCTTCTGCTTCAGCCTGGCGCTGCGCTGCCTGCTGTGCTGCTCTCTCAGCGGCTGCCTGAGCGGCTGCCTGCTGTGCCTGAGCAATAGCTGCTTCCTGCGCTGCCTTTACAGCTGCTTCCTGCGCTGCCTGAGCGGCTGCCTTCTGGGAAGCGTCGTTCTTAGCTGCCTGCGCTGCCTGCTTTGCGATTGCCTGCTGCGCTGCTGCTTCAGCCTGTGCTTCGCTCGCTGCTCTCTCAGCTGCATCTGCGTTAGCCTGTGCCTGAGCGGCTTCTGCAGCCTTGCTGCTTGCAGCGGCTTCAGCTGCCTCTCTGGAAGCGGAGATCTGTGCAAGCTGCTCGTTTGCGCTTAAGATCTGTGCATTCAGATCATCGGCTCTGGAACGGAGCTCAGCGATCTCGGCGTCGTAATTTGAAGATTCCTGCTTTTTGATCTCCAGCGCCGCCTCAAGTTCCGTCTGCTGCGTTTCCAGATTGGCCTGCTCTTCAGTGAGAGTAACGTTGTAAGCTTCAAGATCTGTCTTGATCGCTACGATCTCCTGAACAGTCGACTCATATTCTGTGAGCATATCCCGGTCGTACTCGTTGACTTCCTTAACGTAATGAACTCTGTTAAGAAGATCTGCAAGCGTCTCAGCGCCGCATACATAAGAGAGCCAGGACTGATTCTCACCTTTTTCGTAGATGTACTGGATACGGGTCTTCATATCCGCGTACTGCTTGTCACGCTTCTGCTCGGCAACACCGAGCTCTGCTGTTTTTTCATCGATCTGTGATTCGGTAGACTCGATATCCAGCGTGAGGATGTCGATGTCAGACATTAACGTAATAAGCTGCGTATCAAGATCGGAAATTTCCTGCTGCAGAGTACTCTGTGCGCTAACAGTGTTTTCGATTTCGCTCATTGTGCTGTCGAGTGCATCCGAGGAAGCCTCTTTCTGTGCTGTAAGATCAGATTCCTGATCTGCCAGCACGCATAACGGGCTCGAAACCATCATAAGAGCACCAAGAAGCAGGCAGAGGATTTTTCTTTTCATAATGTAATTCTCTCCATGTTTGTTTCGCGGAAGATATCGTATATCCGCATGGTGTTTTAATATTTCCGTAACATTATGTCATAAAAACTTTGAAAATACAATAGCGTTTTCCAAATTTCGGAAATAAATGAAAGAAAATCAGCGATTTTGATTATTTGCTTTATAAAATATTAACGAAATATGTAATAAATGTTGTGCTGGCCCCCAAAATTGCCCCCGCCCTTTTACAAATAAGCACAAATCTGGTAAAAAAGTGCACAAAAAATGTCATTGGAAAGCCGTGAAATTATCTGTTCTCTTATGAGCAGAACTGCTCATCCGGGACCTGTCCGTCCCCGTAAATGCAGAGCAGCTTCGTTCATAACTGCTTTTGATCTGAGGAGGGGACAGCTGCAGGATGTTAACGGATACGGATGCTTTTTCACATTGTCAGGTCCTAAATTCCTCCGGCAGATGGTATAATAAATTACTGAAACCTCCCGAACGCGTCGGTACGGCAGCAGCCGGGAAAAAATTTCCGAAAAGGTGAAGGCAAGTTTCAATTTGCGCGCGTATCTCATGTCTGAAGACACGAGGAAAAGCGCGATGAAGAATAAAAAGAGAGGTCGGAGGCCTTTATGACAAAATCTATCAAATACAGTGGCACATGGCGCTTTTATAAAAAGGAAGAGTTCTTTCAGGGAGATCTCTATGTCGACCGGGAACACAGAACAATCTCTCTTGACATTATTCTGACAGCGGAGGACGGCAGAAAAAGACCGGGGACTCCCTACAGAGGGCGTGTGCCCTTTATAAATGGGAAGCTTTTCAACGGAGATTCCGTCCTGCTCTCGGGATGCCAGTTCGTCCGTGTATTCAGGGACAGCGGGGCGACATGGCGCGCAAGATTTTCTGCGGGGTACGCTTTCTGGGGGCTTACCGTGGAGGATGAGAGCGAGATCAAGTTCCGGGAAGCCTTCTTTGAATTCGGAGATATCATAGAGTGGACCGGGCTCTGCAGTTACCACTGGGAGATCGGCGAGAACAACGAATATCTCGCCTGGGACAGTTCGGAGCCGGTCGAAATGGTCATCAACGATAACCTTACGATCACGGCCCGCCCCGTCAATGAGTGGGGAGGATTCGAGAACTTCGAGACAGAGATGGTCGTCCGGCAGAAGGTCTGGTTCGAGTTTTCGTATGGGATCGCTGTCTCCTTTGATACGATCATGGAGGATGTCCGCGCGATCGCCTACATGATCGGCATCGGGATCAGCAAGCGGCCGGCTGTACGGAGTGCACAGTACTGTCATCCGTCTATTTACTCGGTCCTGAAGGATCGGAACGGGCAGGATGTAAAACGGCTGAAGCGCGCCGACCTGCTGATCGGAGGGGGAAATGAAGAGTCCGGCGAGATGGTCCGCAGAACAGGCAGCTTTCTCTATCGTTTCGGCGACATCAGCAGCGGGGAGCGGTTCGAGCAATGGCGGACCCATTACGCGAAGCTGCGCCCGATCCTGGACCTCTATATGACTGCTTTTGAGAAGGGCGGCGGGTCCGATGAGCTCATTTTCTTAAATCTTGTGCAGGCGCTCGAGACGTTCCACGCACGATTTATTACCAATAAGGTCAAGTATTATTTTGAGCGCGTGGATCAGCTGATCGAAGAGTTTTCAAAGAAGCACAGCGAGGAGGAATGTGAGGAGTGGAGACTGTTCCTGATCGATAAGGGGCAGTCAAGGAACAAGAACGGGATCTTTCTGCGCAGCCGGCTCGCCGATCTCACTTTTGCGGAGGGGGAGGTCCTCTTCTTAAGGCTCGGTGAACTCGCACTCCCCGATTTTATTCAGAAGATCATCGATACGAGAAATTACTACACGCATTATGACGCTTCCAAGCTGGTGAGGTCATTTTCGGAGGAGGAGCTCTTTTTTGTCAACGCGGAGCTTTTGGCGCTCCTTCAGTTCCATGTACTGAGGCTCCTGGGCTTTGACAGAAAAATGCTCCGGGAGCGGGTCATCAAGGCGGTCATGCTCAACAATATGATGCGGGAAGCGGACCTGGAAGAAGCGGAAGAGGACGATACTGATACGTAAAAGTGCTGAAAATTAACGGATATTAGCGTTTTATATTGTTATTTTTTCATAAAACCCTTAAAATAAAGACAGATTATGCACAAGGGAAGAAGGACATGTACGTGTTTTGTGAATAAAAGCCCGGCATGTTGATTCATCCGGTCGGTAAGAGGAGTTTCAAACTTATAAAACAAGGAGTGAATGAGATGAAACAGTGGACGCTAGAAGAAAGATATCGCGTACTTGAAAGCGCGGAAGATGTAAGAGATCTCTTTGGCCGCATTCTCAAATCTGTCTATCGTCAGACGTATCATATTATGCCGGTCACAGGTCTGTCCAGTGATCCGAACGGCTTTGTCTATCACAAGGGCGTGTGGCATCTGTATTATCAGTGGTGCCCGTGGGGAGCAGTCCACGGACTGAAGTACTGGTATCATGTATCGTCGAAAGATCTCATCCACTGGACGAACGAAGGCGTCGGTCTGAAGCCTGACAGGATCTTCGACAACAAGGGAACGCACTCGGGCTCCGCGATTGCTTACGGAGATGATCTCTATCTGTTCTATACAGGCAACCACAGAGATGAGAACTGGATCCGCACGCCGTATACCTGCGCGGCGAAGATCGGCCCGGACGGAAAACCGGTCAAGCTGCCGGAGCCGCTGTTCGGACCGCGTCCGGATTACAGCGAGCATCAGAGAGACCCGAAGGTCATCTGGGTGCCGGATCAGAAGAAGTACTTCATTTTCATCGGCGCGCAGACGATGGACAAGAAGGGAACGGCCCTCATCTACAAGTCCTCAGACCTGCTTTCCGGATGGGAATTCGCCGGCCAGCTCAATGTTCCGGGATTCGAGGACTTTGGCGGTATGTGGGAATGCCCGTGCATCGTCAACATCAGCGGAAAGGACATCCTGATCTTCTCCCCGCAGTATACGAAACTGCCCGGCCGTGCGGAGAGCACGAACCACAATGTCTATATCGTAGGAAAGATGGATTACGACACGCTGACCTTTACGCCGGAGGCGGATTATCAGTATCTTGACTTCGGTTTTGACTTCTATGCAGCGCAGTTCGCAGCCAATGTGGAAGATCCGGATAAAGCGATCCTCATTGCCTGGATCGGACTTCCGGATAATCACTATCCGACAGAACCGGATGAGTGGGAAGGCAGCATGTGCCTGCCGAGAGAGCTCCGTCTCGTGAACGGCAAGCTTGTGCAGACCCCGGTCGAAGGCATAGAACAGCTGAGGATCGATGAGGTCGCTGCGGACGGAACGCTTCCGGCCGTGTTCGAGATGGAAGCGGCTGTGAAAGGCGGGGATGCGGATCTCAACCTCTTCACGAAGGCGGACGGCAGTGGCGGACTGACGATCCATTACGACGATGCAAGGAAGACGGCTGTCATCGACAGGACCGGCATGAACAAGCGGTTCAATGAAAATGTCGGTGAGGTGCTCGAGATGCCGCTTGACCGGCCGCTTGAGAAGCTTCGCATCTTTGCGGATAAGTGCTCTGTTGAGATTTTCGCGAATGACGGTGAATCGACCTTCACGACACACCTGTATCCGGAGGCGGATGAGTTCAATTACACCGCGACGGATAATGTCGAGGTGAAGATCTGGACACTCGCTCCGTCCGTGAAGGATGACTTCGTGATCTGATAAGATTTTTGTTTCTTGAAAGAGGACCTGCTCTCCGGATGTTCCGGAAAGCAGGTCCTCTTTTGTGCTTATGACTGCAGCGGTCCGTGAACAGCTGCCTTTCTTATTTTTTAGGATCGATCGTATACTTTACGATATCCATGATCAGTGCGCCGTCCGCGAAGAAGGAGATTCCTTTTGCCGAGAGATCTGTTGTGATCGTCACGGACATGACCTTCTCACCGTCATTCACAAAGACCTCGGCGCTGTAGCGGTCGAGAATGAGACGCAGACGGAGAGCGCCGTTATTGTGATTTACGTAAGCTCTTCGCTGATGAAGGATCGCTCTTCTCGAGCCGGAGAACTTTCGGTTGATCTTGAGCGTGGATTCGTGAGGCCTGAAGCTGATCGCTGTGTGGAACTCGTCATCCTGCGCAAAGCGCAGCGCGAATTTCTGATAGATCCTCATGGGGTCCTGCGGCTTCAGATCGATCGTGAGATCGATCATGCGTCCGTCAATGCCCGGCAGCTCGATCTCGTCATCCTCGAGCTTCACTTCCTCGTATGCGCGCTCGTCACAGCGCAGGTCATTGAATTCACGGATCGGAGTCTGGTACAGGACACCGTTCTTTATCGAGAGCTCGCGCGGCAGGGACATCTGACCGAACCACGGGATGGAAGCCGTGTGCAGGTTGCAGGTATCCCAGTTCTGCATCCAGCCGATCATGATCCTGCGGCCATCCGGCGTGAGAACGGTCTGCGGTGCGTAAAAATCGATTCCGTAGTCGATGGAATGGTTGGTCTCCTCCTTGAAAACTTCCTCATCCTGATCGTATTTTCCGATCATGTAGAAAGTACCGTTCCCGTTGTGATATTCAAGTCCCTTCGGGAGCATATCCTGAGAGCTTGCGAGGAGGACCTGCTTCCCGTCCAGCTCAAAGAAATCCGGGCACTCCCACATAAGACCGAGCCTGTAATTGTTCTCCACAAGAGATTTAACGAATTCCCAGTGGATGCAGTCCTCGCTCTTATAGAGAAGCATCCGTCCGCCGTGTCCGATCCGGTTGTTGGCGATCATGCAGCGGTAAGAGCCGTCCGCATGCTTCCAGATCTTCGGATCCCTGAAGGCATAGCGGCTGCCGCCGAGGGGAAGATCCTTCTCCGTAAGCACCGGGTTCCCTTCATATTTCGTGTAGTCCATACCGTCGCCGAAGGCAAGGCACTGGGTCTGTACCTCCCGGACCTCTCCGCTCTTCGTGTATTCGTGGATGACACCGGTATACATCAGGAGATGCTGTCCGTCAGGAAGCTCGATCGCGCATCCTGAGAAGCAGCCGTTGCGGTCGTATGGCATATCCGGGGCCATGGCGGCCGGAAGATATGTCCAGTGGAGAAGGTCATTGCTCACAGCGTGTCCCCAGTGCATCGGGCCCCAGTGGGAATCAAAGGGGTGATACTGGTAGAACATGTGATACTGGCCCTTGTAATAGGAAAAGCCGTTCGGGTCATTCATCCAGCCTGCGCGGGAGGACAGGTGGAAGGCAGGCCGTTCCTTTTCGGTAATGAACTGCTCCTTCTCCTCCTCATATTTTCTGCAATCTCTCAAAACCTGGGTTATCATAGTGTTTTGCTCCTCGTTAAATCAGTTTCTGTCTGTTAATTAATGTGCGGGATAAATGGACCTGCGTGCGCCCTCGGAAACAGACGCAGGCAGGTCTCTCCTGTTCTTTATGACGGGATCCTTCAGATCCCTGTGACGGATCTTTCAGATCCCTGCGACGGGATCCATCAGATTCCTGCGACGGGATCCATCAGATCTCGTCCTGCATACTGTCTTCCAGTGCGTCGACAATGGTATCGACGATCTTGGTGACCTTTTCCTGTACCTCTTTCGGGGCATAGGGGAACGTGTAGGATACGTCGGAAGCCAGGAGCAGCGGAAGGTCGTTCAGGGAGTCTCCGATGCCATAGACTTTGCAGTCGCCGAAATGCTTGCGGATCACGGAGATGGCTTCCCCCTTGGAGGTTCCTTTCGGTGCGATATCCACTTCAATAACATTCTGGAAAGCGTTCAGATAATCGCCATACTTCTCATTGATCTCGGCAGTCAGGGCAGCGGCCTCCTCCAGTGTCTCGCAGTGGATGCCGACGCCGTGGACCATGCCTTCGGGGGCGTCGTCCATACCGGTGATGACGTTGTATTCGCCCGGGTAATCCATTTCCTCAAAGACGTTGATCACGCCGTCGATATCGATCGAGATCCTGTTGCCGCGCGGTTTGACGTCCTTGACGATCCTGTCGATGACATCGCGGTCAACAAAAAGCTTGCGGATCTCCTTCATATCCTTGTCGATAATGTTGGAACCGGTGCTTGTGATCCAGAAATCCGGCTCGAAGAAACCGCCGATGAAGGGGGTAAGTCCGCCTACCTGACGGCCGGTGCAAAGCCCGAAATAATTTCCCGCAGCCTGATATTCTTTGATCTTCTCGACAGATTCGGGAGGGAGCTTGACCTCCGCTTTGTAGAAATAGAGTGTTCCGTCGAAATCGCTTGCAAATACTTTTTTCATAATCCGTTTCCTTTCCGAAATGAGGTAAAGATCTCAGCTGCGACAGGTGAAAAGCAAGATATGATCACCGGCTTGCGCAGTACTTTGAACGTTGCCCGGAGCAGATTTCCGGCAGAATGCGCGTCTGCCGGCATATATTTAATCATACCATGAGGCGGGGGTTGAATCATAGCTGTTTTATTAAAATTTCCTTATTTTTTAGCGGAAGTGTTACAGAACTTTGTGAGATATCACGAAGAACACGAACTGATCCCACCTGTCTTTGGCGGCCATTCGGACGGCATATTCAGGTGCATATCCTTCCGTAATTTCAAGTCTTACGGCTTTCCGTATATCTCAGTGTGAGATGCCCCCGCCCCTATAGGCGGGGGCAACAAATCAGTTACAGTGTGAGATGGCTTCCGCTTTGCAGGACCAGGGGCAGCAAATCTGCATGAGTCAACGTACTCATGACTGAAGTCACGAGCTTGTACCTGCCCTGTGGTCGAACAACGCTTTTGAGCGTCTTCCACATTAGGCTGTTCGCTTAGCCCGTA